>JBAXTN010000003.1:0-126418 GCA_037130175.1 bacterium | reverse complement strand
CCGCCGGTGTGAAGGCCGCCCAGGCTCCCGGCGTCAGCCCGGATCCACCGGTGGTCAACAGGGAAAGGAAGACCCTCGGCTTTCCTTTTTCCAAGTCTGCGATCTGGGTACGGGTCTCCATCTTGGTTCCCCCTGCTCCAAAGCCGATCCCGGCACGCAGCAGGCGACTGCCCTGATTTACCCGGGCATAGGTCCCGCTGACCAACCAGAAGTTCCCCCGTGGAACTTGCGATCCCTCCGGAAGGATCTTTGCCGGAGCAAGATACTTGGAAAGCTGCCGCACAAGTTCGCCTGCAAGCTCGCGCCGTTGATCCTTGATGAATGAGTCGAGCTCGCGATTGCTGCGATCCACCCTGAAACTCTTGGTCGGAGCCGTGAATTCCTGAACAAAGATCTTTGCAGGGAGTTGTCCGGGAGGAGTACCCTTGGAATTGATATTGCTGACGCTGACCGAGGCACAGCCTGTAAGAAAGAGAATCAGTGTCGAAAAAACGACGGAACAGGGATGCAGGGAAATCATCGGCAAGGGTTTTACATTCAGAGCCTGTTGAATTTGCTCGCCCATTTCGCAATGTCCATGAAAAACAACAGGTTCATGATACTCTCGGCTTCAATTGCTGAACACATCCTGCCGGCGTGGTGGATGCTGGTCCCTTTTTTTTTACAGTTGCTGGCGATCGCACTCATGCCATTTCTGGCCTTGCATTGGTGGGAACGGCACTATCCCAAAGTGGCCATCCTGCTGGGAGGAATCACCGTGCTCTATTATCTCTTTATCCTTGGGGATCGGGTGCACCCACTGGTCGCTCTCCATGAATATATAAGCTTCATCGTTCTGATGGGCTCACTCTTCATCGTGGCAAGTGGGATTCATATCAGCGTGAGGGAAGGGACCACCCCGTTCGTTAATACCGGCTTCCTTGTGCTCGGTGCGCTTCTGGCCAATCTCATCGGCACGACGGGAGCTTCGATGCTGCTGATTCGTCCATGGATCAGAATGAATAAATGGCGAATTGGGGGATTTCATACTGTCTTCTTCATTTTCCTGATTTCCAATATCGGCGGCTGCCTCACCCCAATCGGCGATCCTCCCCTTTTTCTTGGATTTCTGAAAGGCGTTCCTTTCTTCTGGACGCTAGTGCATCTCTGGCAGCCGTGGCTGCTTCTGGTGGTGCTGTTGGCTGCCATTTTCTATGCGCTCGATCTGCGCGATTATGCCAAGCGCAAAGACATATCTCCAAGATTGGCAAATGAACAGGGAGTATGGAGTGTTGAGGGGGTAGGTAATATCTTTCCACTAATGGCGATCCTGGGTGCGATTTTCATCCCCACCCCATGGAGGGAGTTCGTGATGTGTTCTGTGGCCATCATTTCCTGGAGATTCACACCCCAAGTGATCCACGAGAAGAATGAATTCAGTGCGGGTCCCCTCAAGGAAGTCGCCTGGCTCTTTATCGGCATCTTTGCGACTATGATGCCTGCCCTGGACTATCTCCAACATCATGCTGCGGCACTTGCCGAATCCTGCGGCATGGGCTCGCACCAATTCTATTATTTCACAGGCGGGCTTTCCTCCCTGCTCGATAATGCTCCGACCTACCTCTCCTTTCTCTCTCTGGAAATGGGATTGCGCGGTGGGTCTGTTGATTACCCTCACGATGTTCTTCAGGTGGCATCCAATACACCTGAGCATTTGATCGCGATTTCCCTGGGAGCCGTCTTTTTCGGAGCAATGACCTACATCGGCAATGGCCCCAATTTCATGGTCAAAAGTGTCGTTGCAGCATCCGGAATCTCGACTCCAAGCTTCTTCGGGTATCTGCTGCGCTACTCCCTGCCTATGCTTCTTCCTCTTCTCGTGCTGGTAGGTTGGTTATTTCTGCGATAGCGCGAACTTCGCTTCGCTGGTAAAACAAACGCATGTTTACCGGACTTGTCGAGGCTGTTGGAAATGTTTGTGCTTTGGAACAGCGGGGGAATGCCGCCCGGTTGATTCTGGAGACCTCCTTAAGTAATCAGCTTTCTCATGGGGACAGTCTTGCCGTGAATGGTTGCTGTCTGACGGTGACGAACAGGGACGATGGGAATCTCGTCTTCGACCTGCTGGGCGAGACGCTGGCACGGACAAATCTGGGCGAATTAGACAAGGGATCACGGGTCAATCTGGAACGGGCTTTGCGTGCTGACGGACGGTTTGGCGGTCATTTTGTGCAGGGACACATTGATACGAAATCCGAAGTCCTCCTGGGTGAGCATCGTGGTGAGGATTTGAATCTCGTGATCAGGATTCCCAACGCCGCTGCCCTTTACTTTATCGAGAAGGGATCGATAGCCGTGAATGGAGTCAGCCTGACTGTGGCCTCTCTGGCCGACGATCACTTCGGGCTTTGGATCATCCCCCATACGATTCAGGAGACGAACCTAGGTGACCTCAAACCTGGGGATTTTGTGAATCTGGAATTCGACATGTTGGCCAAATATGCCGTGAATGCAGCGAGACAAGTGAGTAAACTGACCTCTGTATCCTGATTATTCTCCATCCATGCTCCGTATCGCCTTGCTCATGCTTTTTCGAGATACCTCGAAATATGTGATGCTTGTGGTGGGACTCACATTTTGTTCACTGCTGATGACGCAGCAGTCTTCCATTTTCTGCGGGCTCATGCTTTGGACTTCGGCAACAGTTCGCAATATTGGAGCGCAGATCTGGGTCTTCGACTCCAAGGTGGAGCAAGCCAACGAAGTCATCCCACTCCGTGAAATCGAGGTCACGCGTGTGCGAAGTGTGCCGGGAGTGGAGTGGGCTGTTCCTCTTTATGTGGGAATCGAACAGGCCCGCCTTGGGGATGGGTCATTCGAGAATGTCCAGCTGGTAGGGCTCGATACTGCCACCTTTGTTGGTCGTCCCATGAAGATCACCAAAGGACGGATAGAAGATCTTCGCCTCCCTGATGCTGTCATTATTGATCAGGTGGGTATCGACAAATTTCGCAAGAAGGGCATCACCATTGATATCGGGACGGTCTTTGAAATTAATGACAAGACTGCTCGTGTTGTTGCTCTCTGCCATGCCAACAGGAGCTTCCTCGGTCAGCCATACGTATATACGACCTATGACCGGGCGTTGCAATACGCGAAGCCTCAGCGAAAGCAGCTCAGTTGTGTGCTGGTGGAACCGAAGAAGGGAGTTTCCACCAAAGAGTTGGCCAACAGAATCAGTTCGCTGCATGGACTTCGTGCATTTGAACGGGATGAGCTCTTTTGGGCCACTATCTGGTGGTATATCAAGAATACAGGTATCCCGATCTCGTTTGGAACTGTGGTACTACTGGGTGTAATCGTCGGGATAGCGATCGCAGGTCAGACCTTCTATCTCTTTATTTACGACAATCTCCGCTATCTCGCCGCGCTAAAGGCGATGGGGGTGCGAATGTCGACACTAGCGGCGATGGTCTTCCTGCAGGCTTTTTCAGTAGGCATCATTGGATACGGCCTTGGAGTTGGTCTTACATCATTTTTCGGATACAAGGTGCTGAAAGCCGAACAACCTCCCTTCTTCATGCCGTGGCAGGTGCCGGTCTTTGTGGCTGTTGTCGTCGTAATGATCTGCTGTTTCTCAGCGGTCATCGGATTGATCCGGGTTGCCAAGCTGGAGCCGGCAGTTGTCTTCAAATGAGCCCTGACTCATCATCTGAAGGCTCTCTTGCAGTGAAGGTGGAGAAGGTCACAAAAATTTTTCCTAATGGTGACACGCCGACCTATGCCCTTAGGGAAGTCTCGTTTCAAGCCATGAGCGGCAGGCTGACCATGATTGTAGGGCCATCGGGTTGTGGTAAAACCACGCTTCTGAGCGTCATTTGCGGAACACTTGGTGTTGATTCCGGAGATATTGAGGTTTTTGGGAGCAATCTCAAGACGATGAGCGACGCCGAGATCACACGCTTCCGATGCCTGAATGTCGGTTTTATTTTCCAACAGTTCAACCTTATTCCCACACTCACCATTGTGGAAAATGCCTCCATTCCCCTGATTCTTCAGGGGATGCCCTATCGGAAGGCTGAGGAAAAGGCAGCTGCCTTACTGGAGGATCTTGGATTGGGTAAGCGAATCCGCTCCTTTCCGCGCCAGCTCTCGGGTGGTCAGCAGCAGCGGGTGGCAATCGCCCGAGCACTTGTGCATGACCCCAGGCTCGTCATTTGCGACGAACCCACTGCATCACTTGATGCTGCAACGGGTCATCATGCTCTCGAACTACTCAAGAACAGCGCTTGTAATGCCGAACGCTGCGTGATCGTCGTGACCCATGACAGCCGAATTTTTTCATTCGCCGATTGGATTGCCGAGATGGAAGATGGCAGGGTAGTTAAGAGTTGTCTGGCGACTGATTACCATCATGGTTGAGCGCCTTGATTCCATACTGCTGATTCATAAAATTTTTTAAGTCATGAGCCTTCTCAATCGCCCCAGTATCTACCTTGCCCTTGCAGGCCTTGTTGGGGTGAGTTTGCTGGTCTTCAAGCTCAGGAAGCCGGAGCCTGTCCCCGTGCCGCTAGTGGAGCCATCACGAGCACCATACGCCGACTCCATCGGGGCTCGTGGCCTTGTCGAAAGCATTGATGAGAATGTCCGTATCGCCCCAACGCTTCCTGGACTCATCGCTGAAGTCATGGTCAAGGTAGGTGATCAGGTAAAAAAAGGAGATCCACTCTTCCGTGAGGACACGCGCGATGCGGAGGCCAAAGTTGCCAGTCAGAACGCTCAGCTTGGGCTGCTGCAGGCGAAGGTGAATGAGGCTTCGGTTCTGCTGGCAGACCGTCAGGATAGTTATCAGCGGACTCAGAGACTCAGCAGAAAGGATGTGGTCAGCGACGACGATTTGCAGCGGAAATACTACGCGGTTCGGTCCGCAGAGACAGCACTTGCCACCTCGAGAGCGGATTTAGATCTTGCCACGGCCCAACTGGCGCAGGCCCAGGTGAATCTCGAACTGCTGACTGTGCGGGCACCCCGCGACGGGAAGATACTCAAGGTCGATCTCCGTGCTGGAGAGTATGCCTCCGTGCCCCCCACTGATGCGAACAATCCCTCGCTCCTGCTAGGGGAAACTCGCTTCCTCCAACTCCGTGCCGATGTGGATGAGGATAGTGCCTCCCGCATACGCCCCGGCGCCCCGGCTGTCGCTTTCATCAAGGGAATGAGGACGGATCCCATTCCATTGCGCTTTGTCCGGATTGAGCCCTATGTCACGACCAAGAAATCCCTGACAGGTGACAGCACGGAGCGTGTTGATACCCGGGTGCTCCAAGTCATCTACCAGTTCGATCACAGCAAAATTCCTGTCTATGTCGGTCAGCAAATGGATGTCTTTATCGAGGGGGCGGGCAACTAGACTGAATGATAGTGAAATATTTAACGAGTGAAGTATTTTGCAGGCTGTCCCTCTCTGCCACGGACAAATTGCAGGAATTCAGCGACAAAAATGAACTTTCTCTCGATCGCCAAAAAGTCTGGTAGTAGTCTCTGACACCGGATCACACAGAGACTCCTCACGATGATCAAATCTCCTCTTCGCAATAATCCCGGACTGCCTGAAAAGCAGGGCCTCTATGACCCCCAGTTTGAGCATGATGCATGCGGGGTCGGTTTTATTTGCCAGATGAAGGGCAAACGAAACCACGACATCGTCAGGCAGGCGCTGACCATGCTCGTGAATCTGGATCATCGCGGTGCTTGTGGTTGCGAGGCTAATACGGGGGATGGTGCCGGGATTCTCCTTCAGATGCCCCACGGTTTTTTTACCAAGGCGGCTGCCATTGAAAAAATCACGCTCCCCCCTCCCGGTCTCTACGCTGTCGGGATGCTCTATGTCTCGCCGGAAAAGGAGACTCGTGCGATCAGTGAAAAATTGTTCGGGGAAATTGTTGCCGCCGAAGGGCAAGTTGTCCTGGGGTGGAGGGATGTTCCCGTGGACAATTCATCCCTTGGTAAGACGGCCATCGGGAGCGAACCGTTTCACAGGCAGGTATTCATCGGTCGCGGTTCCAACTGTCCCACCGAGCAGGATTTCGAGCGCAAGCTTTTTGTGATCCGTAAGATTGCCCACCAGAAAATACGCAGCGCGGGCGTCGACCCGTTCTGGTATGCGCCGAGTATTTCCAGCCGGGTCGTCGTTTACAAGGGGATGCTCATGCCTGCACAGGTGGGAGTATATTTCACTGATTTGAGCGATTCTTCGTTGGACTCTGCCCTGGCTCTAGTTCACTCCCGCTTCTCCACAAACACCTTTCCCAGTTGGGAGCGTTCGCATCCTTACCGGTACATCGCCCATAACGGCGAGATCAACACGCTTCGTGGCAATATCAACTGGATGAAAGCCCGCGAGCCACTGCTTGCCAGTCCCCTGCTGGGCAACGACATCGCCAAAATTCTTCCCATCGTCAATGCCGGAGGATCCGACTCCTCCATGTTCGACAATGTCTTGGAACTGCTCGTCATGGGGGGCCGTTCGTTGCCTCATGCGATGATGATGATGATTCCCGAGCCCTGGAGTGGTCACGAGTCGATGTCTCCTGAGAAAAAGGCGTTTTACGAATTTCACTCCTGCCTCATGGAGCCTTGGGACGGCCCTGCTTCGGTCGTCTTCACCGATGGAACGATGATCGGCGCCACACTTGACCGGAACGGACTCCGCCCTTCGCGCTACTATGTGACCAAGGATGATTATGTGATCATGGCTTCCGAGGCGGGTGTTCTGCCGATCGAACCCGAGCGGGTTGCCAGCAAGGGGCGCCTCCAACCCGGTCGCATGTTCCTTGTGGACATGGAGAAAGGCCGTATCGTTGATGATCAGGAAATCAAGCATCAGATCGCCTCGGAAAAACCTTACCGTCAGTGGCTTGACGATCAGCTGATCAAGCTATCCGACATTCCCGATTCCACGGAGGTTCCCGGATCCGACCACGGCACGGTGCTCCAGCGCCAGCTTGCATTCGGATACACATTTGAAGATCTTCGCAAGCTTCTCCTTCCAATGGCCCGCAACGGTGTCGAGGCCACCGGTTCCATGGGCACGGATATTCCCTTGGCAGTTTTTTCCAACAAATCGAAACTGCTCTACGATTATTTCAAGCAACTCTTTGCCCAGGTCACCAATCCCCCCATTGACTGCATCCGCGAGGAGATTGTCACCTCATCTGTCACAACCATCGGGCCGGAAGGCAATTTATTGGATCCGAATCCGAAAAGTTGCCATCTGATTGAACTGCCGACCCCGATTATCACCAACGAGGAACTCTCCAAGCTGCGACATGTCGCACAAGGCGAATTTCGTTCCGTCACGGTTTCCACTCTTTTTGATCCCTCGCAGGGAACCGGAGGACTTGAGGCCGCCCTGGAGGAAATTTTCCGTCAGGCCAGCCTCCAGATTGATGCGGGTATCAACATCATCATCCTGAGCGACCGAGGGGTCGACCGCCACAATGCCGCCATCCCGGCGCTGCTCGCCGTCTCAGGACTTCACCATTTTCTCATCCGCGAAGGCAAGCGAACCAAAGTCGGTATCATTCTCGAGTCAGGAGAACCGCGGGAGGTGCATCACTTCTGCACCCTGATCGGTTACGGTTGTGCGGGCATCAACCCGTATCTCGCGTTTGAAACCCTCGACAACATGATTCTCCAAGGTTTGTTGACAGAGGTGGACTATCCCTCGGCTTGTAAGAATTTTGTGAAGGCCGCCACGAAGGGTATCGTCAAAGTGGCTTCCAAGATCGGAATTTCAACAATCCAGAGCTATCTCGGAGCGCAGATCTTCGAATGTGTGGGACTTCAGCAAAAGGTCGTCGACAAGTATTTTGCCGGCACCGCTTCGCGGATCGAAGGGGCTGATCTGGAGGCCATCGCTGAGGAGTCGCTCATCCGTCATCGTCGGGCATTCACCGAACGGGTCGAAGCTGCTCACACGCTCGAAGAAGGAGGCGACTATCAATGGAGGAAAGACGGGGAGGCCCATTTGTTTTCGCCCGAGGTTATTCATCTCCTGCAAAAGGCAGTCCGTAACGAGGATTACGACACATTCAGAAAATACTCCTCACTGGTGAACAGTCAGCAGGAACAGATTTTCACACTGAGAGGGATGCTTGAGTTCAAGCCCCAGAAACCCGTGCCTCTCGAAGAGGTGGAGTCTGTAGAGGAGATCGTCAAACGGTTTAAAACCGGCGCGATGAGCTACGGTTCCATTTCCAAGGAGGCCCATGAGAGCCTCGCCATCGCCATGAACCGGATCGGAGGGAAATCGAATACCGGGGAAGGAGGAGAGGATGTCGCGCGATACACTTGGACGAACGACCGGGGGGACTCCAAGAACAGTGCCATCAAGCAGGTCGCCTCGGGTCGCTTCGGCGTGACGAGTCTCTTCCTCACACAGGCCAAGGAAATCCAGATTAAGATGGCCCAGGGTGCGAAACCCGGCGAAGGGGGACAATTGCCCGGCGGCAAAGTCTACCCTTGGATTGCCAAGGTGCGCCATTCCACCACCGGAGTTGGGCTGATTTCCCCGCCTCCTCATCACGACATTTATTCAATCGAGGATCTCTCGGAGCTCATCCACGATCTCAAAAACGCCAACCGATCGGCCCGCATCAGCGTGAAACTAGTTTCCGAAGTGGGGGTGGGGACGGTTGCGGCGGGAGTTGCCAAAGCGCATGCCGATGTGGTCTTGATCTCCGGCTTCGACGGGGGCACGGGTGCCTCTCCACAGACCTCCATCAAGCACGCCGGCCTGCCATGGGAACTCGGGCTTGCGGAAACCCACCAGACGCTTGTGCTCAACAACCTTCGCTCGCGCATTGTGGTCGAGACGGACGGTCAGCTCAAAACAGGCCGCGATGTTGTTGTGGCCATCATTCTCGGTGCCGAGGAGTTCGGTTTTGCCACAGCTCCGCTTGTCTCCCTTGGCTGCATCATGATGCGTGCGTGCCATTTGAACACCTGCCCGGTTGGGGTTGCCACTCAGAACCCCGAACTCCGCAAGAACTTCAAGGGGGATCCTGCCCATACGGTGAACTTCATGCGTTTCATCGCTCAGGAAGTCCGGGAACTCATGGCGCAGCTTGGTTTTCGTTCGATCAACGAAATGATCGGTCGTACCGATCTTCTGGAAAGCCGTCGTGCTCTCGAACACTGGAAGGCCAAGGGTATCGACCTCTCTGGACTGCTCTACTCTCCACCCGCAGGCCCAGAGGTTGGTCGCTTCTGTACCGAGACACAAGATCACGGATTGGAAAAAAGCATGGATATCTCGATGCTTCTCGACTTGTGCAAGCCCGCTGTTGAACGCGGGGAAAAAGTGCGCGTCGAGTTGCCGATCAGGAACACGAACCGCGTTGTGGGAACCATTCTAGGCAATGAAATCACCAAACGCCATTGGGCCGGACTTCCCGAGGGAACCGTGCACCTCAAGTTCAAGGGAAGTGCTGGCCAGAGCCTCGGCGCCTTCATGCCGCCGGGTGTAACCATCGAGCTTGAAGGGGATGCAAACGACTATGTGGGTAAGGGGTTGAGCGGCGGTCGCGTGATCATCTATCCCGATGCCAAAGCCACTTTTGCCGCCGAGGAAAACATCCTTCTGGGAAATGTGGCGTTGTACGGGGCAACCTCGGGAGAAGCCTTTTTCCGGGGAGTTGCAGGCGAGCGTTTCGGCGTCCGCAACTCAGGAGTGAACGCCGTGGTAGAAGGGGTTGGCGATCACGGCTGCGAATACATGACTGGAGGGAGGGTTGTGATTCTTGGAGCCACTGGTCGCAACTTTGCGGCGGGAATGAGCGGTGGCACGGCCTTCATTCTCGACGAGGTGGGCGACTTTGCCACCCGATGCAACAAGCAGATGGTGGACCTGGAAAAGCCGGATGAGCAGGACACCGCTGAACTGCACGAACTCATCCGTAAGCACGCGGAACTGACAGGCAGCAAAAAGGCAGCCCATATCCTTTCCGATTGGGATGCCATCCTTCCCAAGTTTGTGAAGGTCATGCCAAGGGATTACAAACGAGTGCTCCAAGCCATCGCGATGGCCACTGCCAAAGGGCTCAGCGGTGATGATGCCCTTAATGAGGCCTTTGAATTGAATGCCAGGGATGCCGCCCGAGTGGGAGGAGGTTAACCAGCATCCCATCCCTGCAAACAAGAGAAACGACTACTTCGCCAACACATGGGAAAACCTACCGGCTTCTTAGAATACCAACGCGAACTTCCCGGAGATCGGGATCCGCTCACGCGTCTTGGCGACTGGAATGAAATCCATACCCACCAGTCCGAAGAGGATCTACGCACTCAGGGTGCCCGTTGCATGGATTGCGGCGTTCCCTTCTGCCACACCGGCACTTTGATCTCGGGCATGGCAAGCGGCTGCCCGATCAACAACCTGATTCCAGAATGGAACGATCTCGTCTACAGGGGGCTCTGGAGAGAAGCCCTTGAGCGGCTCCACAAGACCAACAACTTCCCCGAATTCACGGGACGGGTCTGTCCTGCTCCGTGCGAGGGATCCTGCGTGCTGGGAATCATCGAGCCTCAGGTTACGATCAAGAACATCGAGGTCTCCATCATCGACAAGGGCTGGGAGAACGACTGGGTTCTCCCCAACCCTCCCTCGAAGAGAACCGGAAAGAAAGTCGCCGTGATCGGTTCCGGCCCGGCAGGACTCAGCGTTGCTGCGCAACTCAACCATACCGGCCACAATGTCACCGTGTTTGAACGTGCTGACCGGCCGGGAGGACTGCTCATGTACGGTATTCCCAACATGAAACTGGCCAAGGAGGAAGTTGTCATGCGTCGCATCCGGCTGCTTGAAGACGAAGGGATCAGGTTCGAGTGCAACGCCAATGTCGGCACCGAAATCCCACTGGAAAAACTCCGTAAGGACTTCGATGCGATCGTCATCTGCACAGGGGCCACAAAACCGCGCGATCTTCCTGTGGAGGGCCGCCAGTTTCAAGGGATCCATTTTGCGATGGATTTTCTGACGGCAAATACCAGAAAGCTTCTTTCCCCCTCTCAGGAATCCGGCTTCATCGATGCCAAGGGAAAGGATGTGGTGATCATCGGGGGAGGGGATACAGGAACCGACTGCGTGGCCACCTCATTGCGCCAGGGCTGCAAGTCGCTGGTGCAGGTGGAGATTTTACCCAAGCTCCCGCTCTCCCGGCAAAAGGACAATCCATGGCCTGAATGGCCGAAGGTTTTCAAAACGGACTACGGGCAGGAAGAAGCTGCCGCCAAGTTTGGAAGTGATCCGCGGATCTATGCCACGACGGCGACCCGATTTGAGGGCGATGATCAAGGCACCGTAAAGGCCATCCACACCGTTCAGGTGGAATGGGCAAAAAATGACAAGGGCCAGCTTGTGCCCAAAAACATTCCCGGTACCGAGCGGGTGATTCCAACCCAGCTTGTGCTGCTTGCCATGGGTTTCCTTGGCCCGGAACAACCACTTCTTGATTCCATGGGAGTCGAGCGCGATGCCCGTACCAACATCAAGGCGGAACATGGAAAGTACCTGACCAACATTCCCGGCGTCTTTGCCGCAGGTGACTGCCGCCGTGGTCAGAGTCTGGTGGTTTGGGCTTTCAACGAAGGTCGGGGAGCGGCGAGAGAATGCGACCGCTATCTGATGGGTTCAACCGAATTGCCATAGGATCCAGATTCAGAACTTGCCCGGAGTGATACCGCCAGCCAGAAATGGATTCTAAAGAGGCGAGATGCAAAACTGCGATTGACGCCACAAGTTCGCTTTTATACGATTCACAACCCAAGTTTTCGCGCGGTTAGCTCAGCGGTAGAGCACTACACTGACACTGTAGGGGTCACAGGTTCGAACCCTGTATCGCGCACCATTTTTACCGAATCAGGAGCATGGCCACATACCTCTACGAGACGATTCCCAGAACGCCGGACGAAGTGACTGAGAGTTTCGAACTCAGCCAGAGCATGAAGGATGCCCCGCTCACGCATCATCCGGAAAACGGGAAGCCCGTCCGGCGCGTGATCACCGGCGGTTTCGGCTATGCCGCAAAGGCAGGTGCAGCACCTGCACCCCGTCCCTCTCCCGGTGGGGGATGCGGCTCGGGCTGTGGTTGTCATTAAGGCAGCGTTGATAAAATCGCATAGCTGCCTTCATGGAATTTATTCAGCGGTTCCTTTGGCCGAAAAGATGAGTTTTCCCTCTCTTGGGGAGAGTTCACGCCAGCTTCCGGCGGGGAGATCGCCAAGCTCCAGACCTCCTATACGGGTGCGAAATAACCGAAGAGTTGGATGTCCGATCGAGGCTGTCATCTTGCGAACCTGACGATTTTTCCCCTCGGTGAGTTCCAGACCGATCCAGCAGTCGGGAACATTCTTCCGTACTCGGATTGGAGGATTCCGGGGAAGAATCTCCGGCTGGGGATCGATGATCCACGCATGGCAGGGGCGGGTTGTGTAGCCCTGAATCACGATGCCTGCCGAGAGCTTGGCAAGAGTATCAGCTGTCGGGATGCGCTCGACCTGAGCCCAGTAGCAACGAGGGTGTTCCTGTTCAGGACCGAGCAAGCGGGAATTGAGACCGGCCTCATCACTCAGCAGGAGAAGTCCTTCGGAGTCCGCATCGAGTCTGCCGAGAGGATAGACTTTTTTTGGAAAAACAAATTGAGCCAGGGTTTCGTGGGGAGATCCATCGTTTGTGAACTGTGAAAGAACCCCGTAGGGTTTGTTGAATGCCAGAATCATTTGCCGGATTTCAGGAGGTGAGTTTCTGAGTGATAAGCCTGCGGTGCTTGCGAAACGCGATCAGCAGACCACTCCAGATCAGCATCAGCCATATTGGAAGCAGGACAAAAGCATTGCCAAGCACTTCGCCTGTGGAGTCGCCGTGCAGATGCTTCAGTGCTAAGGCAAAGAGGAGGCTGACCCCGCCGTAGGCAAGATTGAAGGCAAATCCCTTGAAGGAAAGCACGGTCGCCCGATGATGAGAGTCCACCAGGGTGTTGAGATAGGAGGAAACAGTGAATCCGATCAGGGTCATGGCGGCGCCTAACGGAAAGGCGAAAAGCACACCCCAGTAGCGAAGATGGAGAGCTACTCCGCTCAATCCGAGCAACACAATCAGGGTAATGATTGAAAAACTCTGTCCCACAGTCCGGGTGGCCACCATCTGTCTTGCCCAGGGAGAAACAAAAAAACCGAGTCCTGCCATGACGGCCCCCAGGAGGCCAAAGAGTGCTTCGGGTATTCCGATCAGGCGGAAATAGGAGCTACTAAAGGTGAGAAAGAGCCTGACTGAGCTGTCGAGTAAGAGACCGGCAATAACCACAAAAAGTGCGATTGGATTACCGAGTAGCCATGCCCCGGCTGCCATGACAAAGGAAAAGGAACCCTTCATTGATGAGGCTCGATGTCCCTCGGGATCTTCAGGTGCCAGGGGGTGTCGTCGCTTGGGTTCCTGAAATCTGAAGGCAAGCAGAAGGACTCCAAGCGCACTGATGAAGGTGAGGTAAACGGGGAAGCGGAGCGTGATGCCCTGATTGAGATGGGGGTGCAACCCGAGCATCGCCGCCATCCCGTTCATGAATCCCGGTGCATAGACGGCACCTCCGACCAGCATGGCAAACACCATGCCTGCCGATTGCCATCGGGTGACCTGCTCAAGCACCTGATGCCATTGTCCTGAGCGCCCTCGTTCTGTAAGGGAATCATAGACAAGAGCTTCGTCGGCTCCGCTGGCAAGGCCTTCCGAGAGTCCGCTGAGGAGTCGGTTTGCAAGACAAAAGAGGAATAGCAGGATGCCTCCATTTTGCGGTGCAGCGCAGAGCAGGCCCATTTCCATCACCATGCAGACTCCTGCCGCCACAAGGAGGGGTTTCCGACCGAAGCGGTCCGCGAGGACTCCCGCAGGGATATCGGAGAGCAGACTGGCCGAGGCCCAGACCACATTGAGCAGTGTATATTCTGTGGCACTCAGGCCAAGATCGAGAAAAAGAACCGCAAGCACCGGGTAGTAATACCGGCACGAGAAGAGGAGCCTGAACCAGAGAAAAAGCCGCCAATTGGTATCGGCTGCATTGGCTGGGACGGAATTTAAGAGTGGCATGATGAAGCGAGGGGGTATGAAAAAGGGAAAGTGCCGTGGTGAAAAGAGGGAATGACACTTGAAGGAGACGAAACTTTTTCCTCATTTGGAACGCCATTTGCTTGCGGGGAAAGGCTCGCTCCATGAACATCGCGAGGCTCGATCACAGATCGGGCCATGCACCCAACGAAACCAGTACCCCAACACGCCCATGAATCATTCCCTGCCCCACCATCAGAGCAGCACCTCGCTCTATGATCCGGCAAACGAGCACGACGCCTGCGGAGTCGGTATGGTTGCCAAGATTAGCGGTCTTCGCTCCAATGAGATCCTGCGGATAGGGCTACGGTCCATTTGTAACCTCATGCACCGTGGTGCCCTTGATGCAGATGCCCGTACGGGGGACGGGGCTGGCATCTCGACTCAGATTCCCTACAAGCTCTTCAAGCCCGTTATTGAGAAGCTCGGCCAACAGCTCTATCGAGATTCCGATCTTGGGGTGGGGGTCATGTATCTGCCGAGTGACAACGAGTATGCCAAGGCTCGTGCCAAGGCGATCACGGAGGAAGTCATCGAGAAGAGGGGGCTGTACCTATTTGGCTGGCGGGAAGTTCCAACTAACAAGCAGATCCTGGGCACCAAGGCATTGCTCACGCTTCCCGACATCGAGCAGGTACTTATCGGCCGCCCATGGGGAATGGGGGATGATGACTATGAGCGCCGACTCTTTCTTGCCCGCAATGAAATCGAGGATCGTGCTGCCGCAGATAAAATTGAGGGTTTTTACATACCTTCCTTCTCTCACCGACTGATCGTCTACAAGGGCCTGCTCGTCTCCTCCTCACTTGAAAAATTCTATCCCGATCTCTCCAATCCTAATTACGAGACGGCTTTGTGTGTCTATCACCAGCGTTACAGCACCAACACCTTCCCAACCTGGCCTTTGGCTCATCCCTTCCGGATGCTAGCTCACAATGGAGAGATCAACACAATCCGTGGCAACCGTAACTGGACCCATGCCCGAGAGTCGGAGCTGAAGGCTGATTTCTGGGGGCCTGACATTGATTTGCTCAAGCCGATCATTCAGCCGGGAAGTTCCGATTCCGCAAGCCTCGACAATGTCGTCGAGATCCTGACGATGTCGGGTCGATCGATTCTTCACACCATGACCATGCTGGTTCCTCCGGCTTGGCGTGGAGACAGAGAGATCACACCCGAATTGTCGGCATTCTACGAATACCATACCTGCCTTTGCGAACCTTGGGATGGGCCTGCCGCGCTTGTCTTCACGGATGGTCTGACCATCGGGGCCTGTCTTGACCGCAATGGTCTCCGCCCTGCCCGCTACCAAATTACCAATGACGGTATTTTCAGTCTCGGTTCTGAAATGGGTGTGGATGGCCTCGATCAGGATACCATCATCGAGAAAGGACGACTGGCTCCCGGTGAAATGATTGCGATCGATACGGCTGCAGGCGTGCTGATGCGGGACAACGAAATCAAGGCCTATCTGGCAACCCGACAGAACTATCGCAAGATGGTTGATGACCATTTGGTCCGGGTGTCCCCGGCCAAGCCTGAGAACATCAAGGTTCCCGGTGGAGATCTCGACATCCTGGACCTGACGCAGAAACAGATTTCCTTCGGCTATACCAGTGAAGAACTCGATATGATCTTCAAGCCGATGATCAAGGATGGAGCCGAAGCTGTCGGCTCGATGGGTGATGATGCCCCGCTTGCAGTTCTTTCGCTTCGCCCCCGCTTGCTCTACACCTACTTCAACCAGCTCTTTGCCCAAGTCACCAACCCACCGATCGACCCCATACGCGAGCGGCTTGTGATGTCGCTTTTCACCACGCTGGGTTGGAGGCGCAATCTACTCTCGGAGACTCCGGAGCATGCCTCCCAGGTTTCAATTGATTCGCCGATTCTCTTCAATGAAGAGTTGGAAACAGTTCGCCTCATTGGCGGAGAACACAAGGCCGTCACTCTCTCCACACTTTGGAAAGCATCGGATCGCGCCGCCGGACTTGAGCCTGCCGTCAAAGAGTTATGCAAGGCCGCGGAAAAGGCAGTCGATGAGGGGGCCCGTATCTTAATCCTGAGTGACAGAGGAGTGGATCACCAGCAACTCGCAATCCCTGCCCTGCTTGCCGTGGGAGCCGTCCATCATTACCTTCGTCGCGTTGGTAAGAGGATGCGCGTCAGTTTCGTTTGTGAGACCGGAGAGGCCCGCGATGTGCATCAGATGGCCTGTTTGATCGGATATGGTTGCAGTGCCATCAATCCCTATCTGGCTTTTGAGACCATCCGTGAGATGATCGAAAAGGGTTCCGTCGAAACAGATTTTGCAACGGGCCTGCTCAACTATAAGAAGGCCCTCAGCAGCGGCTTGCTCAAGATCATGTCCAAGATGGGGATCTCTGTCATTGGCAGCTATCGCGGTGCCCAGACCTTTGAGGCGACCGGCATTTCCTCCAAGCTAATTGAGGAATGTTTCAGCGGTACCCCTTCTCAGATTGAGGGCATTGGATTTGAAGAGATTGCACGCGAAAGTCTCATCCGACACGAGTTGGCCTATGCCGCCGCTGTTCCCGTGGAGGCAGGCAAGCTTGAAGACCCCGGTTACTACAGAATCCGTCGTGGTGGGGAAGTCCATGCGGTCACACCGCCGGTCATTCAGAATCTGCACACCTTTGTGGGCATCAAGGGTTCCGAAAAAGCGGGCAAGCCTGAAGATTATAAAAAATATGTCGATTCCGTCATGGCATCGACTCCTCATTCCTTGCGCAACCTTTTGGAGTTTGTCGCACTTCCTTCAGGCCCTGTTCCGATTGACGAAGTGGAACCGATCGAGGATATCCGCCGTCGTTTTACCACTGCCGGGATGTCGCTTGGCGCGCTAAGCCCCGAGGCCCATGAGGCTCTCGCGATTGCCATGAACAGAATCGGCGGAAAATCCAACAGCGGCGAGGGAGGTGAGGATCCCCGTCGGTTCAAGCGTCTGGAGAATGGTGACTGGGCCAACAGCGCCATCAAGCAGATTGCCTCCGGTCGGTTCGGGGTCAATGCGGCCTATCTCGCAAGTGCCAAGGAAATCGAGATCAAAATGGCTCAGGGAGCCAAGCCGGGCGAGGGAGGCCAGTTGCCAGGTCACAAAGTCAGCGTCTATATTGCCAAACTTCGCCATGCCGTACCCGGAGTGACTCTGATCTCTCCGCCGCCTCATCACGATATTTACTCCATTGAGGATCTGGCTCAGCTCATCTACGACCTCAAACAGGTCAATCCCCGCGCTCGCGTTACCGTAAAACTTGTGGCTGAGGCTGGAGTTGGAACCATTGCCGCCGGTGTCGCCAAGGCTCACGCCGACATCATTCTGGTCAGCGGACATGAGGGAGGTACGGGTGCCTCGCCGCTCAGTTCGGTCAAGCACGCGGGTGGTGCCTGGGAACTCGGTGTTGCGGAGACGCATCAGGTGCTACTGCTCAACGGGCTTCGTAACCGCGTCACGCTTCGGACCGATGGTGGAATGCGCTCGGGCGAGGATATTGTCCACGCGACTTTGCTTGGTGCCGAGGAGTATAATTTCGGCACCGCGGCAATCATTGCACTCGGTTGTGTCTATGTACGCCAATGCCATCTCAACACCTGTCCCGTCGGCGTGGCCACCCTCAATGACAACCTGCGTGCCAAATTCAAGGGCAAGCCGGAGAATGTCGTAAATTTTTTCAACGCCGTGGCCGAGGAGGTTCGGGGAATCATGGCCAGCCTCGGATTTCGCACCATTGATGAGATGGTTGGCCGCACCGAGTGTCTCCGCCAGAAGCTGATACCCGATCACCCCAAGGCCAACACCCTGGATCTTTCCCGGCTCATCAAGGATGTGGTCAAGGATGATCCTACGGCTATTCGTCATGCCACGCGTGACCGGAATGATCCCGAGCATGATCAGCCGATCGATGATATCATCCTTCAGGACGCCGAAGAGGCCATCCGTGACGGCAAGCCGCTTTCCCTTTCCTACAAGGTTGATAATACCAACCGTTCCATTGGCACCAAGGTGAGCGGAGAGATCGGCTACCAGTATGGTGAAGAGGGGCTTCCCGAAGGCACAGTTGAACTTAACCTCACGGGCACGGCAGGACAGAGTTTTGGCGCGTTTCTCGCTCCGGGTATCCGCCTTGTGCTCACAGGAGAGGCCAATGACTATGTTGGCAAGAGCATGAGCGGTGGTGAGATCATCATCCGCCCGATGCCCGATCATCAATTCAAGCCGGAGAACAATAGCATCCTTGGCAATACCGTCATGTATGGTGCCACCGGTGGCTGGCTCTATGCCAACGGCCGTGCGGGCGAGCGTTTCTGCGTCCGTAATTCCGGCGGCACGGCTGTCGTCGAGGGGATTGGCGACCATGGTTGCGAATACATGACCGGTGGCACCGTCGTTGTCCTGGGTTCCACGGGCAAGAACTTCGGTGCCGGCATGACGGGAGGCATCGCCTTTGTCTATGACCCGGAGAATAAGTTCCTTGGTCGTTACAACGATCAGCTTGTTGGGGCCGAGCGTCTAACGGATAAGGCCGAGCAAGGTATCCTCAGGGATCTTATCAGCAGACATTATGCGAAAACTGGCAGTCCGCTGGCCGCCCGTCTTCTGGGTGACTGGGCCGGAACCTTGACAGCCTTCTGGAAGGTCAATCCCCATATTCCAGCAGCCAAGCCGATCGAGGAGAAAAAAGGCGAGGAGGATGCCGGCAAGACCATTATCACCGAGGCGATCACCGCTTCGCCAAAGGCGTGAAACCTATTTTCCTGCTGGGAGGCAGAGCCGCTGAGTACCACATATTGTTGTTTTGTGCGCATCTCTTCCGTCTCCGCGCCTCTGCACAAACACTTTCCTTTCTTCCCCTTTTTCTTCCTTGCAACTAGGGTGACGCCATGATCAAAGCCGACCAACTTGCTCCGAAGATCGTCCACCAACTGGCGGTCTTTCTGGAAAACAAGCCAGGGGCGCTTGCCACCGTCTGCGATGCGCTGGCCGAGGCCAAAATCAACATCTTTGGTCTTTCTGTCTCCGATACCACGGATCATTCAGTCGTGCGTATGGTGCTTAGTAACTCTGACCGTGCAATGGGGATCTTTGAGGAACATGGTGCCCTCATCGTTGAGAGTGAGGTCTTGATGATTCAGAATGACAATAAACCAGGTAGCCTTTCCCGCATTGCCAAAGCGCT
Source organism: bacterium (assembly GCA_037130175.1). GTDB lineage: Bacteria > Verrucomicrobiota > Verrucomicrobiia > Chthoniobacterales > UBA6821 > UBA6821. The sequence continues at coordinate 107,083 of JBAXTN010000003.1, read as the reverse complement.
GGCCGAGAAAAAGATCAATATCGACTATGGCTATCTGGCTTCCATGCCATCTGCCAAGAGGGGGTTGTTGATTCTTCGCGTAACCGATGCGAAGAAGGCTCTGGGAATTTTGAAAAAACTGGATCAGGCTGTCTAATCGTTCAGAAGTTCATCAATTGTGTCGGAGTATAAGGATCGTCCTTGCCTGTGGTATCTCTCGTAAAGTCTCCTCCTCAGTGCCGTGAGGGCATCGGCCTGCTGACCTGTCTCTCTCTGGTCACGGCGACGATGGTTGGAACGGGAGTTTATACGAGTCTTGGGTTTCAGTTGGTTGATTTGCAGGGTGGATTTTCCATTTTACTGCTCTGGGGGCTCGGAGGTCTGATCGCTCTTTGCGGGGCGCTCAGCTATGCGGAGTTGGCGGTGGAGATTCCCCAATCAGGTGGGGAATATACCTATCTCTCGGAGCTGTATCATCCGGCACTGGGATTTATGGCGGCATTCGTTTCTGTGATGGCCGGATTCACCGCGCCGATAGCTCTCTCGTCTATGGCATTTGGCAGCTATCTTCATGCAGCGCTTCCCATGTGTCCGGCGAAGGCCGCTTCGTTTTTCTCCGTAATTATTATTTCGTTGGGGCATCTGCACACCCTGAGATTCAGCGGATGGGTGCAGAATGTGATGACCTCGCTTAAGTTTCTTTTAATCGGAATCTTTTTAGCAGTTGGTCTCTGGAGTGCAGCACGGCATCCAAGTGAGATCGCAATGTTTGCTCCCAGTGCCAATTCTCTGTCCGAGCTGTTTCGTCCAGCTTCCGGTGTCGCCCTGATCTTTGTCCTTTATGCCTACTCGGGATGGAATGCCGCCAGCTACCTTTCTGGCGAAGTGCGTGATCGTCGCCGAACGGTGGGGCGCTCACTTGTGCTCGGAACCCTGATTGTCACCCTGCTTTATGTTGCGCTCAATGCAATCTTCCTGACAGCTGCTCCTGCGCGTGAGTTGCGGGGAGTCCTCAATGTCGGCAGTGTCGCCGCCACACATCTCCTCGGCGCCATGGGGGGGCGGGTGATGTCGGGGATGATTGGGCTCGGCTTGCTTGCTTCCATCAGCGCGATGATCTGGGCCGGGCCCCGCGTGACCCAACGAGTGGGTGAGGATTACGCAGCTTTTGCGTGGCTTGGCAAACGGAGCTATCAAGGCATTCCAACGCAGGCAACCATTTTGCAGCTCGTGCTTGTCTTGCTGCTTCTGGCGACAGGCTCTTTCGAGTCGGTGATGCTCTATGCCCAAGTGCCGCTTCTCCTTTGTCTGGTGTTCGGTGTGGCGGGGGTTTTTGTGCTGCGGAAGAGATCCCATCAAAACGGCAGAACCGATGGTTTCCGCTGCCCTCTTTTTCCAGCAACCCCGCTGCTTTTTATATTCTGCACATTGGCTGCTCTGCTGTATTCCTCGATCACTCATCCATGGGAATCCCTTGCCGGACTGGGAACAATGATTTTACCGCTCCTTGTCTATCCTTGGGTTGCCTCACAGGGAAAACGCTGAGTAGATTCCTTCAATGCTCCGTTATTTTGTGTTCCTGTTGCTTGCAGGGCTTTCTTTTTGTCGTTCTTTCGCCTCTTCAGTGCAGGAACAGTCTGAATTTCTGGCAGGCAATCCGCTTCCCAGGATCAGTTCGCTTGCCGCACTTCAAACTCACTCCGATTACCAGAAACATCAGCGCGAATTGCAGGAACAGTGGTCCTTTTGCAAGCGTATCCGATACGAGGCCATGCAGCTCTGGGGGAAAGAGCATCTGGGGCATGACCGTTCCACGCGGGGGGTCGTGCGATATCTCTTCGGTGGCCCCGATTTTCTGAATGCGCATGCATTCTTCCCCGATGCCCGGATCATGGTGATGGGAGGGTTGGAGCCGGTCGGAGAAGTGCCAGCGCCGGAAACATTGACTCCGGAGGCTATGGCGGTGGGACTAAAATCACTGCGCGAGGCACTCCACACTTCGCTGTTCTGCGGCTACTTCATCACAAGCGAAATGAAGCCGCAGCTCCTGCAAGGATCTTTCCGTGGTGTGCTGCCTGTGCTCTTCACAGAGCTTGCCCTTACTGGAAATCAGATTCTCTCGGTCGAAATGGTCAAGCCATTTGGTTCGCCGGGTGTTAAGATTCTCTATGCCCGATTCGATCCTCGGGCCGATACGCAGCCGCAGACACTCTATTACTTTCAGGCCGACCTCTCCAACGGCAAGGAGGCAAAGCATTTTCTTGATTGGTTGGGAGCTCTTGGAGAAGGGGCGTCCTATCTTAAGGCCGCGTCCTATCTGTTACCGTTACCCTCCTTCTCCCAGACGAGGGAGTTTCTGCTGAGAACCTCCTCGCTGATACTACAGGATGATTCGGGCATTCCCTTTTCGGAGTTTCACCCAGATCTCTGGAAGATTCAGCTCTTCGGAGTTTATGTGGAGCCGCTTGAAGTATTCAGGCTGCACCGTGACCCCTTTCTGGAAACGGCCTATGCAGGTGGTGACTATGCCGGCCCGATTCCTTTCGGTGTCGGATATCATGTGAATGCCCGTGATGCCAATCTCCTGCTTGCCACGCGTCTTAATGCTTCTGCGGAAGCAGTTGCGTATCCCTCTGTGCTTTCTCCGATGGCCGCAGCGACACCCATTCCCAGCCCTACCCCAAAACCGACCCGTACGCCCCGCCCTCTGAAAAGGCCAAAGCCTACACCTGTTCCCATTCGCAAGGCTCTGCCCGTTGATTCCAGCGAAGGAGTCGAGATACGCAAGGCTCTGCCGGTTGAGACAACGCCTTTGGAGCAGCCCCCTCTTACTCTGCCTGAAGTGAAGGATCCGGCTCCCGCCATGGACAAGGATCATCAGCCTGCGGGTGATCCGACGCCACCACCCGATCCCACCACCCTTGAGAATCTGTAGCACTTTACGAGCAGACTCGATCGATCGTTGTCACAATGACAAAGAGCAGTCCAACCGCCGCATTGGTTTCAAAGAAGGCTTTGTTGATGAGTGCCACATCGAGAGAACGGGCAATGCGATGCTCGTAGATCAGCAGGAGGGGAATCGGTGCGAGTCCAAGAAAATAGACAAGTCCGAGATGAGCTGACAGACCGAAACAAAGCAGGGCTACCAATAGGAGAAGGTGGAGGAATCCAGCCAGTCCTAGTGCGCGGGGGATGCCCAGCCATACGACGAGGGAATGAAGACCTTCGCGGCGGTCAGCTTCCAGATCCTGCGTGGCGTAGATGATGTCGAATCCGGCCACCCAGCAGAGAACTCCTGCGGCAAGAATGAGCGGTGGAAGGGCAAACGATCCGGTGACGGCCAGCCAGGCACCCACGGGTGAGACGGACAGGGCGAGACCGAGAAAGAATTGCGCGGCATGAGTGAAGCGTTTGGTCAGAGAGTACAAAAAGATGAGGGCAAGAGCCACGGGAGAGAGTAGGAAACAGAGAGGATTGATGAAGCGAGCCGTGCCGATGAAGAGCAAAGCGCTGACGAGGCAGAGGGCGATTGCAGCACCCTTGCCAAGGAGTGTGTGCCGGCCAGCCGTGCGGGGATTGCGTTTATCAATCTCCCAATCGACGATCCGGTTGAAGAGCATTGCCGCCGTGCGTGCAAAGACCATGCAGAGCAGGATCAGTCCGAAGGTTCTCCATCCCGGAAACCCGTGCGCGGCCACCACCATCGATCCGAGTGCGAATGGTAGGGCAAAAACCGTGTGCGAAAAACGGATGAACGAAAGGAAGCGATTCAGGGGCGAAGAGTTCAAAGGTCAGAAATCAGATGTCATTGATCAAAATCCATTCGGAGTATATTGCGACCTTTGATTTCCGATCTCTGGCATCACTTACTCCCCGGCTTCACTGCCGGAATATCAACAAGATCCTCGGGGAGGGCATCTGCTGGGAAGGTCTCAGGCGTCATCTGGACGAGGCTGACGAAGGGACATCCAAAGTCAGGAATATTTCCTCCACTGCGATCGACGATGGTTCCTGCAGCAATGACCACGCCACCAAGGGCACGGATGATGTCGATGGTTTCCTGCACGCGCCCTCCACGCGTGACGACATCTTCGGCGACGATGAACCGCTCGCCGGGAGTCACTTCAAAGCGTCGCATCACGAGCCCACCGTTTCCATCTTTCTCCACAAAGATATGACGGGTGCCGAGATGGCGTGCCACTTCCTGACCGACGATAATCCCTCCTACTGCGGGTGAGACGACCGTTGGCTTTCTGCCATCGATTTCGGTGGTATAAGGCTTAAGCTTCTCAGCCAGCTCACCGCAGACATAAGCGGCAATAGGGGCATCCTGAAGCAGGAGGGCACATTGGAAAAATTCCCTGCTATGCAGACCGGAGCGGAGGATAAAGTGACCGTGCAGCAGAGCGCCGGTTTGTTTGAACAGGGCAAGGATATCGCTCATAAGGAAGGGTGGTAGGTTCTAGACTGAAGGCTGAAGGAATGAAATCGGGATCGGGAAAAGGAATTTTATTCAACCCTCCTCTGCCCGCTGTGGTGCTCCGATGAAGGAGAGGCCGCGCGCCTGGCGATCCAGAAATTCCTTGGCAAGAACGCGGTAGGCGGTGGCACCGGGTCCTTTGGGGTCATATTCCAGAACAGTCTGCGTGAAACTTGGAGCCTCGCTAATTCGGACGGAACGGGGGATGGCAGCCGTGAAAACAACCTCCTCGAAATGGGCGCGGACATCACGCACGACTGCGGCGCTAAGATTGGTGCGAACATCCAGCATCGTCATCAGCAGGCCGCACATGGCAAGACTGGGATTGGCTCCAGATTCACGGATCTGCTCCATCACCCCGACCAGCTTTCCAAGTCCTTCGAGTGCATAATATTCACACTGAATCGGGATTAGGATTTCATCGGCTGCTGTGAGGGCATTGGTCATGAGAATGCCGAGTGACGGTGGACAGTCCATAAAGATATAGGCAAAGCGATCCGAGTCCCGTAGCGGCTGCAGCACACGGCGAAGCTGGGATATATGCTCCTCCATCCGCGCGACTTCGATTTCCGCTCCTGCGAGATCGAGATCGGCGGGAATGCCGCAGAGATTCTCAAGCCGGGTTTGCTGGATCAGTTCCTCCAGAGGTGTCAGGCCGATCATGGCATTGTAGAGACTCTTTTCGGAGGAGGCTTCCAATCCAAGTGCGCTTGATGCATTACCCTGAGGATCGAGATCAAGCAGCAGCACGGGATGTCCTTCCGCCGCGATGGCGGCGGAGAGATTGACCGAAGTGGTGGTTTTTCCAACACCTCCCTTCTGGTTGGCGATGGCGATGACTTTGGTCTTCATGGGAGAGAGACTGAATGATGGAGTGGGATTTATGAAGAAGGAAACGAGGTTTTGTGACAGCCATCGCTTGGCTTTCAGCATTTATCTAGCGGCTCCCATAGTAATCAGCTAGCCCTTGCGCCACGGCATCGGCATATTCCCTAAAGATACTGGGTAGAGGGACTCCCCCGACATTGCGTTGACCGGAATAATCTCCCATTTGGACACGGTCGAAGACGGCCCGGCTGTTCATCACATAAGGTTCACAATAGACCACAGGACATTCGAAGAGTCTATTGGCCAGGAGGTTGCGAATCCAGAGATAGGGATTGCCCGAGGCTGGGATCGCCTTCCCGTTGTGATAGATGAAGGGGGGAAGTCCGGTTGCCGAGGCAAGTGCTCTGGACACAGCTTCCGAGGCGCCGAGTTCTTCGCGGTGAGTCCCGCTGAGCAGTTTCACAAGCATGGTGAAGCGTTCGTCCTCATGCAGGAGTTCCTCTTCCGACATGGCTCCTGAGAGGAGGAGATGGAGATGATTTGTATCCGTCAGACTGGGATGCATGGGATCACCCCACTCCTCGGCATTAAAATGGAGGCAAATAACGAGGTCGGGTCGGATGCGCTCATTGACAAGACGGGCGCGATTGCGAATCTCTCCAACGCGGTAGAAAAGCCTTTCTGCCTCGTGCTGCAATCCCAATACAGTGATGGACTGGCCTTCCTGCTGGAGGGAAGAGGTGGCGACATTTCTCAACTTGTCAGGTCGCAGCGGGGTGGTCGCGCCGTTTCTGGTACGGGTCAGCCAAACTTGCGCGCCCAAGGATTCCAGGCGTTGCTTCAGGAGCTTCGCCACAAGGAGAGTCATCTCCCCCTCTTCGACGGGTCGGCTGTTTCCAATGCGGAACCAGCGAGCCTCCATCTGAGCAAATGCTCCGCCGAGATGTCCGGGATCAATCGCAATCCGCATTCCCGAAAGCGGTTTGCCGGGTTGAGGGGATCGTTCGTCGCGGCTTTTCCAATATCGTTCAGGACTCTTGGGAATGCTTCCCGGAGGAGCCAGTGCGAGCGTGATGGGGGCGGTTCCGGGACTCGGTGAGATCAGTGCCTGTGTGGGAGAAATGGTGATCCATTTTTTCCACGATCCATCGGGAACATAAACCGTTTGAAGAAGGTTTTCGAACTCCCCCGCCGTGATAGTGCCCGCATAACGCTGGAGGAGTGACCAGTCAGGCTGGGCAGCCAGAGGACTCAGAGGCGTACTCTTGAGCGTGGATATGTCCACACACAGAAACAGGACAAGAGCCAGCGACTGGGCCGACCGAGACAAGAGGGTGAGGGGAGATTTCTTCACTGGGCGTCATTTTTACATCGTTCGAAGGCTCACTTTCGATAAAAACATGATATGGTCAAAATCCTTTTTCTGGGCGATATCGTGGGTGAGCCGGGTCGTGTGGCTGCCTGCCGGACTGCCGAACTCTATCTGGAGCGTGGTGATGCGGACTTTGTCGTGGCCAATGGGGAGAATGCGGCGGCCGGACGCGGCATCACTCCCAAGCTGGCCATCGACCTCATGCGCAGCGGAATTGCGGTCATCACCTCAGGTGATCACATTTGGGATCAGAAGGAGATTTATTCCTTCCTCCTGACTGAACCGCGACTGCTACGCCCGATCAACTATCCTGCCGGAACACCCGGCGGTGGAAGCATCGTGCTAGAGACATCCCATGGCCCCATCGCCGTCATGAATGTGCAGTGCCGAACCTTCATGAATATCCCGCTGGAGAATCCCTTCCTCGCAGCCTCGGCCGAAGTGGAGCGCCTCAGGAAAGAAACGCCGGTGATCGTTGTCGATGTGCATGGGGAAACCACCAGCGAGAAAATCGCCATGGGGCGTCATCTGGATGGCCTCGCTTCCCTTGTGGTCGGCACCCATACCCATGTCCAGACAGCTGATGAGAGGATCTTCCCCAAGGGGACTGCCTTCCTCTGTGATGCGGGAATGTGCGGGCCGGAGGATTCCATCCTTGGGCGAGATTGTCAGACAGTTGTGGAGCGCTTCCTCACCGCCATGCCCTCCAAGCTTCCTGTGGCGCGCGGTCCGATCATGGCCTGCGGTGTTCTTGTCGAAGTCGATCCGGCATCCGGACGCACCAGCTCCGTCCGCCGTGTGATCGAGCGTTATGGGGCACCTTAGGTTCGGAGACTCAGAAAGGCTCTTGCTGAGCCCTTTGGCGTTCTCCTAATCTCAGCGCAGATGGAACCCGGCATCCCCGAACCTGAAAATGAGAACGATGTCTCTCCTCTCTCGGGATTGATCGTGCCTGTTGAGTCCCGCAAATCGGTGCTGGCCATAGACAGTCTGCTTCGCGGGGCATCACGGTTGCAGCATTCCATTGCAAAGCGCTGGAGGCGTATTCGCCGCAAGCCGCAGACGATCGCCGAGAGCGCCAATCTCCTTCCGACACTCATTCAGGTGCTGGCTGCCTTTACCCGTATCGACGGGGAGATGCTGGAGGAGGAGATTGATTCGAGTCTTGGATTTCTGCGCTATGATTATCCCGAGGCGGTCTATTCGGAGCTGCGCAAGCTCTTCAGGCAGGCTCTTGAGCAGCAACAGGATCTCGGGGCCATGGCTTCAAAGCTCGCCAATGAGCTCAGCGATGATCGAAAAATTCTGCTTGGGGTACAGCTCTTCGATCTGATCACCCGTTCCGGTCTCAAGGCCGAGCAGGTGGCCGCCTATCATGACTTCATGGGGAAGCTGGGCATGGCGGCGCAGGCGATCGATATCGTCTACCAACTCAATGCCAACGACCAGACCGATCCTGAGTTTTTCCATGAAGGTGTCTCTCCTTTGGAGGTGTTGAGCTTTGGTGATCCTGCGCAATGTGATGTGGCGTTGCGGGATTTCACAGCGAGCGAAAAGCTGCTGGCCTACCGACACAACGAACTCATCATCCTCAAGAATCTTTCCTCTAAAAGCCTCATCGTGCAGGGCCGTCTGCTGAAACCGACGGAATTCTGCAGAATCTATCCCGGTCAAAGGGTGTTGGTGGGAGAGCAGGTCATCACCTCTCAGGATCTCATCTTCTATTTCAATGCGAAAAGGAATGTGACGCTTCCCCACATCTATGTGGCGATCAATAACGAGGAGGTGCGTCTGGAAAAATCGCGCAGCCGTGACAGTGCTTTGGAGATTGCCTTTGGCCTGAGAGTACGGGTGAAGGCCTTGCAGGATATCCGCGCCACCCTATGCGGTACCGCTCTGCGCAAGGGGGTGATCGTGGAGGCTCAGTTGGCGGACAAGATCTTCTTCCGTGACGGTGGCGAATTGGATCTGGAAGAGCTCAAGCGCCGGGTCGGGGCCTTCGGAGGACGCTTTGTGCTGAAGGGCTCCAAAACGGAATACATAGCTTCCAATAATCCAGCCCGTCTTGAAGATGATGACATCCTTCTCTCTCCCGGGATCGGTGGAGAAGTGACGCTTCGCATCAGCTGTGACTACCAGAACAAGTCGGGACGCGTGGAAGTAATTCAGGCAGACCGACCGATCGTAGTGCGTGGCATCCCGGTGCGCGGGGGGCTCGATCTTGTGGATGGCGACACAATCCGTATCGATGCCGGACAGATCCTGCGCTGTAACTTCACAGATCGGATTATCGAGGAAGAACGGAATATCATCCGATCTCTTGATGTGCGTGATCTAGTCTGCCGGTTCCGAAACGGTGACGCGGCACTCGACAATCTTGGGTTCAGTATCGAGCGCGGCGAAATGGTCTGCGTCATGGGTGCCAGCGGCTGCGGCAAGAGCACTCTTTTGAGGGCTCTTTCGGGCCAATTTCCGCCGGTCGGAGGAGAAGTGCTTTTCAATAACCGCTCTCTCTACACGAATCTTGATACGCTCCTTCAATACATCACCTACATCCCGCAGTATGATGCCTTTGACGAGCAACTCACCATTGAGGAAAACCTGAAGTTTGCGGCCGCCATCCGTTCGCCACATCTCTCCCGTCGGGAGAGGCAGCGGCGTATTGATGGCAAACTTGCGGAGCTTGGACTCAACGAAAGGAGGAACGAGGTAGTTGGTGGCACAAGCCAGAAAATCCTCAGCGGAGGGGAGCGCAAACGCCTTAATATCGGTCTCGATATGGTCAGCACGGCCGATGTGTATCTCTTTGACGAACCTACAAGCGGGCTCTCCTCCAAGGATTCGGAACATGTCATCGAGATCATTAGGGGCATGGCTCACAATAAGATCGTTCTGGTGACGATCCATCAGCCCACTTCTAAAATATTCCAGATGTTCCAGAAGGCCCTCCTTCTGGACAAGGGAGGGAAGCTGGTCTTCTTCGGCACGCCGACGGAGATGCTCTCCTACTTTGCGGAGGCGGAACACGAGCAGCTCTTTGGCACCGAACTTGGAGGATGTCAGTCATGCGGAACGACCCGACCCGAGTTCGTCTTTGATGTGCTGGAGACTCCGCTTCGGGATCTCAGCGGCGACATCATTTACGAGGAGAATAATCGCGGGCAACTGGTGCCTGCCCGTCGCTTTTCACCGGAATACTGGCGGGATAAATTTGAGGCCTACCGTCTGATGAAGGAGGTGCAGCAACCCGCCTCATCACGCACCCCAACCCCCATGGGGGCCGAGGCGCGGAGCAGTCTCAGTCAGCGTCATTCAGGGTGGGAGGCGGTGCGATGGAGGGACGAGATAGCCCAGTTCTTTGTCCTGCTTCAGCGATCTTTCATCAGTAAGCTGCGCAATCGGGCAAATCTCATCATTACCCTGCTTGCCGCTCCCGCGCTGGCATTCCTGATCGGCTTTGTCTACCGCTATTCGGAGAGCGATCATTACGATTTTGCCTCGGCATTTCATATTCCGATCTATCTCTTTCTTTCGTTGGTAGTGGGGATGTTTCTTGGGCTTACCAACAGCGTGGATGATATCACCAGAGACCGCCCCGTGCTGTTGCGGGAACGAAACCTCAATGTGCGACTCGGCTACTATGTCATCGCCAAGGCTCTTACCCTTGCCGTTTTTGCCGTGATTCAGTGTGCCCTTTTCACGCTGGTGGGGGATGCTCTGCTCTCAGTGCGCGGGATGTTCTGGGTTATTTTTACGGCACTCTTCCTAACAACGATGAGCGGCGTCGCCATCGGATTGCTTGTCTCGGCCCTCGTTAATGAAAGCAAGACAGGCGTGCTGATCATTCCGGTGGTGCTGATTCCCCAACTCATCCTTGCGGGTGCCTTCACCAAGTACGAGGAGATGAATCGGAATCTTGATTTTGTCCATGTGGTGCATGAATGGTTCAATCGGCATCCCGGAAGTTCCATGGAGCCACGAAGCGATCTCCAGGTGCCTCTCATCTGCGAGTTCATTCCGATGCGTTGGTCGTATGAAGCAATCATCTACGCGCAGGCCAAACTCAATCCGCTGGCGATCCGTCAGTCCCGGATTCAGGGTCAGATCAACAGACTTGCCGCGATTAAGAACCAGACCGAGGCTCAGCAGAATCGGCTTGATGACCTCAAGGATCTGCTGGCAATCCTGAGCGGACTCCAGGCTTGTGATGCCTCGGATCTTGATAAGCGCCTCCATCGGATCGACAAGGTGATTGAGGGAGGGACGCTCAATAGCAATGATCTGGTCAGTCATGACTCGGGAGTCACGGCGGATGAACTCTACACCAACCAAAAGATCCTTGATCTCGTCTCCAAGGCCGAGATGGAGCAGTCCGACTACCGTGATTCGAGGCATCCGAATGTCTTTTTCGGGCCTGTTAAACATTACTTCGGCACAGATATTCCCGTTCTCTGGTTTAACGCCGGTGTCATGATCTTCTCCACCTTGGCTGCATTCGTTCTCTTATTTGTGATTCTAAAGAGGCAGATCCGCATAAATCGAAATTAACCCCTGGATTCCTAAGACCATCATGATGATCCCGCTTGAAGATTCCTGGAACGATGTGATCCGCAAGGGCCGTCGCGGGTTGGGTCTTTCCGAGCAGGAACTCGCGCAAGCCAGCGGACTCTCCCTAGCAAGCATCATGGCTTTGGAACAAGGAATCCTTGAACAGAAGCATCTCGAAAAAGTGGGAACTGTTTTGGGACTCCGTACAGGGAGTCTGCTGGCACTGTCCCGCGGAGACTATCATCCCGGGAATTTGGAACTTCCGGAAGGGATGGCGATGTTCACCACGCCCTGGAATGATTTTGAAGTGCATTCGTATCTGCTCTGGGATCAGAAGACAATGCAGGCGGTCGCTTTCGATACGGGCTCCGATGCCTCCGAGATGCTCGAGTTTCTCAAGGCTCACGAACTTTCCCTTAGCCAGATTTTTCTCACACATGGGCATGGGGATCATGTCTTTGAACTCGACCGGTTGATGGAAAAGACCAAAGCCCCGGCATGGATCGGAGAACGGGAGGCGGCGGCTGGTGCGGAGAATTTTTCAGCAGGCAGGGAATTTCTTCTCGGGTCACTGCGTATAGAGACCCGATCCACCTGGGGACATGCCGTCGGGGGGATCACCTTCGTGATCCATGGGTTGGAAGGACCGGCGGCCATCGTCGGGGATGCGCTCTTTGCGGGATCAATGGGAGGGCCGATGATTTCGTATGAGGCATGTCTCACCACCAACCGGGAAGAAATCTTTTCCCTGCCGCCCGACACGCTGCTCTGTCCCGGTCATGGGCCTCTGACCACGGTGGCTCTTGAGATGGAGCATAATCCCTTCTTTACCTGAGGGAAAAATGTCCCCGCAACTTCCCTTTCTGCTGTTGCTGCTGGCATTACCTCTTCCCATCAGGGCCGGAGAACCAGTCTTTGTCTATTCGCCGGACAAAAAAATGGTGGCGGCGTGGGTGGATACTCCACTGGGGAAGGATGTGGCGGAGATCAGGAGTATCGTCATTTCCCAAGTGGGACAGAATAGGGCTAGGGAATTTTCGATGGTGAGCTATCCGCGAAACACCAAGGCGGTCTGGAGTCCCGATTCCCGGAAATGCGTACTGTGCGATGCTCCCGATAATGGCAATGTCAATTTTTGGTTGATCGTTCAGGGGAAATCTCCGGTTGCTGATTCAAAAGTCACTGAGATCCATCCCATGGACTCTTTGTACAGGGAGCACGAAAAAAAATATCCCGGTGCTAATCCTCTGTGGCGTCCTGGATGTCTGGAGATGACATGGATCGATGACGAGACCATCGGCATGCTTGTCTGCGACAATGACGGGGAATATCGACTCACCGTGAAAATCTCCGATCCCGACAATCCCGTGATCACCAAGATCAAGGATCGGACGCGCTAAGGTGTTTCGCCAACGCAAAAGGGGGCTGCGGATAGTCTCCGCAGCCCCCGCTGCACAGGTTGGAGGATCCTTACCTCTTGAGACAGTCAGCCAGATCTGCTTCGGCTGTTGTGATGGGCATCAGATTGAACTTCTCCTGAAGTGCGGCGACGATGGCCGGTGTGGCAAAGGCCGGAAGTGTGGGCCCGAGACGGATATTGCGGACACCCAAGTGAAGCAGGGTCAGCAGGACAGCCACGGCCTTCTGCTCATACCATGAGATATTGAGCGAGAGAGGGAGATCATTAATACCGCAACCGAAAGCCTCCGAGAGAGCCGAGGCAATGCGGATGGCCGAATAGGCATCGTTGCATTGACCGCAATCCAGCAGGCGTGGAATTCCGCCGATAGTGCCGAAATCATTGCGGTTAAAGCGGAACTTTCCGCATCCCAGTGTGAGGATCACACAATCCGAAGGGATTTGCTCGGTCAGTTCGGTGTAGTAGTTCCTCCCGGTTTTTGCCCCGTCACATCCACCCACAAGGAAGAAATGCCGGATAGCACCTGATTTCACCGCCTCGACAACCTTGTCGGCAACACCCAGAACGGCGTTGTGGCCAAAGCCAAGGGTGAGGGTTTTTCCCTCCACTGTTTCCGGAAAGCCGGGTGAGCGCAGGGTGGTCTTGATGAGAGCTGAAAAATCCCTGTTCTCCAGGTGCCTGACGCCGGGCCATGCGACGAGTCCCGAAGTGAAGAGGCGTTGAAAATAACTCTGCTTCGGAAGCTGGATGCAATTCGTCGTCATAAGGATGGCCCCCGGAAAATGATCAAAGTCCTTGGCCTGATCCTGCCAGGCCCCGCCATAATGACCCGCCAGATGGGGATGCTTGTGAAGCTCGGGATAACCATGGGCAGGGAGCATCTCTCCATGCGTGTAGATGTTGATTCCAGCTCCCTCTGTCTGCTCTAGAAGATCTTTCAAATCTTCCAGATTATGTCCCGAGACAAGAATACAGGGCCCGGCTACCGGAGTCAGACGCACCTCGGTGGGCACCGGATGACCGAAGTTTTTGGTATGAACACCGTCCAGAGCTTCCAGAACATGATAATTGGCCTCGCCTGCCCTCATGCAAAGTCCGAGCAACTGATCCACGGAGTTGGTTTCACCGGGAGCAATAGCTGCAAGAGCCTCAAAAATGAAGAGCGATGTATTTCCTGTGTCTCCCCCGGCATCGCGGACATGCCAGGCATAAGCAGCCATCCCCTTGAGTCCATAGGTCAGGAGTTCCTGCAAACCGATGAGATCGGCGCCAAGCTCCTCCTGCCTCGTCTCGATGTTGACTTCTTCACCTTGGCGGATGAGATCGTCGAGAGATTCTGCGGGAATAAAGCAGGTTGCGCCATTGAAGGATGAGCGATCAGATTCAGTGCGGACACCTGCATACAGCTCCCGGGCTGTTTTCAGATGCCTGCCTGCATCAAGAATCAATCCCTGCAATCTAACCGGATCAAAATTCACATTCGTCACTGTCGTGAACAAGGCGTCGAGTGCAAACTGCTCGAGCTCTTTGGAGCGGGCACCGGCAACGGCAGCCCGGTGGGCGAAGACGCTGATCCCTTTTAGAGCGTGGAGCAGGAGATCCTGCAAGGCAGCCGTCTCGGGATTCTTTCCACAGACGCCGACTGAAGTGCAGCCTGAGCGCTGGGAGGTTTGCTCGCATTGATAACAGAACATGGAACTCATAGTAATGTGGGGTTGATGGTGTTGGGTTGTGTGGTTCGAAGCGAAATTACGGGACTCATTAGAAAAATAAAGAATATATTGTAATATTACCCTTTTTTCTTTCGCTTGTGAAGAAATCCGCTTAAGGGCAGTCTTGAACAGTTATGTTTGCCTACGGAAAAACAGCCGCCGATGCGATCTCCGTGATGAGCTATCTTGCGACATTGTCGGAGAAACAACTTGCCGACACAGAAGAGATAGCGAAATCGCGGGGGATATCCCGTGCGGTTGTTTCCAAGCTATTGAATCGTTTGACAAAAAATGGGCTTACCCAAGGGATTGCTGGGCAGCGAGGGGGGTACCGACTTGGACGAACTGCTTCATCCATAACGCTTGAGGAGATTATTTCTCCCTTTGAGACGAGCAAGACTGAGTCTCCATGCCCTTTCGGGCGGAATTGGTGCGGAAAAAATAATCCCTGCCCGATTCATGACTCGATCGAAAAAATTGCAGAACTCAATCGTCAGTTTCTGAGGGGTACCTTGCTTTCCGAATTTTCGAGACCAACGCTTTCGTGCGCAACCAAAGCTTGACCGATGCTCCTTTCTCAGGGAGTCTCCACCTCCCACAAAAGAAAGCAGGTGAATTTATTATGCCGGAAGTTATAGTCCGTAAGGGCGAACCCATCGATCGCGCACTCAAGCGCCTCAAATCCAAACTCGATACCGAGGGAATCCTCGACGAGGTAAGACGGCTTCGTGCCTTTGAGACCCCGACTCAGCGCACCAAGCGCAAGGCCAAGGCCAACGCCAAGCGCGCCAAGGCCAAGATCCGATTCGTTCTCAGCTGAACACGGACACTTCCTCCTTTTACGGAGTGAATCCTGAAGTTCTCATCGTCGGCTGCGGCTTCCTAGGGGAGTCCGCAGCCGATTTGTTTTCTGCGCAGGGCCGCCGCGTTCTGGGGCTGGTTCGGACCCCGGAGTCTGCCAATGATCTTAAGGCACGAGGGATTGCTGCGGCTCTCTGCGATGTGACCGATGATGCCTCCCTGGATTCATTAAGGCCGCTGGCGTTGCGAGTGCCGCTCGCCATTTACGCGGTGAGCTCCGGCGGTGGAAATGCCCAAGAATACGCTGCCGTTTATAGGGATGGTCTGCGTCGAGTGCTCAAGTTTTGGAATCCGCAAAAGTTGATTTTTGTCAGCAGTACTTCGGTGTATGGGCAGAATGATGGTTCCTGGGTGACGGAGATGTCGCCTGCAATTCCCGAACGGGCAACGGCCCGTGTGCTGCTTGAGGCAGAGGAAATAGCCCTTGCCAGTGGAGGAACGGTTGCCCGGTTTACCGGTATCTATGGTCCGGCTCGCTCCATGTTGTTAAGGAAGTTTCTCTCAGGAGAGGCGATTCTTGAACAAGGAGGAGGCCGCTATCTCAATCAGATTTACCGTGATGATGGAGCAGCAGCGTTAGCCTGCCTAGGCGAGGCATCTTGCCCTTCCGGCATTTACAATGTCACCGACGATGCTCCGGCCACACAGAAGGAACTCTACGGCTGGATCTCAGACTTTCTGAAACGCCCGATGCCTCCTGATGGGGCTACTGATCCCTATCGTAAGCGTGCGATTTCATCCAAGAGGGTCAGCAATAGCAAAATGAGATCCTTGGGATGGCAGCCTCGATATCCTGCTTACAAGGATGCATTGCAGAGTTTGGTCAACGGATTCTGAATAGCCAAGAGAGTAAAGATTGCTCAATTTGGAGAAAAATGCGTCATAATGGCGCTATTCGGATGAAAAAAACCTTACTGATTGTTGATGATGAAAAGCACACCCGTGACGGGTTGCGCGATGCCCTTGAGGGAGAGTTTGAGGTCTATGTCGCGGCTGACTGTGAGGGAGCTCTGGTAACGATGGGGGCTGATCCAGCCGATCTGGTGATCACAGATTTGAAGATAGGGCAGGAGGATGGAATGGAACTGATGCAAAAAATTCTCAGTCTGCCCGACCCTCCGATATGCATTATGATGACCGCCTATGGGTCGGTTAATACTGCTGTCGAGGCAATGAGGAGGGGGGCCTATGATTTTGTGACCAAGCCGGTGAATCTGGACCGACTTGAAATGCTGGTGCGCCGCGCGCTGCGCGAGCGAGCCGTGCAGGAAGAAAATGTGGAACTCCGACGCGAGGTCAAAAAAACACGGGCTCCGGACAAGATGATAGGTCGATCACCCGCCATGGAGCGGGTTTTTGAAGTGATCCGTCAGGTGGCGCCAAGCAAAGCAACGGTACTGATTCAGGGTGAGAGCGGTACTGGCAAGGAGGTGGCTGCAAAGGCGATCCATGCCATGAGCAACCGTGCGGACAAGCCGTTTATCGCCGTGCATTGCGCATCCCTCTCCCCGCAGTTGCTTGAGAGTGAACTTTTTGGTCATGAGAAGGGATCGTTCACAGGTGCCGGTGAGCGAAGGGTCGGACGGTTCGAGCAGGCGGCTGGGGGGACTCTCTTTCTCGATGAAATCGGTGAGATTGATCCGATGGTGCAGGTTAAGATCCTCCGCATACTCGGTGAAAAAACATTTGAGCGCGTCGGTGGCAATCAGACCCTCGTTGCCGATGTGAGACTCATCGCCGCCACGAACCGTGACCTTGCGACCATGGTGAGCGAAGGTGCTTTCCGCGAGGATCTATACTACCGCCTGCATGTCGTCCCCTTGAACATGCCCGCATTGAGGGAACATCGGGAGGATATTCCCCTGCTGACGAGTTCATTTCTCAAGGAGATGTCCGCCGAGCATGGCAAACCTATGCGGCGTTTCACCCAGGAGGCAATGGCTGCTCTGGAGGCTTATGGCTGGCCTGGAAATATCCGTGAACTCAAAGCCGCCGTGGAACATGCCGTGGTGTTGGGTATGGGGGAGGAACTGGGACTCGCCGATCTCCCTGTGGCGGTGAAGACCTCAAGTTCTGACCATCTGCCGACCGATAGCCTGAATCTTGCGGATGTCGAGGCGACCCTCATTAGGAAGGCTCTCGCCGAAGCGGGGGATAACCGTACTCTCGCGGCAAAAAAGCTCGGCATTAGCCGCCGCACTCTGCATCGTCATCTTTCCCAATTTGGCATCACAAAAAGTTCTTAACAAACATTGTTCACACCATGGCCCTACAGGAAACAGTCCGCGACATTGATTCCGGAACCACTGCAAAGGTTTTAAAGATCGGGATGATTTCGGTGATCATCATCGGGGTGATGATGCTCTACTTTCTTGTGCAATTCAAAGGTCTAGGTAACGAGGCGGCGATGGATCAGGCCCAGATTGCACGCTCCCTGATTTCAAATGAGGGATTTTCAACCCGCTACATCCGCCCCTTGGCAATTCGTGTGCTCAGTGATCAGAGAAAGCCGACGGACGGTGGATATTTTCCGGAATTTTATAATGCACCCCTGATGCCTCTCCTGGAGGCAGCCGTTCTTTTTCCGATAAAAGGCCGGCTTCAAATGTCAGCCACGGATACGATCAGTATCGGTGACAGGGCGATTGTCGTACTGGGTATCGTTCTTCTCTTTGCAGGTGTCTTCATCTGGTACCTCGTGGCGTTTCAACTTTTTGACAAGACCCTTGCGTTGCTGGCTGCGGGATTACTTTTGGCAACTGATCTACTCTGGCAGTATGCGCTTGCAGGGTTGCCTCAATTATTCCTCATTTTCATATTTGGCATGGTGACACTCTGCGCCCTCAAGGCCAAGAATGCCGACGAGCAGGAGGGTGGAACCTTCAGGAGTCTTGTCTGGCTGGCTGTTGCAGCATTAGGTCTGGGGCTCATGTCGCTGGCTCACGGAGTCGCCGCATTTATCCTTCCGGGATATATAGTCTTTCTGCTTGTGGGGTTTCAGGTCAGGGTCAGTGCGTTCCTGATCAGCATGGGGGTTTACCTCCTGACTGTTTCCCCGTGGCTGGTGCATAATGTGCTTATCTGTCATAATCCCTTCGGCCTGACGAGTTATCTGGCTTTGGCGGGGGCAGGCGTCAGCGAGGCTGAAATCATGAGGGGCGTCAACACCGGGCTTGCCCTTGGCGGAGGAATTGCCACCAAGTTCAAAACCGGACTCATCGATCAAGGGGCGCACCTTTGGGAATATTTGGGCCTTAATTTGGCGGTCGTCTTCTTTTTTCCGTCCATCATGCATGGATTCCGAAACTCTGCCGCCGCACTCTGGCGCTGGATGATTGTGCTTATGTGGCTGGGGACCGCATTCGGCATGGCACTCTTCGGGGTCAAGGGGTCTGTGTCGGGAAACCAGCTGCATATCCTGTTCCTACCTGTTTTTGTCATTTACGGCGCGGCATTCATGCTGGTGCTCTGGCAACGCCTCAACATCACCCTGCCCGCATTCAAAGTCCTCTTTCTAAGCTTAATCTTTCTGATTTCGGGAGCGCCGATGATGCTCACTCTGCTCGCCGGGCAACAAGCCCGCATTCAATGGCCACCGTATGTCCCTCCTGTCATTGCCCTGCTTGGCAACTGGTTCAAATCTCAGGAGGTGCTGGTCTCCGACATGCCGTGGGCTGTGGCCTGGTATGCCAACCGAAAGTGCCTGCTACTCCCGGAGACCGTCAAGGCCATGAACGAAATTTCTGATTTTAATACTCTTGGATCGCCGCTTGTCGGTCTCTACCTCACGCCAATCTCGGGACACGAGGATTTTGTGAATCTTGTCAAGGGACCCTTCAAGGAATGGGGGCCTGTCATCATGCGCACCGTGAACCTCAATGATTTTCTGTTCAAGAGCTTCACTCCGCTTCCAATTGACGGGGAGAGCATCCTGTACGCAGACTCGGATCGTTGGGCCCGTAGAACAGCGCAATAAGACCATGTCCACATCCCCCGAAAAAACCGTCGCGGTACCGAATGATTCCATTGAGACCTCCCTTGGCCGACTGGAGCAGATCGTCGGTGATATCGAAAAGAATCCTCCCCCGCTTGAAATCCTCATTGAGCGCTATGAAGAGGGCATGCAACTCTTGAAAACCTGCCGTGAGAAACTTGATGCCGCGGAGAAGCGGATCGAAATCATCACCCGCACAAGCCGAGGTGAGGCAACGCTTGAACAGTTTCCCGAGGCATGAGTGCATCCCCTCTGCTGGATCGGATCAAGACACCAACCGACTTAAAGAAAATTCCCGAGAAGGATCTCCCTCGATTGGCCGAGGAGATCCGTACTGAACTTATCGATACACTTGCAGAAACAGGAGGCCACCTTGGTCCCAATCTGGGTGTGGTGGAACTGACGATCGCCCTCCACCGGGTTTTTAACACACCCGGGGACAAGATCCTCTTTGATGTCAGTCATCAGGGATATATCCATAAAATTCTTACCGGACGACGGGAGCGCCTAGGCACCATGCGTCAACACGGCGGGCTGAACGGATTTCTTCTCCGTACCGAGAGCGAGCATGACTGCTATGGAGCCGGTCATGCGGGCACCGCTCTTTCAGCCGGCCTTGGGATGGCCGCGGCGCGCGATATGAACGGTGCTGGTGAGCATGTCGTTGCCGTTGCCGGTGATGCCGCCTTCACCTGCGGGGTAAGCTTTGAGGCTCTTAACAATGTCGCCGACACGACAAAGAAGTTCATCGTTGTACTCAATGATAACGAATGGTCGATCGCCAAGAACACTGGGGCCATCGCCGAGCATCTCAACCATATTGCCACCAGTCCGGCCTATGCTCACCTGCACGATCAGGCGGCAAAATTCGTCGAATGGATCGGTGGTAAGGGAGCCCGTCATCTCGCTCACAAAATCGAGGCCGGCGTGAAGCAAATCCTACTGCCGGGTGTGATCTTTGAGGATCTTGGGTTGCGCTACTACGGACCGATCGACGGACATGATATTTCGCTACTCATCCGCACCTTTGAATTTCTGAAAATGCAGAACGAGCCTGTTATCCTGCACATCCTCACCAAGAAAGGGAAGGGGTATGCCCCCGCTCTTGCCAAGCCCGATAAATTTCACGGACTCGGCAAATACAGTGCCGAGACGGGGGAGACCATCGCCGCCGCCATGCCGACCTATTCGGAAATTCTTGGCGCAACGCTGGCTGACTTTGCCGATCACAACCGCAAGATCGTCGCCATCACCGCCGCCATGCCGAACGGCACCGGCTTGACGCGATTCTCCACCCGGCACCCCGACCGCTTCTACGATGCGGGCATTGCCGAGGAACATGCGGCCCTCTTTGCCGCGGGCATGGCGACGCGAGGCATGAAGCCCTTCCTAGCCATCTACTCCACCTTCATGCAGCGGGCCTTTGACATGATTGTTCATGACATCGCTTTGCAAAATCTCAATGTCGCCCTCTGTATGGATCGCGCAGGCCTCTCGGCTGATGACGGGCCAACGCATCATGGGCTCTTTGACATTGCCTATCTGCGGAGTATTCCCAACATGATCCTCATGCAGCCAAGGGATGAGGAGGAGTTTGCTGATATGCTCTGGACGATGGCCAACTATCATAATGGTCCCGTCGCGATCCGCTATCCCCGTGGTGCCGGTACCGGAGCCGTGCCCAAGACCACGCCGCGGCTGCTTGAAATCGGCAAGGCCGAAGTCCTCCGTCATGGAACCGATGTCGCGCTCTTCGGACTTGGGAACTACTGCGAAGTGGCTCTGGCGACGGCAGACTTGCTGGAGGCTCACGGCATCAAGGCAGCCGTCATCAATCCCCGTTGGATAAAGCCGTTGGATGTTGGCACGCTGGAATTCTTTGCCCGCGGGGTGAAGGTGATTGCCACACTCGAAGATCATGCCATTGCCGGAGGATTCGGTGCGGGAGTGGCAGAGTATCTAAGCGATCAGGGAATCACAACTCCGCTGGTGCGTGTCGGTTGGCCCGATCAATTTATCGAGCATGGATCGGCAGCGATCCTTCGCGAGAAATACGGCATGACGGCTCAGGCTGCGGCGGAGCGTATCGTGACGGCCTATCGCTCAGAGGTTGGAAAGAAGCGTGTCAATTTACAGAAACAGCCGCCCCTCGTGTAAAGGGACGGCTGTTGAGAATTCAGGCATACAGCCTAATCAACTAAAGTCTGTACCCTTCCTAGCTTATAGCTTGGAGTGCGAACCGTCGCAGAGAGAACCGTTACCACTGTGCTTGCAGCCGCAGAAATAGACCGGGGCATCCTTCTCGGCAGTGTAGGGAGTCGGGGCGAAACCGGTTCCCTTGTGGGAACCATCACAGAAGGGCTGCGAAGCACTCTTACCGCAGGAGCACCAGTAGTAGGTCTTGCCGGCTTCGACGGTGACAGGGATGGGGGATTTTTGAGCGATGACGGGTTCGGACATGGGATGAGAAAATTAAGATTAAGGAGTTGTTTTGTTAATGGCATTAACTTTCTGCTGGAGTTTTCTGAAAAAAACCAGCCAAATCGATCAGCAGAGTTCAATAGATAGACTACTAAAAACCAAAGAGACCCATCACTACCATGAACCACACCATTTCTAACGACCAACTTCTGAGCGCCCTCAACTGGCGCTATGCCACCAAGACCTTTGATCCCGTAAAGAAGATTCCGGCGGCGACTTGGAAGACATTGGAAGAGACCTTGATTCTCTCACCCTCTTCCTTCGGGCTGCAGCCCTACCGGTTTCTGGTGGTGGAAAATCCCGAACTCAGGCAAAAGCTACTTCCTCACTCATGGGGACAACGCCAGATCGTAGATGCCTCGCATCTTGTGGTCTTTGCCGCGCGCACTTCCGTAACGGATGTCGAGATCAACCACTATATCAGCAGGATCGTTGAAGTACGTGGCACCCCCATCGAATCCCTCGAAGGTCTTCGTGGGATGATGGGAGCCAGTCTTACAAGTCCTGGTTGTGAATATCGTATTCCGCACTGGGCGGCTCTTCAGGCCTACATCGCCATCGGCAATCTGATGACCTCGGCAGCCTTGCTCGGCGTCGACACCTGCCCGATCGAGGGCTTCGTACCATCTGAGTATGACTCGCTGCTGGGACTCAAGGAGCAGGGTTGCGCCGCGGTCGTCGTGGCTGCTCTCGGCTACCGGAGTGCGGAGGATAAATATGCGACTCTTCCCAAAGTTCGACTTCCAGCCGAAGAGTTGATCAAGACGATTTAGGAAATTTCTTTGACGACGAATGTTGAACGCGATCTGGGTGAGCAACCACTCGCCCGGATTCTCATTGAGCTGAAGCTCAAATCCCACGATCTTGTCGCTGCCTCCACGGAGCAGATCACGCACAAGATGGTGGTTCGCGGATGCAAAGGCCGGAGGCTCACAAAAAATGTGCAGGGAAAACTGCTGAGGGCACTCAATGCCGCTGCGGGAAAATCCTACACTCTTGGCGATCTCTTCAGTTATTGATGGAGGAATGCCGAAGATCGTCAATATCGCCGCCTACAAGTTTGCGGAGCTTCAAAACCTGGAAGAGCTGCGCGAAGAGCTTCGTTCCGAATGTCGCGAGAGGGATCTCAAAGGGAGTATCCTGCTGAGCCCTGAGGGAATCAATCTCTTCATAGCCGGAGAAAGCCCCGCTGTGGAATGGCTGCTGGCTCGGTTGCGTGGAGTTGCGGGGCTTTACGATCTGATGCCAAAATATAGCGAGAGTGAGGAGCAACCCTTTAACCGGATGCTCGTGAAACTTAAAAACGAGATCATCGCCTTCGGCGTTGCAGGGATCAATCCTGCCCGCTACACCTCGCCTCGCCTCGCTCCCAAGCAGCTGAAGGAGTGGCTTGATGAGGGGCGTCCCGTGCTCCTTCTCGATACTCGCAATGACTACGAGATCAGGCTCGGCACTTTTGCCGGAGCACGGAGACTCGGTATCGATCATTTTAGGGATTTTCCCGAGGCTGTCCGACAGCTTCCAGAGGAGATGAAGGACATTCCAGTAGTTTCCTTCTGCACAGGAGGCATTCGTTGCGAAAAGGCCGCGCCATTGCTGGAGAGGGAAGGTTTTAAGACTGTCTATCAGCTTGATGGAGGCATCCTCAAATACTTCGAGGAATGCGGCGGAGCGCACTACGAGGGGGAATGTTTCGTTTTTGACAAACGGGTCGGAGTAGATCCGGCTTTGCAGGAAACCGGAAGCCAGCTCTGCTTTGCCTGCCAGGAACCGCTCAAGCCCGTAGAACTGCTCGACCCAAGATATGTCTATGAAGAGAGCTGTCCCTATTGCTTTAAAGGATAACTTTTCTCCCTTGATTCTCAGTTCCAACTTCTCCTCGTTACGGCTCACCATTAGCAGCCCCTTTCACCCGGTCGTGCAGACTTCACTCAGTAAGCGGAAGGATCGGGAACTGTTTAATGGATGGGGTACAACACCATGTGATTCAATCCACAAGGATGAGGAAAAGTGATCCATCAACGGAATCAGGTCGAAATCGAGGTAGGACTATGCAAAATGGAAGAATGAACACTCCGGAATTTGACATGATGGGTTTTGGTGAAGTCCTGCTCCGTCTCACCCCCTCGGGCAGAGGTCGGATTCTTGGGGCAGAGCATTTTGAGAGGGAGATCGGCGGTGCCGAACTGAATGTGGCGGCTGGTCTTGCAATGCTCGGACTCAGGACGGCGCTGATGACGAGGCTTCCCGATTCTCCAATCGGTCAATTCGCCCGGAATAGAATCCGCTTCACGGGGGTCAGTGATGACTGGGTACAGTTCGATTCGACGGCGGATGCGAGGCTTGGATTATATTTCTACGAGCATGGCGAGAGTCCCCGCAAACCGATGGTAATCTACGACCGCAAGGGGTCGTCTTTCAGCAAGTTCCTTATCGAGGATCTTGATCCTTCGCCGATTGGCAGGGCGAGGCTCCTGCATCTGACAGGAATCACGCTGGGACTCGGGTCCGAGATGCGAGCGCAGGCTCTCCATCTGGTGCGCGCTTTTCATGAAGCGGGAGGCATTGTCTCCTTCGATGTGAATTACCGCGCTGCCCTATGGAGCGAGAGTGAGGCCAGGGAATGCCTCAAGGAGATTCTTCCGTTGAGCCATATTCTCTTTGTTTCCGAGGAAACGGCCCGTCGACTTCTGGAGCGGACGGGTGACCTACAGTCTATCCAGCGGTCTTTTGCCGAGGAATTCGGATGCAAGTTTGTTGCGACGACACGACGCACGGTGGAAAGTCCAACCCGACATTCCTGGGATTCTTTGGTCTACGACGCGAAGTCCGATCGGTTTCATTCTGAGGAGCCTTATCGATCCATCGAGGTGGTTGATCGGATCGGTAGTGGCGATGCCTTTGTGGCGGGGGCTCTTTACGGCCTTCTGGCCGGAAACGGGGCTGCTGATGCGGTGAGCTACGGCAACGCACTTGCTGCCATCAAGTGCACCCTGCATGGTGACATGGTGCTTAGCAGCAGAGCGGAGATCTTATCGGTCATCAGACAGCACCAGGCATCCGGTCAGGGTGATGAAATGAGCCGCTAGGCAGTTCGGCGAGATGGTGCGCGATACAGGGTTCGAACCTGTGACTTCTTGCGTGTGAAGCAAGCGCTCTACCGCTGAGCTAATCGCGCATGGACTTGTAGGGATGGGGATTAAAAATCCGTCCGCCCTTCTCCGCAAGGAGATAAGCACAATCATCGTTTTGCAATCGGGTGTAAAAAAGGCACTCTTTATGCATGGCTCGTCGCTCGCCCCTTCCTCCACTTTCGGCTCAGGTCAGTGACTCGCGCTATTGCTTTCTCTCGACATCCACGGCACCGACTAAAGGCCTGCGCCTCCTGATGGCGGGACGGGAGTTTTGCCGCGAGGAGTATCAGGTGGTGCGTCAGGGGTATCCTTCGCTTGCTCTCGAACTCGTTGTGGCCGGATCGGGAACGCTGGAACTGGGGGGGAAGAAATTAGCCCTGCTTCCAGGCATGATTTTCAGCTATGGCCCGGGAGTCCCTCATTCAATAAGGTCTCAGCCAGGTGAGCGGTTGGTGAAGTACTTCGTCGATTTTGTGGGTATTGAGGCAGAGCGGCTTATGGAAAGCTCTAAAATGAAGGCGGGGAAGGTGGCAATGATTCGTGATGCCGAGCCTCTTGTCGCGGTTTTTGATCTGCTGATCAATCGTGGCGGGCGTGTCTCCAAAAACAATACGGATCTCTGCACGGACTATCTGAGAGCCATCTTGAGAATGAGTAGCGAGTCGTTGCCTCTGAGTTCTCAAAAAATTCAGAAGGATAATTGCTATAACCGCGCCGTGAGACTCATTGATCAGGAGTATGCGTCGCTCAGGACTCTGGAGGAATTGGCTGGTCGTTTGGGAGTGAGTCCAGCTCACTTGAGTCGTTCCTTCAGAGCCATCGGGGAGCCGCCACCTTCGCAACGGCTGTCGCGGAAGAAGATGACCCATGCGGCGGGCCTTCTGCTCTCAGGCGAATGGAAGGTGAAGCAAGTGGCTTATCACCTCGGCTATGCGACCCCCTTTCATTTTTCCTCCGTTTTCAAACGCCAGTTCGGCTATTCCCCCCGTGCATTGCAGAAACAGATGAGGTGGGGAACGCGTTGAGGGTATGCGCGTCACAATCAAAAAAGCAGCCAGATCAAGAATTGATATGTTTTTATCAAGAATCGGTATGTTTCTTGTGATGCGGAAGTTGTGACGAGATGTCATGGTGGCTGCATGAGATTCCCCCTTGCTGCAATCATCCTGACTTCCCTCCTCAGCTCGGTCACCTGCATAAAGGCCGAAGAAAACGGCACCGTTCCAGTCAAGGAACTACCTCCTGCGGGACCGGGACGCTTTGAGGCAACCGATGCCTCTTTGAAACAATACGAATACCCTGACTGGTTCCGCGACGCGAAACTTGGCTTTTGGTCGCATTGGGGTCCTCAGGCAGTGCCGCGGCGCGGTGACTGGTATGCGCGGAAGATGTACATCAGCGATGACATCGACAAAACGACAGGCCGGCACAAGGGGCCCGGCGCGTTCTACAAGGATCACTTAGCACGATATGGTCATCCCTCCGGGCAGGGATACAAGGATATCATCCCCCTTTGGAAAGCCGAGAAGTGGGATCCCGAGGCGCTGATGGCCCTCTACAAAAAAGCGGGGGCAAAATACTTTGTCAGCATGGGGACCCATCACGACAATTTCTTCCTCTGGGACTCGAAGCTGCACAAGTGGAATGCCGCCAAGATTGGGCCGATGAAAGACGTAGTCGGCCTCTGGCAGAAGGCGGCCAAGAAGAACGGCCTACCCTTTGGCGTCTCCGAGCATCTCGGGGCCAGTTATACCTGGTTCCAAACGGCTCATGGATCCGATCCGGACGGTCCGAAAAAAGGAATACCCTATGATGGAAACGACCCGAAGTATCAGGATCTCTATCATAAGAAGGCTGCTCCGGGCGACACGGGTTGGCTGACCAACGATCCAGAGAACCAGAAGGAGTGGAATGGCATGATCCGCGAGTTGCTCGACACCTATCACCCCGATTTACTCTACTCAGATAGCAAGCTCCCTTTCGGGGATGTAGGTCGCAATATGATTGCCCATTTCTATAACAGCAACGAGTCCTTTAACGGCGGCAAAGTGACGGCCGTTTACAACTGCAAGGAACCATCAGAAGGGCGTTTTGTGCAGGATATTGAACGCGGTGTGAAGGACGATATCAGCCCCTACCCGTGGCAGACTGATACCTCGATCGGTGACTGGTTCTACAGTACCGGACAGAAATACAAGACGGCCGCCGAGGTGACATCGATGCTCTGCGACATCGTCAGCAAGAACGGCAACCTTCTGATCAATGTGGTGCAGACCCCCGAGGGTGATCTCGAACCAGATGTCTTAGCCATCGTGGATGGGATCGGCAAATGGACCGCCCTCAATGGTGAAGGGATTTATGCCACCCGGCCCTGGAAGATTTCGGGGGAAAACCCGCCTGCCGCCGTTCCAGCAACATCCCTTGAAAAAATCGGTTTCAATGAAAGGCTCATCAAATTTTCCGACAAGAATATCCGCTTCACGGCAAGCAAGGACGGGAAAATCCTGTATGTGTTTGCCCTTGGCGAGCCTCAAGGCGATATCACGATCAAGGCACTCGGTTCCTCCTCGGGTAAGCTGGAGAAGCCAATCGCTTCGGTCACCATGTTTGGCGGCAAGGGAGATCTGGCATGGAAACAGACCCCCGATGCCCTCGTCATTACCAAGCCAGCCACCTTGCCCCTCCCCGGCATGCCGGTCGGATTCAAAATCACCTTCAAGGAATAATCCCATGGAATACAGAACACTCGGCCGCACAGGCCTCAAAGTCTCCAAACTCGCCTTCGGCGGCTCCTCTCTTGGTTCAGTCTTCCGCTCCATCGCTGAGGAGGATGGTATCCGCACGGTTCACACCGCTCTGGATCATGGCATCAATCTGATCGATACCGCGCCATATTACGGAGCCACTAAGGCGGAGACGGTGCTCGGCAAGGCACTCAAGGGAGTGGGGCGAGATCGTTATTTGCTCGCAACCAAAGTTTCTAGGTTCGGACCAAATATTGAAGATTTCGATTTTTCGGCACAGCGCGTTGCCACGAGTATCGAGGAGAGCCTAAAGCGTATAGGTGTCGATCACATCGATTTCATTCAGGTGCATGATATGGAGTTCGGAGATATCAATCAGATCGTCGAGGAGACCATTCCCGCTCTTCGAGAGGCACAGAAGTCCGGCAAGGTTCGATTCGTCGGAATTACCTGCCTGCCGGTGCGCCTTTACAAGGAGGTGATGGACCAGATCGATGTTGATCAGATACAGTCTTACTGCCACTACGGCCTCAATGACACAGCCCTGGCTGACCAACTTCCCTATCTCAAAGAGAAACAGGTCGGCATTTTCAATTCTGCTCCCCTCGCGATGCGCCTGCTCACCCAGGAGGGGCCTCCAGAGTGGCATCCTGCACCTGCAGAGGTGGTGGCCAAGTGTGCCGAGGCAGCAGCTTTTTGTTCCTCGCAGAGAGCAGATCTTGCCAAATTGGCACTCCAATATTCGGTCGCTCACCCTGATATTCATACGACCATTGTTGGCACAGCCAATCCCGATCGCATTCTGGAAAATATCCGCCAAATCGAGGAACCCCTTGATACCGCACTGCTGGCCAAGGTGCAGGAGATCCTCAAGCCGATCCATAATGTCACCTGGCCCAGCGGCCGTCCCGAAAACAACTAATCTCAGCACCGACACCTCCATGCTCAAATCAGGCATCCTCAACCCCGCCATCCTCTCGCTTGTCGCACGCGTTCGGCATACCAATACCATCGTCATCGCCGACCGGGGGTTTCCTTTCTGGCCGCAGATTGAAACGGTCGATATTTCGTTGGTTGATGGAAAACCGACGGTGAACGAAGTGCTGGAGGCTCTTCTTCAATCCGTCGATATGGGGCAGGCCTACATGGCCGAGCAGTACATCTCGGCGAACGATGCCGCCGTGGTGAACGCCCGGCGCAATATCCTCGGTTCGATACCGCTTTCCTTCGAGGATCATGAGACTGTCTTCAAGAAAAGAGTGCCGGGGGCCATCGGTTTGATCAGAACGGGTGACACCACCCACTACTCCAACATTATTCTCGTCTCCGCCTAGAAACTAACTCGTGTGACTCCATGCGCCTGATCGATCTTTCCCAGCCCCTTTTCGACGGGTGCCCAAATTGCCCCGTTCACCGGCCAGTTTCCTCCACGGTTGTGGCTACCAATGAAAGGGACGGATGGCACATGGAGGAACTTCATCTCTCGCTGCATACCGCCAGCCATCTGGATGCACCCCTTCACAAGATTGCGGGCGGAAAATCCATCGACCAGATTCCATTGGATTCATTTGTCGGTACAGCAATCCTCTGTGATCTGCGAGATTCGGAGGCTGACAGGTCAATCGGTGCACAGCTTCTCGCCTCCCGTATTGCGGGAAATGTCGCGGACGGGATTGTTCTACTGGCGACCGGTTGGGGGGATCGCCGTGCAAAATCCGAGGAATGGCAATACCACTCTCCGTATCTTGCCCCTGATGGTGCCCAGTGGCTGGTTGATCAGAGGGCTAGAGCCGTTGGTATCGATCATTACTCCATCGGTGGAAGTCGCGACCCCGACAATACCCGCACCCACGAGATCCTTCTCGGCAATGGACTCTGGGTTGTGGAAGATCTTCACTTTCCCAAGGAGATCTTCGATTGCGGGCCGAGCTTTCAGTTCATGGCTCTTCCTATCAATTTCCCGGGTCACTCAGGTGCCTTCTGCCGTCCTGCAGCCGTTTTATCGTAAACGATCCGAAAACTTATGGATGCACTCCTAAAAATCCACCCCCTCGACAATGTCGCCGTCTGCCGTGAGGCCCTCAGGAAAGGAACTGTGATCGAAGGGATCACTCTTCATGATGATATTCCCGCCGGGCACAAGATCGCGCTGAAGCCAATTGTGACTGGAAACTGGGTTTGGAAATATGGCTTCCCGATAGGCAAGGCGACCGAAGATATTGCCATTGGGGAACACGTCCATGTGCAGAACCTGAAAAGCGGGCTTGGCGAAGGCATTGTTCCGGAGCCGACTCTCGACAAAGCTGCCTCCTCGGTGATCAGGACTCTACCAGTTTCCTTCATGGGGTATCGCCGTCCCGACGGCAGGGCTGCCATTCGCAACGAAATCTGGATTATTAACACCGT
Source organism: bacterium (assembly GCA_037130175.1). GTDB lineage: Bacteria > Verrucomicrobiota > Verrucomicrobiia > Chthoniobacterales > UBA6821 > UBA6821. The sequence continues at coordinate 77,124 of JBAXTN010000003.1, read as the reverse complement.
GGCCTGCGTTAACGGGACCAGCGAACGCATTGCTGCCCGTGCGAGGGAGAGATGGTGCCTGCCGGGAAGCCCCATTGAGGGGATTCAGGCATTTACCCATCCTTACGGATGCTCGCAACTCGGCGATGATCTGGGAAACACCCGCAATATTCTTGCTGCACTTGCGCGTCATCCCAATGCGGCTGCGGTGTTGGTTCTGGGACTCGGTTGCGAGAACAACCGGATGGATGGTTTTCTCAAAGCAATCGGTGAACATGACCCTCGCCGACTAATTTATTTCAATGCGCAGGAAGTTTCCGATGAAATCGATTCGGGCCTCGTAGCGATGGAGAAGCTGGTGGAATACGCCTCCTCGTTTCAGCGCGAGCCGATCCCGGCTTCTGAATTGGTGCTAGGCATGAAATGTGGTGGCAGCGACGGCTTCAGTGGTATCACGGCCAACCCCCTGGTGGGTCGCGTTTCCGATTGGCTGAGTGCCCAAGGTGGGACGACACTGCTGACCGAAGTGCCGGAGATGTTTGGCGCGGAAGCCGTGCTGGAGAGGCGTGCCGCCTCCACCAAAATAGCCGGAGAGTTCCGTGGCATGGTTGAAGAGTTCAAAGATTACTTCCGCCGGCACGATGAACCGATTTACGAGAATCCTTCGCCGGGCAACAAAGATGGCGGCATTTCCACGCTTGAGGAGAAATCGCTGGGGTGTGTTCAGAAAGGAGGTCAGGCACCGGTTTGTGAAATTCTTTCTTACGGCAAAACTGCGACACCCGGACTCGGAGGACTGAGTCTCATTCAGGCTCCGGGAAACGACGGAGTGTCAGCTACTGCCATGACTGCGGCCGGGGCTCACATGATTCTTTTCACCACGGGGAGAGGCACTCCGCTAGGCCTCCCTGTCCCGACCATCAAGATTGCTTCCAATGGCGATCTTGCTGCTAGAAAAACCAATTGGATTGATTTCAATTCGGGAGAATTGCTGGGTGAGGGGGTCTCCACTGAACTTGTCACGGAAAAACTAGTGAAGTTTGTGCTCGAAACTGCCGAAGGTCGCAAGACCCGCAATGAAATCAATGGCTACCGCGAAATCGCTATCTGGAAGGAAGGAGTGACCCTGTGAAAGAGACTTTTCTCCAATTTGGAACGGGCAATTTTCTCAGGGCCTTTGCCGATCTTTTCATTGCCGAGGAGAACCGTGCAGGGCGAGAGGCAGGCATGGTGGTCGCCGTGCAGAGTACGGGGGCTGAACGGGCCCGTGAGTTGAACGCGCGTGAGTGCCGCTATCATGTCGCGATTCGTGGTTTTCGCGACGGCACTGTGATCGATGAGGTTTCAGAGGTAGATTCCATCAGCCGCGTGCTTGTCGCCTCTTCTGATTGGACAGAAGTTCTAAAAGTGGCTGCTTCGCCAGACCTCAAGTGGATCATTTCGAATGTCACGGAGGTCGGACTTGTTCTTGAAGAAAAGGATCTTGCTTCCGATACCCCACCGGCCTCGTTTCCTGCGAAGGTGCTTCTGTGTCTAAAGGCTCGTTTTGAGACGGGAGTCGGCGGGCTGACGATTCTTCCCTGTGAGTTGGTGCCCAATAACGGGGATATGCTCCGGGAACTTGTACTCCGCCAAGCATCACTTTGGAATTGCGATCATGCCTTTGTGACCTGGCTGAAGAACCAATGCCTCTGGGTCAATAATCTGGTCGATCGCATCGTTCCCGGAAAGCCCTCCTCCCATCCCCTGCTCGAGAGTGACCCCCTGCTGATTTCTGCAGAACCATTCCAGTTCTGGGCGATGGAAGGCAAAGCTTCCGAACTTCCCCTGACGACTCATCCTGCCGTGGTCGTCGCTCCCAATATCAGCGGTTATGCCTTGAGGAAGGTGCGCATTCTCAATGGCGCCCATACAGCCTTGGTCTGCAAGGCGCTGCCACTTGGCATTCTCACCGTGCGCGAGGCGGTGGGACACCCCGAAGTGGGTGAATGGCTGCGGAAACTACTCTTTCAGGAAATTGTACCGGTGCTCCGCGGACGCGTCGAGGAGCCGGAACTCTTCGCGCAGCAAACTCTTGACCGGTTTGCCAACCCGTTTCTCGAACACAAACTCTCCGACATCGCCAAGGGACATGAGGGAAAGATGGCGCTGCGTCTAAGGCCGACTCTGGAGGAATGTCGCCTGAGTTTTGGCAGTGAACCAGAGCTTCTCTCAGCACTTTTTCCATCATCTAACACCGCTACCTGATCAACCATGAAAGCAGTCATTCTTAACGAGCCTGGAAAGCTCTCCCTCCACGAAGCCCCTGAATCCCCTGCTCCCGGAATCGGTGAAGCACTTGTGCGAGTGCATCGCATCGGACTTTGCGGCACGGATTACCATGCCTTTCATGGACGGCAGCCCTTCTTCAACTATCCGCGTATTCTCGGGCATGAACTGGGAGTCGAGGTCCTCGCCGTGGGTGACGGCGTCACGAATGTCAGCATCGGGGATCGTTGCAGTGTAGAACCTTATCTCCATTGCGGAAAATGCGCCGCCTGTCGCAAGGGGTTGACTAACTGCTGCGCCAATATTGCCGTGCTCGGTGTGCATGCCGATGGAGGGATGAGGGAGAAACTGATTGTTCCCGCTGTCAAACTCCACCCCTCCAAGACGCTTCCCTACGAGGCACTCGCGCTGGTGGAGACTTTGGCTATTGGGGCTCACGCAGTAGATCGCGCTCAGGTGAAACAAGGCGAGACGATGGTTGTCATCGGTGCCGGTCCTATTGGACTCTCGGTCATTCAATTTGGATTATTGAATGGCTCCCGAGTGGTTGTCATCGATCGTGCTCCTTCACGCCTGGAAGCATGTAAAAATCTCTATCCTGAGGTGACAACACTCGATCCACAGCATCCTTTCGGTGATCAACTCAACCAATTGACCCATGGTGACTTTGCGGACGTGATTGTGGATGCCACGGGCAATTTGACCTCCATGGGTTCCTGTCTGGAATATGCAGCTCAAGGTGCGCGCGTTGTCTATGTCGGGCTGGCTCAGGGCGATGTGACCTTTAATGATCCCCTCTTTCACCGCCGTGAGATCACCCTCCTTGCGAGCCGCAATGCTCTTCCTCACAATTTTTCCAATATTATCGCCGCTATGGAATCGGGGGCCATTAATGCCGAGGCTTGGATCACGCATCGGTGTGTGCTGGATGAACTGCCCGAGCGCCTTCCCGAGTGGAGCAAGCCAGATGCAGGAGTAATTAAGGCGATGTCTTCTTTTGACTGAGAGAGTTTTGGGTTAACGCCTCACGCCTTGGAATAGGCAGGGCTTTAGCATAATGCTGGGTCGATGAACAAATCCGATAGGATCGAGACCTTTGTGAAGGAGTTGGGCTTTGATCATGGCCTAGGCTTCGATCCCTGTTATCTCGGTTATTTCGAATGTTTCAACTCGCAGCAATATTATGAGGCTCATGATGTGCTTGAGCATCTCTGGCTCAAGGACGGGAGGACTGCCCCCAACTATGCCTTCTATAAGGGGCTGATCCAGTTGGCGGGAGGCTTTGTCCATCTCAAGCTTCAGTATTTTTCTCCCCAGCATCCGAAGCATGGTAAGCGACTTGCTCCTGCGAAGAGAATTTTTCGGCGTGCTGCGGATCATCTGATTCTTTACGGAGAGCATCATCAGGGCTTGGACCTGATCGCACCCCTCACGCTGGCCCACTCATTTGCTGATTTACTGGACACGGGAGATCACAATTTCAATCCTTGGAATCCAGAACGTGCGCCCCTTCTGCCCCTTCCAAACCGATGAGCAAGGGTTGCTTGTTCCGATCGGCTGAAAGGCAGAGGGTAAGGTTGGATTATTGAATCCCATTCAAATCATGGATTATAAATCGATTCTACGGCGCAGATGCTTGCTGCAATAGTCCTGATGCGATTTATTGATCACCTTACTCATGTATCACTCCTCGAAAGGTTGGCTTAATCCCCGCGTTGGTCTGGCTCTGGGCTTGGCCCTTGCGGTGATCCTGCAACTTTGCAGTGGTTGGATCGATTCGTACACGTCACAGGTGCTCATCTTTGCCGCGATCAATGTGACGCTCGCTGTCAGTCTTAACCTCGTTATGGGTGAGACGGGTCAATTTTCCCTCTGTCACGCCGCTTTTATGGCAGTGGGAGCCTATGCCTCCGCACTCCTTACGGGCAGGGCGTTGCCCGCGATGCTGCCACAATTAACATGGACTGGCGGCTCATGGGCTTCGCAGTTAACCTTCCTGCCTGTACTGGTGATTGCGGGATTGGTTGCCGCTTTCGCAGGACTGATCGTCGGGGGGCCGTCTCTGCGACTACGCGGTGATTACCTTGCGATGGTGACACTCGGATTCGGTGAGATCATCCGGGTACTGCTTCAGAATACCAATGCCGTCGGTGGAGCGCGTGGTATGGAAGGGATTTTGCCTGTCACGAATCTTTTCTGGGGAGTCGGGACTGCCGTCGTGACACTTTATACGATCATCTCACTCATCCGTTCGACTTACGGGCGTGGATTTCTTGCCGTGCGGGACGATGAGATAGCCGCCGCCGCAATGGGTATCGATACGACAAAATTCAAAGTTACGGCGTTTATCATCGGTGCTTTTTTTGCTGGAGTTGCCGGAGCTCTCTATGCTCATGCCGTGGAGTTTATCAGTCCCGAGGGGTTTAATTTTCTCCGATCTTTTGAGATCATAGTCATGGTCATTCTCGGAGGGTTGGGGCGTCCTGTCGGCGTGGCGATCGCCGCCATTCTCATCACGCTGCTCAATGAGTGGCTCCGAGATCTCTCCCAATACAGAATGGTCGTTTACGCGCTTATCATCATCCTTTTCATGATTCTCCGACCAGGGGAGCATTTGGGGCCCTTCTTCCGCCGGCTGATCCCAACGGGCAAAAAAGCACCGATCGCATCATGAATGAAGAAATATCCTTGCTTGTAGCAAAGAACTGCTCGTTGAGATTCGGAGGTATTGCAGCGCTTACCAATGTCTCATTGCAAATCAAAAATGGTGAGTTGGTCGGCTTGATCGGTCCCAATGGGGCGGGCAAGACATCCCTCTTCAATATCTTGACCGGCGTTTACCGTCCGACGGAAGGCCAGATACTCTTTGAAGGGAGTCCCATTGAAGGGCTGCCTCCGCACCGTATCAGTAATCTCGGGATGGCCCGCACTTTCCAGAACATTCGTCTCTTCAGTTCTCTGGATGTCCGGATGAATGTGCGCACTTCCTTTATTGCACGGTTAAGAAACGGACTTGTCCATACGGTTCGCAGAGGCCGCTCTTTCCGCACCGAGGAGGAGGAGATCCATGAGGAGGGACATCGACTTTTGGCATTTTTTGGATTGGAAGAGGCTGCGGCTCAGCCGAGTCGGAGTCTTGCTTACGGTGATCAGCGGAGGTTGGAGATTGTCAGGGCGCTTGCCACAAGGCCCCGGTTGCTCCTGCTTGATGAGCCGGCGGCAGGGATGAACCCCACCGAGAAGGAGGAGCTAAAGAGACTGATCGTTCAGGTCCGTTCGGAGTTTGGCACGGCCATACTGCTTGTTGAGCATGATATGAAGGTGGTGATGGGCATCTGCGAACGCCTCATTGTACTTGATCAGGGGCGGGTCCTTTCGCAAGGAACGCCGACGGAGGTTCGTGCCGACAGGAAAGTGATTGCCGCCTATCTCGGAGAGTCCCATGCACAGGAGGTCACGCATGAGTAAACATCAAGCCCCGGCGTTGCTGGAGATCTCAAATCTTGATGTGCGCTATGGTGGCATCCGAGCGCTCCATGGCCTATCATTGAAGGTGCCCGAGGGAAGCATTGTCACTCTCATCGGTGCCAATGGTGCCGGTAAATCGACCACGCTTCGGACGATCTCGGGTCTTGTTCCATCGGTTGGGGGATCGATTTGTTTCGCCGGGAAGGAAATTGTCGGAAAACCGCCGCACCAAATTGTGGCTGCCGGGCTATCTCATGTTCCCGAGGGGAGGTTGGTTTTTCCCGAGCTGACAGTGAGGGAAAATCTCATGATGGGTGCTTATTTACGCCGCGATAAGAAGGAGATCGCCTCTGATCTTGAGTGGGTGAAGGAGTTCTTTCCAAGACTCAGGGAGCGGATTGCCCAATTGGCCGGCACGCTGAGTGGAGGTGAGCAGCAGATGCTGGCCATCGGTCGTGCTCTGATGGGGCGTCCACGATGCCTTATGCTGGACGAGCCATCCCTGGGGATTGCACCGTTGCTCGTGGAGACAATCTTTGCCCGACTGGTGGATCTCAACAAGGAACGCGGGCTGACCTTGCTTCTTGTGGAGCAGAATGCCTCGCTGGCCCTTAAGGTGAGCGATTATGCCTATGTACTGGAAACGGGCCATATCCAACTAGAAGGCCCTTCGGAGGAGTTGAAAAATCGTCCTGAGATCCAAGCGGCCTATCTGGGGCATTGAAAAGTGAAGGATGAACAAAGCCGCCGGGAAGCGGCGCGGAAGACTGAGACGAAGGAGCAGCCCCGCAAGGGGTGACACTGCATGCCGGGTGGCAAGTGGCATCAAAGTTGAAGGCTGCAATCTGAAAAGTGACAGTCAATGGGAGCGATTTTTGTGGTAGTTTTCAAGTTTCAGCTTTCAGCTTTCATCCTTCGCGTCGGCGTAGCCAACGCTTCGTCTTGCCCTTGCCCCCCATTGCTGGATAGAACTAGGGGCTATGATTTTTACCTCAACAGCTTTCCTCATTCTTGATGCCGCCGCCGCGCAAGCCCCGAGTCCTATTGCCCAGTTTGCACCGCTGATCTTCATCGGGGTGATCTTCTACTTCCTGCTGATTCGTCCCCAGCAGAAGCAGCGTAAGGAACAGCAGGCACTTATTTCCTCCCTCAAGACCGGCGACAAGGTGGTGACGAGCGCGGGAATTCACGGCCTGATTTCCAATGTCAAGGAGACCACCGTGCTGCTGAAGATTGCCGATAATGTGAAGATTGAGATTGATAAGGCCTCCGTCGCCTCGGTGACTTCCCGTTCCGGAGAGGTCACTATCGAGGCTCCTGCCGCCTAACGGTTTCTCATTTTTAGGTTTCTTCGGTATTCCCCGCCACCTACCTGTCATGACACCGCTTCTCACATTCTTTTTCGGACTCCTGCTGCTCGGACTCTTTGGTTGGTATTTTGCCACCGAGAGCGAGGCCAAAAAACGCTGGCTTGGAGCGGTGCTCACGGTGCTTCTTCTTCTCTTCTGTATTGATTCGGCAACACCTCCTGCCAAGAAAATCCGGCTGGGACTCGATCTCAAGGGGGGCACATCCTTTCTGCTTCAGCTCGTACCGCAGAATGGGCAACCGATCACTGCAGACATGCTTCAGCAGGCCGTCGAGGTCATCCGCAAGAGGGTTGACAAATTCGGTGTTGGCGAACCTGTCATCGCTCCGCAGGGGACCGAGCGGATTCTGGTTCAGATCCCGGGCCTCGATCCCGCCCAGATTCAGACAACCAAGGAGCAGTTGCAGCAGGTGGCCAAACTCGAATTTGCCGAGGTTCATCCTGATTCCAGCGTGTTGATCGCCCAAATCGAGAAAGGTGAGGCGATTCTTCCCCCGGGCTTTGTGATCCGTGAGCACACCCAGACCCTTGAAGGAAAGGAAGTCACCGAGCGTCTTCTGGTGAAAAAGGAGGCCGATTTGACCGGAGATCATGTTGTGCGGGCGAATGCCTTTTTTGACCAGGGAGGTTATGGGGTTACCCTCGATCTGGACGATCAAGGCGCTAAAACATTCTTTGAATTGACCACGCAGATGGCGCCCCACCACGGACGGTTGGCGATTCTGCTGGATGGCAAGATTCAGAGTGCACCTGGGGTTAATGAACCGATCCCCAACGGTCAGGCCAGAATCACGGGACATTTCAAGGAAACCGAGGCGCGTGAGCTGGCAAGTGTGCTGGAAAATCCGCTCCGCACCCCGGTGACCATCGAGGAAACACGCAGCGTCTCACCCTCTCTGGGTGGTGAATCAATCCGCAGCGGTATCGTCTCGGGAATTGCCGGACTCGCTCTGGTGATGCTCTTTGTCCTCTTCTACTATCGTCTGGCTGGTTGCGTGGCCTTGGTCGGTCTCTGGATCAACATCGTGTTGCTTTTCGGCATGATGGCGATGTTCCACTTCGTCCTGACGCTTCCCGGTATAGCCGGTATCATCCTGACCATCGGTCTGGCCGTCGATGCCAATGTCCTGCTGTATGAGCGACTGAGGGAGGAACTCAAGGCTGGCAAGTCGCTGGAAGCGGCTCTCAACGGGGCTTACAGCAAAGCCTTCAGTGCGATTTTTGATGCTAATGCTACGACACTGATCACGGCGGGCATTCTCTTCTGGCAGGCCTCCGGGCCGGTGCGTGGATTCTCCGTCACACTGATGCTGGGCATTATCGCCTCGCTCTTCTCGGCGATCCTCTTCACCAGGACGGCCTTCCGATGGATGATGAAGTATGCCGGACTCAAGCGGATCACGATGGTCGATCTGGCACCCAAGCATCAGTTTAATTTTCTTGGGCGTCGTGTGATCGCCATCTTCATTTCGCTTCTCCTGATCGGAGGATCCCTCGCCGTGTTTGGCATCCGAGGGGCAAACAACTTCGGTATTGATTTCCGCGGCGGCGATCTTCTCGTGTTCGATGCCCAGCCGTCACTTAGCGTGGCCGAAATCCGCACGGCCCTCCAACCACTCCATTTGACCGAAGAGACCATCCAGATGGAGCAGGCGGGAATGCAGAAAATGATCGCCATCCGGAGTGCCGAGGATACCTCCTCCCACATTCTGGATCAATTGAAGAGGAGTTTCCCTGACCATAAGGTGATCGCCGCCAAGCAGGAAAAAGTCGGTGCCCAGATCGGTCTTGAGTTTGCCAAGAAGGCTCTTCTTGCACTTGGTTTGGGCATGGTCGGCATCCTGATTTTTGTGACGCTTCGCTTTGAATTTTCCTTCGCTATCGGGGCCTTGGTGGCTCTGCTGCACGATGTCATCATCACCGCAGGAGTCTTCTCCCTCACGGGTGGGGAGCTCTCACTTGTCATGGTGGGCGCGATCCTGACCATCGCCGGCTATTCCATCAACGACACGATCGTCGTCTATGACCGTATCCGTGAGGGGCTTCGCAACCGCACTGGCGGTAGTGTAGAAGCCCTGATGAACAGGAGTATCAACGAGACGCTCGGTCGCACGATGTTGACCGGTGGGATGACCCTGCTTTCAGTGGCCTCGCTCTTCTTCTTTGGAGGGGCTGTACTCAAGGATTTTGCGTTTGCCATCCTGATAGGAATTCTTGTGGGAACTTATTCCTCTGTCTTTGTCGCTTCCCCGATCGTTCTCTGGTGTTCGAAACTTGGCGGCAGGAAACCTTCTTCTGCGATCTAAAAACTACTTCGTCCCTCAACCTTGCCCAACAATATGTCACTGCTTGTCCTAGGATCCATCGCTCTCGATACCGTCAAAACTCCGATTGAGGAGCATGCCGATCTGCTTGGTGGATCAGCTTCGTATGCGGCTGTTGCCGCCAGTTTTTTTACCCCGGTAAAACTGGTTGGTATTGTCGGCGATGATTTTCCAAGGGAACACATCGAGTTTTTCAAATCGCGAAATGTCGATTTGGAAGGACTTCAGATCGTTCCGGGAAAAACCTTCCGCTGGTCCGGCGAATACATGTGGGACATGAACCAGCGCGAAACCCGTTCGGTGGAGCTGAATGTTTTTGAAAACTTCACTCCCGAACTGCCCGAAGCCTATCGATCCTCCCGCTTCGTGCTCTTGGGAAATATCGCCCCGGCTCTTCAGCATCATGTGCTGGATCAGTTGATCCGTCCTCACTTCGTGATCGCGGACACCATGGATCTCTGGATCAATATTGCCAAGGAGGAGTTGCTCAGACTGATCGCTCGTGTCGACATGCTGATTCTCAATGACGGGGAGGCTCGTGAACTCACGGGGGAAACAAGCCTGATTAAAGCGGGTCGCCGTATCCGTGAAATGGGACCTGCGTTTGTGGCAATCAAGAAGGGGGAGCATGGTTGCCTGCTCTTTGGAGAGAACCAATTTTTCAGCTGCCCCGCCTATCCGCTTGAGGATATTCATGATCCGACGGGTGCGGGAGACTGTTTTGCGGGTGGATTGGCTGGATATCTTGCGAGTCGTCACCTTACTGATGCCGATCTTGGGGAGAAAAAGGAGATGCCCTTTGACATGATGCGTCAGGCAGTCGTGGAGGGGAGCGTCGTAGCCAGCTTCAATGTCGAGTCCTTCAGCATGGATCGGTTGAGAAAGGTGACGAAAGAGGAAAACTCCGAACGCTACGAAATCTTTAGGACACTAAGCCGGTTCGAGGCTTTAGATGCTTGAGCCGATTTGAGGCTTTGGATGACTGAGCCCTTCTTGCATTGTTTGATACCGAAGTTATTGCAATCCTTGTGGTGTACCGTATTTCTGGGCAATAACTAGGGGGATGAACATTCCCCTCAGCTACAAAGCCCAGACTGACACTTCTCCGATCTCGCTGGATCCCGAAGATCTTTATCCCCTGATTGAGTGTCGCCACGCTGATCCTCATCGCATCTTGGGTGTGCGTCCCGATGGGAGAGGTGGCAGCATCGCGAGGGTCTATCGCCCTGGAGTTGTCGCCGCATCGTTGCTGTTTGATAATGGGGAAAAACTCAACCTCATCAAGGTTCATGCAGATGGTCTCTTTGAAGGATCGACGCCCCGCGAACTCCCTTCATCGGCTGATTCGTACCAGATCGAATTGGGTTTCGGAGACGGAAGCGAGCTGCTTGTGCGCGATCCCTATGCCTTTGCTCCGCAACTTGGCGAATTTGATCTTTATCTGTTGGGATGCGGCGAGCATCAGGAGGCCTACAAAGTGATGGGCGCGCATCCCCGCACCATCGGGGGGATTGAAGGCACGGGCTTTGTCGTTTGGGCACCCAACGCCCAACGCGTCAGCGTCGTCGGGGATTTTAACGCATGGGATGGGCGACTTCATGCCATGCGTCGTCTGGGTGGTTCAGGAATCTGGGAGATCTTCATTCCAGGGGTAAAGGAAGGTGATCATTACAAATTTGAAATTCGTGGTCCCCGGGGTGATGTCTTCCTCAAAACCGACCCTTACGGTTTCTACGCACAGCATGATTTGCGGACCGCCTGCATGGTGACCGATCTCGGTCGCTATCAATGGAGTGACTCTCACTGGATGGAGCAGCGTGCCAAGAGGGACGCCTATGCCCAGCCGATGTCGGTCTATGAAGTCCATCTTGGCTCTTGGCGGCGGAAGCCGGAAGCTGGCAACCGGCCACTTAGTTATCTGGAACTCTCGGAGGAGTTGGTGACTTATGTGAAGGAGATGGGATTTACCCATGTCGAGCTGCTGCCGGTGATGGAGCATCCCTTTGACGGATCGTGGGGGTATCAGGTGGTGAATTTTTTCGCGCCAAGCAGTCGTTTTGGCTCACCCGATGAATTTCGCCATCTCATTGATGCCCTCCATCAGGCGGGTATCGGAGTTATCCTTGACTGGGTGCCCGGACATTTTCCTAAAGATGCCCACGGGTTGGCGCGATTTGATGGGACGGCACTCTACGAACATGAAGATCCCCGTCTTGGTGAACATCGTGACTGGGGTACGCTGATTTTTAACTACGGGCGCAATGAAGTGAGGAATTTCCTGATCGCTAATGCCCTCTTCTGGCTTGATCAATACCATCTTGATGGTCTGCGCGTCGATGCCGTGGCCTCGATGCTCTATCTTGACTACTCACGCGAGGAAGGGCAATGGGTGCCCAACTGCTTCGGTGGCCGAGAAAATCTGGAAGCCATTGAGTTCCTAAAACAATTCAACATGCTCTGTTACAGTCGGCATCCCGGTATCATGACTATCGCCGAGGAATCAACAGCCTGGCCGGGAGTTTCCAAGCCGGTTTATGAAGGAGGGCTTGGTTTTGGATTCAAATGGAATATGGGATGGATGAACGATTCGCTTCGCTACATCGCCCGCCCGCCGATCCATCGGAAGCACCATCAGGGAGAAATCACCTTCTCCATGCTCTACGCCTACCACGAACACTTCATCCTTGTCCTGAGTCATGATGAAGTCGTTCACGGCAAGGGATCACTGATGAACAAAATGCCCGAGGATGACTGGCAGAAAGCGGCCAATCTGCGAATGTTCCTTGCATGGATGTGGACGCACCCTGGCAAGAAGCTTCTCTTCCAAGGATGCGAGATTGGGCAGTGGCGCGAATGGGATCACGATCAGAGCATCGACTGGCACCTGCTCGAGCATCAGCCCCATTCCGGGATGCAGCGGCTTGTGAAGCGGCTGAACGAAATCTACCGCACGGAGCCGGCCCTCTTCGCGCTGGATGACCGCCCCGAGGGATTCGAGTGGATTGACTTCCATGATTCGGAGAACACCGTCTGGTCTTTCCTGCGCAAGGCGCCCCAGTTGTGCCAATCAGTGCCAGCAGGGCCGGCAGGGCCGGCAGGGCCGGCAGGGCATGGAGAGAAGCACTCCAGCGACCTGCTTGTGATCGTGAACGCGACTCCCGTGGTGCGCCACGGGTACCGCATCGGGGTTCCGGCCGCAGGATCGTATGTGGAGATTCTCAACTCCGACGAGAGTAGGTTTGGAGGCAGCGGCTTTGCCTCCGGTCATCGCGTCGATGCGGAGGAGACCGGAGCACATGGCAGGACGAACTCGATCGTTCTCGACCTGCCTCCTCTCGCCGTGTTGATCCTGAAGTCTTCAGCACCAAGCCTTGAGAAAAAGCAGTAAGCCTTCAAAGGGCACTTGACCCAACCGCTTTTCGAATCCAAGTTTCTACTAGCAATAAATCACCCCATGAAACACATCAACAAACTCAAAAACCGTTTCGCCGCATTCACCCTCATCGAGCTTCTGGTCGTTATTTCGATCATTGCCATCTTGGCCTCCCTCGCCCTTCCATCGATCACTGGCGCTCTGACGAAGGCGAAGCTCACACAGTGCATGAGCAACTACAAGCAGCTATACCTAGCAACATTCACGGCCTCCTTGGACGCGCAGAACGCTGGCCTCACGAATCCCGTCTGGCCAGGTGATGCAGGTGGATCACTCGCTATTTGGTCTGCCTATCTTACCAACAACAGCAATTATCTCACTCCAATCATATACACGACCTTGATGACAGTTCCTGGAACCACAGGCACCACCAGCACCGTTGTTCAGTCGGTTACTGGAAGCGGGTCACCAAACAATGCTTTCATTAATTCTGCAAATCTGACCAACACGGGTGTCGTTGTCGGAACCACCCTCTTTAGTGGAAAGGGTGGAGCGGTGGTCACTGCTGGAGGTCAGGCCATTATTATCATGGGAACTAATATTAATACAAACGTTGTAAATATAGGCGGCACCAACTAATATTGCTCTTGCTTTAATAAAAGGGGAGCCCGAAAAGCGGGCTCCCTTTTTTGTCTCTCGACACATCCGCTACCTTGAGGTGACATAGACTTATTGTTATGTCCTCGAAATCTGCACCCAAAAAATCCAAACCCACCAAGGCATCCTCCAGTAACGAGCGTGGTGTCGTCATGAACGGGGCAGAGATTCTGGTAGAATCCCTCGAGCGGGAGGCAGTTGAGTATGTATTCGCCTACCCCGGAGGATGTTCCATGCCCCTTCATCAGGCGCTGACAAAATCCAAAACGATCCGCACTATTCTGCCCCGGCATGAACAGGGAGGTGGATTTGCGGCCGAAGGGTATGCACGGGTGACCGGAAAGGCAGGGGTCTGTATGGCGACTTCCGGCCCTGGTGCCACCAATCTTGTCACCTGTATCGCCGACGCCTACATGGACTCAGTGCCCCTTGTGGCAATCACCGGACAGGTGCCGCAGGCGATGATCGGTCGCGGGGCGTTTCAGGAAACAGATTTCTTTGGAATGACACTGCCTGTGGTGAAACACAGCTATCTGGTGTGGGATATCAATGACATTCCCCGTATTATCAAGGAGGCATTTTATATCGCGCAATCCGGACGCCCCGGTCCGGTACTTGTCGATATTCCCAAGAATATCCAGACAAGTACCACGCATCCCGTTTTTCCCAAGACGGTTTCACTGCGCGGTTACAATCCCGTGCGACGTGCCGACGATCTTGCCCTTCAGGAGGTGCTGGGACTCATTGCTTCGGCCAAGAGGCCGATGATTTACTGCGGTGGAGGAGTGATCACGGCCGAGGCATCCAAGGAGTTGCGTGAGTTTGCGGAGCGCACGCAGATACCTGTAGCCACGACCCTCATGGGCATCGGCTGCTTTCCTGAAAATCATGCACTCTCCCTGAAATGGTTGGGGATGCACGGCACTGTCTATGCCAACAATGCGGTGAATGAAGCCGATCTGCTGCTTGCCATCGGCGTGCGATTCGATGACAGGGTGACAGGCAAAGTCGAAAAATTCTGTGAACATGGAACAATCGTGCACATTGATATCGATAACTCGGAGATCAATAAAAACCGTTCCGTGAAGCTTCCGATCCTCGGAGATGTGAAGGATGCCCTGAAGCGCCTGAACCGTGAGCTTGACCGCGTCGATCAGAAGCCAGTGAAGGCCAATCACACCCGCTTTCCTCAATGGTACAAGCAGATCGCCAAATGGAAGAAGGAGTACCCTCTGAGTTATAAGGACACTCCTGATGCCATTCAGCCGCAATATGTGATCGAGTTGCTGATGGAACTGACCAAAGGGCAGGCGATCATTGCAACCGGTGTGGGACAGCATCAGATGTGGGCGGCACAGTATTATAACTTCACGGAGCCGCGCACGCTGGTTACCTCTGCGGGGTTGGGATCCATGGGTTTCGGCTATCCTGCCGCACTCGGTGCGAAACTTGGCCGACCCGACAAGCAGGTGATCGACATTGATGGGGATGGGTCTTTCTTGATGAATGTGCAGGAACTGGCCACGGCGCATATCGATGGCATCGCTCCAAAGGTCATTATCCTGAACAACCAGCATCTCGGCATGGTGGTGCAGTGGGAGGATCGTTTCTATGACAGCAATAGGGGACACACTTTCCTAGGTGACCCAAAGGATCTCGCCCGCATCTACCCTGACTATCTCGGGATCTGCAGCGGCTTTGGGGTTCCTGCCGAGAGGGTGATCCATAAGAAGGATCTCAGGGCTGCCCTGCAACGGATGCTTGATTCCAAGGAAACCTTCGTGCTCGATGTCATGACGCCCTACACGGAGCATGTGTTGCCGATGATTCCCTCGGGAGGAACCTACAAGGACATCATCACGGAGTAGGGCTGCTATCCCTGCCTGTGGCCTGCTTCGCCCGTATCCTGATCGACCGCTCGGAAGGGCAGGAGCTGGATTACGCGATTCCTGAAGAGATCGAAGGGAAGATTGAGATAGGGGGTCGTGTCGTCGTGATGATGCGGCACCGAAGAGCACTTGGAACGGTGCTGGAGCTGATGGAGCAATCCAGCGTTCCTGGAATCAAGCCGATCATCAGCCTGATCGGTGATGAAGTAGCACTCTCTCCCCTCCTCATAAGCCTGGCCCGTTGGATGGCGGATTATTACTGTGCTCCGTTTTCCTCCGTCATGAGATCCTTTCTGCCTCCCGTGATGCGGGGAGAAAAAGTCGTCGCACGAAAAGTCAGGATAGCTCGTCTGCTCCAGAACCCGAGTGAAACAGAGATGCTGGCATTTCAAAAAAAAGCCCCCAAGCAATGGGACTTGCTGTGCTGTTTGCAGAAAGGGCCCGGGACGATGCCTGTCACAGAACTGTTGCGAACCTGTGATGCGACCGACTCATCGATCAAGGCACTCGTGCGATCCGGATACATTGCGGTAACCGAGGAAAAAGCAACCAATAGGGTTCATGATGACGAAGAGATCATCGCATCGCCGATACCTGCGCTCAATCCCGATCAGGAGAGAGTCGTCGGGGAAATCTGCAAGGCTGTCGACTCCTTGGAATCCGGGGGTGAAGTGCCTGTGCCCTTTCTCCTGCATGGGGTGACCGGGAGCGGAAAGACAGAGGTGTATCTGCGTGCGCTGGTTCGCATTCTTGAAATGGGAAGGAGTGCCCTTGTGTTGGTTCCCGAAATTTCACTGACCCCGCAGACGGTGGAACGCTTCCGTTCGCGCTGTGATGCGGCGGGTGTTGCCGTGCTCCATAGTCATCTCACGGATGCGGAACGGCGAGAGGAGTGGTTGCGCATCAGACGCGGAGAGGCAAGGATTGTCATCGGGGCGAGGAGTGCTATTTTTGCACCGCTCACAAAACTCGGTCTTATCATTGTCGATGAGGAGCATGAGAATACCTACAAGCAGGAAGAGACACCCCGCTATCATGCCCGCGATGTGGCGGTGATGCGCGCTCGCATGGAGGGATGTCCTATTATTTTAGGAAGTGCCACGCCATCCGTTGAGAGTTACCGCAATGCACAACTTGGAAAGTATTCACTCCTTGAGCTTCCCCATCGTGCCGATGGTCAAAGAATGCCACTGATTCGCATTGTCGATCTGCGATTGCAAGGCAAGCGATCCAAATCCGAAGGAGGTCTCTCTGCTCCTCTTCAGATGGGAATCAGTAGACGACTGGAACTCGGTCAGCAAACCATTCTCTTTCTCAACCGCAGGGGCTTTTCCACCTCCATGCTTTGTCAACAGTGCGGTCATGTCTGCCGATGCCCGAACTGCAGTCTCTCACTCACGCTGCATCGTGCGGATAACCGACTCGCATGTCATCTCTGCGGCCATCAGACCAAGCCTCCCTCCCTCTGTCCCGAGTGTCGTGATCCTGGAATCCAACATTCAGGCATAGGAACCCAGAAAGTTGAGGAATCGGTGCGCAAATTTTTTCCAGAAGCCAGGATTGCACGGATGGATGCCGACACGATGACAAAAAAAGGATCGTATCGTGAGGTGCTGGGCAAGTTCCGTTCCCGACAAATAGATATTCTGATCGGCACCCAGATGATCGCCAAGGGGCTTGATTTTCCCAATGTCACGCTCGTTGGTATCATTAACGCGGACATTGGCCTCCATGCGCCCGACTTCCGCGCAGGGGAGCGCACTTTTCAACTCCTGACACAGGTGGCCGGTCGCGCCGGGAGAGGTGAGACCGAGGGGGAGGTTATTGTCCAGACCTTCTCCCCGTCGAGTCCCTCGGTGCAGTATGCGCGACATCATGATTTTACGGGATTTTTCGAACAGGAGATGTCTTTCCGTGAAGCGTTTGCCCATCCCCCGTTCAGTAAATTGCTACTGATTCAGATCAGGGGTATTTCCAAGGAGATGACACTCTTTAGTGCCGAGTCGGTCGCGAAGGCAGCATCTGCTGCCGCTCCCCCATCAGTGCAGGTTTCGGAGGTGGCACCCGCTCCACTGGAAAGAGCTCACGGGCAATACCGTTTCCATATCACACTTAAAGCAACCTCTGGTTCCCAGCTTGGCAAGCTGGCTCATGAGATCGCCTGCTCTATGAGACTCCCCGGAGGGATCGTTATGACAATGGATGTTGACCCCTATTCCTTGTCGTAACCTTAGCTCATATCTATCGTTTTCTGAGTCTATGTCTCCTTTGATATCAGGTGCTTCTTCCACTCGTGGAAAAAGTCAAATACCCAGCCTCTGGAAACAGGTCGAGGATAAGATCCGCTATACCGCCGCGACTCTCTTTACGCTGGTTGTGATTTTTCTTCTCCTGGGTATTCCTTCCCTTATGGTTGTGACTTCTACTTTTGGCCTTGGTGATACAGTGCGGCATAAGGTGGAGGAGACCCTTGGTGGTAAGGGCTACAGGGTCACCGTGGACAGGGTGCTTTTCAATCCGATGAGAGGTTTCATCATTGATGGACTTCAACTCCATGACCGCACGCCAGCACAGAGACTTGTGGTTTCTGCCAATCGCATTGCCATCTCCATCAACCTGGAGTCGCTTGTGCGCAATCAGATCAGTCTGGAGCGAATATTTCTGAGGGATGCCACACTCGATATTCCCCTCGGGCCAATCGAGGAACCCCGACTGCGTCTCGATCATGTCAGAGGATTGATTCTGTGCCCGCCTAAACAGTTTCGACTCACATCGGCTTCCCTTGAGGTCGCTGGAATTTCGGTTAGGGTTTCTGGAACCTTTCTTAATCCGAAGCAATTTTCACCAAGGCCAGTTTCTAACAATGGGCCTGGAAATATCGCCCGTACCATCGATTCGATTCAGAAAGAACTCAATTCGGTTCGATGGTTGAATGCCCCCCCAGAATTAACGATCCAAGCCGGTGGAGACCTTTCCGATACAGAAAGCCTGCGCGTGGAGCATGCAACCTTTCGATCCGGAAGCGGCGAATGGAGTGGTGTCCGATTCAACGGATCATCAATAGATCTCCATTTTGAGAACCGTAAACTAACGCTCGAAAAGTTCTCACTGGATGACGGCATGGGGGAAATTCAAGCAGAGGGGTGGGGCGATTTTCTGAACAATAAAGCGGCTCTTGAGTTTGCAGGATCATTCAATCCCGAAGTGCTACCTCGCTTCTTTCTTAAACACGAAGCAGCAAAAGATTGGAATTGGATCGATCCACTCCATTTGAGCGGAAGATTTGCAGCAGAATGGGGGAAAGGTAAACCTATACTGGATGGGAATGCGCTTCTTGAATCGGGTCGATTTCAGTATCGGGGCATTGCGTTGAATGGGATCTCCGGAGGTGTCGCTCTACGCGATGGGAAAGTTCTCGTCAGAGATCTTCAGCTTGAGGGGGATCCCGGAAAACTGCAGGCTGATCTCCTGGTAGCCCCAGGTGATAATCGTCTGCGTCTGAAAGCCTCGTTATTCCCGGCAAAATTGGCACCAGCAGTCGCTGAAAAAACAGCTGAAGCATTCTCCTCTATGGACTTTAAGGAACCTCTAATGATCTCATTCGAAGGAAATGCTCCCGCTATCGATCCTCTCGTGCTGAAAGGCACGGGAAGCCTCGAACTTGGGAAGGCAGCCATGCGCGGAGCCGCCATTCAGAGCCTGAGTTCCAAGATTCAGGTAACGGACGGGGCAGTGGATTTCCGTGACATTGTTCTCAAGATCGACGACGGGGTAGGAAAGGGTGAGTTTGTCTATGATTTCAAGAACTGGGAGGGTCGCCTTCCTCAGGTGCGTTCCACTCTGGATCCGGTCAAGGTCATGACATGGATCGACCCCCGTATCGCCCAATCTTTAAAGGATTATCGCTTTATCAAGCCTCCTGAACTTCGTGTTTTAGGAAAAGTAGGACTAAAAAATCCAGATAAAAATAATCTTCAAATTGAACTCAATGCCCCATCCGGTCTTGGCTACACGCTGATTAAGAAAGATCTGCCATTTGGCCCGACAAGTGGAACGGTGCTACTGAAGGGGCAAAAGGTCTTTGTGGACATTCCCAAATCAAAGCTTTTCGGAGGGGATGTCGCCCTGAAGGCCGAGGCGTCCGTAAAGCCTGGAGATGGCAGTTATGGCGCTTCGGTACATCTGGAAGATGTTGATTTTCAGACCATCACCAAGCTCTACTTCGACTATGGGGAGTCGAGTGGAAAACTCTCCGCTGATTATACTTTCCGGGCAGTGGGAGGGGATGACCGTTCAATGGCCGGGAAGGGCAATCTTCTCATCAAGAACGGCAATGTGTTGGCTATGCCGATTCTGGGTCCACTCTCCGTCATGCTCAATGAGATCATTCCTGGTATCGGCTATCAGCCGGCTCACAAGGCCTCCGCTGATTTTACGGTCGGGAATGGAGTGATCAATACCCGCAACCTTCTGATCAAAGGAACGGGCTTTAGCATGATCGGCTACGGGGACATCTATTATCTGGAAGACAGAATGACAATGAGCATGCGTCTCAATGCACAGGGATTGCCTGGACTAGTGCTGTTTCCCGTAAGCAAAATTTTTGAATACGAATCGGTTGGCTCGGCCAAACATCCCCAATGGCGGCCAAAAATTCTCCCCAAACGCGCACCGAAGGTCGAAAATTAAACCATTCGGCAATTATCGATCCAGAGTGCCTGCCTTGTTATGGGAAAACGGGCTTGTTGATAGCTCCCCCATCCTGCGGAACGGGCCAACAGGCTGAATTCATGAAACGAGAATGCCCTGCGGATTGACAGTCTTGCATCATGTACGGTCATCGGCTCCCGGAGCAGGCATGTCGTTAGCAGCCAGATCCCGGCAACTCCCATGAGACTTCTCTCCAAGTCAGCCACAAGAATGTGTTGTGAAGCAAGACGGCGCGCATTCCTTAGCACTAGGACGGCATCCTCGGTGCTGAAGTGATGCAGAGCAAGCGAGCAGAGGACGATATCCCATGATCCGCTTCCCCACGACCTGATGTCGCCCTGATGAAAATGGATTTCCGGAAATTCCAGAGACTGATTTTTTGCCACAGAAAGGGTCGCAGGATTAAGATCCACGGCATCAATCTCGATCCTGATTTCTCTGGTACGGCACCAGAGGACAATTTCCCGAGGCAGGTCAGATTCACCCGTGGCGAGATCCAGACATCGAACAGGAGGAGAGGCTGAATTTCGATTGGATAGCCAGCGGTTCAGAAAATGCTGCAAGAGTGAGATTGCTCCGAATCGGCGATTGAGCCACCTGAGATTGGCAAGGTCGCGTTCTAGCTCCCTCGAAGGATTTCCCTCATGAAGTTCCGCCTGATCCATCAATTCGGGACGGGATGCATCAAATTCCCGTCTTAAAAAAGGGATCATCTGGGCAGGAGGGTGAGGGTGGCGAGCATTCGTCCCGTCAAACCCTGCTCCTTGCGATACGAGTAGTAGAGATCAGGATGACATGCTGTGCAGATACGATCGTCATGGATGGACAAGACCCCAGCCCGTTCTGCCTGAATACGAATTTCATCGGCAAAATCGACTTCGTAACAAGGTGGCCTGATGCAGGGGCCTATGACGACGATGAGATCTTTAGGGTGATAGCCTCGCAGATGTCCGAAGAGGGAAATTCCCCGGGTGATGATGCTGAGTTCGGTGCCTTTCTTTCCGGAATGGAGAAGTGCTCCGGCGACACCATCCCTCGTCACTACCCAGACAGGAGCACAGTCGGCGACATAGATCCCAATCGTCATGCCTCGATGATGAGTCAGGAGTCCGTCCGCCCCCCGGATGGGAGAGAGTGATTTGGTATCATCAACAACCGCGATCTGATTTCCATGCACCTGTTCTGCCGTCACGAAGGGATAGTCACCAAGGCCCTCTTGCACGAGCAGTTGCTTATGACGGGGGGCTAGCAAGGCCATTGCCTTGGAGCGTTCCTGCCTGAGTGCAAGATCAGGAATTCTTCCAAAAAAACGCGCTCTGATACCGGGGATGGCATCAAGCGCAGGGAATGTTTCCACGACTCCGTTCATGGAGGGCAGGGAGAGGCGCGAAATCAATTAACCTGTGAGGAGGAATTCTTGGAGCCCTCCTGCTTGCGAACCGTCGAACTCTTGATGAGGTTATCAAATTTGGTCGAAGGCGGCAGGGGATCGCTTTTACGAAGCGCTCGTGGAAGCTGCGGGCGCGCACGATCCTCGGCGTTGAGGTTCTTGAAGCGGATCTTTTCCCACTTGTTCATCGGATCATCGAAGTATTCCTCATACTGGGTATTGAGGGAGAGTGCCTGATCATACTGCGACATGGACTGTATGTAGCTGTAGTAGGCGTTGAGCACTGCGGTCTGGGCCTGCAGCAGTTGGACCTGCGCGTTGATCACATCGAGCTGGACTCCTGCTCCGGCATCGAGTCTCTCCCTTGCAAGACGCAGGGCCTCTACTGCCTGCTCTACGGTGGCTTTCTGGCTCTCGATGGTCTCGCTGGCCTGTTGGAGATTGGAGATGGCCTGTTGCACCTGAAGAATGACCTGACGCACGCCGTTATCATAAGCGGTCTTGTAGTTCATCATGGTTGCCTTGGCCTGCTTCACATTGCCATAGGTGGCGAGTCCGTCAAAAATGGCCCAACTCCCACTTGCGCCGAAGAACCATCCTTCTACCGTTGACTTGAGACTTGGATCATAGTTGTAACTCTGCATTTGATATCCCCCGCTGGCACTGATGGTCGGGAGCCATCCGGCGATGGCTGCAGTGATCTGCTCGGCGGACACAAGAATGTTTTGCCTCTGGGCCTTGAGTTGGGGATTGCGCTGCAGTGCCGTGTGAATCGAAGGATCGCTTTCGATTTTGCGCGGGTGGTAGGAGAGATCACCTACGACATCGAAAGGAATTTCGATGTTCTGGATGTTCGGGTAGTTAAGGCCGATAGTCGTGACCAGCGTGAAGAGAGCAATGCGTAGGTTATTCTTGGCCTGAATGAGCGGAGGCATGGCATTAGCAAGCTGGACTTGGGCCTGGAGCACATTAAAACGGGGTACGGTGCCCGCGTCATAGCGGCTCTGCTGATCGGTGACCTGAGTTTGGTAAAGGCCTACCTGCTGCTCGTTGGCAATGACCAATGCCCGGTCGAGCACCACTTGATAAAATTGCTGGATGACGGTTGCGATCGTCGCGTCGATCGTCTGACGAAGTTGGTAGTAGGCTATCTGTTCGGAAAATTTTGCCGCCTTGATATTCGCCGGAGTCTTTCCGCCGTCGTACAGGAGTTGGCTTCCCTGAAATTGGATGTTCCAGTTTTGATTGTTCGCCTGCGGGCTCAGAAAATTATTGAGAGCGGTACTGCCGGTCGAGGGAGGGCGTTGACCATTGGCAAGCTGTGGCTGCTGCCATTGATACGCAGTCGAGGGACCCACGAATCCGATCTGAGGCAGCAGTGCAGCACGGACGGTGATGAAGTTACCCGATGCCTGACGGATCGTGTTGATGGCCGTGATGACCTGCGGGTTTTTCTGCAAGGCGATTTGCACGGCATCATCAATGGTGAGTTTGCGGGCATTTTTGGCGATGACTCCCGGCACGACAGCCTGGCCGGCCTTGGCAAGTGCATCCGCAGTAAGGGGTATATTGCCAACCTTGTCTTTCAGTCCGAAATTGTTGGTTCCGGCCGTTGGCATCGTCACGGGACCTGTTGCCGTGGTGGGAAGCGGTGCTGGGAGCATCCCGGGAGTGATGGCATTGGTGATGAGGGGAGCGGTGGGTAATGCCGGAGGAGGAAGGGTCGAGAGGTTTGTGAAAGAGTTTGTGGAGGTGTTCAATACCTGGGGAGGAGCAGGAGGATTTGAAACCAGCGACGGAACAACAGAAGCCCCTGTGACGGACTGATCGACAGGCAAGGGGATATTTGTTGAGACAAGGGGGGCATTCGTCTGGGAGGCTACCGCAGCCGCTGCACCCACAGAGACTCCCTGTTGGGATTGGTCGTTGGCAGCAGGTTCTGCCTTGAGTGATTCGCTGAATAACGCGAGGGCAGCTATTAAAACGGGAATGTTCTTCATGAGTGGCAGGCGGTGCAGTAATCGTGGATTTTTCTATAAATGTCCAACCATGCGTGTTGCTCCCCTGTGGTGAGACGATCCTTCACTTTTGTCAGGTTGCTAATCATTTCCTGTCGGATGCCCTCGACTAGTTGGGTACCCTTGGCGGTTACGGAGACCGTGACTTTACGACGATCATTCAGTTCATGGGTTCTCTGGACATAGCCGAGTTTTTCTAACCGTTGCACGAGTCCTGTGGCGGCAGGCGTGCTGTGCCCCATCAACTCCGCAATGCGGGTCATGCCCGTTGGTCCATGGGAACATAAGTGACCGAGTAGAAAAAACTGGGGAAATGAGAGGCGGTCGCGGGAAAGTTCCCCCATGAGCGTGGCCATGAATTTCCTCTGCATGACCATGATAATGTCTGCTAAGGAGCCTACCTCCTCGGGATTCAATGGTAAGAGTGGGGCTGACATTGATTTTGCTTAACCGTTAATGCAATTAATAAAACGCATCGTGTTCGGGAGAGTCTGGTTAGTCAATTCTTCAGAAAGGAATTGAGGAGAATTTATTACTGAAACACTGTTTGTCCAGCAACCGGATGACCTCTCCTGATGTCGGCTATGAAGTATGGGGGCTGACTTTCGGCGGCCTGCAGATGTATCGGCTCACCCGCACCGGCGGTGACGATTAGTTCCCTGCCGGGAGGGATCATCGTGCACGGCTCCAGTTGGATGATGACGAAACTTCCGTCGGCAGAGACCGTTCTGATGACTCCAACCCGTTGTAATGCTTGCGCTCTGGGAGGGGGGGGCTTGTGATGGAAGAATGGCAATCCTGATGGAAGAAAAGGCAAGAGATGCCACGATTTTTGCGGCTTGGTGGGAATAGGCTCTGGCGAGGGGTGCGGAACTACGGAAGTGCTCTTATGAGGCAGGATGGAGCATCCTGTTTGAAAAACGAACAGGGCGAACAGCGCAAGAGCCCGGAATCGATTCATCTGGGTAGGGCCGCTTTTTCTGCAGTATAAAGGGATACTGTGCCAAGGGAGAGCGGGTGAGCACATGCCTTGCTGAGGCCGGTTTGTTCGATCAGCTGAGTCATGGCTTGGCCCGAAGGGAAAAGCTCGATCGATCCCCCAAGATACTCGTAGGCATCCTTTCTTCCAGTCGCCAACCCTGCCACCCAAGGAAGGACAACATGGAGATAGGCGCGATAGAGGGAACGAATGAGGGGAGCTGTTGGAAGAGAAAAATCGAGGATGAGTAGGTGTCCTCCCGGCTTCAGGACACGGGCCATTTCAGAGAGCCCCTGTTCCCAGGAGGCCATGTTTCTCAAGCCGAACGCGGCGGTCACCACATCAAAGGATCCGGTTGCGAATGGAAGATGCAGCCCGTCGGCCTCGATAAGCTCGGCGAGCCCCTTGCGTCGCGCAACTTCCAGCATGGGTCGGCAGAAATCGGCACCGATGACGCGCGTGGCAGGGGATCTCTTGGCGATGGCGAGGGCCAAATCCCCGCTTCCCGTGGCGACATCCAGAAGGGTGGAAGGCTTCCATTGCATGACATGCCGCACTGCGGCTGCACGCCAGAGCAGATCCAATCCAACGCTCAACAGGTGGTTTACCAGAGCATATCGTTCGGCAATCGCGGAGAAAAGATCCCTGACTAACTCCGGTTTCTCTTTTTGAATGGCCATGTTTCCGATGTTGCTGAAAAGGAGAGGGTTTGATTCTGGCTGGAATTCAAAAAATATGTGCTCACGAGAGGACTCGAACCTCCACGGGTCTCCCCATACGCTCCTGAGGCGTACGCGTCTGCCAATTCCGCCACGTGAGCAAGAACGAATGAAAATATCGTTCTGAATGGGAAAGTAAAGGCCGCTCAGTCGTCATTTCTTGCATTTTTTCACATGAAAGAAAAAAATTCCGCTGGCGCGGACTCCGCTCTCGTGCCATGAACAAGTTTCACCACACACCTCATGATTAAACAATCCGCAGCCCTTCTCACCCTCCTGCTCTCCGCAGGACTCCTCCAAGCGCAGAATTCAGCCAAGCCCGGAGCAACGCCTGACATCAACAAGATGATCGCCGATGCCGTTTCCAAGGGGGGAGCCAGTTCCAGTTCCATCGCACTGAAGGATCCCGTAGCAGTCGTGAATGGCGAAAAAATCTCCAAAGCCGACCTTGAAAAATCATTCGGTGAAGCTGTCGGTGCAAACGGAGTAAACCCTGCAAGCCTCACGGCGGACCAGAAAATGCAGGGATACAGCCAGATCCTCGACGGCATGATCATTGAGAAGCTTGTCGATAAGCAGGCTGCCGATGTCAAAGTTTCGCAGGAGGAAGTCGATGCCCAGCTTGCCAAAATCAAACAGCAGTTTCCTTCCCAGGAAGTCTTTGAGAGCGAGATGAAAAAATCCGGCCTTACGATGGATCAATTTGTTGCGAACCTGAAACGCTCCATCCGCCAGACCAAGTGGATGCAGACTCAGGTTCAGGGCAAGGACGGAGTAACCGAGGCGGATGCCAAGGCATTTTATGATGCCAACACAAAGGAGTTTGCAAATCCTGATCTTGTGAAGGCCAGTCACATCCTCTTCCGTCTTCCTCCTGATGCGACTCCCGAGCAGACTAAGGCAGCCGAGAAGAAAGCCAAGGCAGCCATAGTCCGGGCCAATAGTGGCGAGGATTTTGCGAAGCTGGCATCGGAACTTTCCGAAGAGCCGGGTGCCGCCCAGCGGGGAGGGGATCTCGGATATTTCCCAAAAGACAAGATGGTGCCTGAGTTTGCCGATGCTGCCTTTGCCCAGAAGGTTGGTTCTGTGAGCGCGACTCCCGTGAAGACCAAATTCGGTTATCATGTCATCAAGGTGACGGAAAAGAAGCCGGCGGGCACAGCGTCATTCGACGAAGCCAAGCAGCAGATCATCGCCTTTCTCCAGGCGCAGAAGCGCAGGCAGATTTTCAAGGGAGTGATTCAGGATTTGAAACAGAGTGCCAAGATCGAGAATAACCTTCCCGCTCCGATGACACCTCCTGCAGCAGCCAAGTAAGAATTTCGCCCTAGACATCCCGATGGTTGCAGCCAAAAAAACTTCCGTCGGAATTATAGGTCTTGGAATTATTGGAAGCCGGGTAGCGGCGGTTCTTCGTCGCGCCGGTTATCCTGTGACTGTATGGAGTCGTTCACCGCGACCAGAGCCGAATTTTCTCCCTTCAGCCCGGGAGGTTGCGGAAAGCGCGGATATTCTCCAGCTTTTTGTGCGTGATGGAGAGGCTCTTCTTGAAGTCATCAAGGCCATCTCTCCTGTGCTTGGGGAGACACACATTGTCATCAATCACTCCACCGTGGGGCCAGCCGAGACGCTGGAAGCTGCGAGGCTTGTCTCGGAGAAAGGAGCGTCGTTTCTGGATGCTCCCTTCACGGGAAGCAGGGATGCCGCAGCCGAAGGGGAGCTTGTTTATTATATCGGTGGCGATGAATCGGTGATTGAACGCGTTCGTTCTGTGTTGGATGCCTCTTCCAAGGCAATCCTGCCAATGGGACCGGTGGGAGCCGCCACCTACGTGAAATTAGCCGCCAACATGATCACAGCCGCAGAGATCGAAGTGCTAGCGGAGGCCTTAGCGTTGCTCGATCGCGGTGGTGTGCCCTTGATCCGGCTTGAAGAGGCCATGTCGCACAATCTGGCCAACTCTGGAACAATCTCGCTAAAGCTTCCCCTGATGCTTGCCGGTGAGTTCGGTGCACGGTTTTCGGTGAAAAATATGCTCAAGGATCTCCAAATTGCGTTGCACTCCGTGGAGGGAAAGGGGATCGATCTGCCCGCCACTTCCGCCACAGCCGGTGCTCTCATGGGTGCGGTTCAGGCAGGATGGGGGGAGGATGATTTTGCCTCTCTTGCCCGACATTATTCCTATGCAGGGAGTCTGAAGGATCGATCAGGGACACCTCCTGAATCCCCAGAGGAGAATCATCATGCGTCGAAAACATCCGATCACTCTGCTTCTCAAAAAGGTGCTCCGGTAAAAAGGGGGCTTTTTGGTTTCTTGGCACGCTCCGGCAGGGCGGATTCCTGATGAGAGAGATCGAAGGGAAGCGGGAAGAACTTGTCACTCAACTCCACCGCGCTCGAAGAGAGGGAGGGGCTTTCATTCTCTCTCCCCATCTCGTGATTCGGGTTTCCGGAAAGGATGCCTTTCGATATCTCAACGGGCAGGTGACCCGTGATCTGGGGCGTTTATCGAAAAATGAAGCGATATCCGCCTGTATTCTGACTCCCAAAGGAAAGCTTTGTGCCCCATTGCTGATCCGTCGTGAAGGGGATGACCTTCTCGTGGAAGCTGATCCTGTCCTGGAAGAGAGTCTTTTTGCCCGGCTTGAACGATACATCGTGGCGGATGATGTCACTCTTAGTATCAAGCCTCCAAGTGAAGGGGAGACTGTTCATATATTTGGTCAGATGGCCTCTGATGAACAATGGAAGGATCGAGGCGGGATCCGGGTGTCCCGCTTGGGAGTTCCCGGCTGGGATGTGGAAAAAACTTTGATTGAATCAAATCAGGGTCTCAAGTTGCTTGAGCCTCAAGTGATAGAGACGGTGCGTATCGAATGCGGTCTTCCGATTTGGGGGAGCGAGTTGGATGAGGAGATCCTTCCACCCGAGGCCGGACTCGACCGCACGCATATCGACTATGACCGTGGGTGTTATCCCGGACAGGAGACTATTTCCAGACTCAGAAGTATTGGGCGCGTACGCCGACTTCTCCACACACTTCGGTCTTCCCCAGGAAATGCGCTTGATGAGGGTATGCGTGTCATCGACGGGGAAATGAAGGAGGTCGGAATGATCACCAGTGCCGCCGAGCAGTTTGATACCGGTGCAGGGGTAGCGCTCGCCATACTTCCCCGAGAAAAATCAGAAATTCTTTTCGCCTGCCTTCCCTTGACCGGAGACACGACTCCACTCAGCATTGTGGAAATCCA
Organism: bacterium; assembly: GCA_037130175.1. Taxonomy (GTDB): domain Bacteria; phylum Verrucomicrobiota; class Verrucomicrobiia; order Chthoniobacterales; family UBA6821; genus UBA6821. The sequence continues at coordinate 48,730 of JBAXTN010000003.1, read as the reverse complement.
CGGCTCATGAATCACCGATTCCTTTTTTCCGCGCTCCTTATTGTTTCCGTATTCTTTTCCGGATGTGCCACACCCCCGCCTACCGCAGGAACCGGGCCACAAGCGGCGGTAATGCTTGTTAAAGTTCGCAAGGAGAAGAAGCCGCAACGCATCGTGATCGAACTCCGTGAAGATGCAGCTCCGCAGACCGTGGCCAATTTTAAGGAACTCATCCGGCGTCACTATTATGACGGGATGAGCTTTCATCGACTCTTTGCCCATCGTCTTGTACAGACCGGTGATCCCAAGAGTCGGCACGGCGAGAGCGACCACTCTGGAACGGGTGGTCCTGGCTATACGATCCCGAGTGAGATCCGACTTAAGGCCGATGCAGGATCGGTGGCGGCCGCAAGGTTGCCCGATGAAATCAATCCGACTCGAGCATCCAACGGCAGTCAGTTTTTTATCGCCCTCACGCCAATGCCCGAACTCAATGGCCAATACACCGTTTTTGGCAAAGTGACCGAGGGGCTTGATGTGCTCGACGCTATCAGTGGAATCCCGGTGGACAGCAATGACTTCCCAGTGGAAAAAGTCGTGATCCAGTCGATCAGGATCGAGTAGCTGCAGACGCTCTCTTTCCTGATGTGCGTGTCCAGAGTCTCGCTCCTTTCTCTGCTTTTAAGATCTGATCAATCGGAGACATTGTCCATGTGCTCTTCGAACCTTAGTAAATCCAACGATTCATTAGTCCACAATGCATGAGGTTTCCATCATGCAGGATATGCTGCAACTGGCGGAAGAGAACCTTCGCAAATCGGGTTGCACCGAGATTCGCCGCATCAAGCTTCGCGTGGGACTTCTTTCCGGTGTGGTACCCGAGGCGCTTTCGTTTGCCTTCGATGTGCTCAAGTCAGGAACTTCGGCAGCCAATGCAATACTGGAAATTGAATCCTCTCCATCCCTCTTTTCCTGCGGTGAGTGCGGCAGGGAATCGTGGTATGAATCCCTGCGATTCGAGTGCCCGGAATGTCACGGTGGTTTAATCCTCCAGCAGGGGGGAACCGATTTGGAATTGACTCAGATGGAAGTTTCATCAACCGATTAACTATTATGTGTGACGATTGCGGCTGCGGGGATCCCAAGCCATTCAAGATTATTCCGATGCAGGGAACACCTGCCAAAAAATTTCAGGTAGCCGCTCACGCGCATGAACACGAGCATGTTGATGACGAGGGAAACCGCTACATTCATTCGCACCATGAACCGCACGCACATGGGGAGAAACATGAACACGGGGGCGGACATAATCACCTCCAGACCCTCTCCCTTCATCAGCCACTGTTAATTAAGAATGACAGGCTGGCGGAGCGAAATCGCGGATTTCTGAACGCGAAGGGAATCGTTGCGATCAATATAGTCTCCTCACCGGGATCGGGGAAAACCACCTTTCTTGCCAAGACCCTTGAAATGCTCCGCGACGAGATTCCCGCTGCGGTGATTGTGGGGGATCTCGAGACCGCCAATGATGCGGCGCGGCTTCGGGACAAGGGGGCCCCCGTTGTTCAGGTCACCACCGGAACGGTCTGCCATCTTGATGCAGAAATGATCTCCCGCAGTCTTGAGGAACTTGATCTCACGGATCGCCGGCTTCTCTTCATTGAGAATGTCGGCAACCTTGTCTGTCCCTCCTCTTATGATCTTGGTGAGGCGATGAGAGTGGTTCTGATCTCCGTCACCGAGGGCGAGGACAAACCTCTGAAATACCCCCCGATTTTCCAAGGGGCAAGGGCGGTCGTCGTTACGAAGAAAGATCTGCTTGAGGCGTCAGGCATCGACCGGGAATCCCTTCGACGCAATATCCATGCCGTCTCTCATCATGCAGAGATCATCGAAGTCTCTGCTCGAACCGGTGAAGGAATGTCGCGTTGGATCGATCTTCTCAGGGAGAGCACGAAGTAATCCACTCTCTAGCAGATTCTGGGAAGTTGCTCCCCCGAGAGCATGTCGAGGATGCGGCTGGCTCCAAGAGAGCTTTTTATCGTGACAAGTCCGGTTCCCGAACGCGTCGCTCCGCTTCCTACGGTACCGATCCGCACGGCTTGGTTGCAGACATCGAAGCCGCGCAAGATCGATAGAGCACGGTCTGCATCCTCGGGTGCAACAAAAGCGACAAAGCGCCCCTCGTTGGCGACATACAGAGGGTCAAAACCCAAAATCTCACAGGCACCGCGCACCTGTTCATCCACGGGAATCAATGTTTCATCGATCTCTATTTTCACGGAGGCACTTCGTGAAATCTCATTGAGGGCGCTTGAAAGGCCGCCGCGGGTCAGGTCCCGAAGGCAGTGAATGCGTATTTCCTGCTTGAGTAACTCAAGCACCGGGGCATTGAGAGGAGCGCAGTCACTCTCAATCATGCTCTCGAATTCCAAGCCTTCGCGGACTGACATGATCGCCATGCCATGGCGTCCAATGTCCCCGCTGATAAGGATCGCATCTCCGGGCAAGACGCTGTTTGGCGCGATGATCTGGTTGTGCTCGATAAGCCCTATCCCAGCGGTGTTGATATAGATGCCGTCACCCTTACCCCTGTCAACGACCTTGGTGTCTCCCGAGACAATCATGACTCCTGCGGCTGCTGCCGCCTCTTTCATGGATTGGACGATTCTCCAGAGAGTTTCCATGTTCAACCCCTCCTCAATGATGAACCCCGCAGTCAGATAGAGGGGACGGGCACCACACATGGCGAGGTCATTAACTGTTCCGTTGACCGCCATGGCTCCAATATCGCTGCCGGCGAACTCAAGGGGGTGGACGACATACGAGTCGGTCGTGAAGGCCAGTCGTTGACCTGCCATTTCAAGCAGGGCCCCGTCATGCCGTTGTGCAAGGAAGGGATTGTCAAAAGCGGAGACGAAGATTTTTTCAATCATCTGCTCGCTTAGGCGTCCTCCCCCGCCGTGAGCCATGAGAACTTGTGGATAGTCTGCTAGGGGAAGGGGACAGCTTGAAGAAAAAATAAAACTCATCTGAGTGGCCTCATTATATCAAGGAATCGGAGAACGCGGAGGTATTTTTCCGAGAGGAACTCTTTTGCAATTCCCCTGCCCACACACCAAATTAAGAGGACTTCATGGACTCCAATCTCAAGATACGGGCACGCATGCGGCTTACTATTGGTGGCGGTGTTCAAGGGGTTGGTTTCCGTCCCTTCATCTATCGCCTGGCGGTCACATGCGATCTGTCAGGCTGGGTCATGAATACTCCGCGCGGCGTGACTCTTGAAGTCGAGGGGGATCAGCGGGTGCTTGAGGATCTTATTCCGAGGATCTCCCGGGAGAAGCCTTCACGCAGTTTTATCCAGAGTGTGGAATCGGTGTGGATTCCTGCACAGGGTGAGAAGGGATTTGAAATTCGCGGAAGTGATACGGCTGGTGAAGCCGGTGCTTTCGTTCTCCCCGACATGGCCACATGCCCGGATTGCATCAGCGAGATTTTCGATCCGAAAAACAGGCGGTATGCCTATCCCTTCACGAACTGCACCCAGTGTGGTCCGCGTTACAGCATCATCGCATCATTGCCCTACGACAGGCCCAATACGACGATGGGAAAATTCGTCATGTGCGGGGAGTGTCAGCGTGAATACGATGATCCCCTCGATCGCCGCTTTCATGCGCAGCCCAATGCATGCCCTCACTGCGGACCTCATCTGGAATGGTGGGACAGGGAAGGGAAAGTTGTTTCGATGCATCACGAGGTGATTGATGCTGCCGTCACAGCACTTGGTGCTGGCGCGATTATTGCACTCAAGGGGCTTGGTGGATTTCAACTGCTCGCGGATGCGCGCAATACCGATGCCGTTGAGCGACTGCGTATTGCCAAGCATCGGGAGGAAAAACCTTTTGCGATCATGGAGCCTTCACTTCACGAGGCAATGCTGGAGTGCGAAATCTCTGATTTGGAAAAGGCAGTGTTATGCTCCGCGGAGGCGCCCATTGTCCTTCTTAAGCGACGGCGTGATCGATCACTTATTGCCGGGGAGGTTGCTCCGGGAAATCCTTTTCTGGGAGTCATGCTGCCTTATACGCCGCTGCATCATCTGCTGATGAGACGCATCGGGTTCCCCGTTGTCGCCACCAGTGGCAACCGGTCCGACGAACCAATCTGTATCGATGAGCACGATGCCCTCGTTAGGCTTCGCGGCATCGCAGATTTCTATCTTGTTCACGATCGTCCGATCCTCCGGCATGTGGATGATTCCATTGTCCGCGTGATGATGGGCAGGATTTCAATCATGAGGAGGGCAAGAGGGTACGCCCCGTTGCCATTAGTGCTCAACCAGTCATGCCCCTCAACGCTTGCCGTGGGAGGGCACATGAAAAATACAGTTGCCCTTTCCGTGGGGAAGTCGGTCTTTGTCAGCCAGCATCTTGGAGATTTGGGATCGGCGCTCTCGCTTTCAGCATTTCATGATGCCATCGCTGATTTGCAGCATTTTTACGCGGCTCGCCCCGAGGTGATTGCAGCCGATACCCATCCGGATTATCTCTCAGCCAAGAGGGCGCCCGAACTTGCTGCGGATTTCGGTGTTCCGTTGGTTGCTGTCCAGCATCATCTGGCCCATGTTCTCTCCTGCATGGTGGACAATGAAGTGATGCCTCCAGTGCTCGGCGTAGCTTGGGATGGCACGGGTTATGGCGAGGATGGAACAATCTGGGGTGGTGAATTTCTGAAAGTAACGGTCGATAGGATTGAGCGGTTTGCCCACTTGCGGAACTTTTCTCTCCCTGGAGGAGAGGTTGCCATGAGGGAGCCGAGGCGCTGCGCCTTGGGGCTCCTCTATACAATCTATGGTGAAGAGGTCTTTGGCATGACGGATCTTGCTCCTTTGGATTCATTTTCCACAAGGGAACGGGATTCCCTCCGAACGATGCTCAGACGGCACATCAACGCACCTTTGACATCAAGCATGGGAAGACTCTTCGATGCAGTCGCCTCACTGATTGGAATCCGCCAAAAAGCAACCTTTGAGGGGCAGGCGGCGATGGAATGTGAGTGGATTGCCACGGAGTGCCAGGAAGTCATCGAACCCTATCCTTTGCCGATTCAGTCCGGTGGTGATGGTGGGGCATTCATCATCGATTGGGAGCCGATGATCCGGTGCATGGTGGCTTCATTGCGTGCATCAGAGACCCGGTCACGCATATCGGCAAGATTTCACAGGACGCTCACGGAACTTGTGCTCGAGATGGCACAGCGCTCAGGGTTTTCGAAAATTGTCCTCTCTGGAGGATGTTTTCAGAATGAACTCCTTCTTGCTCAATCAATCCATCTTCTTCAGCAAGAAGGCCATACCCCATTATGGCATCAACGGGTGCCCCCAAATGACGGTGGAATTTCCCTTGGTCAGATTGCCGCAGTGACAATGGGGATTCCCAATCACTGGAAAAACGCCTAGTTTTGCAGGATTATGTGTCTCGCTGTTCCCGGAAAAATATTGGATATCGAGGGTGAAGATCCTCTCACCCGCACTGGAAGAGTCAGTTTCGGAGGTATCGTCAAACAGATTAACTTTGCCTTCACGCCGGAAGCAAAAGTCGGTGATTATGTGATGGTTCATGTCGGGTTCGCTCTCAGCACAGTTGACGAGGATGAAGCCATGCAGGTGTTCGATTATCTCAAGCAAATGGATGAGCTTGCGGAGTTGGAGAGTGAAGCGGTGAAATGAAATTCATCGACGAATACCGGGATCCCGTTGCGGCAACCCAGCTGCTTGCTGTCATCAATCAGACGATCACAAGACCATGGACACTAATGGAGGTCTGCGGCGGGCAGACCCATGCGATCGTCAAATTTGGAATCGATGAGCTGCTTCCCAAGCAGATCCGGCTCATCCACGGCCCGGGATGTCCGGTATGTGTGACTCCCCTGGAATTGGTTGACAAGGCAATCCAGATCGCCTCCCGGCCCGGAGTGATTTTCTGTTCGTTCGGAGATATGCTAAGGGTGCCGGGCAGCACGCACGATCTCCTTGCCGTGAAGGCCCGTGGAGGTGAGGTGCGCATTGTTTACTCACCGCTTGACGCAGTGCAGATCGCCCGAGAGAACCCCGACAAAGAGGTCGTGTTTTTTGCGGTGGGATTTGAAACAACCGCTCCGGCGAATGCCATGGCTGTCTTTCAGGCCAGCAGGGAAGGAGTGGGCAACTTTTCGCTCCTTGTCTCCCATGTCTTGGTTCCACCCGCCATGGAAGCAATTCTTTCTTCTGAGGAGAACTGTGTGGACGGGTTTTTAGCCGCCGGTCATGTCTGTGCGATCATGGGAACGGAGGAATATCATCCGATTGCACAGAAATACGGAGTGCCCATTGTTGTCACCGGGTTTGAGCCGTTGGATATCCTGCAGGGAGTCCTGATGTGTGTCAGGCAACTTGAGGAGGGGCGCGCTGAAGTCGAAAACCAATATCTTCGTGCCGTGCGCAATGATGGGAACAAGCCTGCACAGCAAATTATCCGCGAAGTCTTCAAGGTTATCCCTCGCAAATGGAGGGGTGTCGGAGAGATTCCTCAAAGCGGGCTGGCTCTGGCAGATGCCTATGCGGAGTTTGATGCCGAGGCCCGCTTCGGGGTTTCGGACTATCATGTCGAGGAGTCAAGCGAGTGTCTTAGCGGCCTGATCCTTCAGGGGATCAAGCGTCCCAATGAATGCCCCGCCTTCGGAAGTCGTTGCACACCCGAACATCCCCTGGGTGCAACCATGGTTTCCAATGAAGGAGCCTGCGCTGCCTATTACCGTTATCGCAGGATCGTCGAATAGAACTGTTTGGTTGTTATCCCTCGCAATCACGCTGACGGAATGACCCGATCTGAGTCGTGATGAATTTTATCAGCGTGGGAATGCCTTTTTGAACTGCATCGGTCAGCGTTTCCCCAAAGTCGAACGATGCTGCGGTGAGCGAAACAACCATCGCCTTGGGGCTCCCTCCCAGAAGGGCGACCGAGAAGGAAATGAGTTCGGCGGGAGTGCAGTGGTGTCCCAAAGTGACGGAACTATGGGGATCAAACGCGATCTCAGCGATATGAAGTGATCCTGGTATCTTTCCTTCGGAAGCAGCGGCAGCATCGATGAAAATGACAAGGCTGGAGTTGGCGATTTTTTCCGCAAGTTCCGGCATCAACTGGTGACACTTGATGATTTCTATCGAGGAATCACTCTCGATTGCAGGAATTGCAGATAATCTCTCGGCGGCAATCAAACCAAGGGCATCGTCGGAACGGAGGGGATTTCCATAACCGACAATGAGAACCTTTTCCAAGGCATCTTTGCTCTTCAATGCCCCTCCAGAATTGATTTCAAGCGATGAACTGCCGTTAGCCCCTCTTCACCTCATCGAGGAGTTCACCGCAAGGCCCCAGAAGCTGTACCAGCAGAGGCATCTGTCCCATGGCATGGGTGGAGCAACTCAGGCAAGGATCGAAAGTTCGGATCACGGCCTCCACTCGGTTAAGCATTCCCTCCTGAAGATGGGAGGCTTTCACATAATGCTGTGCTACCTGCTTCACGCTCCGGTTCATCGCGAGGTTGTTGTGACCGGTGGCGATGATCATGTTCACCCAGGTGATCAGGCCGTTGTCATCGATCTTGTAGTGATGCATCAGGGTGCCTCGGGGCGCCTCGGAGACACCCACACCCTCGGAACGGTTTGGTTTGGCAAATGCCCTGACACGCTTATCAAGAATATCGGGCTCGTTGAGTAGCTCCTCAATTCGTTCGACGCCGTACAGCATCTCGATCAGGCGAGCGTAGTGCTGCTGGAAAGAACTCAGATTCGGACCACTGCTCAGGGCATGAAACTCACTCAGTTCCTGGTCGGCCTTTGGAGTGCCGCACAGATCAATGAGATTCAGGCGAGCAAGGGGGCCGACGCGATAGATGCCGTCAGGATACCCCAATTGCTTGAAATACGGGGATTTCAAATAAGTGTCCGGCTCCACCGCCTCATCAATATAATCCATGTAACGGTTTGAATTGACTCCGTCGACCACGATCTTGCCATCCGCATCCATAAAGCGGAGCGTGCCATCATAATGCTCAAGCTTTGCAAGTTTCCCGTCTTTGGAAGGGGAGACAAGGCTCATGAACAGGCTCGGAAAATTACCGAAGGTATTGACTTCATCCTTGAACTGATCGATCACTCCCTTGAACCAGGAGAGGGTTCGTTCACAGATGGCCTTGGCCTCGGGCAGTTTATTGAGAATGATCTCGCGATCCTCAGGGGTGAGTGGAGAACTAACGCCACCGGGCACAACCCAAGCAGGGTGAATCCTCTTCCCGCCCAGAAGTTCGATGATTTCCTGTCCGATCTTTCGGAGCATCACCCCGTCAACGGCCAGTGTGGGATATTTCTCCACAACCCCAAGGATATGCCTTGAGGCCGGATCGCCATCCATTCCAAAGAGAAGATCGGGTGAGGAAAGGTGGAAGAAACTCAGCGCATGGGACTGGATGATCTGCGCCAGGTTCATGATGCTGCGCAACTTGACGGCAGTCTCGGGTATCTCCACGGCAAGGATCTCGTCACAGGCCTTGGCCGAGGCCATCAGATGACTCACAGGGCAGATACCGCAGGTGCGGCCTGTCAGAGAGGGCATCTCGCTGAAGGGACGACCTTCGCAGAATTTTTCAAATCCTCGGAACTGCGTGACATGAAAGCGTGCATCCTGCACCGCCCCCATATCGTCGAGTTTGATGGTTATCTTGGAGTGGCCCTCGATGCGAGTGACCGGGTCAATGATGATTTGCTTGGACATGGTATTATTTCCCGAAACGGGTTAGTTCGCTGACCCCGGCTGCATCCGGTACCCTCCCGGCAAGTAATTCCGTGAGCACATGAAAGATGGCATCGGCAGGTGGCGGGCACCCCGGTACAAAGAGGTCAACTTTTACAAATTCATGCACGGGTCGTGACTTTGGCAGGAGGACCGGGATGACTTCATGGGGGATATGCTGGTTGAATCCAGCATTCTCGATATAGGCGCGCGTCTCAACTTCCTCAACGGTGAACTGGTTGCGCATCCCTGGAACATTCGATGTCACGGCGCAGTCGCCGAGTGCGATGAGGAACTTGGAACGGGACCTGACTTTCAGGATTTTCTCAAGATCCTCCTCGCTGCTCACAGCACCTTCAATGAGGACAACATCCACATTTTCGGGGAATACCTTGGCATCCACCAATGGGCTGTACACCAGATCGATCAGAGGTGCGATCTGAAGGATCCGTTCATCCATATCGAGAAATGACATATGACAGCCGGAACATCCGTCCATCCACACTGTTGCGAATCGTATTTTGCTCATTTGTGATCGTGCCTCCTCTGTGCCAGGTAAGGAAGAAATTCGCGGTGTTTCGTCATTTCTCCCGCGGCTTTGCCTTTGTTGGAAAGTGCACCTGTGGGGCATACTTGGACACACTTTCCACAACTTGTGCAGGTGTCGGAGTCTCCCCAGGGTTCATTGAGTCCGGTAATGACGCGGGATTGAACCCCTCTGCCTGCAATATCCCAGACATGTGCTCCTTCAATTTCTTCGCAGACTCTTACGCATCGCTGGCAGAGGATACACCTGTTCTGATCCAGAGCGAACCACTCATGGGATGCATCGATCTCAATCTTGGGGTAAAGATAAGGCATCGTGACATGAGTCAGGTCATGCTCGTGGGCTAGAGACTGTAGGTCGCAATTGCCATTGGAGACGCAGACGGCACAGACATGATTCCTCTCCGAAAAGAGCATCTCCAACACCATTTTGCGGTATTTTTTAAGACGGGGATTCTGGGTGGTGATTTCCATTCCCTCCTTAACTTTTGTCGTGCAGGCAGGTTGAAGCTTGTTGCTTCCTGCGACTTCCACGATGCACATGCGGCATGCACCGATATCGGTCAGGCCTTCGATGTGACAGAGAGTCGGGATGGTGACTCCCGCCTCGGAGGCCACATCCAGGATCGTTTCATCCTCGTTGGCGCTGACCTCCTTGCCATCTATTTTGAGAGTTGTAACAGCCATGGTTTAATGTGTGTTTTGTTCTGTGTTCTTGTTCATCTTGGTTCAGGCAGTTATTCCTGCGGGGAGAGGCTGCAAAAGTTCCAGATATTCATTTCGGAAATATTTCAGCGTGCTGATGACCGGATTGGGGGCTGTCTGTCCCAGACCGCAAAGGCTGGTGTTCTGAACCATATCACAGAGCTCCTCGAGAGCCTCGAGGTCGCGGATAGTTCCCTTGCGATCAAGAATCTTTTTCAGAAGATTGAGCATCTGCACGGTGCCTACCCGGCATGGGATGCACTTTCCGCAGGATTCCTCCACGCAGAATTCCATGTAGAACTTTGCCACATCGACCATGTTGGTCTCTTCATCCATTACAACCATGCCGCCTGATCCCATGATTGAACCGACCTTCATGAGGGATTCGTAATCAACAGGGGTATCAAAAAGTTCGACGGGAATACAGCCTCCCGAAGGGCCTCCAGTCTGCACGGCCTTGATTTTCTTTCCGTCAGGAGTGCCGCCGCCCAATTCCTCCACAATCTCGCGAATGGTGATCCCCATGGGTACCTCAATCAGTCCGTTGTTACGGATTTTTCCAGTCAGAGCGAAGACCTTTGTACCTTTGCTCTTCTCAGTTCCGAGCGATGCATACCAATCGCCCCCTTTGTTGATGATAGGAACAATGTTGGCCAGGCTCTCGACATTGTTAATCAGAGTCGGGCGTCCCCAGAGACCGCTTTCAGCGGGGAAAGGAGGGCGAGGGCGAGGTTGTCCTCTCCGTCCCTCAATGGAAGCAATCAGAGCTGTTTCTTCACCGCAGACGAACGCTCCCGCACCAATGCGTATCTCAACATTGAAATTGAAGGTCGAATCAAAGATTCCATCTCCGAGAAGTCCGATTCGTTTTGCATGCTTGATCGCCAGTTGCAGTCTGGAGATTGCCAATGGATACTCTGCGCGAACATAGATGTAACCGAGGCTTGCCCCAACTGCGTAGCCTGCAATGGCCATTCCTTCAATGACGACATGAGGATCACCTTCCAAAATGCTGCGATCCATAAAGGCTCCGGGATCGCCCTCGTCTCCGTTGCAAACGATGTATTTGCGATCCCCTTTGGCCTTGGCGACCGTGGACCATTTCAATCCGCTCGGGAACCCCGCACCTCCGCGCCCCCTCAGCCCGCTTTTCATGATCTCATTGACCACCTGTTCGGGTGAGTATTCGTGGATAACCCGATAGAGCGCCGAGTATCCACCCACTTCAATATAATCATCGATCTTCTCCGGATCGATCCTTCCGCCATTGGCCCTCACGACAAGCTTTTGCCTCGTGAAGAAGGGATGGTTGGGGTCTGCATGATCGGCACTGGCCTTTCCTCCGGCAAGGGCACCAATGATCGAAGCGGCATTTTCGGGAGTGACATCCGAATAAATCAATCCCTCGGACTCGATACTGACAATAGGCCCCTTACCGCACAGGCCCATGCACCCGACCTGACGAACCTCCACTTTTTCCCCAAGGTTGTTTTCGGTCACTGCGGCATCCAAGACCTTTTTGATCTCATCTGCGCGTGATGAGATGCAACCCGATGACATACAGCATCGAACATTGATGGCTTTCCGGATTGATTTCGTTTTTTCCGCGATCGCGGTGAGTTCTTCAAGCAACATGGACATATTCTTTGAGTTTTTCGATGGCGTCTTCAGGTGAGAGGCGACCGGAGGCGCTGCCGTCATAGACAACTGCCGGGGCAATCCCGCATGCACCGATACAGCGGGCGGTCATCAATGAAAGCTCTTTGTCGGAGGTCGTTTCGCCCGATTTGATTGAGGCATACTCCTCGATGGCCTCAAGAATTTTGGCTGCCCCTTTCACATAACAGGCAGTGCCAAGACAGACCACGCAGTTGTGTTTTCCCTGCGGCTTGAGCTTGAAGAGATTGTAGAATGTCGCCACGCCGTAAACCTTGCTTGCGGGAACGCGCAGCGACTTTGATACCCATCTGAGGGCATCCGCTTCAAGGAAGCCGAAAGCCTCCTGAACTCCATGAAGTGTTTCGATCAATGCCTGTGGCTCATAACCAAGCTTTCGCATTCTTGTGTCGATGATTTTCCACCGCTTATCCGATGAGGGGAGGGCAATTTTTTGCGCTTTCATTCCCTTTTTTTATACGAAAAACGACAGTCATATATAAAGAAAAAAAGATAAATATTTGTTTCTTGAGGCTGTGGGGTGTATTTGATATTCTACTCTGTTTTCTTGACGCAAATGCTTCACAACTAGAAGAGAGCCACCACAGTTTTCATTGATATGCACATACCCGACGGATACCTCAGTCCCTCCACCTGCACCGTTATGTTCGCAGGGGCAATTCCATTTTGGTATGTAGCCATTCAGCGGCTCAAAAAGGTCTTGAATGCGCGTTTGATCCCTCGCATCGCGCTGCTTTCCGCACTCTCTTTTGTGATCATGATGTTCAATGTTCCCCTGCCCGGTGGAACAACCGGGCACGCTGTGGGGATGGGAATCCTGGCGGTCCTGCTCGGCCCTTGGGCATCCATGCTGGCTATTTCCATCGCGCTGGCAATTCAGGCCCTGTTCTTTGGTGATGGAGGAATCACATGCTTCGGAGCGAATTGTTTCAACATGGCCATTGCCGGATCGCTTGTGGCCTATGGAGTGTATCGTCTTATCAGCGCTAGCGCTTCTCTCGCTTCTCCACGACGCATCGTGGCCGCAGCGCTTGCCGGATATATCGCGATCAATGTCTCGGCCTTCTTTGCATCCATCGAGTTTGGAGTGCAGCCGATGCTCTTCCATCACGCGGATGGCTCGCCTCTTTATGCTCCCTATCCACTTTACATCTCTATTCCGGCAATGATGATCGGCCACCTTTCATTCGCTGGAATCGTCGAAGCGGTGATTGCTGGGTCGCTCGTAGCCTATCTGCAAAAAACCGATATAGAGCTTCTGCGCATAACCGCACCAGGAGTTTCCGATACAGAGCCAGCGATACCTGAAGCAATCGTGATCAATCTACGGCCACTCTGGTTGATCCTTGCGGCATTGATGGTGCTTTCCCCCCTTGGTCTTCTTGCGGCTGGAAGTGCATGGGGCGAGTGGAGCGCGGAGGATCTCAAGAATCCCGAGATTCGGAAGCAAATTACCATCGCGTCGAGAAATATGGCACCACCTGAGAATCCCCCGACAGGTCTTGAAATGCTTTCCAGCTTCTGGACGGCACCCATGCCCGATTATGCTCCCAGCATCGTGAAGAGCCCGCAGCTCGGCTATCTACTCTCTGCTCTTTTTGGTACAGGAGTGATCCTACTGCTTTGGTTCCTTTTCAGTTGGCTCTTGGAGAGGATAGTAAGCGTGAGCCTGAGGACTCCTAAATCTTAATAACTCATTTTCATCGTGTTCCAGAGAAGATCGAGGTTTGGATTCCTTGAAAGAACCATCGCGGATCTCGCAGAAATACTGGATCACGCAGAAACTGCCGCTCAAAGTTCAGGTAATGCTGGGTTAGTTCAGCAACTCGACCCCCGAGTTAAAGTCTGCGGAGCGTTGGTGCTCATCGTGGCAGCGGTCAGCACAACTCATCTCTGGATGACGGGGGCCGTGTTCCTTTTTAGCCTCCTTTTGATCGTGCTTTCACACCTTTCGCTTCGTCTCTATTTCAAACGAACCTGGTTGGGCGTTCTTTTTTTTACCGGTTTGATTGCCTTGCCGGCAATCGTTACAACGCCCGGGCTCGTTATTTTGCAAGTTCCGTTGCTCCATTGGGCGGTTTCCAAACAAGGTCTAACGACAGCGTTCAGATTGCTTGCCCGTGCTGAAACAGCGGCCACGATCACGATGTTGCTGATCCTCACAACACAATGGACTCATGTGCTCAAGTCTCTGCGCTATTTTTATCTTCCACTTCTTGTCGTCACCATCCTAAGCATGACGCAGCGTTATCTCTTTCTGCTACTCCAACTGACTAAAAATCTCCTGGATGCCCGGTCGAGCAGAAAGGTCGGGCAATGGAGCGTATCCCAGCAAAGGGAATTGAGCGCATCAGTGCTCTCGGTTCTAATGAGCAGGAGTCTTTTTCTCAGCGAGGAAGTCTATCTGGCCATGCAGTCGCGGGGATTCACTGGTGAGATCCATCTTCTCGATGATTTTTCTTTTAGATGGAGAGACTGGTTATCAGTGGTTATTCTGATTACGGTCATAGCTCTGCTGTTTCTGATCAGCTAGTCATGTCGATCTACGATCTCCAAAACGCCAACTACAGATATCAAGAGGTGCTGGCCTTGGATTCTGTGACATGTGCCATAGAGCGCGGCGAACGGATTGCCATTCTTGGCGCGAATGGCTCAGGAAAATCGACCCTTCTGCGGCTTCTGGATGGACTCTATTTTGCCCAAAGTGGAAGCGTTTCCTTTGAGGGGAGGGAGTTGAACGAAGAATCCCTTCAAGACGAAAACTTTGTCTATGAATTTCGAAAGAGGGTTGGATTTGTCTTTCAGAATCCTGATGTCCAGCTGTTCAACCCAACGGTTTTTGACGAACTGGCCTTTGGTCCGCTTCAATTACGATGGTCCAGGAAACAAATCATCGAGGCGGTTGATATCATGCTCGAGAGGATGAATCTGATGCATCTGAAACACAGGGTGCCGCACCGACTTTCTGGTGGAGAAAAGAAGAGGGTGGCTCTTGCCTCCGTCTTGATGCTGGACCCCGAGGTGCTTCTGCTGGATGAACCAACAGCCTATCTGGATCCTAAAAGCCAGAGTCAGATGATCGATTTTCTGGTGGAATGCCAGCATGACAAAACCGTCATCACTGCAACTCACGACCTCGAAATCGTAGGAGATATTGCAGAGCGTTGCATTGTCTTTGAAGAGGGAAGAGTCGCTCAAAGCGGAACTCCCTCACAGATTCTGGGCGATGAATCACTCCTCCGAAGAACCTCCCTTATTCATGAACACAGACACAGGCATGGATCTGATGTTCACAAGCATCCCCATCTGCACAAGTTTCACACACACATCCAAGGGTCCGTGAGTAGAATTAGGCCCTTAACGGACAGCCCAGGAAGTCCCTGATCAAGTGTATTCTGTGTATTCGGGACGGAACATCCTCTGGGAAATTTCCATTTCAAGATTGGCAGGCTGAGGCAAGTCAGTCAGCCCCTCTCGGAAGGCAATGAGGGCGACTTCCAAGGCGATCGAGAGTGAGACTTCTCGGATTCTGTCAAGAGAGGGATAGATCCTGCCTTCGGCCAGCTCCTCGGAGGTGACCATGGAAGCCAGCTTCCGGGCTGCGGCTAGGAACATGCTGTCGGTGACTTCGCGTGCCTGTGAAACGAGAACCCCCAATCCCACGCCGGGAAAAATGTAGGTATTGTTACCCTGACCCGAGACGATGCGTCGCCCTTCAAAATGAATCTCTGGCATCGGACTGCCGCTGGCATAGATGGCTCGTCCTGCACTCCACTTGATGGCTTCTTCCGAGGTGCACTCGGCCTTTGAAGTAGGATTGGAGAGGGCAAAGATCACAGGTCTTTCGTTGAACTCCGCCATCATGGAAACGATTTCCTGGGTGAACACACGCGCCACACCCGCTACACCGATGATGGCGGTTGGACGAATGGTTCGAACAGCAGTGGCGAGATCCGAGCAGGGCTCCGCTTCGTGGGCAAAAACCACTTTGTGTTCGGTCAGTTCTGCTGATCGGGAGGCCACAATCAACCCCTTGGAGTCCACAAACCAGCAGGTTTTGCGCGCTTTCTCGATCGGAATGCCTTCCGAAACAAGATGCTGGACAAACAGGTTGCCGATTCCCAAGCCAGCCTCGCCGGCTCCCATAAAGAGTATGCGCTGTTCCTCAATGCGCGAGTTGCTCAGATTAAGGGCTGCCAGAATGCCGGCCATCGCCACCGCGGCGGTTCCTTGGATGTCATCGTTGAAAGAGCATGCTTTGTTGCGCCATTTCTTCAGAAGATCAAAAGCATTGCTGTTTCCAAAATCCTCAAATTGTACCAAGGCACCCGGGAACACTTCGGCTGCGCTCTCCATGAACTCGTTCAGAAACTCATCATATTCCGCACCGCGGACACGGCGTTGCTTGAGACCTATATAGTAGGGGTCAGCAAGCAGGGACTCGTTGTTGGTGCCCACATCGAGCACGATCGGGAGGCAGTAATACGGGTGCAATCCCGCGCAGGCGGTGTAGAGAGCGAGCTTTCCGATGCAGATTCCCATCCCATAGGCACCGAGATCCCCCAAGCCGAGAATTCTCTCTCCATCAGTCACCACAATCATCCTAGCTCCCGTGTTCGGCCAATGTCTCATGATTTCACGGAGTCTTCCTTTTTCCCTGATGGATAGGAACAGTCCGCGAGGGCCTCTCCAGATGCTGCCATACTCCAAACAGGCCTGACCCACGGTCGGCGTGTAAATGATAGGCATCATCTCCTCAAGGTGCGCATGCAGAAGGTGAAAAAAGAGAACCTCGTTCCGCTGCTGGAGCATCGTGAGGAATGTGTATTTTTCGAGATCCGTCGATTTTCTGCGGAAATTATGGAGAACCCGTTGCGTTTGTGCGTCGATGTCCAAGATGCGGGGCGGCAGCAGTCCTCTGAGTCCATAGGCATCCCGTTCGTATTCACTGAATGCCATGCCCTTGTTGAGAAGGGAGTTATTAAGCAACGCAACGCCGCGCATTAACGGGCGCTCGCCCGAGGGATTGATTGGTTTGTGCATAAAAGGGGGTGTGCTTTTTCTCTGCTCTCGCTCCTTAGGAGACTCTCCAGGTCTGCAGGACTCTGAGGTAGTTGGCCCGTTCGTAGCCGCCCGGATCGGGGCACTTGCGGTAGCTCATGCACCCTCTGAGTTCCTTAACTGAGGCATATTCATGCTCGGCCATCCAATCGCGCACTTCAGTGATGATTTTTTCAAGATAGCCCGGGCCATTTTTAAGAAGGCAGGAGACCATCTGTACCGTAGTGGCACCTGACATCAGGGCCTTGACGGCATCGCTGCCAGTGTGAACTCCTCCGCTAAGGGAGAAATCGAGGTTGGGAATGCTTTCGAGGATGGCCATCCAACGCAGTCGGAGAAGGAGTTCGGAGGAGTCAGAGAGATGGAGTGAAGGGGCGACTTCCAGATCCTCGATATTGATGTCGGGTTGATAAAAGCGATTGAAAAGTACCAACCCGCTTGCACCGCTTGCCGCCAGTCTCTTGGCAAAGTTGGGGAGAGATGAGTAGAAGGGCGAGAGCTTCACTGCAACGGGGATCGTGATCCTGCCAAGCATGGTGTCGAGAAGGCGCACCACGGTGTCCTCGATTTCCGAGCCGATGACTTCGGTGTCGGCAGGCAATTGATAGATGTTGAGTTCCAATGCATCTGCACCGGCCTGCTGCATTGATTCCGCCAGCGAGACCCACCCGCCGGGTGTCACGCCGTTGAGGGATGCGATCACCGGTACATCCACAGCCGCGCGAATGGAGGCTATATGTTCGAGGTAGCGATCCGGTGTGAGAGCGAATTCTTCCGCTCTTGGAAAGTAGCTGATGGCCTCTGCGGAGGACTCCTCATGACTGAGCATCAGGGAATCCACACCGCGCCAGTCCATCTCGATCTGCTCCTCGAAGAGTGATCTCATCACGATGGCCGACGCCCCGGCATCTTCGAGCTGCCTCACGGTGTCGAGGTTGTCAACCAAGGGGGATGCCCCCGGTACGAAGGGATGTTTGAGTTGAAGACCGAGATAGTTGGTGGCGAGCTCGATGGACATGGATGTCAGATTTTGGATTTTGGTTTGGAAAGTTCTTCGGCAAGTCGTCGAAGGTATTTTCCATGGTGGTCACATTCCTCCTGCGTTGCGGCAGCAAGCGCTGCGGCTTGGGCTGGATCGCTTGTCTGCAACATGCGGAAGCGCGCTTCATTGAGAAGAAACTTCGAGACAGGCACCTTGGGTTCTCCTGCATCGAGCCGCAGGGCGGATTCCTCACCCACATCCCTGCGGGGATCAAAGCGGTACAGGGGCCAGAAGCCAGAATCCACAGCCAGTTTCTGCTGCTCCATGCCATGACTGAGATTGAATCCGTGGGCAATGCAATGGCTGTAGGCGATGACCAGCGACGGGCCGGGATAGCTTCCCGCCTCCACGAGTGCAGAAAGTGTCTGCCCATCCTTGGCTCCCATCGCGATGGAAGCGACATACGCAGTCTGGTATCCCATGGCCATGACCCCGAGTTGCTTGCGCGGAACCTTTTTGCCGTTTGCCGCAAACTTGGCGACCGCACCGAGCGGCGTGGCCTTGGACTGCTGGCCTCCCGTGTTGGAATAGACCTGCGTGTCGAGAACAAGCACATTGATGTCGGCCTGTCCCGAAAGGACATGGTCAAGTCCGCCAAATCCGATGTCATAGGCCCAGCCGTCACCCCCGATGATCCAGACACTCTTCTTGACGAGGTAGTCGGCCACCTGAAGAAGTTCGGCGGAGACCGGTGAGTTCAGCGATGAGAGGGAAGATCTCAGCCCCTCGACGCGCAGGCGTTGCTCGCGGATGTCGGCTTCGCCCGATTGATCGGCCTCAAGGATGGAGGCGACAAGCTGATCCCCGACCGAAGGTGCGACGGAGGCGAGCAGCCGCCGGACATGTTCTGCTCTCAGATCGACCGCCAGACGGATGCCAAGGCCGAACTCCGCATTATCTTCAAAGAGGGAATTGGCCCAGGCGGGACCCCGCCCTTCCAGATTGACCGTATAGGGGGTGGTCGGCAGATTGCCACCGTAGATCGATGAGCAGCCTGTGGCATTGGCGATGATAAGCCGGTCTCCATAGAGTTGGGTCAGGAGTTTCAGATAGGGGGTTTCCCCGCAGCCGGCACAGGCACCCGAGAATTCAAAGAGAGGCTCCAAAAACTGACTTGTCTTGATTGTTTTCAGATCAAGCGCCGAGCGGTCGGCTTCGGGAATGGAAAGGAAGAAGTCGAAATTGTCGCGCTCCTGGGCACGCAGCGGTTCTTGCGGAACCATGTCGATTGCCTTGTGACGGGGATTGGTCTTGTCCTTGGCGGGACAGATCGTGGTGCAGAGACTGCATCCGGTGCAGTCCTCGGGAGCAACCTGAATGGTAAAGCTGGCACCCTTAATATCCTGTGATCGGAAGGGGGTGGATTTGAATCCGGCGGGAGCCTCTGCAAGCACTCCTGGCTCGTAGAACTTGGCTCTGATGGCGGCGTGCGGACAGACAAGTACACATTTGTTACATTGGATGCAGATGGAGGGATCCCAGGCTGGGATTTCGTGCGCGACATTCCTTTTTTCCCAGCGGGCCGTGGCCGTCGGCCAGGCTCCGTCAACGGTGAATGCGCTCACTGGCAGTAGATCGCCCTTGCCTTCAAGGATGACTCCGGTGACCCTCTGTACAAAATCGGGTGCCTTCTCCGAAACCGCAGGAGGGCGCCTCCTGGAAGTGGTGACCGATGTTGGCAGCGGAACCTCGCTGAGTGCCTCGAGCGTCTGATCCACAGCGGCGAAATTTCTCTGAACGACTTCCTCTCCCTTTTTCTTGTAGCTCTTACGGATGGCATCTTTGATCCGAGTAATTGCCTCGTCGCGCGGCAGCACTCCGGAGATGGCGAAGAAACAGGTCTGCATGATTGTGTTGATGCGGCCACCCATTCCGGAATTACGGGCGACGGCATAGGCATCGATGCAGAAAAAACGGATCTTTTTGCCCAGCATCTGCTCCTGCACCTCCAGAGGGAGATGATCCCATACTTCCGACGGCGGGTAGGGGGAGTTCAGTAAGAAGACAGCCCCATCGGCTGCGCAATCAAGCATGGGGAGACGATCCAGAAATGCCCATTGATGACAGGCCACAAATCCCGCACGATTGATCAGATAGGGAGCACGGATTGGTTCCAGACCGAATCGCAAATGAGAGATGGTGACCGCTCCCGACTTCTTGGAGTCATAGACAAAAAAGCCTTGGGCGAAATTCGGCGTTTCACCCCCAATGATCTTGATGGAGTTCTTGTTCGCGCCGACCGTTCCATCCGCTCCGAGTCCGAAGAAAACCGCACGGGTTGTGGCTGGTGACTCGATGTCGAACGCTTCATCGACAGTGAGGGAGAGCCCGGTGACATCGTCATTGATACCGACAGTGAAGTGGTTCCTTGGGCGTTCCAGTAGCAGATTGTCAAAGACGGCCTTGGCCATCGCCGGAGTGAACTCCTTGGACGAAAGACCATAACGGCCGCCAACCACGACAGGATCGACCTCCAGTGGGAGTGTTCCTTCGGCACGCGCTTCGGCGAGTGCGCCGAGAATATCGAGATAGAGAGGGTCGCCTATGGAACCCGGCTCCTTGGTTCGATCCAAAACGGCAAGACTTCTGCATGTCACGGGGAGTGCTGCAAGGAGCTCTTTAGCCGGGAAGGGGCGGAACAATCGCACCTGGAGAACGCCAACTTTAGCCCCGTGGCCGTTGAGATGCCTGACGGTTTCCGAGACGGTTTCGCTTCCCGATCCCATGATGATGATGACCCGGTCGGCTTCGGGATGTCCCGAGTATTCCACGGCTCCATAATTCCTACCGGTCAACTTTCCAAAACGCTCCATGACATCCGCCACGATGGATGGCAGGGCGTCGTAATACCGGTTGCAGGCTTCACGAGCCTGGAAAAAGACATCCGGGTTCTGCGCCGATCCCCGGAGGGAGGGGCGATCCGGCGTGAGTGCTCTGGATCGGAAGGCTGCAACACATTCGGGATTGATCAATGCCGAGAGAATCTCGTCGTTCAGGGTCTCAATCTTCTGAATTTCATGCGAGGTGCGAAAACCGTCAAAAAAATGAAGAAAAGGGATGCGCGATTCCAAGGTTGCCGCATGGGAGATGAGAGCCATGTCCTGAGCCTCCTGAACCGAACCAGAGCAGAGCATTGCGAAGCCGGTCTGGCGGCAAGCCATCACATCCGAATGATCCCCGAAGATCGAAAGGGCGTGAGTGGCCAGCGTACGGGCCGTCACATGAAGGACGAAGGGGAGCAGTTCACCCGCGATCTTGTACATGTTTGGGATCATGAGCAGGAGTCCCTGCGATGCGGTGAAAGTGGTGCTCATGGAACCTGCCAGGAGCATTCCATGAATTGCTCCTGCCACGCCTGCCTCCGATTGCATCTGCACCATCTTGGGAATGTCACCCCAGAGATTGGGCTTGTCGCGGGCTGCCCACTCGTCACACGACTCGGCCATCGCCGACGAAGGGGTGATGGGATAGATCGCTATGGTTTCTGAAAGGCGATAAGCCACCGATGCTACCGCCTCATTGGCATCGGTCGTGGCGAAGTCTGGTGTCATGTTCACAACGCCGACGATTTTACAGTGAAAATGTCACCTCGGCAAAGCTATGATAGAAAAAAATAAAAAGGACTAAAGATTCTTGAATAGATTCGTTCATTCTTATAAACTGGCGATTTTGACCATGAAAAACTAAGAGTGAAATAATCTGATGAAAAACACCCCTACACAGGCTTCCGGCGAAGATAACCCCTTGGTGCTGGTCATCAATTCGGGAAGCAGTTCCCTCAAGTTTGCATTGATCTATCCCGAAAGCGGAAAGCTTGAGGTATCGGGATTGGCGGAGAGACTTAACAGTAACGAGGCTGTTCTTGAAATCAAACGAGCCAACGGGGGTAAAGAAGTTATTTCCATTCCCTCCGCCGGACATGCCGAGGCTCTGGACGAAGTGCTTAGGCAACTCGCTTCCTACCACATTGATTCTGTGGGTCATCGGGTCGTCAACGGAGGAGAGAAATTCAACGCGAGCATCCTGTTGGACGACACTTCCGAAGCTGCGATTGCGGACTGTAGTGACATTGCTCCAGTACATGCTCCGGCCAACGCGCTGGGGATTCATGTGGCCCGGAAAAAATTTCCCAACCTCCCGCAGGTGGCTGTCTTTGACACGGCATTTCATCAGAGTATTCCACCCCGTGCCTACATGTATGCCGTGCCAAGCGAATGGTATGAACAGCACCGGGTTCGCAAATACGGGTTTCACGGGACGAGCCACCGTTTTGTTTCAGCTCAGGCTGCCGCCCTGCTTGGACGCCCCCTCGGAGAACTGCAACTTCTGACCGCTCATCTTGGCAATGGATCGAGTGTCTGTGCCATTAGGGAGGGTAAGAGCGTCGATACGAGTATGGGATTTACCCCCCTGGATGGTCTGGTGATGGGAACCCGTTGCGGCGATCTCGATCCCAATGTCCTGCTTTTCATCCAACAGAGAACGGGGCTTTCCCTTGCCGAAATCACCGACATCCTGAACAAGAAAAGCGGCCTGCTTGGCATCTCGGAAATCAGCGGTGACATGCGCACGCTCCTTGCGGCAGAGGAGGAAGGGAATAGCAAGGCTCGTCTTGCCGTGGAGGTTTTCTGTTACAGGCTTGCCCGGCATCTGCTTGCCCTGACGGCATCATTGGATCGCGTCGATGCATTGATTTTCACGGGCGGAATCGGTGAGAATTCCGCAGCTGTCCGTCAACGCACACTTGATCACCTGCGTGTGTTCGGAGCGGTTCTGGATCCGGCCTTGAACGCTGTGCACGGACGGGATACCTCGGGAAGAATCACCACAACCGACTCCCGCTTGCTGGTTCTTGTGGTGCCCACCAATGAGGAGCTTGTCATAGCCCGTGAGACGGCAAATCTAACGAAGCATCACCCATGAAAATGCCACACACACTTTTTTTAACCCCGGTTGGGAGTGGTTGCGGACTCACTTCCATTTCTTTGGGACTCTTCCGGGCACTCGATAAACATGGCATCCGTGTCGCCTTCTATAAGCCGATCGGCCAACCGACCGGGGGAGATGCAGGGCCGGAACGCTCCACTCATTTCATCCGTGCCACGACGGCGTTGAAACCTTCAACGCCAATCCCCCTTGAGGAAGCGGAGCGGCTCATCGGAATGGGGCATCTCGAAGAGCTGCTTGAGCGGGTGGTTCGTGCCTTTCATGAATCGGCTGGAAATGCCGATGTGGTCGTTGTGGAGGGACTCATTCCCCATGCCGACTCAAGCTACACTTCCGAACTCAATCTCCATGTTGCGCGCACACTGAGCGCCGAGGTCATTCTTGCGTGTTCGGCTGCCGATGCCACGCCGGAGGAGATTGAGGAGAGAATCGAAATCGCCGCCCAGCAGTTCGGTGGAGTCAGTAAAAAAGGGGTCATCGGATGCATCATCAACAGGATTCCGGCGATCACCCGCAGATTGCCTGAGGAAATCCGGGATGAATGGACTCGTAACAGCCGCCTTCTCAAGCCGAGCCACTGCCGATTGATTGCAGCCATTCCTCAAAATTCCGAACTCACGGCCTGCCGTACTGTCGATATCTGCCGCTATCTGGATGCCGAGATTATTCACGAGGGGGAGCTCTATACTAGGAGAGCCAAAAAGAACTCCCTCCTAGCCCGCACGGTTCCCAATCTAACCCATACCTTTGCCCCTGGGGCCATCCTGATCACTCCCGCCGACCGGATCGATGTGATCCTTGGCATCGCCATGGCCGCTCTCAATAAGATCCCAATGGCCGGACTGCTGCTGACCGGAGATACGAACATTGATTTCAACATCATGGAGCTTTGCCAGCCTGCCTGGCAGACAGGGCTTCCTGTGCTGAGAGTCCCCACCAACAGCTGGGAAACCGCCACCAATCTCAGCAGGATGAGCACCGAAGTCCCTGCGGACGACATCGAGCGGGCGCAACTCTCCATGGATTTTATTGCGAACCACATCGATGCCGAGTGGATTACCCTCCACAGTGCCGCCCCTGTGGAGGCGCGTATGTCGCCTGCTGCCTTCTGCTTCCGTCTTGCCGAACTCGCCAAAAAGACCGTCCGTCGCATTATCCTCCCTGAGGGGGAAGAGCCTCGGACAATAAGAGCTGCGGCATTGTGTGCCGAGCGAGGGATAGCCCACTGCATCCTGCTTGGTAAACCTGAAATCATCCTGCAAGTGGCCAGAAATCAGGAAATCGAACTCCCTTCCTCCGTGGAAATCATCGACCCCGATCTGGTTCGATCAAAGTATGTGGCTCCACTTGTGGAAATGCGCAAACACAAGGCCCTCACTCCTCAAGGAGCAGAGGAACTGCTCGAAGACACAGTCTGGCTCGGGACTGTCATGCTTGCACTCGGAGAAGTGGATGGTCTTGTTTCGGGTGCTCTCCATTCATCAGCCAATACGATCCGGCCCGCTCTTCAGATCATCAAGACCCATCCCGGGGTGAAGGTCGCCTCATCGATTTTCTTCATGTGCATGCCTGAGCAGGTGCTCATTTACGGGGATTGCGCGGTCAATACCAATCCGGATGCCGAGACACTCGCCGACATCACCATCCAGAGTGCCGAATCCGCCCAGCGATTCGGCATACCGGCCAGAGTTGCAATGATCAGCTATTCCACAGGCAAATCGGGATCCGGGGCCGATGTGGACAAAGTGGTCGAGGCGACGGCGATCGCCAAGGCCAAGCGCCCTGATCTCCTGATCGACGGCCCCCTTCAGTATGATGCAGCTGCGATCCCTGAGGTTGCCGCACAGAAGGCTCCCGGCAGTGCGGTGGCCGGGAAGGCAACTGTCTTTATCTTTCCAGATCTCAACACGGGCAATACAACCTACAAGGCTGTACAACGCAGCGCCAATGTCATCAGCATCGGCCCCATGTTGCAGGGACTGAGACGCCCGGTGAATGATCTTTCACGAGGAGCGCTCGTCGAGGACATCGTTTATACGATCGCCCTAACGGCCATCCAGGCAGGGCAGGAGTAAATCTTGCGCGATAACGGACATCGTTTTCGCCGGTACAGGGGGTCCTCCAAAAAAACTCTGCAAACCTGGATTTCCTGCGTGCGTGAAAGGGGCGTAAGGTTGTAGCCTCCTAGTTTCCATGACTGGCTCGCCCGAACTCCGGATCTTCAGCGGATCTGCCCACCGCCAACTCGCCCATGACATCGCCTCCTATCTGGGGATGCCGCTGGGGGATGCGACTGTCACCTCGTTTCCCGATGGAGAAACCTATGTCAAAATCAATGACAATGTACGGGGTAGGGATGTCTTCATCGTTCAACCGACCTGTCCTCCGAGCAATCAGAACATCATGGAGCTGCTCATCATGGTCGATGCGGCGCGTCGTGCCAGTGCCGATCGCATCACGGCGGTGATCCCCTTCTTCGGATATGCCAGGCAGGATCGCAAGGATCAGCCTCGCGTTCCCATCACGGCGAAACTTGTGGCCAATATCCTCGTGGCGGCGGGGGTCAACCGCGTGCTCACGATGGATTTGCATGCACAGCAATTGCAGGGATTCTTTGATATTCCTGTCGATCACCTTTACGCCCTGCCGGTGATGATCGATTACATCCATCGCAAGAACATCTCCAACCTCGTGGTAGTCTCGCCCGATGTCGGCGGCGTGAAGATGGCAAGTGCCTATGCTGAGGCCCTCGGAGCCGGACTGGCAATCGTGGTCAAGCGCCGCAAAAGCGCCACGGAAGTCGATGCCCTGCATATCATCGGTGATGTGGAAGGTAAAAATGTGATCATCATCGACGACATCACGGAAACGGCTGGAACACTGACGAGTGCGGCCAAAATCCTCCGCACCCAGAATGTTGGTGATATTTATGCTGGCGTATCTCACGCTGTGCTGACAGATTTAGCGGTTCAGCGGTTGGAGGGCTCCGAAATCAAGGAACTCATCACCACAGACAGCGTACCTGTTCGACAAGGAACGGGGGATCGTGTGCGGGTTCTCTCCGTCGCCGAATTGCTCGGCGAGGGGATCCGTCGCATCCATGGAGGTGAGTCAGTCTCCTCGCTGTTCCGTCTCAAGCAACAATCGACTCAAAATCCAGCGTCTTAACACCCGAATCCAATGGCTAAACAGGTTACCCTTTCCGCCCGTCATCGCACCGATGTCGGTCGCAACTCCGTCAAGCAGCTCCGCACCCGCGGCAGCGTTCCCGCCGTCATTTACGGACACAAGGATCAGCCTGCCAATCTGGAGATCAATGCCCGTGAGATCACCAAGCTTCTTGCCCATGCGGTCGGTGAGAACATCCTCGTCGAACTCCAGATTGCTGGTGACAAGGGGGCCACGAGCAAGCTCTCCCTCATTCAGGAAGTGCAGCACCATCCTGTCCGCCGGGAGATTCTCCATGTTGATTTTCTTGAGGTTGCGACCGATGAAGTGCTTCATACCGAAGTTCCGGTAGAGCCAACCGGCGAGGCTGATGGTGTGAAAAACTACGGTGGTCTGTTGGAGCACAGCCTGCGCTCCCTGCACATCGAATGTCTGCCCAAGGATCTCCCTGAGATCATCCTTGTCGATGTCTCGGCCCTCGGAGTCAACCAGTCACTCCATGTGCGTGATATCGTCCTTCCCGAGGGAGTCAAAGCCACGACGGATCCTGATCTCACCGTCTTTATCGTTGCCGAGTCCAAGACCGAGGTTGAGCCCGTTGCGACTGCAGCCTCCACCGCTGGTCCTGAGGTCATTCGCGAGAAGAAGCCTGTTGAAGGTGCCGACTCTGCTGCTAAGAAATAAAACAAGAGACTCTTTCTGGTTCCTATCCTGATGCCGGATTCCGCAAACAATCTGGCTCAGGGCATATCCATGATCCGGCTGATTGCCGGACTTGGTAATCCCGGAAAGGAATACGAGGGCACCCGTCATAATGTCGGATTTGCCGTGCTTGACCTGCTGGCTCAGAGACTTGGAAGCGGATTTTCCAAGGAATCCAAATGGGACGCCTTCGTGTCCCGCCCTTCGTCCAGCCTCTCCCTTCTCAAACCCACCACCTTCATGAATCTGAGCGGTGAAGCCGTGGGGGAATACGCCCGTTTCCACCGCATTGCCGCAGCGGAATCACTGATCGTGATCGATGATGCGGCGTTACCCCTTGGCACCCTGCGGCTCCGTCGTGATGGCGGAGCGGGCGGACAAAACGGACTCAAATCGGTACTCATTCATTTTGCCACCGAGCAGGTTCCACGGCTCCGCGTTGGTATTGGTGGACCCGAGCACGCGGGTGGCGATCTCTCCCACCATGTCCTTTCGCGTTTTCTCCCCGGGGAACAACAACTGGCTTCGGAAGCAGTGGCCAGAGCCGCCGATGCCATCACATGCGTGCTGGAAAGAGGGATTGAGCACGCAATGAACCTTTACAACTCCACACCCCCTT
Organism: bacterium; assembly: GCA_037130175.1. Classification (GTDB taxonomy): domain Bacteria; phylum Verrucomicrobiota; class Verrucomicrobiia; order Chthoniobacterales; family UBA6821; genus UBA6821. The sequence goes on along the minus strand of JBAXTN010000003.1, from coordinate 21,453 downwards.
CTGATACAAATCTAAAAACAAAACAACCATGACAAACAGATACGAAATCCTGCTCGCGCTCAATTCAGCCGGGAAAGAAGAAACCAACAAAGACCTCGTCGAGCGGCTTGAAAAGGCATTGACGGCGGAAGGTGCCGCTATCGAACAGGTACAGCGCCTGGAGCGCCGCGAATTTGCCTATCCTCATGACAAGCTCAAGGGGGCCTACTTCGTGAACTTCGTTGTCACAGCAGCCCCGCAGTCCGTTGCAAAGATCCGCACAAAACTCAGCCTTGATGAGGAAGTCGTCCTTCAGAACTATCTCCGCAAGGGAGCAGTCAAGCCCGTCGGCAAGGCCCGTAAAGTAGCCAAAAACACCAAGAAGACCGCAAAGGCGGTCTGATTAAATGTTGAGAAGTTGAAGGGTTGGGTTGTTGAAACGAAGCACCCGCTCCATCCTCTCAACTTCTCTACGCTTCAACATTTCAACCCTCTCCTACTTCTATGGCCAATCTCAATAAAGTGATGCTGATCGGGAATGTCACCCGTGATCCCGAAATCAAATACACACCCAAGGGGAGCGCCGTCACCGATCTTGGGATTGCTGTGAACAGAGTCTTCACGCCCGATGGTGGAGAGAAACGGGAGGAGACCACATTCGTTGATGTCACCCTCTGGGGGAGACAGGCTGAAATTGCCGGCGAGTATTGCAAAAAAGGTCGTTCCATCTATATCGAGGGTCGTCTGCAGCTTGATAGCTGGGAAGACAAAGCCTCCGGGCAGAAGCGTAGCAAACTGAGGGTCGTCGGTGAGAACTTCCAGCTGCTTGGCCCTCGTCCCACGGGATCTGGGGCCGGAGGAGGCAGCGAAGAGGACTACTCGGAGCGGCCGCAGCGTCGTGAGCCTCAGAGTGGCGGTGGTGGCGGATTCAGCAGCGGGCGATCCACGGCACAGCAGCCTCCGCTGGAAGACGACGATATTCCGTTTTAGAGAAGTTTAGCAAATTAAGTAAGGACGGCTGTTTTGCGGAGGGATGGCTTCTTATAGGGCCTCTTCGAGACAGAGATCAGGGCGGATTGCTGGGGAACAACTATCGTTTTAGGGAAGCGATTGCATTTGCACTGGGGCTGCAAGTTGCGCCTTTGGAAGATTGCGAAAAATGGATGGGTCGGCAGGCCGAAGTATCAAAGGGCAAGGATTGCCCCCGTTTTCTGATGGAGATATCGACAACCCGTATCCAAATGCCGATGCTCAAGGAAACCTTTATGCATTGAAGGCAAAAAATCTTTAGTTGAAATAGCATCCACACAATGCAATCCCCTTGGCTTCTGCTTGTTGCTTTCTGCCTTGTCGTATCAGCCCATTCCCAAGTTCCAAAGCAAGGTACGCTGGCTGCTGACACCCAGATTCCTCTGATTGTCGAGGGTAAGACCGTAGGTTCCATGAATCTGAAGGCTGGATCGCAGATTAGCATTATCAGGATCCTCCCAGACGGGGTTCTCATCTCCCGAGGCGACGGTGTGCCATACAAAGTAGCAAGGGAGTCAATCAGCCAAAAATCTCTCGAGGATGCGACTCCACTCCCTGTTGCCACCCCAACTCCGGTACCAGCATCCACTCCCACGCCACCTCGTCTGGAAATCTCCTCCCAATTTACAAAGAGCCTCCAAGATGCAAAGGAAAGGATGGAAGCAGGAGCTAAAAGCCTGCTCACCAATGCAGCAGTCCAATCCAGCATCGACAAAACCAAAGAGGCTGCCCTCAGTGAGGCAAAAAAACTGAGGGGAGTGATCGACGCTCCCACCCACACGGCTACACCCATCAAGGTGGAAACCAATGACCCCATTCTGGCCGGCTACTGGGGAGGTGCAGCCAAGGCATTCCTCATCAAGTCCCTGATCCAGTCGGGTACTTTCGGCAACTCCGAGGAAGCAAGAGTCGCCGCCCGCTCCCAAGTGGATCAACTCCGCCTCAACATCCTCGAACTCCCGCAAGAGCTGCTGACCCATCTCAACGGCACAGAAATACGAAACACAAACTCCCTGGGGAATCTGGCCATTAGCATCCAAAAGGAGGTCAACCATAGGGAGAACCCAGGCTTCTCATCGACAGATATCAACAACCTGAAGGAAGCCCTTACCGACGCTAAATCTTGTGCCCTTGTTGAATTCTGCAAGGCCACGCCTCCCACAGTCATTAAAGCATTCGTGTTCAGCGGACTGTTGAGCAACTACGACCCAGCGAGTGATTCCTTCCTCTGCAGGCAAAGTGGCCCCACGGGAGGATCAACCTACAGACGAATGCCCACTTCCGAACTAGCATTGGCTGGGACAGCACTCGTCATCGCAAAAGCAAGCTGGAGACAGGTCGACCAAGGAAGCTCAAATCCCACTCCCAATGCATCCATCAGTCACCCATCCGTCCCGGAAGAACTTCCGCCAAAAGATTTTCACTACGACCAAACCCTTATTCTACCTGGAAAGTTTGTCTTTCTCAAACTCCCCTTTATCAAACAACTCCCACGAGGGATCTGCATGGCGACAGCCTCCCTCAATGTCATCAAATACCTGGATCCCGAAATCAACCTGGAACAAACCGAACTCTTCAAAAGCTTCAACAATAAGTACGCCGGTGCAACCGACTCTGAATTGATCGCCGGCGTTCGGGCCATGGGTTTCGAAGTCGAACACATTAGCGAACGAGCCCTGCCCCCCAAATCAATCCAGGAAAAAATCGAGGCAAGTCTCGAAGATAACCGACCCATCGTCGCCATGATTCCAGGCCATGCTCTGACCATCATCGGATTTAACAAACAAAAAGGCTGCATCATCGCATGGAACCAGACAGGAAATCGGAAGGAGGAAAACCTCCCTCCCGGTGCCTACGAAACGCAGCAATATGGCTTCAGCCAATACATCTTCCTGAGAAAAACCCAGGCAACAGCATCAGCAAAAGAAGAAAATCTCCTCAAAGAAATCCTAGGGGAAACACCAGATCTGCAAAAGCACTGCCTACCCAAGGGGAACAGTGAAGCAATTTTGACCTTCTACCAACACGCCTTTCCCCAAGCATTCAAAATGCTCGCCGGCAAGAACAGAACCATCATCTTACAGAGAGATTATGGAAAAGAACTCCTGCAAATCAACCAGCAGGATTTCTCAAGCACCATGATCACCTATACCCTCCTTCCTTCAGGAACAACCAACCAAGCCAGCAGCTACGAAATCTCTAGATTACTGGCCGCTAGAAACGGATCCTATTACAGCATCTCAAGCAAAGAGGCAGTAAAGTGATCATTCGCCAGATTTGACCGTAGAACCGTAAGTCCTTGAATATAAAGAATGTGCGGCTGAAGGGAGTCGAACCCCTAACCTTCTGATCCGTAGTCAGATGCTCTATCCAATTGAGCTACAGCCGCATAAGGAGTTGTCCAATTAAGCGAATTATCCGATGAAGGTCAAATTCATTCCGTTCCCTTTCCGCAAAACTTGCCCTTGACCTTCCTACCCCGCACGCAGAGTATGTCCCCTCAATCTTATCAAGAGTGACGGAGGGACTGGCCCAGTGATGTCACGGCAACCGCTGCGGAGCAATCCGTGGGGCTAGGTGCCAAATCCTGTTCGACCATAGGTCGGCCAGCTCAACCGCAAGGGTGTGCTAGTCAACTGATGATCGGAAAAAGATGAGATACCGGGTAAAGCCGCTGTGTCGGCACCAGGTCTCCTTGTCACTCTTGGTGGGAATCAATCAGAAATCCCATGTCCAAAAAATCCTGGTTCAGCAATTTGAAGTGTCGCGAGTGTGGTCGCCTTTATGAAAAAGAGGCGATCCATATCTGCGAATTTGACTTCGGCCCCCTTGAAGCCGCCTATGACTACGAGGCCATCCGCGGTGTCCTGACCCGCGAGGTGATCGAGTTGCGTCCCAAGTCAATGTGGCGTTATCGTGAGCTTCTGCCGATCGATGGAGATCCTACAGTGGGTACTCAAGTCGGGTTCACCCCTCTGGTGAAGTCGGATCGCCTGGCGAAGAAGCTCGGAATCCGCGAAGTGTGGATTAAGAATGATACGGTCAATTACCCTACCCTTTCTTTTAAGGATCGCGTGGTCTCGGTTGCTTTGAGCCGTGCCCGTGAACTCGGATTTGAAGTGGTGGCCTGTGCTTCCACCGGCAATCTGGCAAATTCCGTCGCCGCTAATGCAGCAGCCGCAGGGCTGAAGAGCTATGTGCTCATTCCTGCGAATCTGGAACAGGGCAAAATCCTCGGTTCACTCGTCTATGGCACCAATGTGATCGGGATCAACGGCCCCTATGATCAGGTAAACCGTCTCTGTTCCGAGATTGCAGGTAAGTACGGCTGGGGATTTGTGAATGTGAATCTCCGGCCCTATTATGCCGAGGGGTCCAAGTCGATGGGCTTTGAGATTGCCGAGCAGAGCGGGTGGCAGCTTCCCCGCCATACGGTTGTGCCGATGGCCTCCGGTTCTCTCCTCACCAAGATCCACAAGGCCTACAAAGAGTTCATTGATCTTGGAATTGTCGAAGAGAGCGATTTTTTCATTCATGGTGCACAGGCCAGCGGATGCTCGCCGATCAGTGCCGCATTCAAGCGCGGAACGGAAATGGTCAAGCCTGTCCAAAATCCCGAGACGATCGCCAAATCTCTTGCGATAGGCACTCCTGCTGATGGTTACTATGCCCTACGAAGCATGAAGGAGACCGGCGGCAGTGCCGAGGATTGTACCGATGAGGAGATCGTCGAGGGGATCAAACTCCTGGCCGAGTATGCCGGTATTTTTGCCGAGACGGCAGGGGGTGTCACCGTGGCTTGCGCCAAGAAGCTCATCGAGACAGGCAAAATTCCGAGCAACGAAAGCGCCGTTCTCTGTATTACCGGCCATGGTCTCAAGACGCAGGAAGCCATTATTGGAAAAGTTGGTGAGCCTCGCGTCATCGGGCCAAGCCTGCGCGAGTTCGAAGCTCTCGTAGCCGACGAAGTCGTATTAAAATCCTAGTTTTTTCCATTCATCATTTTACCCTCATCCTTTACACCATGCCTACCGTCCGCATTCCCACCCCGCTCCGCAAGTTAACCGACAATCAGGAAGTCGTCACAGTGACAGGGGTCACACTTGGCGCGATTCTTGACGAACTCAACACGACCTATCCTGGCCTTGGTGAACGCATCCTTGATGAAAAGGGTGCCATCCGTCGCTTTGTCAATATCTTCCTCAATGACGAGGATGTCAGATTCCTTCAGGAAAAGGAGACGCCAGTGTCTGACAAGGACGAGATTTCCATCGTTCCGGCAATCGCGGGAGGCTAGAAAACCGCTGCTATGGGGGTCGTTGCTTGCTTTTCCCCGGCATCCAGTAAAAAATGGCTCTCATGGAAACGACCCGACTTTGGCTGATGTACCCGGCGAAACTCATCACGCGCCCGATCATCCACGATCTAGGACACAAGTTCGCGGTGACAACAAATGTTCGTCAGGCAAGTGTTACCGATGAAATCGGTCTTGTTTGCCTGGAACTGAGTGGCGAACGCGGCGAGATCAAACGCTCCATCGCTTGGATGGAAGATCTTGGCGTGAAAGTGGAACCGGTAGAAATCAATACAATCGAGGGTTGATGTTGCGAGGCTGCTGCCGCCTGACTTTTTTATGATGGGATAAGAAATCCCTCTCTTCCCGCTGGTGTGGAGGAAGAAGACAGGCTACCAAGTGGGTATGAAAATTTCCGTAGGCAGCGATCACGCCGGATTCCAATACAAACAAGCCATTGCAGAGATGCTCCGTGCTGAGGGGCATGAAGTGTTCGATTGCGGAACACACACACCAGAATCCACTGACTATCCCCTCTGGGTCATTCCTGCAGCAGAGAAAGCTGCTAGCGGGGAATGTGACAAGGCGATTGTTTTCGGTGGCTCCGGCAACGGCGAGGCAATGGCTGCCAACAAGGTGAAGGGGGTTCGCTGTGCGATTGCCTGGAGTGATGAGACAGCCCAACTTGCCAGTCGGCATAACAATGCCAATGTCCTATCGATCGGGGAGAGGATGATCTCTCTGGAGACCGCCAAACGCCTTGTCGATCTCTGGCTCACAACTCCCTTTGAGGGAGGGCGCCATGTGAAGCGAATTGAGGAGTTGGCCAGGTACGAAGCAGGTCAGCCAATGCAGTGATTGGCTGGTGCTTTTGGCGCATCGGTCTTCGGGCCTTGATCTGCGCTAAAATTGCATCGCCAATTCCCAAGTGGGAGGCGTCTCTCGTTCGGTGTTTTTCAGGGTTTAGTTCTTTCTATTTCCACGACCACTGCCGTGGCGTTGTCTTTTCCTGAGCGGTCGATACCTTCCTGAACGAGACGATGGGCGAGGCTTTCAGTCTGTGGGCATTCTGCAAGGATTGATGGTATTTGATCATTGTAGATGGCATCCGTGACACCATCTGTGCAGAGCAGAAATCTGTCACCCGAACCAAAGGAAACAGATCCGGTCTGGGGGGCGACAAACTGATTCTCGGCTCCGAGAGCCTTCTGCAGCATGTTGCGTCGCGGGTGAGTTTTGGCTTCCCTCTCCCTGATCGCCCCAGTGCGAAGAAGCCATCCGACATGAGAGTCATCCTCGGTGAGTTGCCGGATACCTCCCGAGACGGGCAGATGGTAGATCCGACTATCGCCGATATGCGCAAAATGAACTTCCCCCGGTGTGAACCAGCAGAGGCTGAGCGTGGCTCCCATGCCTTTGCATTCCTCATAACTGGAACCCAGATAGAGCAGGGCCTTGTGAATTTCCGAAAACAAGACTTCCAATGTTTGCTCGAATCTGATGGCAAACCCTTTACTCCGCTGTTTGAGGAGGGGAGGGAGCATTCGTGTTATTTTTTCAATCGCAATCCGGCTTGCAAACTCTCCCGACCTTGCCCCGCCCATTCCATCGCTCACAGCAAAGAGAAGATCAGAATGGGCGAGCGTTTCTGGTGATGCTTGGCCGATCCGGCCAAGATGCCTGACATCATTGGCGTCGATGGCAAGTCCAAGGAATACGTCCTCGTTGTTTTTGCGCACACTACCCTGATCGGTATGACCTGACCAAAAAAGAGAAAGAGGTGTTGGCTCACCACTCCCTCCTTCGGGGAAAGGTTCCACATCAGGCGGTGCTACGGGTGAATTCTGATCGATCAATGTGGCAAACTCAAAATCGATCAGGCAGAAACGACCATCCTGCTGGCGGTAGGTGACATTCCGCATCTCGGGATCCTCGTGACGAACCCCGTATTCCTCAAGTTCCTCAAAGAGTTCCCTACAGCGTTCCTCATCGAGATGATCGACACGGGAACCACAACTGGTCGTGACCATCGTCAAGGTCTTTGGGTCGGTCTTTAGAAGCTTGGGGACGAAATCGCATCCCCGGGACTCGAGGTGGCGGAGTACCCTAACCTCGTTTTCAAATCGCTCGGATGCCTTCGGTCCAAGAAACTGCTTGATGACCTGACCATCAAAGCTTACCCGCACGGTGGCTCGCTGGGTATCTTTGACGGTGATCATTGCGTTGGTCCGAGAATGCCGTGTGAAGGCGGGACTGAAAGGAAAAAGGTAAAATGAAGAATGATAAAAAGGGAGATGGTGGGAAAGTGGGAAAGCGAACCAAACCTGTGGGAACAGGCGCGGTAGACTACGATGCAATCGTAGCCCGCCAGGGCGGCACCGCTTTGCGGGAGAAAAGTGCCGTCAAAAGGTAAAAAGGAAAGGGAGGAGTACGCCTCCCAACATGCGCTCCTTTTATTTAAACAAAAAACCACGCTGTATGGATTTTTTTGATTTTGGCATTGAAGTTGCTTGAATGCTATCAACACGATCTTACAGTCGGGTCAGTCAGCTTCGTCGCTAGTCCTCGCGGGGCAAACTGAGCAAAAAACAACAGAAGGACACCACAAACACCAATTATTATATGGCCAAGTACAAACTCGAATACATCTGGCTCGACGGCTACGAGCCCGTTGCCAACCTCCGCGGAAAAACGCTGGTTAAGGAGTTCACTAAATTTCCGACTCTGAAGGATCTTCCAAACTGGGGTTTTGACGGAAGTTCGACGCGTCAGGCCGAAGGTCACAGCTCTGATTGTGTTCTCAAGCCGGTCGCCAGCTACCCCGATCCAACCAAGGAAAACGGTGTGCTTGTGCTTTGCGAGGTCATGCTGCCGGATGGCAAGCCGCATTCAACCAATGCCCGCGCCACGATTATCGACGATCCCGACACTTGGTTTGGATTTGAGCAGGAATATTTTCTGTATAAGGACGGCGTACCCCTCGGTTTTCCAAAGGGTGGCGGTTTCCCCAAGGAGGGACAGGGACGCTACTATTGTGGTGTCGGTTACGGCCACATGGGAGACATCGCCCGTGAGATTGTTGATCTACATCTTGAACTCTGTCTCGAGGCCGGCATCAACCATGAGGGAATCAATGCAGAAGTTGCCAAGGGCCAGTGGGAGTTCCAAATCTTCGGTAAAGGGTCCAAGAAGGCTGCCGATGAAATGTGGATGGCCCGTTACCTCCTGCAGCGTCTTTGCGAAAGCTACGGTGTCGATGTGGAATACCATTGCAAGCCTCTCGGCAAGGACACCGACTGGAACGGTTCCGGGATGCACTCCAACTTCTCCACCAAATTCATGCGTGAGAAGGGTGGTAAGAAGTACTTTGAGAAGCTCATGGAAGCCTTTGACAAATACAAGAACGAGCACATCGCCGTTTACGGCCCAGACAATCATCTGCGTCTCACCGGCCTTCACGAGACTCAGTCGATCGACAAGTTCAACTGGGGCGTTGCCAACCGTGGAGCTTCGGTTCGTGTGCCAAACAGCTTCATTCCCGCCGGTTACAAGGGATATCTCGAAGATCGTCGTCCCAATTCCCAGGGCGACCCATACAAGATCGCGAGCCGCATCCTTCAGACCATCAAGACCGTTCCTCAGCGCTAAGTCTGATCGGTTCTAATACTTCAAAACGCCGTCTTGGAAACAAGACGGCGTTTTTTTGTTCGGAATGGCGAATTTAATGGGTGTTACTCAGCTGGTCATCAGTCCCTGAACCCGTTATTTCTTCTTGCCTTTGGTTTCCGGCATCGTAGTCTTCACAACTGCGCTAAATAAAAATCCTCTCGCCGTCGGTCCTTGGGTGCGCTGCGCTTGCAGTGTGCCACTTGCGCCAAGGGAAACCCGGTTAAGAGAAAAGTAAAGACACACCATGCCTATCCGCCTCGGTCGCTTCGAAATGCCGAAGACCCTCGTCAAGAACGACAAAACCGCCACCGAAACCTATGCCCAATTTGTTGCCGAGCCTTTTGAGGCCGGTTACGGACATACCATTGGCAACTCGCTCCGCCGCACGCTCCTTTCCTCGCTGGAAGGAGCCGCCATCACCTCCGTTAAGATCGAGGGAGCTCCTCATGAATTTACCGCCATTCCGGGCATCGTCGAAGATGTCGTTGAGATCATCCTCAACCTCAAGAAGGTCAAGTTCAAGGCCCACGACCACGAACCCCGCAACCTCGTCCTTTCGGTCAACAAGCAGGGGGCCGTCACTGCCGCAGACATCGAGTCCACGGCCCAGTGCGAAGTTCTCAATCCCGACCAGCACATTTGCACGCTCGATAAGAAGATGAAGTTCGAGGCGGAGTTTGAGGTCAAAGTCGGTCGCGGATTTGCCACCGGAGACGAGAACAAGAGCCCTGACAAGCCGATCGGCGTCATTGCGATTGATTCCATCTTCTCCCCTGTCACCAAGGTCAAGTATGCCGTCGAGCAGACCCGTGTGGGACAGCGCACTGATTACGACAAGCTCATTGTTGACCTCTGGACAGATGGTCGCCTGACACCGGATGAAGCCTTGCTTCAGTCGGCAGCGATTCTCCGTCACCACCTTGATGTCTTTGTCAATTTCGACGATGAGCAGGTTGAGTTCGACGAAACCCCTGTTGAAGTCAGCCAGGAGAACAGCCGCCTCAAGAAGCTTCTCTCAATGAGCGTGAATGAGATCGAACTCTCTGTTCGTGCTGCTAACTGCCTCAACAACGCAAACATCACCACCGTTGGTCAGCTTGCCCAGAAGAGCGAGGCCGAGATGCTTAAATACCGCAACTTCGGCAAGAAATCGCTCAATGAGATTAAGGACAAGCTTATCCAGCTTGGCCTCGGCCTCGGCCTCAAATTTGAGCCAGGACTTGTGGAGAGCATTCCTGTTGCTCCGGTCGTTACTGAATAACCTAAAGGAGTTAAGAATCATCAGCCATGCGCCATCGTAAGAAAACCGTCAAGCTCGGCCGTAGTCAGGCACACCGTGATTCGCTCCTTGCGAATCAGGTCTGCTCTCTCATCGAGCATCGCCGTATCAAGACCACCCTCGCCAAGGCCAAGGCCACCAAGCCTCTTGCCGAGAAAATGCTTACTCTGGGTAAGAAGGGTGATCTTCATGCCCGTCGTATCGCCATCTCCTATCTCAAGCAGAAGGATATCGTGAAGAAACTCTTCACCGAGATCGCTCCTGCCTCTGCTGATCGCAAGGGCGGCTATACCCGGATTGTCAAACTCGGAAATCGCCTGAGCGACAGCGCTCCCATGGCCTATCTGGAGTGGGTCGATTATGCCTACGAGTCCAAGGTCAAAGAGACTGAGGAAGCTACCGTGGCTGAAAAGCCGGCCAAGGCTTCCAAGGCAAAGAAAGAAGCAGCCGAAGGCGAGACTGAAAAGCCCGCCAAGAAAGCCAAGGCTCCCAAGGCCGAGAAAGCTCCCAAGGCTGACAAAGCCGCAGAGTAAATCTTCGGATCAAAAAGTTGCGAAAAGCCCCGTGAGGAAACTCACGGGGCTTTTCTTTTTCACTATTAACTTGGGTATTATATAGTTGAGAGGAGGAGTTTAAGAAGGATGAGATGGAGTTGATGGTTCGGGGTAAAAATGGCGGAATTGGCACACTCCATGTCTTGACTAGTGGCAGTCATCGCGGGGAATTTAGTTGTCTGCATGACATCCCCAAACCCAAAGAGCGTTCAGGAGTATTTGGATGAGACCCCATTCTGGCCGGATGGCACCCCGGTCTCCGATGTTCCAATGGCTCCGATGCAATGGAGGATCTGGTGGCTGGCTGCCGCCGGGAAATTTTTTGAGGGGATGGTGGTTTTTATGACCGGCGTGGCCATGCCTCTCATCAATTGGGAATTTCACCTCACAGAACTTCAGCGAGGAATGGTAGGGGCTGCGGTTCTTTTTGGAATCCTGATCGGCGCTTCGGTTCTTGGAGGACTGGCGGATCACTTCGGACGCAAACTGATGTTCATTGCTGAAATGGCCCTGTTCACATTTTTCCTAATCCTTGTCGCTTTGAGTCCGAGTGTCTTGTGGTTGGTGATTTTTCTCTTCGGGCTGGGTTTGGCGCTTGGGTGCGATTATCCCACGGCCCACATGATCATTTCGGAGAGTATTCCTACGAATTTTCGCGGACGGCTTGTGCTGAGTGCTTTTGGTTTTCAAGCCGTCGGCGCACTCGCGGGAACAGCAGTAGGCTTCATCATTCTCAAAACGAATGTATCGGCTTCCGACTGGCGCTGGATGTATGCCTTTGCGATCATTCCCGCACTGATCGTTCTGGCGGGGCGTTTTTTCATCCCGCAGAGTGTTCACTGGTTGGTGGAGAAGGGGCGCGTGGACGAGGCGGAAAAGGAAATGCTGAAACTTCTTTGTAGGAATCCAGCTTATCCAAGAAAGATCGTGTTGAACAGAAAGCTGGAACTCCAAACCGATGAGAGCGAGAAGGTTCCTTCCTTGATGAAACTCTTTAAGAAGAAGAATCGACGGGCGACCATTTTGGCTTCTGTGCCCTGGTTTCTTCAGGATCTCGGCACTTATGGGATCGGTATTTTCACTCCGACCATTCTTGCCGCCACGATAGGCCTTGCCCATGGGTCGCCGAGAAATCTTACGGATTTGATATATCAGGATATGCTTTCGGCGAAGGGAGCCGCAGCAATTGATGCCCTTCTCATTTTCGGGATTATAGCCGCCATTTATTTTGCCGATCGCTTCGGGCGGATCCAACTCCAGATCGCTGGATTTATCGGGTGTGCTGTGGGTCTGGCTCTAGCCGCTTATTCGACCCACTTTGATGGAAGCATGAAGATGATCCTTATCTTCAGTGGATTCATGATCTTCAACTTCATGACCAACATGGGGCCAAACGCCATGACCTATCTGCTCGCAGGAGAGGTTTTTCCTACCAAGATCCGGGGCGTCGGAGCTGGTTTTGCAGCATCGTTTGCCAAAATGGGAGCCGTCCTCACCGCCTTCCTCTTCCCCATTTTGCTCAAGGACATCGGCACCCAGACCCTGCTACTCCTGCTCGTCGGAGCCTCGCTGATCGGAGCCTGGGTGACCTGGGTCTTCCGCATTGAAACAAACGGCATCAGCATGGAAAAACTTGGGACGGAATAGATGCCCCCCACTATCCTACTCCCACCTGTGCTTGGGATACTTTCTTGAAAGCTCAGGTTTGATCTTCGGAAAGGTTTCCTTCCAGAAAGAAATCAGATCGCGGGTGATCTGGATCGGGCGGCGGTTGGGAGCGAGGATTTCGATGGTCACCTCTGCTTTACCATTGGCTAACTTCGGAGCGGAAGTGACTCCAAAGAGATCTTGAATCGAGGCACTCATCGTGACTTGTCCGGTGGATTGATAGAGGAGACGGGCTTTCCGTCCTCCGGGGATCTCAAAGCGCTCGGGAGCAAGGCGGTCGAGTGCGGAGCGTTGGGCCGCTGTCAGGAGAGATTGCAGTGCGGGGAGGGATGGACGATCCTTAACTTCACGGTAGCCGACGGCTCCATGACACCAGCGCTCCAGGGCAGCGAGGCGTTCGGCTTCGTCAAATGTGGGAAGCTCCAATTCGGGATGATAATGAGCGAGCCATTGAACACGCTGAATCCATTCCTCCGCCTCTTCCTTCCATGTAGGAAGAGGAAGATCACCTTCGGCTAGGGCTGATGCCAGCACATGGGAAGCTTCATCGCATGGTTGGGCATCGCGATGCACCGATTCGAGGATGAGATCCCGGAAGACCTTCTCGGTGCGCTTCACCACACGATTGGTGGCGGTATCGAAAAAATAATCGTTTCTATCCGTGAAATCTTCGGGGAAGAGGTCGCGCAACATCTGCTCGTCAATTGCCGTTGCCATCGAGAGCTGTACGCGCACATCGCCGCTACCCTGGCCAATCTCACTGATCTCTGCTGCCACGAGCAGGCGACTTTCTGAGGCTGCACTCTCCTTGGTGAGTAAACCGCGTCGACCGTGGACTATATCACAGAGGTTGGTGCCAGATCCTCGCCTGCGTGCAACCTGATCTCCGAACCCAGCCAGAATGCACCGAGCCAGCATCTCATCGGGAGCGGCGGGGGCATCGATGTCGAGTCTCTGTCCTTCTGCAATGGATAGAAACTGATCATAGACACGAGCAGTCTGTCGTGCGGCATCACCATGGACAGCAAGCTGGCGGCAACGGTCTGCCCGAAACTGATTTTTTTCCGCCCAACGAAAGGCTCGTGCCATAACGAGGAAATCTGAACCTCCGCCACCGAAGAGATCCTGCCGTTCCTCCTCCGTTTTGCGATCTGTCCTTAAGAGCAGAGGACGGGATTGCGTCAGAGCTGCCATCAGGGCAACCGCACGGACGCAACCGTATTCCTGTGCGGCAAGGAGCATACGTGCGTAACGGGGATGCGTAGGGAAAGCGAGCATGCGACGGCCCATCGGGGTGATCAGACCCTCATGGTCCAACGCACCGAGATCGTGCAGTAAGGTTTCCGCTCTGAGAAGTGCCGGAGTCTGAGGAGCATCGAGCCAGCGGATCGACTCCATCGAGGCAAATCCAGCCGCCTTTAGCGTCAGAAGTACCTCGCTCAGATCGACCCTGTGGATCTCGGGATCCTCGCGGGGAATACGCCGCTGATGCTCGCGTTCGGTCCAGAGTCTCAGACAGATACCGGGGGCTGTGCGTCCAGCTCGTCCGGCTCTCTGATCGGCGGAGGCGCGGCTGATCTTTTCAATCAGCAGGGTGTTGATGCCTCGTCTTGGATCGAAGGCCGCCATACGAGCTAAACCGCTATCGATCACGCCTGTGACCCCATCAATGGTGAGCGAGGTCTCAGCGACATTGGTGGAGACGATCACCTTTTGTACCCCACCTGCTGAGACGGCGGCATCCTGTTCGGCAGGTGGAAGCTCTCCATGCAGGGGGAGTGCGGCAATATGGGAAGGGAGTCGCACGCGGAGCGTGGAGATCGTCCGGGAAATTTCATACGCACCCGGCATAAAAATCAGCAGATTACCCTCGGTCTTGCTGATCATCGTGACGGCAGCCTCAGCAGCAAGATCCCAAGGCTTTTCATCGCCCGGTTCCCTGTTCAGATAGTTGATCGAGACGGGATGAGTGCGACCCTCCGAACGCAGAACCTCGCACGGTTGCAGATATTCGACTAGGGCCGAGGTGTCCAGAGTGGCCGACATCACGATGATCTTCAGATCGGGGCGGCTTCTCTCCTGAAGTGCAATTGCCTGCGCCAGCGAGATGTCACTGTAGAGATGGCGTTCATGAAATTCGTCAAAGAGCAGCACGCTGACTCCGTGCAGATCAGGATCACCGAGCATCTGCCGGACTAGGATTCCCTCGGTGACAAAGAGCAATCGTGTCGCGGAACTGGAAACATCATCGAGACGGATGCGGTAGCCTACCTCGTCACCGATGCGCCCGTTGCGTTCGCTGGCCACCCTGGCCGCAAGCATCCGTGCCGCAAGGCGGCGAGGCTGAAGGATGACCGCACGACCCGATCCCAGAAGTCCTGCATCCAGCAGCATCTGTGGAATCTGCGTTGATTTTCCTGAGCCGGTGGGAGCCTCGACGATCACTCGATTTCCCTTCTGAAGAGAGGTGATGAGGGAATCTCTGAGTTCCTCGATCGGAAGATCAGTGCGACGGATGGAGCATTCTGAAGAAGTGATGTTCGGTTCTGGCAACATGTGCCCCATTGGTGTATCCTGAAAAGATGCTGACGGGCAGACATTTTGCCATGCTGGTTTTCGTTGCACTTTGTTGCCATGAAGTATGCGCCGAGAGTTCTGTGCCTATCCCGATGACGGAGTCTCAGAAACTGGGGGCTGTCTTTCTTGACAACCTGAGCATCCCGTCGCCCGGAGAAGTTTTTGCAGCGATGAACTCCAAATCCCACCCCAACTGGGTGACGCTGATATCTTCTGCCACGGCCCCCGTGACAAGCGACCGCATGCAACTCGCACTGGTCGTCGGAGTGCTGGCTGCCAATGGTTACATTGAGGTGGAAGCGAGGGATGGGCAACAGGTCAAGAATACGGGCCGTGAGATGATCTCGGTGGCCAAGGCACTCTCTGTCAGTGAACATCTTATGGGAAGGGGTAACAGCCTGATGGAATTTGCCGAGAATGAGGCATGGGATTCCTTGGCTGATGAATTGGAGGCAACGGAGAACGAAGTCAAAAACACCATGGTGGAAAGGAATGATCGGGATCTCGTGACGCTCACCTCCGCAGCGGCTTGGTTGAGAGGTCTCGATGCGGCAACGGCAATCGTGCTCGAAACTCCCAATCTGGACGGTATCTCTGTCATCACTCAACCGGAACTTGCACGCAATCTGGCTGCACAACTCAACACTCTTCCGGCCAGAATGAAGAAGAGCGTGCTGGTTTCAAAACTCAAACTAACTCTCGAGGAGGTGGCTCTTCTTCTGGAAACGATGGGATCCACTCCTGAAACCCAAAGGCCCAATATTCAGCGTATTCATGTCGCTTCGGCAGCGCTGGTGAAGGAAATTCTAGCTTCTACAGGTGCAAAAACTACTCCTGCTGGGCGGGCCACTCCGAACCCCGTAAGGACGGGTGCCTCTAATATTGCAAGCCCCAAACCATGATGAACTTGCGCCTTCTGCCCTACCTATCGGTATTTCTCCTAACTTCCATGGTCGCTTCGGGCATCGACCAAAATCGGGAGACACTCCCCCCAACCAACCCTTCTCACCCTGTGCCGACTGAAGCCCGTCGCCTTGCTCTCGAATCTGCCGGAGCTTTCACCAACGAGGGATTTCGGATCCGTGATGCAGAATGGGCTTTTACACTCAACAAAGGCACGAAGGCTTTTCTTCAGGTCACTCTCTTTGCAGGAAACCATTATTGGTTTGTCACGGCTTCACCAAACCCAGGTGCAAAACTGCGGGTGACTCTCTACGACCGAATTGGGAATCCTCTCAAGACCCAACAGTGGCAGGAAATGGGGGAACACGGAGGCTCGCGAGCGGCTGCCGGGATCGCGCCTGAGAGAAGCGGCCGGTATTTTGTCGGTGTGGAAATTTTGGATGCCCCGAATGATCTTCCTCTCGATTGCTCTCTTGTCATCGCGTATAAGTAACGGTCATGTCGTCCGCTTTCACACCAGCCACAGCCGAAACCGTCACCGGAGCCCCGGTAAAGCATTTTTCCATCTTTCTGCAAAACAAGGTTGGGGCACTTTTAGAGGTCGTGAAGTTCTTTGAAAAAAACGGTGTTGTTGTTCTAGCCTTCTGTATCGTCGATTCCGCCGAGTCCTCCATAGCCCGAATGATCGTGAGTGACCCCGTGCTGGTCTCAAATCTTTTGCATGACCATGACATCGCATTCAGTCAGACCACGGTCCTCGTAGTGGAACTTGCGGAGGGTGCCGCCGATCTGGGCCATGTTCTTAACTGCCTCCTGATGGCAGAAGTGAATATTCTCTTCAGTTATCCTATGTTGAGCCGCCCACGGGGCAAGGCGCTGCTTGTCCTGCATGTGGATGATAACGAGTGTGCGTCGGTGGTGCTTCATGGCGAGGGGTATGAGATACTGAATCAGGGAGATCTGTCCCGGTAGGGGCCTCCTAAATCTCGACTTATTGGAAGGATTGGGAGATAGTCGAAGTTCTACAGCTTTAACGGAGGGGTGGTAGAGTGGTCGATTGCGCCAGTCTTGAAAACTGGAGAGCCGAAAGGTTCCGTGGGTTCGAATCCCACCCCCTCCGCCATTTTAGGGTGGGTTGAGAACTTCAGTTCGTTACCATGCCACGAGGTGGTAAATTAATTGGACGAAGCCATGCTGTAGCACCTTGGCGATAGCATCTCTCTCGCAGCACTGATCTGCTCATTCATGAATGAGAAGCCGATTGTTATGCCAGTAATCAAAAATTAATACCAAGTAGCATTTTCCCTGTAAGCGGTATAAATCAGTTCTTCAAATCTCCTAGAAAACCATTTTAAAAACTATGATTGAGGAAGATGTCGTTATTGTGGGAGCTGGCCCAAGTGGGCTTTTTGCCGCTTGCGAACTCGCGCGCCATGGTATTCGATCCAGAATCTTAGAGCAGCAAGAGCATCCTCATCGTCAGGCTAGAGCCACAGTCGTGCAACCTGGGATGTTAGAGGTGTTTTTAAGAAGCGGTATTGCGGATGATTTCTTGGAGCAGTCTTTCCATCTTCATCAAGTCCGAGTGTGTGATCCGGATTTAAGAACAATCGTAAAAGCTAGATTTGAGGGGATAGATAGTCCCTATGAATTTCAGTGCAGCCTGCCTCAATGGCGAACTGAGCAAATTTTACAAAAGCATTTGGAACGCTTTGGCGGTGTGGTGGAAAGAGGAGTGAGTGTAAAATCAGTGGAAGATTGCGAAGAAGGATTGGAACTCTTGCTTGAACACAAAGATGGAAGGAAGGAGAATTTAAAATCTCGCTTTGTGATTGGTGCCGGTGGATCCCGTAGTATTACCCGTGCCTCCATGCAGGAGCATTTGGAGGGTGAAACCTATGATGGGCAATATATTGTTGCCGACATTCGACTCACTAGTCCTATTGCTCCAGCAGAGGGAAACATTATTTTGGGAGCAAAGGGGTTTTTGTTATTCAGCCCTTTGCCCGATAACAGATGGATTACTTTTATTGAAGTGGATGAGCATGAAATCGTGAATGATACAGCGCTTTCCGTGGAGAAAATTTCCTCGTTAATCCAGAACCACATCGGGAGTGATTTGGGAGTTCACGATATTGTCTGGTCATCAGTTTTTCGGATGCATCGCAGGATTGTTCCGACTCTCACAGACGGCAGACGATTTCTTGTGGGGGATGCTGCACATTTATCCAGTCCGATTGCTGGTGAAGGGATGAATACGGGTCTCATGGATGCGTCAGATTTGGCGTGGAAGCTCTCACTTTTTTTGAAGGGAAGGGGAAGATCTTCGCTTCTCGAGAGTTATGCCATTGAGCGTCGTATGGCTGACCACGATGCGGTTGCTGTCTCTGATCTCTTACACACAAGTTTAATGAAATTGCGGCAGGAAATGCTAAAAAATCCTATTTCTGATTTAGCTCCATCCGACCCGGATCACGAGGTTCTGCTTCAACGCAGCCGAACAATGCTTGGCGTCTCTTATGCGGGGAGTCCTCTCAATGGTGAGTATCCAGGAGAAGAAGCAGCCAATCTCGATGGTCCTCTTTCGGGCGAGCGTTATCCTGATCGTATTTCCCTAACAGGAATCAATCATCATCTTGTGATTTTTGGTAAGGTGCCGAATGGGTTTCAAGAGTTTTGCAGAAAATGGAACGGCCTTGTGGATGTCGTTGATGCCCGCTTAATGGGGCTTGATCCTGTGCGCGCCGGAGTGAGTGAACGAGGTGCGATTCTTGTCAGGCCCGATGGATACATAGGATTCCGAATCATGGAGTTTGATCAATCTGCCCTGGATGCTCTCAGTCGGCATCTTGACTCCTATCTGGTTCCAACTCCTAGCTAAGTCCGTATCGTTACACCGAATCCCACCCACTCCGCCATTCTTGCCTTGCAGGAAAAAATCGTTACGATGCCCTCTCAGTAATTTTTCGCCGCTTTAGCTCAGTTGGTAGAGCATCTCATTCGTAATGAGAGGGTCGCCGGTTCGAATCCGGCAAGCGGCTCCAGTATTTAAGAGGGGCTAGAGGCGACAGGGTGAAAATGAAGAATCGCCAGTCACGGAAAAGCTGCGGACTCCGAACCTGTCACGGAATGATTTGTTGCTCATGGGCTATATTTCCGCGCCGTTGGAATATGGCCCCGTGACGCTTCCGTGGCCTTATCGAAAATCTCTTGCCCCCGCTCTGGTTCGAACTTTCTTTAGCTCACCTATAGCTGTTTCTGTAACGGTGAGTTTAGGCGCCATTTCTCTTGCGTTTAGCGCGGCAGCTATAAGACTATCAGGATAAGCGGCGGTTCATCTTAAAGGGTGTTTACCAAAAAAGAGATATTTGTTTCCTTTTTTTGTGAGGTTGCTAATCATAAAGCGCAAATGAAACCGCTAATCTTCTTACCATTGATTCTTATCTTTGGAACTGTTCTCAATGCGGAAACTTTTACAACTCTAGAGGGTGATAAATATGAGAATGCTTCAATCAGGCAAGTTGATCCAGATGGATTATTGATCAGATATGCTGATGGGGTTGTGAAGTTGAAATTTAAAAATCTACCAGCTGAAATAGGAGCGAAATACGGATATAATGCTGCAAATGCAGCTGAATATGAAGCGATACAACGCTCTAATTCGGTTGCGTCATATCAAGCAGCGATGAAGGTACTTTTGCCGTCGCAACAAGTTACTAAACCTAATGTGACAAACGCGGGCGCTCAAGCTCTTAATGTGACAAACGCGGGCGCTCAAGCGCCTGGTATTATAACTACACCATCTAATTCTATTAGTGTTTTAACACTACTAAAGGCTTTCATTAAAAATTATTCATCAATGATTAAGCAATTATTTTCTGTGCAAGTTACGTCCACGCCCACGCCCACACCCACGTCCACGCCCACGCCCACGCCCACGCCCACGCCTGAACAAATTGTAAGTGAGATACTTAACAGAGATTCTGTTGATGCAAATGATCTGAGTAGAATTTTTAATAATTATCCTGCACTTACAATTAAATTACTTGGTGAAAAAAACATTAGAATAGCTGGTAATATTGAATGCATTCGTGTCAGTGGAATGGAGTCTGAAAAATCAGAAATTGAATTAAAAAACTCATATCTTAAAAAGATAATATTAATAGAAAACTTAAAAGAAAATATTGTAGTTGATAACAAAGCGACTTCAAATGTTTCATTTAAACTTTTGAATGATCAGTTATATATTATAACCAAAAAAAATTCAGCAAGCGTTGCTTACGCTCCGAGATATTATTATAACAATGGCTACTATTACAATGGCTACTATTACAATGGCTACTATGGAAATATTTCTACTGTTCCGCGTGATAATGAATTTGGCCCTCCTAAACTCTATGTCACCAAGGGTGAACGATTAGAAAATAAATATGTAAAAATGAGAAATCATGACTCATATGGTATACAGTTTACCGTCCTACCAACGCAATAGCTCCTCTGCCATCGTAGTCGTCGAATTAGCAATTGCAGCTGGTTTTTCAACCTTAAGTGGTTGAACTCTAGACCTGCGCCCTCTTTGGACTCGGTGGGCTTGGACTTTTGATTTTTGCTGCTATGCAAAAAGCCTAGATAGATGAAAGGTCCACCCTGCTAATGATAGCAGAATCGGACGTTTTGTTCGATAACGACTCAGATTCTATTTCTTGAGTTCCTTGATTTTGGCAAGTGGCTCCTGGGCCTTAACGAACTCAGGATCTCGCTTGGCCCGTTCAAGTGCTGCTGCCGCAGCTTCCCTGAGTGCTTGGGGGGGGCTTGTTGCATTCTCCTGCACAAGCTGTTCCTCCACCTCAGCAACGGCAACAGCTTCCTTCGGCCGCTCAAAGAAGGCAACGGCAGCTTTGTATTCACCGGAGCTATCAAGATACTCCAAAGTCTTTTGCAAGGCTCCATGACTCACGAAATAATCAAGCCCACCTTGGAACGCGATTCCAACAGTAGAGTAGGGTTTTTCATTAGCAATTTCGATATTAAGTCTTTCTGAATTGAGACCATAGGAAAGGTATGGCTCAACCTCGGCAAGAGCCTGTTTAAGATTCTGCAAACGGGTGAATCTCTAGATGTTCAATTTTGCTTTGTAGGACATATTTTTATTATTTGGAGTTTCTGGAAGGATTTGGGGCGAAATCTTGTGCTTTGGGATATATCCGCTGGCACAGAGGGGTGGAGGCTTCGCTGGCACACGAAATGGAACCTCGGCAACGGCGACTCGTGTCAAGACCTTGTTGCGGCGCACAAACCAAGGCTTGAACTCCTGCTGTGGTACCATGCTTAGTGTCTCGCGCTGGTGGCACATGGAACCGAGACGCTTGGAATCGCAGATTTCGATTAGTGCTTCTCAATCAGAAAAACCATGCGCGTGGCAATTTCTCGCGTCCCTCAAGCATTAAAACCTTTTCAGCATTCGCATCATGAACATCTGAAGCTGCAATGAGCTTTTCGAC
>JBAXTN010000029.1:0-35408 GCA_037130175.1 bacterium | reverse complement strand
CCCCTGCTGTGGGCGAACGCAACGGCATCACAGATCTTCTGAAAATGCGTGAGAAGCACAGGAAGGGGGTACTTCCTCGTGGTTTCCTTGTCCCTGCCCGCAAGCTGTTTCAGGATCTCGCTCAAGGTTACTCCCTGCACGAACTTCATCGTGTAATAGACATGCCCGTTCTCATCGACTCCAAGTTCGTACACCGGGACGATATTGGGGTGTTCAAGCTGCCCCGTCACTTTGGCTTCTGCGATGAAACGCACATGATCCACGCTAGAGAGGGAATCCAGCATCACTTTCATTGCCACCGTGCGATCAATGGTGACCTCCCTGGCACTAAGAATTGCTCCCATGCCTCCCTGTGCAATCATGCCTCCAATATCGTATTTTTTGTCCCGCAGTAGCTCCTCGGGCAGCATTCGTTTTACAAGTGCCTGGTTCGGGGCGATGGACATGTCGCTTCTGACCTCCGTCTTCAAACGACGCAGGGAAATCATCGTTCCCTCTCCCAGACGGATTCGCTGGTTCGGCCACATGCGTGTTGGTTCTGAGATGGGGTTGTCATTGACGAAGGTACCGTTGCTGCTGCCCAGATCCTCAATGAATGAGTGATCATAGTTGATCGTCAACACCGCATGTCTTCTTGATAGACCGGCGTCTTCCACATGAACATCGCAGGAGGGATCACGCCCGATCACATACTCGCCGGGGCGAACGGTCTTTCTCGCGATCTCCACCCCTTCCTTGGTGATGATAATTTCCGTTTCTGGAATAATCATGGAATTGGAACAGTGCTTGCCTATCTCCCCCGAAGGAGCCTATCGGCAGTGAAGGGAGGAAGATCGGCTTTTAATATTTTTTGCCGGGTAATCTCGATCGGATAGCTCACCCGTCGGTATTCGACGGTGTTCTGATCCGGTCTGTAAATCACATAACAGGCCCGGTTATCCCCGTCACGGGGTTGTCCCACAGACCCCACATTGACGAGAGTCTTGCCAGATTCGGGGAGGGATAACATGCCCTCTCCCGTGAACTTCGAGGGGAGGCTCTGAGGGGAGAGGGAGACCCATAGGAGAGGGTCATGTGTGTGGCCGCAGAAGGCGAGCTGGGTAGCTTGATAGAAGAAATGAGCCTCCGCATCCTCCTCGGAGAGGATGTAGTTCCAGTCTTCGGGGCAATCCAGAGAGGCGTGCAGAAAGGTGATGCCATCAATCATCAGACCGCGGGGCAACGACAAGAGCCATGACTTATCATTCTCCGTGAGTTGTGCGGCGGAAAAAACAACCCCTGCATGCGCATTGGCATTGAAATAAGCAGAGTGATCGTCGAGACACGCCGCCTCGTCATGATTTCCCATGACAACCGCACATCCGAGGGTGCGAATCTTTTCCAGACAGTGCTGCGGATCAGCCGCATAGCCCACAATATCCCCCAGGCAAACAATCTCGGTAACGCCCTGTGACTTGAGGTCTTTTAGGACAGCCGTGAGGGCCTCCAGATTGGAATGGATGTCGGAAATGACGGCTATCGCTTTCTGTATGGGCATGGGGAGGGAAGGGAGAGTCTCATCTTTGGTTTCCCGCAAAAATCCACAAGATCTAATAATTGGTTCTCAACCTCGGGGATGAAACTTCCGATGCACCGACTTCAGCTGCCCCCGATCGACCTGCGTGTAGATCTGTGTCGTGGCGATGGAGGCATGGCCGAGCATTTCCTGAATGATGCGGAGATCTGCCCCTCCTGCCAGCAGGTGCGTGGCAAAGGAGTGGCGGAGTTGATGCGGATGGATCGACTCCTCAATGCCCGCCCTCTTTGCGTAGTAACGGACAAGCTGCCAGATACGGGCCGGTGTGAGGGGATGCCCCCGGACGGATAGAAAGATGTGTGCGCCCGATTTGGCCGAAACAAGCTTGGGGCGGGCTACGCTGAGATACCGTTTTAGTGCCTCCAGAGCAGCACGGCCGACGGGAATCAGGCGGGTTTTATTACCCTTGCCCGTCACTCGTAGCACTCCCCCCTCTTCATCCAGATGTTCCAGACGCACGGTGCAGGCTTCGGCAATGCGAAGTCCACAGGCGTAGAGGAGTTCCAGTAGGGCGCGGTCACGGATCTCCAGGGGGGTTTCTCCGGCGGGCGCTGCCACCAGCTTCACCATCTCCGGTGGGGAGAGAGGCTGGGGAAGTGTCTTTGGTAGTCGCGGGATAGGCAGCTTCTCCGCAGGGTCGCTTGGAATGCATCCGCGAGCCGTGAGAAAACGGAAAAAGATGCGCAGTGCAACGGCCTCCAGCTTGATTGAGGTGGCGGAGAGCCCCCGTTTTTTCTCCGCAATCAGAAATTCTGAAAGAAGCGAAGGAGTGATCTGTTCCAGCGATGCAGTCTCGCGTTTGGAAGCCCAATCGGCGAAGCGCTCCAGCGAGGCGCGAGTCGAGATTTGGTAGTTCGTAGAGAGTCCTCGTTCGGTGGCGAGGAACAAAATGAAGCGATCTATCTGACTGCTAAATGCCACCGGCAATACAGCCTCCATGAGCAACTAAGGTAGCGGTGCACTCAAACGGACAAGTGCCTCATGATATTTCTCGGCGGTCTTGGCGACGATTTCTGGCGGAAGTTCGGGTGCGGGAGGTTGCTTGTCCCATCCACAGTTCTCCAGCCAGTCGCGGACGAACTGCTTATCAAAGCTTGGAGGGCTCCCGCCGGGCTGATACTGATCAGCGGGCCAGAAGCGGGAGGAGTCGGGAGTCATGCATTCATCGATCAGGATGATCTCGCCATCGCGGATGCCGAACTCGAATTTCGTATCGGCGATGATGATGCCTCGGGAGGCGGCGTAGGCACGACCATGGCGGTAGAGTTCAATGCTCATGTCACGAACCTGATGGGCGATTTCATCACCCAGAATCTGGCGGCACTGCGACCATGTGATCGCTTCATCATGGCCCTCCTCGGCCTTGGTGCTCGGAGTGAAGAGATCCTCGGGGAGGCGGTCTGATTGTTTTAGCCCTTCGGGTGTGACATGGCCGCCGACCGTGCCGCTCTCCTGATACTCCTTCCAGCCCGATCCGGCGATGTAGCCCCGCACGACACACTCGATGGGGAGTGGAGTCGCTTTTTTTGCGATCATGGAGCGGCCTTTTAGTATGTCCGCAAAGGGTTTCAGCTCTGGCGGGAAGGCGGAGATCTCGGTCTCGATCATGTGATTGGGGACAAAGTCGAGGCGGTTGAACCAGAAGGCCGAGAGTTGATTGAGAACCTCTCCCTTGCCGGGTATGGCATTCGGCAGGATGCAGTCGAAAGCCGAGATGCGATCTGTGGCGACAAGGAGCAGTCGTTCTCCGAGGTCAAAGACTTCGCGGACTTTGCCGCTGCGGAGTTTTTTAATACCGGGAAGATCGCAGGTGAGAAGATCCATGGGAGGGGAGCGTAGAGATGAAAGATAAAACCTGAAAGCTGAAACAAGCACCTGGGAAGGTGCG
Source organism: bacterium (assembly GCA_037130175.1). GTDB lineage: Bacteria > Verrucomicrobiota > Verrucomicrobiia > Chthoniobacterales > UBA6821 > UBA6821. The sequence continues at coordinate 31,944 of JBAXTN010000029.1, read as the reverse complement.
CGTAAGACTGCAACGAAGTTGCAGCCCGCAGGGCGGCACCGCTTGCCGGGAGGCAAGTGCCGTCAAACTTGAAACAAGCACTTGGGAAGGTGCGCGAAAAGGAGCGTTCCTGACCTTCCCCTTTTCCAGCGTACCTTGTGCTTCTTGTGGCAAATATTCTTCTGCGGCCATTTTTCCGCCCTTGTCGATCTCGGTGTTTACGAGTCATCCCTCGTCATACGGCATCGGCCCTTCTTGATTTCGGAGCGGTGGCGTTTTCCCTCCACCAGCTTGCGTTTTTCCGAGAAGGAACGGTTGGCCTTTTGGCGGCGCACCTTGGCTGAATCAGCCTTCATTTTGGCACTGCGGGCGGCGCGTCGTTCGGCAAGCTTTTCAGCTAGTCGTTCCCTGGCGATCTTGCGGTTCATGCTCTGGCTGCGCGAGTCGGTGACGCAGACGGAGACTCCGGTGGGAAGGTGAGTCAGGGTGACGGCGGTCGAGACCTTGTTGACATGCTGACCTCCGGGACCGGAGGAGCGGGCAAAACTCTCCTGCAAGTCTTCTTCGCGAAGTGGTGAGAGTGGCATGACAGGTTGATCGTTAAAAACCCTTACTTTAGGGCTTCATCCCTTCTAAATCATCGTTCATCATTTTCCCATGTTTCTTCATCAAGTTGTGACTTCCTCCGTCGGCCTTCTCGATCAGTTGACCGATGAGTCAGCAGGAATGCGCCTCATCGTTTCAAGAACAGGGGCCGAGCCGGTGAGTCTTGCGCTTCGCAATGAAAAAGGGGCTTGGAAAGGATTCCTCTGGCGTGACGGCGAAGTGGAGAAACCGGAAACAGGTTGGGGTAATCACGCCACGGTCATGGGATATTTCGTCCATCGTCTTTGGCAGCAGGAATCCCGTTACGATGGCCATCTGATCAAGGGAGGGACGCATGGATTCCTGAGACATCACCAGTTTGGCGCACCATTGTTCGATGAGGACAAGGGATCCCTGACCTATGAACTGTCACCCGTTGAAATCCCAGCCGATGCTTATCCCTACAAGGTCGCCATGACGCTTACCTACACTCTCCGGCAGGGAACCCTGGAAATGAGTTTTCTTTTTGATAATCAGGAGGATCATCCGGTTGCCCTTGGATTCGGATGGCATCCGGGATTTGCCGTTGGGGATCTTGCGAGTGCACGACTGCTGATGCCCAAGGGAACTTATCGGCGCGAAATGGCTCCCGGTGATTTTCTAGATGGGACGACACAGGTGATTGAATTTGCAGGAGGCGAAATGCCGGAGGAATATTTTCCGAAGAAGGATCTCCCCGGCTCCTATATCCTGGATCTTGTGGAAGTGATGGATCGTCGTTTTATCCTTGAGGCACCTGCTCTCGGGCATCGCGTGACCTGCGACTACGCGGCGGCTCCCTACCTCACGCTCTGGAGCAATGGTGATCCTTTCCTCTGTGTGGAACCATGTTGGGGGCTCCCTGACAGCAATCCGCCCGTTCCTTTTGAGAGAAAAAAGGGGATTGTCTCGATCCCTGCCCAAGGAACCCTTCAAACTTCGGTACGCGTGACCCCCTCCTTTCTTTCAGAGTGATTGCGAAGTGAGCGGAAATCATTTAGGATATCCATTCTTATTATCCCTTGAAAACTCAGAAAGACCTCTCCCCACAACAGAAGCAGACATGGCTCAAGGCGGTAAGTGCCATGGAGCTCAGGAATTATGGATACGCCATCCAGATCTGTCAGAGCCTGCTCCAGATCGTTCCCGAATTTCTTGATGCCCGTAAATTGGCCCGCCGCGCTGCGAAGGAGAAATCCAAAACTGCCAAGAGAAGCTTTCTCTCCGGAATTACGGGCGGATCCCAGATTGCCACGATGAAGGCCGCCAGCCTGCTCAAGAAGAATGATATCACGGCACTTCTGCCGGCCCTTGAAGAGATTCTGGCCGATGATCCTGACAATACTCAGGCCAATGTGATGCTTCAGGAAGCAGCCATGAAATGCCAACCTCCCATGAAGGAATTGGCGATCTTTGCCTTCGAGAGCCTCATAGAGATCAATCCCAAGGACAAAACCCAGCTCTATCGTTATGCAAATTTTTGCATGGAACGGGATGAGAACGGAATTCCGCGCAATCCCACGCGCGCCGTGGAAATCTATAATCGCATTCTGGCTCTGGATCCGAACGACATCGTCGCAGTCAAGGGAAGCAAGGATGCAGCGGCTGCCCAGTCCGTCCAGCAGGGCGGATGGGAAGTGGCCGATAGCTACCGTGACCTGATCAAGGATAAGGATCAGGCTGTCGCCTTGGAACAGCAAAATCGCGTCGTCAAGAGTGATGACATGATCGACAGCCAGATTGCCGAACTTGTTGCCGGTGTGCAGGCCGAACCTCAGAGCATCGACAAGTCGCGCCGTGTCGCCGAACTCTACGAAAAGAAGGGTGACTATGAGAATTCAATTCAGTGGTACCAGTATGCGCTGGGTCTTTCCGGGGGAGCTGATCCCACCATTGTGCGTAAAATCAGCGATATCCAACTCCGCCAGATCGAGGAAGCCTACAAGGCGCGTGAGGAGTACCTTGCCTCGGCTGCACCCGACGATCCCGAGGCTCCCCGTCTACAAGAGGAGATGCAGGAACTCGATAAGCAGAGGGCAGACTTTATCCTCTCCGCTGCCCGGGAGAGGGTGGAGCGCAATCCAACCGATCTCATCGCTCATTACGAACTGGCTCTGGCCCTCATGGATGCCGGTCTCCCGCAGGAGGCCATCGGGCACCTTCAGCGCGCCCGCAGCAACCCGAGTGTCCGGTTGAAGGCCATGGGAAAACTCGGCCAATGCTATGTGGCCCGCAATATGAATGATCTTGCTGCCAAGACATTCGTGGATGCAATCGCTGAGCTTCTGACCATGGATGCCGTCAAGAAGGAGATGCTCTATAATCTAGGTGAGGTTTATGAGGGTATGAGGGAGAAGGAAAAGGCCCTCGACTGCTTTAAGCAGATCTATGAAGTGGATTATGGCTATCGGGATGTGGCGGCTAGGGTTGAAGCTTCCTACGCAAAGGGATAAGGAGAAGGCTTTGGATTTTGGCGCAAGGGTGGCGTTGCTGCTCGGTCGGCGTAGGATAACTACGCCTTCCCTCGCGCGTCTGACCCTGCTCCAAACTTCAAAGCCTTTGCCGGAACATTTGTAATACAGATTACGAGACGGGTTTTGAGAGAGTGTTTCCGCAAAAAACAACTCTCTTCTTGGATGTCTCAAAAAAGATCCTTTTCGCTAGGGTGATTGGGTGGAGAACCAAAGCTGCATTTCATCTTTGAGTTCGACAGAGATATTCGACCAAAGCGTTTTCGGTGTGAGTCGTAGTATAGTTGATTGGAGAGCTGCAGCATCTAAAAGGTGCTGAAACCACTCAAGATACGACCAGTCACGAGGTTTTGGAGAATATAGGCACTGACGAGTGTCATCCCAGTGAACTTCAACAGCCTCACGATATATGAAGGGAAATTTTGCAGTGTTTGGACGGATATATAGACGATCAAGTTCGTCAATTCCAACTTCTGCAATTGAGTCAATGGTCATTTGAGATGAATAAACTCGGATACATCTCCCTCCACCCAAAGGCAATTCCATTTAGGATGGGTGATTGCCAAAAAGGTTATATACTGGCCAACGCTGATTTCTGATCAGCTGTAGAGGCACCTCTAGGAGGAGATCGGGTGACTGGGGTGCCCCCTCGGTTTCTCTTCCTGCTTTCCTGAGTTCATGATTATAAAATCAGATCTTCCCGGCGGCGATCAGCTCTTTGGCTTTCGCCAGTGCCGCAGGGAGTCCTGAGGCATCCCGCCCCCCACCGCGGGCGCTGTCAGGCTTGCCTCCACCTTTGCCGCCGACGAGCGGGGCCACGGCTGAGATGAGTTTGCCTGCGGGGAGTGCGATACGGTGGGCTTCACCAACTGAGGCGACAAGTGAGACTGCGCCGTCGCATGCTCCAGCGAGGAAAATAACGCCATCAAACTGTCCCTTCAATGCATCGGCCACAGCCTGAAGCTGATTGCCGTCGGCATTTGGAATTTCCTCGATGATTGCAGGGATGGGGCCGGACAGAGCCTTCTCAAGAAGCTCTTTTGCCTTGGTTGCGGCTTCGCGTTGGCGTAGGACTTCAAGTTCCTTTTCCAACTCTTTCTGACGGGCGAGAGTTGACGAGAGTTTCTTCTCGACCTCGGCAAGCGGTGCTCCGAGTTGGGATGCGACGGACTGAAGGCGTTCTGCATCGTTCTTGGTGCTAAGGCGGGCTTCGTGACCCGCCACGGCCTCGATCCGGCGGACTCCGGCGGCCACAGCCGCTTCGCTTGCGATCCGGAAGAGTCCGATCTCGCCGGTCGCGCGGACATGCGTCCCGCCACAGAGTTCCATTGAGTAACCATCAAGTGATCCTGCTGTTCCACCGATCTGCACGACACGAACAGTGTCACCATATTTGTCACCAAAGAACTGAAGGATACCCGGACGCCCTTTCACTTCGGAAAAAAGAACTTCCTGCCAGCTCACGGAGGCATTCTCAAGGATGCATTCGTTGACCAGCAGCTCTACCTTGGCCACCTGATCATCTGTGAGGGCGGAGCTTGCGAAATCAAAGGTCAGTTTTTCCGGCCCCACAAAGGAACCTTTCTGACTCACGGTATCGCCCAAGACTTCACGCAACGCCCAGTGGAGAAGGTGAGTGACGCTGTGGTGGCGCTGAATAGCGGCACGGCGTGGGAGATTGACGGAGAGTGTAACGGTGGTGCCCGGGAATGGGGCATCATCACCTTCGATGAAATGCAGCCATGTTAGACCACTCTTCTGTGTGTCGGTGATCGGCCAGAACGATCCTCCTGCATGGAGAGTGCCTGTGTCGCCAAGCTGTCCTCCCATCTCGGCATAGCAGACGGAGCGGTCGAGAATCAGAGCTGTGCGATCCTTGATCCGAACGACATCAAGAATGGTCGCCTCCGTTTCTAGGGAGTCAAAACCCGAGAATCCGGTCGGCGTCGTGGTTTCTAGCGAAGAGACGCTGATGATCTCCTTTTTCTGAGCGGCACGGGCACGGGCGCGCTGCTGTTCCATCAAGGTCTCGAAGCTTGCCGTGTCCACCGTGAGGCCCCGTTCACGCGCCAGAAGCTCGGTAAGATCCAAGGGAAATCCCTGCTCGTCATAAAGACGGAAAGCCACTTCACCCAAAATCCCGCGGCCTTTTGCCGCTTCGGTTTCAAAAAGGGCGAGTCCCTTATCCAAGGTCTTGTGGAACGCCTCTTCCTCGCGTCTGAGGGTCTCAGTAATGAGCTGCTGGTGGGTGCGAACCTCGGGGAAGGCTTCCCCCATGACGGCGACAAGTGTCGGGGTGAGTCGATGCAGGAAAGGCTCTGTGAGCGCCAGTGTGCGGCCATAGCGAACCGCACGGCGGAGGATACGGCGCAGGACATAGTGGCGTTCGGTATTACCCGGCTGAATCCCGTCTACAATGGCAAATCCGAGGGTGCGGAGATGGTCGGCAATGACGCGGAAGGCGACATCATCCTTCTCCTGCTGGGTCTCTCCAGAGGTGCCCGCACGGGGGAGTGTGGAGCAATATTTTCTGCCGCTGAGTTTCTCGATCTCCTCGAAGTAGGGGCGGAAGATATCGGTTTCGTAATTGGAGATCGTCGTGCCGAAGTCGGTGAAGTGCTTCGTGCACTGCATGATGCTGGCAACGCGCTCAAATCCCATGCCAGTATCGACATGGCAGGCGGGGAGTTTGGAGAAAGATCCGTCGGGATTGGCATTGAGCTGGATAAAGACAAGGTTCCAGATTTCGATACACTCGGAGCTGCCTTTATTCACCAAAGCCCCCTTTGTATCCCCTTGCTGGGTGAGATCAACATGCAGCTCCGAGCATGGGCCGCAAGGGCCTGTCTCTCCCATCATCCAGAAATTATCCTTCTTGTTGCCGGGGACGATATGAATGGCGGGATCAAGTCCTTTTGCAAGAAAGAGATCCGACCAGAAGGCGTGGGCCTCGGCATCGAACTCGGCAGGATCACCTTCGGCAGGCTGGTAAACCGTGGCATAGAGCCGCTCGGGAGGGAAGCCCCAGACATCCACGAGGAGTTCCCAAGCCCATTGAATGGCCTCCTTCTTGAAGTAATCGCCGAAGGACCAGTTCCCGAGCATTTCAAAGAAGGTGTGATGATAGGTATCTAGACCCACATCCTCCAAATCATTGTGCTTCCCTCCCGCCCGGATGCACTTCTGGGTATCGGCGGCGCGCGGCGGAGTGTAGGGGCATGGCGCAGTGCCGAGGAAGATCGGCACGAATTGGTTCATCCCGGCATTCGTAAAGAGCAGGTTCGGAGAATCGGGCAGCAGGCTGGATGAGGGAACAATCGTATGTTCCTTGCTACGGAAAAATTCAAGGAATGATCGGCGGATCTCGGCGGAGGTCATTGCGGTAGAAGGTAGATAGGCTGAAGACTGTTAGGCTATTGGGTCAGAAGGGAACATAAAAATAGCAAGGCGACTTTTAGTTTCCGCTTGTCGAAGAGGGAGACGGCAACGGAATGGAAGGAGTGGGAGATGGAATTGCAGGAACAGCCCAGGATAGAGGCTCATTCTTGATCAGGTCGATGGTTCCAGAGGGGAGAATCATCAACTCATTGGAGTTGCCTTCGCGCATCGCAGTGTGATTTTCCCTGACTTCACCGAAGACATATTGGGCGAGTTTGGTCTCCCCTGCGTTTTCCTGCGCTGTGTTCTCCGAGAGTTTTGCGATAAAACTGACCACAATGGGCAGGCAATGAGGGCCGAGTGCATGATCGTTGAGGTGTTCCCCTGTGGCTGGTTCGAAGCTTTCGGCGGAGAGCTTCTGAAAGCGACCGAACCAGTCTTTGATCCGGCTTCCGGGGATAACGCCCTCCGCTCCGTGCTGAAGGTTCCAATCTTCACTGTCGGGTTTTCTTGTCAGTGAGATCAAGTTCACCTGATCGTAGATTTCGATTTTGTCGACGGTGTCGTATTCCACCGGCCTGATTGTTTTGGAACGGATACTCTGGGGGGTGGCTGCAAGAAATGATTTGATAGCCTCTCCCACCACGCAGATACCGGGACGATCGCTGCAACTGACAAAGTAGTTATCCGATGTGCCGGGTACGGTTGTGCCGACTGTGATGGTCAGGGGAGTCGGAGAGCCCTCCTCATGGATTTTTACGATTGCAGAAGGAGTGTCCAAACCGCAGGAACTCAAATCCGTGCCTTCCGGCATCCATCTGATAATCCGGGCGCCCAGCAGGCCATCGAGTAGCGACAGGATGATCTTTTCATCTCCTCTGGCAGAGAGGGGACTTTCCAACACCCAACCCTGATCCGGGCCGGTCATCAGGCCGTTTTTTTTCTTCAAATTCAATTGCTGCATGGAGCTTCCCTTGAAAACGGTAACCTCGTCGATGCGATCGGTGGCGAGGGCTGTAAGGCGCGGGTCACGGTATTCCTGTGCCGAACGGAAGGCGATGGTGGCGATTTTTCCGGAAATGAGATAGATGGATTTTCCTGAATCGAGGCGTACATAGAGAGAACCCGGGGCGGCACCTTCGGTTCCTATCCAAAGCATTTCAGTTTTTCCCGCATGAAGGGTGATTGCCCTGTTGGGTTTCTTGAGGCCGAGGGCCGAGAGTGTTACCCCTTCCTTGGAATCCCCCGGCCTGAGTATATCGAGAGGGACTATTTCTGCCGCCGCTTCCAATAGTGCATGGATCAATTGGGGATTGGCCCTATCGCGGAACACGGCACCATTTTCAAGATGTTTCTTAACGATCCAGTTTTCGTTCGATTTGAAGAGGGCAAAGAAGTTTCCCCCCTCGTGGATCTCGATACCATTTGCGATGGAAGGGTTGATTCCCAGCAATGGTTCCTGCGGGGGATGGGTTTTTGAATGGTCCGAGAGGATAAGGAATCCAAGCGCCATTCCGGCCAGGAGAAGTAAAAGTACGGTGCCCCGCCAACTCATGAACGACGGCTCCAAAGAAAGACCCCTCCGATCAGCGCTGCCACGAAAGGAACGAATATCATCGTCCAAACGGCCAGAAGCTGAAGCTGGAGCGTGTCGAGATTGAGGGTGAAGAACTCCTTGGTCTTGGGAGTTGTCCCCGTCAGACGGGTTCGATCAACCAGGGTGTTGATCGAGCTGGAGAAGAAATCGAGTCCGGTTTCGGACAGGAATTTATCTTTGAGAAATTCGCTGTTTCCCACAACGATTGCTCTTGAGGCACCGACCGATACCCGATCATCCCTGACACCTCCGAGGTCGGCCATTGCGGCAATGACAACGGGGTAGGGAATGTCATGTGCGCGGTCGAAGCGGACTCCCTTTCCGTCGGCGTTGGAAAAATCTGAGCAACCCCAGAAACCCCGCACGGCATGGATCAGGGGCCGGAAATCACCACCCCCCTGCAATGAAGACTGGGTGGTAGTTTGGCGGAGGAGCAGTGACTCTGTATTCCCGAGGAAAAGGACATTCAGGCCGATCAGTCGCGCTGTTACCTCTGAGCCCGGTACAAATTCACCGGTGACATCCCTGAGTATCCCCATCGCACTGCCAAGATTAACCAATCTGAGAATACGATCATTGCGAGGGGTGATGCCAATACCTGAGAGGAAGGAATTGAGGGCGGGGGTGTCACCGGTGGGATCGAGCAGCACAAGGAGATGGCCTCCCGATTTCCAGTAGTTCTGCAGAATGTCGATCTCCGGAGGGGAGAGATCGAAGTGCGCTCCGGCGATGACAAGCAGGGCTGCATTGGGGGGAATGGTCTCACCAGGTTGCAGCGATAGGGCCGCGACGGAGAGGTTTTGTCTTTTGAGGTTCTGGCCCACCAACTGAAAGGGGGGCACACCGGGAAGAGATTCCCCATGTCCCTGGAGGAAATAAATTTTCTTGTTTGAATTTGGCTCAACCAGACCGATCAGGGCTGATGTCAGCACCTGCTCACCCCTGAACGCGACGAGCCTCGGGCGGTCTCCGTACTGTGTCTGCGATGTGTCGTACTCACCCATCTCGGGAACCGGTATCACGGTGCTGCGATCCTTGTAGTCGAGGATCAGGACATTTTCCTCGCCAGAGAATTTATATTTAGCCTGCAGTTCGCGCGCCTTGGCAGGATCCCGCAACGGATCGACCCGTTCGACCGTGAGGTCCCGGTAATGATGGGCGTGGAACTGATACTCCCGAAGCATGGCGAGAATATCACCATAGAGTTCCGATCCCGTTGCCAACGATGAGGGGGAGAAATAGACGGTGATCTTGGCGGGAGAACCAAGATTCCACATGGTCTCCTGAGATTGGTTGGAAAGTGTGAACTTATGAGAACGGCTGAAGTCAAAGCGTTGGTAGTGACCGAGCGACCAGGCAAGAATGCAGAGGACGATAATCAGGGCGGCCAAAATCTGGAAAGCGATACGCAGTCGCACCGTGCGGAGGGATTCCGGTGCCGGACGAGGCGGGTTTGATTCGGGTGAGAGTTTTTTTGCCATGGATTCTTTGGCTTGGAATTCAGGATCGCCAGCGGCGGGATTGAAACGACTGAAGTGTCAGAAAGAGGCAGAACGCCGTCATGGTCAGGTACCAGATCACCGGACGGGTATCGTAGACTCCATGTGAAAACTCAGTCATCTGATCAACCGGAGAGAAGGTGATGGAGAGACCTCTCATGAGGGTGCCGACATGTCCGGATAAAAATGAAAGCAATCCCGCGAAAAAGACAACCAGGACGGCGCTGAATGTCATGACCGCCGCAGTGATCTGGTGACGGGTCAACGAGGAGCAGAGACAGCCAATGGAAAGATAGAACGCCCCCATGAGCAGGAGAAGTAGATACGCCCCAAGGTAGGCTCCGACCGCTCCGGCTGCCTGAAATCGTGTCTGCCACCAGAAAATCAGGAAATAAAGACCTGTGGGAACCCACAGAACGCAGTAAAGAAACAGGACTCCAAAGAATTTCGCCAGCACGACCTGCGTGTCCCGCACGGGAGCCGTCATCAGAGGTTCAATGGTACCGGAACGATATTCCTCGGAAAAAAGACGCATGGTCAGAAGAGGAAAAAGAAGCAGAAAGGCGAACCAAAAAAAGATGGTGTTAAAAAACGATTCCACAACGGTGACTTCGGTGGGGCCATGATTGAGCACGCTGACTCCGGCATAAAAATTGAAGCCGGTGACCAAGAGCAGAAAAAAGAGAACCACCCATGCCATGGGAGTCTGGAAGGCTGAGGAAACCTCCCTTTTCCAAAGGGTCCAGAAAACGCTCATGATGATTGCTCCGATTGATGAAGTGATGACGGGGGGTGAATGACGGGGTTCTGATAAGGGATTTGGTGGGCCGAATCGACCAGCGAGGAGAAGATTTCCTCCAAGGAAGCTTCCTTTGCAGAAAGTTCCCTGAGCTTCCAGCCGTGACGGACGATTTCGTCAAAGAGGGCCACTCGTGGATCGCCATCAGAAGGAATGATCTCAAGGGTTGCCCATCCGTCGCTCATCCCCAGGGATGTCACGGAGGCAATGTTGTCGAGCTTCCCAAGGACTTCAAGAGCAGAGGTCTCCGGCGCATGGAGTTCCAGACGAATCGAGCTGGAGAGGGATGGGTTCGAGCGTTCGCGAAGCTCGGAAGGGGTGCCTGAAGCGATGATTCGCCCCTTGTTTAAAATCATCACCCGGGAGCAGGTCATCTCGACTTCGCTCAGGATATGGCTTGAAAGCAGGATGGTATGGCGAAGCGAAAGGCTTCTGATGAGATTGCGAATGTCGCGGATCTGATTGGGATCGAGCCCGATGGTCGGCTCGTCAAGGATCAGGATATCCGGCTCGTTCACCAGCGCGTCGGCAAGTCCGACGCGTTGACGATAACCCTTGGAGAGGGTGCCGATGAGTTGCCTCTGCACATCGTGCAGATTGCAGAGTTCCAGCGCATCCTCCACCTTTTCCGGTATTCTGCGTGAGCGGACACCCTTGAGCGAAGCCCTATAGGCGAGATACTCGCAGACACGCATTTCAGGATAAAGGGGAACATTTTCCGGCAGGTACCCTATCCGTGAACGGGCTTTCAGCGACTGGCTGAATATATCAAAACCCGCAATTCTGACTTCACCCGCATCTGCGGGAAGGTAGCCGCAGAGGATACGCATGGTCGTGCTTTTACCTGCGCCGTTAGGACCTAGAAAACCAACGATTTCACCCCTATCAACGGAAAAAGAAATGTCTTTCACCGCATCGTTCGATCCGTAGCTTTTGGTAAGTCCTTTAACAACAATCATGGAATCAGGGAAGGGGCTGAAATCTATCGCTTCGTTTGACACTGCGCAAGGTTCCCCAATAAGTTCATTGCCGGCTTGCCCAGACACTTTGTTCTGCTACAGTGGGCAACCCTATTTCGAAGCGTAAAAAAGGCGCTCAAATGGCACCAGATTTCACACGATCACTATGAGCACATCCTTTACAGCGCGCTGGAACGAGGCGGCCATCGATGAGAATTACGAGAAATGGCGTCATGATTCCTCATCGGTCTCCGCCGACTGGGCTTCGTTTTTCGAAGGGTTTGAACTGGGCTATGCCCGTTACCAGAATAATTCCAAGAATCCGGGTGCTGGCGCGGTGACTGCCGAGGGGGCGGCTTCCACTTCCCTTGAGAGTCGCGTGGAGGCGCTTATTTACAACTATCGGACCCTTGGTCACACCCTTGCGCGACTCAATCCCCTAAGCGACAAGGTTCCCCAGCAACCGTTGCTCGAACTTGGTGAGTTTAATCTCTCTGAGGCTGATCTGGATCAGACCGTATCTTCCCGCTCTTACCGTGATGGCGAACCTCTGAAACTTCGAGAGATCATTAGTGAACTGAAGTCCATTTACTGCGGTACCCTCGGCATCGAATACATGCACATCCAGGATCCGAGGATCCGGCACTGGATTCGTGAGCGGGTGGAGGATCTTGCCGGCAGAGCTGAAAATGCCACACCTCATTACCGCATTCTGCGCACCCTTCATAAGGCGGAGAGTTTTGAAAATTTCCTTCACACGACCTATGTCGGCGGGAAACGCTTCTCGCTTGAGGGGGGGGAATCGATGATGGTCGCGCTTTCGGAGATACTCTTCCGCGCCGCTCCGAGTGGTGTCAAGGAGCTGGTTTTAGGCATGGCCCATCGAGGCCGTCTCAATGTGCTGGCCAACTTCATGAAGAAGCCGTTTGCGGTGATCTTCAACGAGTTCAGTGACAAGTATGCCCCCGATCTGGGCGAGGCAAGCGGCGATGTGAAGTACCACCTTGGTTATCAGACCACTCGGGTCACCGAGCAGGGGGCGGAGATCGAAGTCTATCTTGCTGCCAACCCAAGTCATCTTGAGGCGGTGGATCCCGTTGTGTTGGGCAAGGCGCGCGCCCGTCAGCGCATTTTAGGCGATACGGTTGAGAGGAAAAAGGTGCTGCCCCTGCTGATTCATGGCGACGCTGCCTTCCCTGGACAGGGAATCGTTGCTGAGTGTTTCAATCTCTCCAATCTTCCCGGCTACCGCGTTGGAGGAACGATTCATCTGATCGTCAACAACCAGATCGGTTTCACCACGCTGCCAAAAGACTCGCGTTCCACGGCCTACTGTACCGACATCGCCAAGTTCATCGAGGCGCCTGTGTTCCATGTTAACGGGGATGATCCCATCGCCGTAGCTGAGGCGGCCCGTATTGCGCTCGCTTTTCGTCAGGAGTTCAGTCGGGATGTTGTCGTTGATATCGTTTGTTACCGACGTTACGGACACAATGAGGCTGACGAGCCTGTTTTCACCCAGCCAGACCTTTATAAGGTCATCCGTGCTCACAGGCACCCGAGCGAGGTGTTCATCAAGCGTGCCGAAGAACTTGGCACGCTGACCCGCGAAGAATTTGATGCCAGTTGGAAGAAATCCAAGTTGCAGCTTGAGACGGCGTTGGCGGAGATGAAGCGGGGCATCGATACCGATGTGAAGGCAAACCAGAAGGCTTTCGTTGGATCGACAGCCATCTTCCAGCCTCCTTATTCATTCACTCCGGTAAAAACCGCCATCTCCGCTGAAACACTCAGGACGATTGTCGATGGATTGACGACAGTGCCTTCCGACTTCCGTGTTCTGCCAAAGGTTCGCAAGACCCTTCTGGAACGCCGTCGTGAAGTTTATCAGAACGGAGGTCCCTTTGACTGGGCCTACGGTGAAGCACTTGCATTCGGTTCCCTGATGCTTCAAGGCATCCCTGTCCGCCTTTCCGGTCAGGACAGTCGTCGCGGCACCTTCAGTCATCGCCATTCCGTGCTCTACGATGAGGTCACCCGTGAACGCTACATTCCGCTCCTGAACCTAGCTGAAGGGCAGGCCCGATTCTGTGTTTATAACAGCCCTCTTTCCGAGGCCGCAGTACTCGGATTCGATTACGGATATTCCATGGATTATCCCCAGATGCTTTGCATGTGGGAGGCTCAGTTCGGTGACTTTGCCAATGGGGCCCAGGTTATCATCGATCAGTTCATTGCCTCCGGCGAAACCAAATGGCTCCGTCCCAGTTCCCTTGTGCTGCTGCTGCCCCATGGTTATGAGGGACAGGGACCCGAACACTCGAGCGCTCGCCTCGAGCGTTTTCTCCAACTCTGTGCCGATGAGAATATGGAGGTTTGTAACCTGACTACTTCCGCGCAGTATTTTCATATACTGCGCCGCCAGATGCTTCGTGATTTTCGCAAGCCGCTAATCATCATGAGCCCCAAGAGCCTGCTCCGCTCTGATCTTGCCGCCTCCAGTACTGCTGATTTTACTGAAGGATCCTTCCATGAAATTCTCGCGGGGGTGGAACCTGTCAATGCCAATAAGGTCGAGAGACTTATCCTCTGTAGCGGAAAGGTCTATTATGATTTGCAGTCATACCGGGAGAAAAATGGTTGGAGTGACAAGAGTGCCCTCATACGACTTGAGCAGATCTATCCGTTGAACGAAGAGATGCTCCGTCAACTCACAACCCCCTACTCCAAGGCCAAGCAAATCGTCTGGTGTCAGGAGGAACCTGAGAATATGGGGGCATGGAATCATCTGCTGCCGCAACTCATGAATTTTTTTGGCCGTCCCATCAACTATGCAGGTCGTGAACCGGGAGCCAGTACCGCTGTCGGCACAACAGCTGCTCATAAGATTGAGCAAGCTGCCCTCATTGCCTTGGCATTCGGTTGCCCGAACTAACTGATTATACAACAACGATCCAACCATGAGTGTCCCAGTAATTATTCCCACCGTCGGTGAATCCATCACGACCGGAGTCCTCTCCTCCTGGCATAAACAGAACGGTGATCAGGTCGCTGTCGGGGATCTGCTCTTCGTGCTCGATACCGACAAGGTCTCATCCGAAGTCACGGCGCTGGAGGCAGGTGTGCTCACCATCAAGGTACCCGAGGGGAGTGAAGTCAAAATCGGGGAAGTGGTGGCCGAGATCGACGCCGCAGCCACTGTGGCTTCGACTCACAGGTCAGAGGACGGAAGTCAGAAGTCAGAAGTAGGTGACACCAAGAAGCCGCAAGAGAAAGCTGAGAAGTCAGAGATCAAAATCCAAAAATCGGAAGAGCCGGTTAAGAAGGTTGAAGCTCAGGCTGCTGATATCCGACCTCTGACCTCTTCAACCTCGGCTCAGTCCGAGGGTCGCGTGACCCGCCGTAAGCTTTCCCCTCTGCGCCGCAAGATTGCGCTTCAACTCGTCTCCGCCCAGCAGAATGCGGCAATTCTGACCACCTTCAACGAAGTCGACATGAGTGCGGTCATGGGGCTCCGCAAGGAAGTTCAGGAGGGATTTCAGGCAAAGTATGGTGTGAAGCTTGGTTTCATGTCGTTTTTCATTAAGGCGGTGGTTGAAGCACTTAAAGCCATTCCGCAGATCAATGCCCAACTCGAAGGGGATGAGCTCATAGAGAATCACTATTACGACATCGGTGTTGCTGTCGGGACTGAAAAAGGGCTCATGGTGCCAGTGCTGCGGGACTGCGATAAGCTCTCACTGGCGGGACTGGAAAAGGAACTTGTGGCATTTGCAGTCAAGGCTCGGGAGGGCAAGATCGGGCTTTCAGACCTTCAGGGTGGTGTCTTCACCATCTCCAATGGGGGTGTCTATGGGTCGCTATTGAGCACGCCGATCTTAAATCCACCTCAAAGTGGCATTCTTGGAATGCACAAGATTCAAGAGCGTCCGGTTGCCGTAGATGGCAAAGTGGTCATCCGTCCAATGATGTATCTTGCATTGAGTTATGATCACCGTGTCGTCGATGGCAAGGAAGCAGTGACCTTCCTGATTAAGGTCAAGGAAGCCCTTGAGAACCCAGTGAAGCTATTCCTCGATTAGTGCGTTTTAGATAAGGGGATGACCGTAGACTTGCGGGCGAGTCAGGTTGGTTGGCGAAGAGCAAACGCGAAGTCGTCTTTGCCGGCCATGACTTGCCAGGTTGTTGCTTCGCATCCGCTACGACGCTCCCCAAAGGCCTCTGTGCGATTTAATCGGCCTTTCCTTGAGGAAAATTGCACGAGGCGAGTTGCTGGGGATTTTGGAACTGAGGCAAGGAGATGGGGAGAGAGTGTATGAAGCTCATACTCGACCGAGTCATCGACATGGCATCAGACCGAAAGAGCCGCAACCCTTAAAGGGCAGAGGGTGTTGGAGCCATGAGCTGTGTCGTTCGCTCGTCGCATATCGCAGTGGATATGCTCCCCTCTCTCTGTTCGCCATGCGCGGAATTTTCAGACAGGCTCTAAAAGCGGCTTTTGTCGTTTTTTAGGGAAAGGGAAATCAGGATCCGTGCAGAAATGTGGCCAGAACGATAATTCAAAAAAATATGAAAATAATTATTGACGCATGCATTGGGATAGTATTCACTTCAACACGAAATGAATATTCCATCAAAACCCTTCCTGCTGCTAATCGTTTCAGCCGTAGTACTCACGGGAGCTCGTGCGGATGATTACAACATGATCATTACCACTGCCGAAGGTAGTGGTGCATTCAACACAACTCTGGCCAATACCTCGGTCGAAAACTTCAACAGCCTGCCTACAGGAGCCAATCGCAATGTTGCATGGTCAGGGGTAGGAACCATCGATGCTGTTGGCGTGCTTAATCCCAATCTCTATGGAGGAGCTCCGGATGCGAACGGAGCAGGCGCCACCCGTTATGCCGTGCAGAGCACCAGTGGTTCGCTGGGTGGGATCGGTAAAACCACGCTGTCGCTCAATACTCCCAGCTCTTACTTCGGCCTCTATTGGTCCGCTGGAGATCCTTACAATGTCCTTGATTTCTACAATGGCAATAATCTAGTGGCCCATTTCACGACGGCAAACCTCATGAATAAGCTCCCTTCGAGCTACAATGGCAATCCTGACAGCCTCTACCTTGGTCAGGATCACAACGAGAAATTCGGTTTCATCAACTTCATGGGTAGTGCTGGTACGAGCTGGAACTCGATTGTTTTCTCCAATCTCGGATCTTCAGGATTTGAATCAGACAACTGGACAAGCAGGGTCAATGGATGGAATCCCACGGTGGATACTCTTCCCGGTACACCCGTCGAACTCATTCAAACCTCTGGGGGAGTTCAAACGACCGCTGATGTCACCAAGGTGACTGTCAATAACGGAGTTATTGCAATCACCGCCAAGGATACGACTTCAGGCAAGGTGCTCTCGGCAGACTTCTTGGCAGCGGCTCCCGCAGCTCCAGCTCCTCCTATGACTGCCTGCTTGGCCTTTGCCGGGGTTTTGCTGTTGCAGACCTTTCGTCGGCAGACGGTTGCATAATACACCATTCACAGGTTTTCATTTTTTAGGGGGCATCTGCTGGGGGCAGGTGCTCTCTTTTTTTGCAGTATCCTTAATTAGAATAATTCTTGATCAATGGAGTGTTTTTATTAAATTGAGATCTGATCTCATGAAAAAAGGCTCTCCAACTCCAACTGCTTCAGACGAGAGAAGGGAGGTTTTGGGTGCAGCGGACAGTTCCTACGCTTCCGCCATGGTGATGGGTGGTTTGCGACTCACTCCCCAGAGGCGCCATGTGCATGATATTCTCATGGAGAAGAGGGATCACCCGACGGCCACAGAGGTCTTCCTGCGGGTACAAAAAAGAATGCCCTCCATTTCATTGGCCACCGTCTATAATTGCTTGGAGACAATGGTGGGTAACGGCCTGGTCAAAGCTGTCCATGTGGATCGAGAACCGACCCGCTATTGCGCAAATCTTCGGGAGCATGGTCATTTTCATTGCACGGCATGCGGCCTTATTTCCGATGTCGAGTTTGCGGCACTTCCCGCGAGCACCGACAGGCAGACTGTTCCTGCTTCCGGCGGGTGGATGCTCCCGCCGGGATTTATTGTTACCCAGAAAGATATTTCTCTTCGAGGACTCTGCGCGGAATGCTCCGAATCGGGAGTTGCTGCTTCCAATAAAATTCAAACATCTCAATAACCACCCAACCTAGTATCATGCCCGCTCCATCACTCTCCATCCTTGATCTGCACGCTTCCATTGGGGACAAACCGATTCTCAAGGGACTGACTCTGGAAATTCCCAAGGGCGAGGTTCATGCCATCATGGGCAAGAATGGTTCAGGGAAAAGCACGCTTGCCAAGATCATGGCCGGTCATCCCGATTACACTGTCACCTCCGGTGATGTGCTCCTTGATGGTGAGAGCATTCTCGGTATGGACCCCGATGTTCGTGCCCGTTTGGGGCTCTTCCTTGCTTTCCAATACCCAATGGAGATTCCGGGTGTGACGATTGCCAATTTTATCCGTGCCGCCTTGCAGGCCCGTCTTCCGGAGGGGGAGGACATCGATGCCATCGATTACTACGAGAATCTTTATAAAAAAATGGATTTGCTGAGCATGTCCCGAAGTTTTACCTCGCGTTCAGTGAATGAAGGATTTTCAGGCGGTGAAAAAAAACGCTGTGAGATTCTCCAGATGGCCATGTTGCAGCCTTCCTACGCCGTGCTCGATGAGACCGATAGTGGCCTTGACATCGATGCTCTAAAGATCGTCTCAGCCGGTGTTAATTCCCTGCGCGGGCCAAACATCGGAATGCTTGTCATCACCCATTATCAGAGGCTTCTCGACTATATCGTGCCCGACAGGGTGCATGTCATGTCCGAAGGACGCATCATCCTGAGCGGTGAAAAGGATCTCGCCCTCAAACTCGAGGCAGAGGGCTATGACTGGGTTGAGAAGGAATACCAAGCCGCCTGATTGACATCACCACTTCTATGAGCACCGAAACCAAACCCCAGATCGATATTGACCGTTCGGCGGGAGATTTTCGTTATGAGATGGACTATGCCTACGATGCAGGCGTCGGCCTTACCGAGGCCACCATCGACTACATCAGCGATGTCAAAGCCGATCCCGACTGGGTTCGTGCGTTTCGCAAGGAAGGGTACCGCAAGTTTCTTGAAAAGCCGATGCCCACCAACTGGGCTACCAAGGATCTGGACAATATCGTCTTTGAGAATATCCGCTATTACCTTGCACAGGGACAACAGGCGAGCCGGAGCTGGGATGATGTCCCTGCTGAAATGAAGGAGACCTTTGAGCGGCTAGGCATTCCCGAGCAGGAGAGAAAGTTTCTTGCCGGAGTCGAGGCGCAGTTCGACAGCGAGGCTGCCTATTCCAACATTAAGGCGGCGGTGGGTGAGCAGGGTGTGATCTTTGTCGGGAGTTCCGAGGGGCTCAAGGAACATCCCGAGCTGTTCAAGAAATGGTTCGGAAAGGTGATTCCAAGCGGGGATAACAAATTCTCGGCCCTCAACAGTGCCGTATTCAGTGGCGGCAGCTTCATCTATGTGCCGCCCGGGGTGAAGGTGAAGCATCCGCTTCAGGCCTATTTCCGTATCAATGCGCAAAACTTCGGACAATTCGAGCGCACCCTGATCATTGCCGACGAAGGAGCTGAAGTGACTTACATGGAGGGTTGCACGGCACCGAAATTTGAGACTGCCACACTGCACAGTGCGGTTGTCGAGTTGGTGGCGATGAAAGGGGCAAAGATCCAGTATATCACCGTCCAGAATTGGAGCTCCAATGTCTTCAACCTCGTCACCAAGCGCGGACTCGCCCATGAGGATGCGGAGATCAAGTGGATTGATTGCAATATCGGTTCACGACTCACAATGAAATATCCCGGCGTTGTGATGAAGGGGAAAGGTGCCCGGGGAGAAGTTGTCTCCATCGCGCTTGCCGGCGACGGACAGCATCAGGATACGGGAGCCAAGATGATCCACGCCGCCGACAATACGACGAGCAACATCATTTCCAAATCGATCAGCCTCGGGACAGGGAGATCGACCTACCGGGGCATGGTGCATGTGCCGAAGCATCTCAAGGGATGCAAGAACAACACAGAGTGCGATGCCCTTCTCATCAATTCCCACAGCCGTACAGATACCTACCCTGCCATCAGTGTGCGGGGACAGGGTAATGCCGTCCAGCATGAGGCAAGTGTCAGCCAGATCAGTGCCGAGCAGATCTTTTATATGCAGCAAAGGGGACTGAGCGAGGCCGCAGCGATGAGTCTTGCCGTCAACGGCTTCGTCAACGATCTCGTCCAGCAGTTTCCAATGGAATACTCAGTCGAACTCAAGCGACTCATCGATCTCGAAATGGAGGGATCGGTCGGCTGATGCCACATTTTTATCATGACTTCTAGCACTACTTCCGCCGATCCGTCTTCAGAGACACTGCTTGCACCTTCCTGTGTGGGAGTGATCAGTGTACCTTCCGATTACTCAGCCGACTGGCCCGAGTGGTTTCGCCGGGAGCAAAAGACTGCTTGGGAAACATTTCAGGAAACCCCGCAGCCGAAGCGCACGGATGAACCATGGCGATTCGCCAATCTCAAGGCACTTGATCTCTCTGATTTCACCGTAGCGGCACCTGTGGAAAATGAGGGTGTGCTGATTGCTCGTTCCAAGGGGTTTTCTGATATTGCGGCCAAGCTCATTTTTGCCAACGACAGGCTGATTCAGGGAGAAGCGAGCGGATTACCCTCGGGAGTCCTCCTGCTCCCGCTCGAGCAGGCGGCAACGGATCATCAAGAGCTGTTTCAGAAGAACTTCATGAGCACTCCGGTGCGTCTGGGATCCAAGAAATTTGCCGCTCTCCACCGGGCGAGATTGCGTACGGGAGCCTTCCTGCATGTCCCCAAGGACATTGTGATCGAAAAGCCCATCGAGATATGGCATTGGGTGGATGGTGAAGATACGGCAATCTTCCCGCACACACTGATCGTGCTTGAGGACGGAGCCTCGGCTTCAGTCATCGACAGGTTCATTTCTGCCAACGATGTGTCTTCGCTTGCCATCGCGGTGAACGACCTCACCCTTGGTGCAGGATCGAAGCTTACCTATGTCGGAGTGCAGGACTGGAGCAGCAAGACGACGGCCTTTCATCTCAACACCACCGAGGTTGCCAGAGACGGCACGGCAACCGCGCTTGCAATGAACTTGGGAGGCTCCTACATCCGTGGAGAAAGCGACAGCCATCTGCTCGGTGAGGGATCGCGCAGCGTCATGCTCTCGATCAATCCCGCTGACAGGGATCGTGAAATCGACCAGCGCACCTTCCAGGATCATTTCGCTCCCCGTGCCACAAGCGATCTTCTTTACCACAATGCCCTGAGCGATACATCACGGACGATTTTTGCCGGGCTTATTAAGGTAGAGGATGGAGCGCATGAGACCGATGCCTACCAGAAAGTCAGAAATTTAATGCTCAGCGACGAGGCCGAGGCCAATTCCATGCCTGGACTTGAGATCCTTGCCGACAATGTCCGTTGCACACACGGTGCAACCTCGGGTGAACTCAACGAGGATGAGCTTTTCTACATGCTAGCCCGGGGAATTCCCCAGAATCAGGCAGCGCAGCTGATTGTGCGTGGATTCTTCGGAACTGTTCTGGAACGCCTGGCAAATCCGGTTTTGGAAAATCAGCTTGGTGACATTCTCGACCATAAACTCAACCTTACAGTTTGAAGGCTATAATACTTCCACTCCCGGTCGTTGATACTTGAAGCAAGCTAGGGATGTTTGTGAAGAAAACCCTTTTCCGAAGGCGATTGCTTTGAACTGCGTGCCCATCGTTGACGGATTTAAGAGAGTCTGGAGGGCGCGTAAGTCGATTTGATGTTCGGTAGCGGAATTCCCTAGTGAAAGTAGCCATGGTTCTGCAGCACCGATCAAAAAGTGATGCTGGTCACTGTAACCAAAAATTTCAAATCCTGCAGCTCGTGCTTCTGATGCCAAAGCAGTGAAATCAACTTGAGCGGTGATGTCGCGTTGGCCCGGTTCTTGGAGGGGATCCGTAAATCGCCGATGGTTCTGATAGGCGAGCACGGTGCCATCGGCGCGATGTGGGGCATAACGATCCTCTCCAGCCTGACCGTAGTCGATCGTGAGGATGATACCACGCTCTATCTTCGCATGAATGGATCTTAGCCACTGAGTGATGGCAGTATTGACCTCGACACGGAAGCCTTCAGGGAGATCCTTTGGCAGCAGTGTTACTGCAGTGGCGAGTTCTGAATCAACAATCTGACGAGTATTCCAGGTCAGTGTATCTTCTTTTCTGCCCACGCACTCTTCCTTCCATGTGCTTCCATCCCATCGTAGTGAGTGAACTGGAAATGCATCGAGGAGTTCATTCGAGAGATGGATGCCTGTGAAGCAGGGGAGTTCTTCCAGTGAAACCACCCACGAGACCTGAGTGAATGAGGAGAGTTTTTGTTGCTGTCGTTCCCGATTAATCGCGAAGGGTTCCACAATTCTGTAACGCAGGGCTTGCGAAAAAGCATCTTCTTCCCGTATGAGTTGGCCAATAATATCGGCGGCCAGTGTCCCGTCATTGGCACCTTGTTCTACAATACTAAATTCGACCGGAGAGCCGAGCCTCTCCCAAACATCTCGGCAGACTGATGCGAGAACTCGTCCGTAGATCTTACCAACGCTGACACTGGTATAGAAATCCCCTTCTTTTCCGATACTCGCGCGACCCGACGCATAATAGCCATGCTTCGGATGATAGAGCGCCAGCTCCATGTAGCGACGGAAAGGGATTGCTCCTCCGGCTGCCTCGATTTCTTGAAAAATGAGAAGAAGCAGAGAAGGTGTGACAGAGGAAACCGGAGACTTGAAACCTGAAACTTGAGTGGAAGATACGGTCTGGTGAGTATTCGGCATTTCAGATTTCACCTTTCAGATTTGAACACTCTTCTCCTGCCTACTCTCCCCTTGTGACTTCACGTGCATAGACATTGATGACACCGTCGTCACCCCGTTTGACCGATGTGATCTGGAAAGGACGGAGTGCATCCCGAGCAATCGTGTTGCCCTCAGCGGGAGGGGGTGCCCCCGCAGGGAAATCCACAATAACCCGAACCTTGGAGCTTTGACCAATAGGCAGTCCCGCAAGTGCTCCTTGGGGACGGAGCACGGCCTTACCGTTACCGGAAGCGGTCACAGTAAAACGGCCACGGAGATAGTGCCGCTCATGACCGATGCCTTGCTTGGCGAGCTCTTCGCTTTCGGAAGGACTCAGAAGTGCGCCTCTGGGCATCTGGCCGGGTGCATAGACGGGCCAGGGCTGGGAGGGTGTCACGAGAGGAGGATTGGTTGCCAAAGAGCTGGCTGTGTTGGTTGTGGCCGGCAAGGGAGCGATGGAGGGAGAGGGAAATGCCTTCGGAGTGGCCGCAGGCGTCACGGTCGGCTTGGGAGTGGATGTGACGATAGGTGTCGGAACAGGGGTTGGGGTATGATCGGGTGTCGCTACAGGGATTGGTGTGGCAAGAGGGGTGCCGACAGGGATTGCAGGAAGCACAGCGGTTGCATTGACAGGCAGGGCGCGTGCAACCGTTGGAGTATTGGTGAGTTGTGTGCGAACTGACTGCGCAGAGGCGGTTGGCGATTGCTGTACGGGAATAGCCTTGGCAATACGAGGCTCCGGAGATGATTGGGCAACTTCATCAGCGATCCTCGTAAGATGTGATTTTTTCTCTCCCTTTGTTTTGGGAGATTTTCCTCCGGCAAGCTGATCAATATCCTCCGCTTTCACGACAGGTAATCCAGCCTCCAGATTGAGGGCATCCGGTGGCTCCAGTGAAAAGCTGGCCGGCCCCTGACCCGATCCGTAACTGCCATAGAGCAGTGGCATCGTGGTGAGCTTGATGCGGTTGTCTGGGAGCCGGTCAATGTGGACAACAGCCGAAAGGTCGAGAGGCTTCTCCAGTTTGATTTCCTGACCGGGCAGAAGTGCCCGCTGCAACGCTGGAAGATTCTTCTCATTTGCTGTAAAGAGCTGTTCCAAGAGAATCTCAGGTTGCTCGACTGCCTGTAAAAGGGCTACAAAACCTGAATCGCAGAATGTCTGATGAGAAAGGGGAAGGGTTCCAATTACCCGGTAGGTGCCTACGGCATAGGGAACCAGATCGCGGTTCTGGTGGTAGTTGCGAATAAAACCTCGGAGCAGGGTGTCGTTGGCACGCCGGATTTCCCCGGCGGTCATGGAACCAAAGCGTTCTAGGAGCTGGACCGGTTTGAGGAACTCTCCGCGGGGTGCGGCCGTGATTTCAAACCGTTGAGGAGCCTCTAATTTGTGAAGGCGTTGCAGGAGTCGGTAGTTTGCGGATTTTTCGGGCCGGGCAAAAATGTAATAGCTTCCCATCCAGCACAGGAAGACCAATCCGATCAGGAGAAAAATAAAGACGGTCCAGCCGAAGAGCCCATCGGGTGTTCCTCCCCCGTTGCGGTGTCCGGCATGACCATGATAGCCATAATATTTTTTCCCAGCCATGTGCTTATCGGATTAAAAAATCAGAAATTATCGACGGGTGACTACCCTGCGATTTCCTTGGATGTTGCTTCAAATGATGTGCCACAGCCGCAACTGCGGGCAGCCCGGGGGTTGATGACGCGGAATCCCGCTCCTGTGAGCCCGTCTGTATAATCGATCGTGCATTCATCCAGATACATGTAGCTCTCGGGATCAACTGCAACGACAGCTCCATCCCGCTCGGTTAACTGATCCCCGGTTTTTGGGCCTTCGAGACTCATGGAATATTGAAGGCCGGCACACCCGCCTTTCTCCACGGCCAGTCGCAGACCTGTTGATCCCTTCTCGAGGGCAAGTTCCCGCAGATGGATTGCTGCCTGTTCCGTGATATGGATCATTCCGTTATTCTTATGGAAGGCTGCCCATGAAGTCAAACAAGCCGGTGGGAACACCGGGTTTCGGGAGGCGAGTGCCATCCAGCAGGACTCAACTCCCGAAGGTAGTGAAGCATGAAACCTGCTGTAACGGCTGGGCAAGCAAACTCGAAACTTGAATGCAGAAGAAAAGAAAACGGGCCTGCTCTGGGAGGATGAATTCTTGACTGTTTTACACTTCCCGCTTCTTTCAGCTTTCAGCTTTCAGCTTTCAGCTTTTTACTTTTCCCCTCTATGGGCCAGATACGACTCCTTTCCGACATTCTTGCCAGCCAGGTGGCTGCTGGCGAGGTTGTGGAGCGTCCAGCGTCCGTGGTGAAGGAGCTCGTTGAGAATTCCATCGATGCCGGTGCGCATCGTATTACCGTCGAGTTTCATCAAGGTGGGACACGCCTGATTCGTGTCACTGATGATGGAAGTGGCATGGATCGCTCGGATGCAATGCTTTGCCTGGAGCGGCACGCAACCAGTAAAATCCGACAAAGTGCTGATCTGATGAAAATCAACACGCTAGGATTTCGCGGAGAGGCGTTGCCGAGTATTGCGAGTGTATCCAGATTCCGTCTCACGACACGGCAGCGTGAGGGAGAGTCGGGAACATCAGTTGAAGTGAATGGAGGAAAACTCGTGGATGTGAAGGAGTCGGGTGAGGCTCCTGGCACCCGGATTGAGGTGTCGGATCTTTTTTTCAATGTGCCCGCGCGAAGAAAATTCCTAAGGGGGGAGCAGACGGAGGCCGCCAACTTATTGCGTCAGATCGAAATCCTTGCGGTGGCCCATCCCGAAATCGCCTTCACCTGTCTTCGGGATGGTCGAGAAGTTCTTCGACTCGCACCTACCGAAGATCTGGCTGTGAGATTGCGTGATCTGCACGGGGAGGAATTTTTGCAAAAGCTGGTTCCTGTTCCACCACTTGATTTGGAAGGAATCAGTGTTTATGGCTGGATTGCCCGTCCTGGGGAGGGGAGGACCTCCCGCAATCTTCAGATGTTCTTTGTGAACGGACGCATGATCCAGAGCCCGATTCTCTCTCTGCCTCTGCGTGAAGCGTCTGATGGCATACTCGCCAAGGGATTGCATCCTCCCGCTGTGCTCTTCTTTGGGATGGAACCTGGAGCCGTCGATTGCAATGTGCATCCTGCCAAGAGGGAGGTGCGGTTCCGTGACCCGGGCTTGCTCCGTTCCGTGGTGCTGAGAGCAGCCAGAGCCGCTTGGGAGACGGCTTTACCTTCACCTTCGGTTTCTGTTGAAAATATCCCCTGGAAACCCGCTGTGCTTCCCCAACAACGGGAATTTGCCAATGTGGAGATTCATTCCTCGGCACGCATTAAAGAAACGCCCGCACACCCAATTTCCAATACCCTTGGTTCCCTTGCGCCGATCCCCAGATTCATCGGGGCACTTGGCACCCGCTATCTTCTCTTTGAAGATCAGGAGAGCCTCCTTCTGGTGGAGATACGGGCGGCTCGTGAACGGCAGCTCTATGAGAGGTTTTGTGCCTGTCTTGGTACCGGAGAGATCGAGAGTCAGCGTCTTCTGATTCCCGAAGTGCTTGAAATGTCTCCGGGAGAGTTGGCATGGATTGATGCCCACTGTTCCCTGCTTCATGCGGCAGGACTCGTAGCGGAGCCATTCGGCGCGAACAGTCTGAAGGTTGATGCCATACCTGCTGACGCGGCTCACCTTCCGGTCTCACAAATTGTTTCAACGCTTGTGGACTATCTCCGTGAATCAAGCGAATCCCCCTCTCTTGATTCCGTGGCAAAGGAGTCCCTTGCAGCCTCGGTAAGCAGGCTGGCAGCGGTCGGTGCGAGGCTTCCCGAGGGAGCCGTCGCCGCACACATGTTGCTTGAGCAACTACTGGCCTGCGACCTTCCTTATGCCACTCCGGGTGGCAGACCCACGATGAGCCAGATTTCGCCGGGGGAGCTATCCCGGCGATTCTCGGCCTAATACCAATCATTATTAGGAATGACACTCTCCTGCTGGTTCGATCCTTTCCCAAGGACATGGATTGTCATTGCCCGTTCCCGTGCGTTGCCAGCATGTCTTTAACCTGCCATAAAGGTGATCTTCATCCGATGCACGATCCACTCCTCATAGAATCTGCCACACTCGACGATCTGCCTCAATTAGCAGATCTCCTCTATGATCTCTTCTCCCAGGAGGCCGATTTTATTCCAAACCGTGACAAGCAGATTCGCGGACTGCGCCTTATTCTGGAACAACCAAACCGGGGCAGGATCTTTGTGCTGAGAAATGGAGTTCGTATCATAGGGATGATCAATTTGCTGATTACAATCAGTACGGCCGAGGGGGGATTTGTGCTCATTCTGGAGGATCTTGTGATCCATCGTGATCATCGCGGCCAAGGGTACGGGGGTAAGTTGCTGAGCCATGCACTCGGTTATGCCAAGGACAAGGGGTTCCTACGAGTGACACTGCTCACCGATAAAATCGAGAATCAGGCGCGTGCTTTCTATGAAAGGCATGGTTTTCAGCAGAGCGACATGGTGCCGATGCGGTATTACATAAATGCCCATGAGTAGTACGCGTGGGGGAGGGGATCAGAAGGGGGTTGAGCATCTAGGCTTCGCCAGGATTGATACCGCCCGGCGCGAGCGTTGTGGTCGCCCTGAAGTGATCTTCGGAGAGGGGAAAGCAGTTGATGAACTCGTGCGGATTGCGGATGCGATTTATGCCAGGGAAGGTTATGTTCTCGCCACCCGTGTTTCGCCCGAACTGGCGCGCGAACTACGATCCTTGCTGCCCGATGCAGTCTATCATGTTCGTGCACGCTGTCTGACGCTGGGAAATGCGCCTGAAGTCCGGCCTGCACCACCCGTGGGTATTCTCTGTGCCGGGACTTCGGATCTTGCCGTTGCCGAGGAGGCGGCGGTCACGCTGGAATCCTTTGGCCGTGTTGTGGAACGAATTCATGATGTGGGGGTGGCCGGTCTTCATCGTCTTCTGGGCGAGATGGACCAACTCCGCTCCTGCGGCGTGCTGATTGTGGTGGCAGGAATGGAGGGTGCTCTTCCAAGCGTCGTGGCGGGATTGGTTGATCTTCCGGTGATTGCCGTTCCCACAAGCATCGGGTATGGGGCAAGCTTTGGCGGCCTTGCAGCGTTGCTGGGCATGCTCAACAGTTGTGCCAATGGTGTGACAGTCACCAATATCGACAACGGTTTTGGTGCGGCCTGCGCAGCAGATGCCATCCTCAGGCTTACGGAGCGGAAGCCCCAATAATGGAACACCCCGCCGCATTTGTTCTGGCCGCAGGGCTTGGCACCCGTCTGCGCCCTCTCACGGAGCTGTTGCCCAAGCCTCTGGTACCGATCTTTCACAAGCCGTTGCTGACTTTTGCCCTTGATAGCCTCCTTGCTGCCGGAGTCGGATCGCTGGCGCTCAATACCCATCATCTCCCGGAAGCATTCCATGAAACATTCGGGATCAACCCTGTCTACCGCGGACATTCCCTGCGGCTCTTTCACGAACCATTGTTGCTGGATACCGGAGGAGGTATTCGCAATGCCCGGGAGGCGTTGGGTGCATCTGCTTTTTTTCTCTACAACGGCGATATCCTGGCCGATTTTCCACTGGGCGACCTGGTGGTCAGGCACCGCGCTTCGGGCGCTCTGGCAACGCTGCTTCTCAAGGAAGAGGGTGGTGTTGCCAATGTTCGATTTGATGCCGCTTCCGGTCGGATTCTGGATTTCAGAGGAGCGTTGGGGGTTGAGGAAGGAGTCTCAACGGTCTATTCCGGCATAGCTGTCTTTGAACCGAATATCTTCGACTGGATACCGGAGGGGCCTTATTCAATCATCGATGCCATGCTTGGTGCCATGCGGGCTGGGGAAAAGATCGGAGGAATGCTTGTGAATCAAGGCCTCTGGATCGATATTGGAACGCCTGAAGCTTATCTTCAGGCACACCGATGGATCGCCTCCCACGCAAATCGTCCTTCCTACATGACTGATGCGGCTTGGCCTGAGCTGATTCACCCTGAAGCCCGGATTCATCCGACAGCCATACTCGAAGGATTGGTGGTCGCGGGGCCGGGAGTGCGTATTGGTCAGGGAGCGAAGGTTCGCGATTCCATCCTCTGGTCGGGTGCGAGCATCGGGCCGGATTCCCACATGGAAGCGTGTATTGTGCGTGGAACGACGCCTGTCAGCGGACATCACCGGGGAAAAGTACTCTGATCATGACGGAAGAAATATTGCTGCAAACCATGCAGGTGATGTTGCCCGGCTTCACGGCAACGGCATTGCACCCGATTGAAAAAGGTGGATCGAGCCGTCATTTCTACCGGGCTCATTCCCATGGTGACACCTCGGTGATTCTCGTCCGTGATCTGGGAGAGAAAGAGGAAAATAAGCATTATGCAGCCCTTGCGAATTTCCTCAGCAAGCACGGTGTCCCGGTTCCTTCCGTCCTTGCAGTCGATCATTCCAAAGGCCTCCTATGGCTTGAGGATCTTGGTGAGTCTGATCTCTGGGCATTCCGCAACGAATCGTGGGAGATACGCCGACCTCTTTATGAGTCCGTGCTGCGCGGGGTGCTGCGCCTGCACCGTATCCCGATCGATCACGCCACGGAACTCCACCTTCAAAAGGAGTTTGACGAGCATCTGTATCGATGGGAACAGGAATACTTTGCCGAGCATTGCCTTGGCGGGATCTTCGGCCTTTCGGAAAAACCCCGAGCCTCGCTTTTAGCCGCACCTGCGATGCGTCGGTTGGCGGCGGAACTTGCCGCAGAACCCCGCCAACTCGTTCACCGGGATTTTCAGTCCCAGAATATCATGATCCGTGATGGCCAAGCATGGTTCATTGATTTTCAGGGGATGCGTCCCGGCCTCGCCCAATACGATCTCGCCTCGCTCCTCTGCGATCCGTATGTCGGGCTTTCAGCGGCAGAAAGGGATTACCTCCTCAACTTCTATCGAGGGATGGTTCTGGATGTGAGCGGTGAAGTGAGTGAGAAATTTGATCGGATCTTTTGGAAGTGTGCAGCCCAGCGTCTCATGCAGGCTCTGGGTGCCTATGGATTTCTGAGTCTCCAATGTGGCAAAAGTACCTTTCGGAGCCATGTGTCACCGGCTCTCGCTCGACTCCGTGAGGTGCTTGAGAAACTTCACCCCGATGATCGGCTCGACGAACTGGCCGAAGTACTAAAAGACTTGAAAGCTGAAACTTGAAACCTGAATTTTGGTTCGCTTTGTACAACCCTGTATTCCTGACGCAATAAATCCAAAGCATGAGCCATACGGATAATGCCGGATTTTTATCGAATTCATGAAATTTCAGCCTTTCAAGTTTCAGTTTTCAGGTTTCATCCTTCTCTAGTTATGGCTCCTCTCTTCCCTACCGTCATCATTGAGAACCTTTCCCCCCAGATAGAAGGAGGGCGTTATCCGATCAAGCGGATTCCGGGTGAGGAAGTGACGGTCACTGCCGATATCTTCAAGGAGGGACACGATGTCGTTCTTGCGATGCTGAAGTGGCGTTCCGTCGGGGAAAAGAAATGGAAGGAATCCTCCATGAGTTTCGTGGAGAACGATCAGTGGAAGGGAAGTTTCCCCGCAGGGCCTGTCGGTTTCACCGAATACACGATCGAAGCATGGGGTGACGCCTTCGGTTCCTGGATCGAGGAGATACAGAAAAAAACGAAGGGTGGTGCAACCACCCTCCCTTCCGAGTCCTTGGAAGGTGCGGCCCTTGTCAGGGCTTCCGCCAAGCGTGCCGGAAAGAATGCTGCCGGCAGGAAGCTTACGGAGTTTGCAGGTACTCTGGAGGAGGCCCCGGACGCCGCTTCACTTGTGGAACTGGCGACAGTGCCGGAGTTGATTGCCCTCATGGAGCAGTGGCCTGACCGTTCGCTCTCGACGACTTACGCTCCCTTGCAAAAAATCCGCGTCGATCGGCCGGGTGCGGCATTCTCGGCTTGGTATGAATTTTTTCCCCGATCCGCCGAAGGAAAGGCCGACAGCGGCTCCACCTTTCGTCAGTGTCTTGAGCGGGTTGAGGATGCCAAGGCGATGGGTTTTGATGTGATCTACTTTCCACCGATCCACCCGATCGGCATCACGGCCCGCAAGGGGGCCAATAACTCCCTCATCTGCAAGCCCGGAGAACCGGGGGTTCCCTATGCCATCGGAGGGCCCGCAGGAGGACACTGTGCGCTCGAGCCCGCGCTTGGAACCCTGGAGGATTTCCAGTGGCTGATGGGCGAGATCAAGGCGCGCGGCATGGAAGTTGCCCTGGACTTTGCTCTCAACTGCTCCCCCGATCATCCCTATGTGAAAGCACACCCGGAGTGGTTCTTTCACCGTCCCGACGGATCGATCAAATACGCAGAGAATCCTCCCAAGAAATACGAGGATGTCTATCCGCTCGATTATCATAATCCCGAGTGGAAGGCCCTTTGGGAGGAACTCCGTGATGTGCTCCTGTTCTGGGCGGAGCAGGGCGTGCTGATCTTCCGGGTCGATAATCCGCACACGAAGCCGGTTGCTTTCTGGGAATGGGTCATTGCCGAAGTGCAGTCGAAATACCCCGATGCAATTTTTCTGAGCGAGGCATTTACCCGTCCAAAAATGATGCGTGTGCTGGCCAAGGTCGGGTTCACCCAGAGCTACACCTACTTCACCTGGCGCAACAGTCGTGCTGAACTTGAAGAATACTTCACCGAACTCACGAGGAGCGAGATGCGCGAGTATTACCGTCCGCACCTTTTTCCCAACACGCCGGACATCCTTCCCTACTATCTTCAGGAGGGAGGCCGTCCCGCCTTCATGATCCGCGCGGTTCTCGCCGCCACCATGAGTGGTCTCTACGGCATCTACAGTGGATTTGAACTCTGTGAGAATGCCGCACTGCCGGGGCGCGAGGAATATCTCGATTCCGAGAAATACCAGTACAAGGGGCGCGACTGGAATGCTCCCGGTAATATCAAGCCGCTGATTGCCCTACTGAACTACATTCGCCACGAAAACCGTGCCCTGCATGAGACCAACAACATCGCCTTCTGCGGCAGTGAGAATCCCTCAATTCTTTTTTTCAGGAAAACTTCCGCTGACAAGTCCAACAGTCTGCTCGTGATCGTAACGACAGACTTCCGCAACGCTCAGGCCGGGTGGATCGATGTCCCGACAGGTGATCTTGGGCTTCCCGCTGATTCCCCTTATCAGGTCGAGGATCTCCTCACCGGCGAAGTCTTCTCATGGAACGGAAGCCGCAACTTCGTTTCCTTAGATCCCTCAAGGAGAGTTGCTCACATCCTCCGCATCAAGAAATAAGGACTTGGGTTATCACATGAAAAAACTCCCACCCTTTTTCTTCACGGTTTCAGCCCTCATCATCTCCAGTTCTCTCTTAGCCCAAGAAACCAATTCCTCGGCAGCAAACCCCAATCAGACTGTAGTAAGACCTGCTGCTACAGTAGACGCAGGGAAGACAGATCCAGCGGTAGCCAAGGACTTTCCTCAAGCGGAAACTGATGGTAATTGGAGGCAAAGACCTCAGCCAGTCATGTATGAACATAAACAACACGCAGCCAGAATCATAAAAGCAGGAGATGACTATTTTTTAATATACGCCAACACGGGTGTCCGGTTATAAGTCCCACAGAGACAGTTGGTTAGAGTCTAGTGATT
>JBAXTN010000028.1:0-36016 GCA_037130175.1 bacterium | reverse complement strand
CATTTTATGAATGTTCCAAAAGCTAGTCACTCAGTTAACCGGACACCCGTGATACGCCAAAGAAAACCCAACAGTGCCAGTAGCTTGGACTAAAATAGATGTAACCCCTATTGAAGTTTGGCCTTGGGGAGTCATTGGGGCAAATAATGTTGTTGTAAACAATAAACAAGTTAGTGTTGGAACACTGTGTGATATTGTAAGCATAGAAAACAATGACGCTTATGTAAGATTTATTGACCTTACAATACCAAATTACCCTGACCTAATTAAAATACAAAAAACCCAACTTACTCCCCAATCAGTCCAAGCCTACTCAGCTGCAACTAACAACCCTCCAAAAATAAAAGATTTGGAGTTTCCATCATGGGGAACTGGCTTCCAGAAGACAGACCACTCAGACAAAAATCAAGAACTTATTCACCAAGGTACAGATTACACATGCCCTTACTTGCAATACCCACCCACACTAATGCTTGGAGCCAATGTAAGAGGGGACGGTGACAGACCTAGGTATTCTATTAAATATTCGGGAACACTATTTGGAAATGGAGACGGGGTACTATTCCCAGATAATAGTGTAGTAATATCACAAACTCCTTATAAAAACCCACAAATAATAGGAAAAGTGGAAGTAATAACTTCCCATCTTAAACAAACAAAAGAAATAAATCAATCAGAACCTTCATATATAGCCATTAGAGATACCTGTGGTGCTTCTCATATACCAATGAAGCCATACGAAAACATTATTGGCATATTGCCAGTTGTAGATACAAAAAGATGTTTAGCAAATCCTGCTGCGTTCTGCACCTTAGCTCTCATCCCTGAAGATAAACTTGTAGAGTGGCTTCAAAAGATGACAGCACAGGGTATAACAGAGGGAGAAGTGGAATTGAAACAAATCGACTGGATGAATACGGATGAGTACAGAACAGCCAAAGGAAGAACCTTTAATGACCTTCTAAAAGGGAAGTAATTTATATGAGAGAGGCTCGATCATTACCTAACAAGGTGCATAATATTGACGCTATTTCTCTCTGATTGCTGCGATGCTCGGAATTGTTCGGAGAGGAGGGCACTCACTTCTCCATTGCTTTCTGGATCGTCTTCAATGGCAGAAATAATTCCAGCGGATTGGAGGGAAGGGGGATAAACCCAAACTGTTCGTAGTAGTGCATGGCGGTCTCATCCTTTGCATCCACGAACAAGCCGATTCCTCCAGCCCGATGAAAAATCTCCAGGAATTTATTCATTGCCCCGACAAGCAGGTATTTCCCAATCCCCTTCTTCTGGAAATGTCTCCCCACCGCCAAGCGTCCCAGTTTCACCCCCGAAACATCTCGTGGGAGCCTTTTGGCATCTTCAGGTGATAGCGTATCTGACTTTATCTGACAGATGTTCAGGGTGAAAAATCCTAAGATCGGCTTTGGATCAATCGTCTCTTCCTCCACGAGAACAAATGTTCTGGAGATTCCCCGCTTCTCATGCTGTCTGGCGGTCTGTTTGAGATAGGCATTCAAGGCCTCGCTTCCGCAATCAAAGCCCTCCCGGTCATGGGAGGCATCCAGAGGCTCAATACTATGCACGCACGGAATCTTTGAATGCTTTCACTGCCTTTTTGAGGCGAGGATTCGGTTTGGGAGGCGTATCCAGCAGGGAGAGAACCTGTTTGGCATCCCTCTGGGAAAGCCGGATGATGGATTCCCTTTCAATGACCCGCTGCGCTTCCAGATAGGCAATCTGCACAACAAACTGATTAACGGTGGATCCGAGCAGCTCCGCCGCTTGTTCCAAGGTATCCCGCACATTCTCGGAAACACGGGCGGTGATTCTCTTGCGAGGTTCTTCCAGTACTTGCGGCATGAATCCAAGGTGCCATATTGGCACCGGTTGTCAATGGATTCGTCAGCAATGATCTGCTGACCTTGCCCGTAATAAAAAGGAACG
Source organism: bacterium (assembly GCA_037130175.1). Taxonomy (GTDB): domain Bacteria; phylum Verrucomicrobiota; class Verrucomicrobiia; order Chthoniobacterales; family UBA6821; genus UBA6821. Next base: position 34,069 of record JBAXTN010000028.1, on the reverse strand, counting down.
GGGGTGATTCCTTTGCTGGAACCACCCCCGTCAGTGTGACGGCTATAAGCCGGATTCTGTCAGGCCGGATTGCTCCGGCGTGGACGACCATTTCTCTCAGGGATCCCCGGCGAACCGTTGATCCCAGTCCGTCTTGCGACGGATGCGACAATACCCGGAGTTTCGTCCGACCGTGAAGTCGGACAGCGAAGCCGGCGGCCTCTTCCCCTGTTCTGTCTTGCACCGCATAGGGTTTTTCGTGCCCCTGCGATTGCTCGCAGGGCGGTGGGCTCTTACCCCGCCTTTTCACCCTTACCCCGGAGTTTCGTCCGAGGCGGTATCTTCTCTGTGACACTATCCGTCGAAGGGAGCTTTCGCCCTCTCCTCCCGCGTATTCTACGCGGTATGCTGCCGTGTGGTGTCCGGACTTTCCTCTGGAAGACCAGCGGTCGTCCGCCGCCACAAGGAAGCCTTACGACCGATACTTCCCAAAGGCAAGCTTCGTATAAGGCATAATAGGTTAGAGGTCAGAGGTCTCATGGCATTCTGCCGATTAATCCCCGCTATCTGTTCACTGATTACTGATCTCTGACTTCTTGCTGCAGGTTACTTCCTCCCAAGCACTTCCTTGAGGAAGGGGGCTGTACGGCTGACTTTGTCCTTAGCGACTTCCTCGGGTGTGCCGACGGCCACGATCTTGCCCCCGCGATGTCCCGCTTCCGGGCCGACATCGATGATGTAGTCAGCTTCCGCCACGAGATCCATGTGATGTTCGACGACGATGACCGTGTGCCCTTCGTCAACCAGACGGTGGAGAACCATTTGAAGAAGCTCTACATCGGCAGCGTGAAGGCCGATGGTCGGTTCCTCAAGGATGTAGAGAGTGCCGTTCTTTTTCATCACCCGTGGACGGTCTTGGGAATTTCCTCCACGCGCTAGTTGGGTGACCAGCTTGATGCGTTGTGCCTCGCCGCCGCTCAGTGTCGGACTGGGCTGGCCGAGACGCAGGTAGCCGAGCCCGGTTTCAACAAGAAGTTGCAAAGGGCGGCGGATTTTAGGATGGGCGGCAAAGAACTCGACGGCCTGCTCAACGGTCATATCGAGAACTTCTCCGATCGATTTGCCGTCGTATTTCACCTCCAGTGTCTGTCGGTTGAACCGTGTCCCTCCGCAATCCTCACATGGCATGTAGGAGGTCGGCAGGAAATTCATCTCAAGTTTGATGATTCCTTGGCCTTCGCATGTTTCGCATCGTCCACCATGATTATTGAAAGAGAAACGGCTTCCTGTGTATCCCCTCAATCTTGCTTCTGGAAGCCCGGCATAGAGGGTGCGTATCGCATCAAAGATTTTAAGATAGGTGGCGGGGGTGGAGCGGGAAGTTTTGCCGATGGGCGACTGATCCACCTCGATGACCTGGGAGAGATACTGGATACCGGAAAGTGATGCCCAATGTTGCGGCCCAACCTTCTTGCGACGACCACTGCGGCTCAGCGATTCCTCCACGGCGGGAAGGAGGATGCCACGCAGGAGGGTGCTCTTGCCAGATCCGCTGATTCCGGTGATCGCAGTGAGTCGCTGGAGGGGGAATGACACATCAACCTTGTCGAGATTATGCAGGTGCGCGCCCTTGAGTTCGAGCCAATGCTCGACGGATTTGATGGAACGGCGCAAACCGCCCATAGGGTGAGCGGGGGGCTCGCGCAGGAATTTTCCGGTGAGGGATCGCGGGTTGGCCATGACCTCATCGATGGTTCCCATGGCAATGATTTCACCGCCATGAGTACCCGCTTTGGGACCAAGGTCGATGATGCACGCCGCACGCCGCATTGTTTCCTCGTCATGTTCGACGATCAGAAGCGAATTTCCCTGGCTGGCAAGTTCCTGAAGGGCATCGAGAAGCCTGGTGTTATCACGCGGATGAAGACCGATCGTCGGCTCATCAAGGACATAGAGAACTCCACGGAGATTGGAGCCGAGTTGTGCCGCCAGACGGATCCTCTGCGATTCCCCGCCACTGAGTGTCTTGGCAGAGCGATGAAGTTCCAGATAATCCAGGCCGACGCGACCGAGGAATTCCAAACGCTGACGGATTTCCGGTAGGATATCGCGGGAGAGGGTCTCCTCGCGTCCTTCGAATTTCCATTTTGAAATAAGTGCCAGGGCATCGGCCGCTGATCTTGCAGAAAATGAGGCAATGCTTTCCTTGTCGATACGCACGGCGCAGGCGATGGGATTAAGCCGGTCTCCCTGACAGACAGGGCAAGGTCTGGTTTCGCCATCCTCGCGGTTTTCAAACGATTTTTCCGCTGCAAGATCTGCCTCAAGCTGGGAGTCGAAGTCCTTGACCGATGGAATCTCGGTCCATACCTCCCCGAATCCCCGGCAGTGTTCGCACCAACCGTGGGGTGAGTTGAATGAAAAGAGCCGTGGATCGAGTTCTTCAAAGGATCGACCGCAGTCTGGGCAGTTCATCTCGGAACTAAGAATGCGGAACTCTTCTTCCTTAGGAGCAGCTGGTTTCTTCTTTTTTGTCTTGGAAGACTTTTCGGATTTGGAGCCTTGGAGAACCGCTTTTGCCGGCCTTGCCTTGGCAGTTCCCTTGCCAATCTCAAGTGCCTGCTTGGCAAGTTCGAGGACGCCTTTGCCGGTATCCTTTTCAATCGTGCCGACGAGCAGATCAATCGTATGTTCCTTGAATCGCTCAAGCGGCTGAAAATCGACCACTTCAACCAGCTCTCCATCCACGAGCAGGGTCGAGTAACCATGATCACCCGCCCATCTGGCGACATCCGTATGGTAGCCCTTGCGTCCGCGTATGAGAGGGGCAAAGAGCTGGACCGGAGAGATCTTGCTCATGAGTTCCAATTCTGCGGCAACCGCTGTGAGGGAGCTCTTCTGAACGGGAACTTGGCAGTCCGGGCAATGCTGGGTACCGAGTTTGGCAAAGAGAAGCCGGAGAAACTGATGGACTTCCGTAACGGTCGCAACGGTTGATTTGCCTCCTCCCCGGGTGATGCGCTGTTCGATGGCCACGCTGGGGGGAAGTCCGTCAATGCGATCGACATCTGGTTTTTCCAATTGATCGACGAATTGCCGTGCATACGGAGACATGCTGTCAAGGAAGCGTCGCTGCCCCTCGGCAAAGAGAATGTCAAAGGCCAGTGTCGATTTTCCGCTGCCACTCAGGCCGGTCACCACCACCAACTCGTTGCGTGGAATATCGAGTGAAATATTTTTTAGATTATGTTCCCGAGCGCCCAGAATGCTGATGGAGCGGGATGCAGGAACCATCGGATGGGCCAGTGCGGCCTCCAGTCGGAGAGGAGGTCGCCCGGCCAGAACCTCACGCAGATATCGTCCCGTATGGGAGGCTGCCTCGGCGGCAACATGTTCCGGTGTTCCGGCAACAACAAGTCCCCCCCCCTCGTCACCCGCCTCAGGACCGATATCGATCACCCAGTCGGCAGTCTTGATGACATCGAGATTGTGTTCGATGACAACGATGCTGTTACCATCGGTGACCAGGCGTTCAAAAGCTTTGAGAAGGATGGCTATGTCATCGATGTGAAGCCCCGTGGTGGGTTCGTCAAAAATGAGTAGAGCCCCACCGGGTTCATGTCCTGCAAGTCGCGCCGCAAGCTTGAGTCGCTGGGATTCACCACCACTCAGGACATTGAGCGGCTGTCCAAGCTTTAGGTAATCAAGACCGACCTCGGCAAGGAGTTCAAGAGGGGTGCAGATGGCTGAGGATTTAGGCCCTTCCTTGAAGAAGGCAATGGCCTCGCGTGCCGTCATCTCCAGAATGTCATGGATGGATTTTCCACGATGCCGAATGGCCAGCACCCGCTCCTGATAGCGGCGTCCTTCACACTCGGGACAGCGAAGGAAGAGATCGCTGAGAAATTGCATTTCCACCTTCTCGTATCCCAGGCCCGTGCAACGGTCGCAGCGTCCCTGACCCGAGTTGAATGAAAATGCGGAGGGACTCATGCCCGCAGCGATGGCATCATCCTCCATACCAAAGAGTTCCCTGACTGCATCAAAGACACCCAGATAGACAGCAGGTGTGGAGCGGGGTGTCCGGGCAATGGGGGACTGGTCGACCATCACGACATCGGTGAGATCATCCCCTCCCTTGATCGATTTGCACCGACCGGCAGCCTCCCCTTCCTCAGCGGTGGCCGAGGTCAGATTGCGGTAGAGGACATCCCGGACAAGGGAGCTTTTTCCCGAACCTGAGACTCCGGTGACGCAACAGAAAACACCAAGTGGAATTCTGATATCAAGCCGGTTGAGATTGTGGTGCCGGATTCCCTTGATCTCGATCCAATCCTTGGGTTGAACACGCGTTGTAGGCACAGGGATGGATTTTTCTCCACGCAGATAGGCGGCGGTCAGTGACTCCCTCGAAGAGGGAAGGGCGGAAAGCGGCCCTGAGAACATGAGTTCCCCACCATCCTGCCCACGCCCCGGACCAAGATCGATGATATGGTCGGCGGAACGGATTACTGCCTCTTCATGCTCCACGACAAGAAGCGTGTTACCCTTGTCTCGCAGAGCCTTCATGATTTCAAGCAACTTGCCGACATCCCGCGGATGAAGGCCGACGCTTGGTTCGTCCATCACAAAGAGGGTGTTGACCAGAGAGGCTCCGAGGCAGGTGGTCAGGTTGACACGCTCGATTTCACCGCCGCTGAGGGTTTTGGTGGTGCGGTCCAAAGTGAGGTAGCCGAGACCGACCGACTCAAGGTATCCGAGCCGGGAGACGACCTGATCACGGAGCATCAGGGCTCCGGAGTTTTCCGGGGCAATAGGGAAGTCACGCAGGATCGGGGTAAGACGCGCCACGGGGGTGGCTGCGATCTCGGGCAGCGACAAAGGAGGGTCAAGCGGAAGGCGGTAATTGAGCGTGTCGGGTTGGAATCTGCCGCCCTTGCATGTTTCGCATGGTTTGTAAGCTCTGTAGCGGCTCAGAAAGACGCGGATGTGCATCTTGTAAGTACGCTTCTCCATCCACTGGAAAAATCCGTTCACTCCATACCAGCGATTGTTTTGCCAGAGTTCCTCACTGGATAGATCGACTCCTTTTTCTCCCTCGATCACGAATTTCTGATCGGCTTCAGGGAGCTCTTCAAAGGGAATGTGGACATCGATATCATGGACGGCGCAGGCCTGAAGAAGTTCCCGCTGACATTCGCGGGATTGACCGCTCTGGAATGGTTTGACCACGCCGGAGGCAATACTCAGAGAGCGGTCCGGCATGATCCGCTCGTAGTCGAGCCCAATCACCCTGCCAAAACCACGGCAATCGGGGCAGGCTCCCAAGGGATTATTAAAGCTAAAGAGTCCGGGGGAGGGGGGGCGGATGTCGATGTTGCAATGGGCACAGTGCCATCCCGAAGAATGGGGGAATCGTTCGTTGCTTTCCGGATCGATCAGAGTGACCCGTTCTTTGCCAAGTCGAAGGGCGGTCTCAATCGCCTCGGTGAGTCGTCCTCGTTCGGAAGGATTGATCTCAAGTCTATCTTGGATCACCTCGACGATGGGTGGAAGCTGAGTCATGGCGACCGGTTCATCGGTGCGATGCATCGTGCCATCGATCCAGACGCGTAGGTATCCCTGTTCCTGAAGAAAAGTAAAGAAATCGGATGGAGTTCGTGGGAGAGAATCGACACCTTCGGAGGATTCATCCTCTGGTTCCGCCCGGGTCATGACGGGAAAAGTCACTAGAAGTTTTCTGCCTGACAGCGAGGCTAGCAGTGAAGAGACGATCGATTCGGAGGATTCCGGGGTCACGGGTCGCTGACAGACGGGGCAACTCGCTGTGGCGATCCGAGACATCAGCAGTTTCAGATAATCATTGATCTCGGTGATGGTACCGACTGTCGAGCGCGAGGTTTTGACGCTGTTGCTTTGTTCGATGGCAATGGCAGGGGGAATGCCTTCGATGGAGAGGGCCTGCGGTTTATCCATCCGGTCAAGGAACTGCCGTGTGTAGGGACTGAATGTCTCGACATAACGGCGTTGCCCCTCGGCATAGATCGTATCGAAGGCGAGACTCGATTTGCCCGAACCGCTGGGCCCTGTCACGACAATCAGGGCACCCGTAGGAAGATCGAGGTCGATGCCCTTGAGATTATTTTGAGTAACGCCCTGCAGGCGTATTCTTGGAGAGTCGGGCACCTAAGGGAGGGGGGCTGAAATGAGGGGGAGAAGGACTGGCCGGACTTATTTCGAGGCTGTTGCCTTCGAATCAGTCACGGTCTTCAGTTCTTCGGTACGGAGGAGGACTCGTTGGCGCATGATTTTTCCAGCCTTGAATTTTACCGTGGCCCGCGAGGGAATGGTGACATCCACATCAGGCTGATTGGGATTGCGACCAACCCGGGAGCGTGTCAACCGAACTTCAAAGACACCGAAATTCCGCAGCTCGACATTCTCCCCCTTCGCCAGGGCGTCTGTGATACGGTCAAGGGTGCGTTGAATCACATTAAAGACATCGCTTTGGATGAGTCCCGTTTCATTGCTGATCGCGATCACTAGGTCGCGTTTGGTGAGGTTGGCCATAATGGAAAGGATCGAGAAGAAGTGGAGTTTTCTCTGTCGAGGGGCCAGATATAACTCGCTTTTCCTATACTGTAATAACGATCTATGCAAGCCCTCTGAACGAAAAAGAAAAACAACGGCTTCATCCCCTGCCATGTCTGGTGACGGCATCCCTCCACCACGAGAGGAATGGCGCATGGCGACCATTCCACTCAGCGACAGGTTCCCCGATCCGTGCGGTCCAGTTGGCTGACCCGACGGCCCCGGGAACATTGAAACGCTGTTCCGAGCCAAAAAGGTCCGTGATCATGGGAATGGCAATCCAGGAATTGGAAGCGAGCAGTCCCTCCAGCAGTGCGTGGTGAACCTCTCCTTCAAAGGGCGTGGAGGGATCGATGTCCGTCCGTCCTGCAAATTCCAACATCTCGGAAAGGATTTTCCGGCAGCCGGTTGCCTCCTCTCCTTCCCTGTTGAGGCCGGTCTGCCATTCCGTCCATTGTGAGACGAGCGGGGCATGATCATGGGTTGCGTAGGTCGCCACGGAAATCCTGTCATATCTTTCACCCGGCTGCATCGTGCCATCGGAGAGTCGTTCCCACATCGGGATCTTGAATCCCGGGAGACCCATCCGCGCCATGACGGGCCGGACATACGGGGCGACTTGTCCAAGGTCTTCGGCAATCATGCGGTGTTTGCCGATCTCGGCATCGAGAACGCCCAGAAGAACTTCTCCATGCCGCTCATTGTGCGCCGAATGCTCGGGAGTGGAATCGTCAAAATCGATGAACCCAGGGAGCAGTCCGCCGGTTTTGGATGCGGCTTCACTTGCGGTAAGATCAATGAATTCCAAGTTCTGTTGCGGGGGCCATGGAAAACTGTAAATGCGGAAAAATCCGAGGGCATGATCGACCCTCAGAAGATGAAAGATGGATCGGAGCACCCTGAGCCTCCTGCGCCACCATGCAAAGTTATTCCGGGCCATCTCATCCCAGCGGTAGAGCGGAAACCCCCAGTTCTGTCCCCATTGCTCGGTAAACGGATCTGATTTGAAAACCTTTTCGGGGGGGGCGCCGCAGGAGCGCAGGGAGTCGAATTTTTCCTGATGGGCGAAGATATCCGCTCCTCCCGCTGCGACCCCGACGGGTACATCGCCGATAAGGGCTACCCTCAGTGTTTCGGCAAGATCTGCAACTGCGCTCCACTGCGAAAAGGCGATCCACTGTACGAAGGCAAAAAAATGCCTCTTTTCTTCCAACTTCGCACGCTCCTTTGAGGGAAGCATTTTGCACCAGGAACGGGCTGCTGTGGACGAGCGGTGCTCCACGGGCCATCTTCCGAGATTCTCTTCCCCCTGATGCAGATCCAGAAGTGCGCGGTAAAGAGTATAATCACCCAACCAGTCGGCATGCAGTTCCAGAAAGTGAGCAAAAAGTTTCGCACGCCCACTCCTGCCATCCCCCAGTTGAAACCGTTTCCATGCCGCCTCAAGCAACTCCCGTTTGAGGTTTTTCACAACGGTGTAATTCACCGGCCCGTGGCGTAGAAAATCCAGGTCGTATCGTTCCGTGACGGTGCGGTAATCCCCCGGGGTCAATTCCGGCAGCCATGAAGGATGAGTCGTGATGGTGGAGGGATCGAGCGCAAATGCGCTCAGGACATTGTAGGGGCTATGATCGCCTCCCGTTTCATTTACTGGGAGAATCTGGACGGCATGGAATTTGTTTCCGGCTGCCCACTCGATCATTTCTGCAAGGGCCTCGGTATCTCCGGTGCCAAGATCATGGCGTCCCCGAAGGGCAAAGAGAGGAACGAGCACGCCCGCGATTTTTTTTTGAGGGTCGAGTTGCATCAAATTGGATTCCTTGATCATGAGACTGTACTTCCGAAAACCAAGGTGCAAGAGAGGAGTGCTTTCGCGCTTGGCGATTTCTCCCGATCCGCTATGTAGGGGAATTATGAAGATCTCGTATTATGGACACTCCTGCTTTTCGGTCGAAATCGGGGGTAATACACTTCTCTTCGACCCTTTCATCACGCCCAATCCCCTTGCTTCCTGTGTTGATGTTGCGGCTCTGAGACCCGACTACATCCTGCTTTCCCACGGTCATGCTGATCATGTTGCCGATGTTGAGATGATTGCCCGGCAAAGCGGTGCCACACTCGTCGGCAATTACGAGGTAATCCAATGGTTCACAGCCAAGGGGTTGGACAAGGCTGTTCCCATGAACTCAGGAGGTTCTTGCAGTCTGGAGTTTGGGAGGGTGACTTTTACCACGGCGATTCATTCCAGCAGTATGCCCGACGGGAGTTATGGGGGGCAACCCGGAGGATTTCGGGTTGAAAGCAAGGAAGGTGTCAGAGGAGCCTTCTATTACAGTGGTGATACCGCCTTGACCCACGACATCAAGCTGGTCGCCGAGATGGGGCCCCTCCGCTTTGCCGCTCTTTGTCTGGGGGATCATTTCACGATGGGTGTGGCCGACGCTGTGACCGCAGCGAAGTGGCTTGGATGCAAGGAGATCATGGGGGTTCACTACGACACCTTTCCTCCGATCGCAATCGATCACGATGTTGCTCAGGAAGCATTTTTCAAGGAGGGGAAGAGGCTTCACCTCCCGACCATAGGCGGAACTCTCGATCTGTGATCCGATCGCCGATTTTACCGCCCGGATGAAATAGTCGTTGACATCGACCGGGGCTGTGATTTGCTTTTCATCGAGTTTTGGTTTTTAAGGATTTCTCCCGTTAAGGTTGCAGGAGAGATGATAGTCACCGGCAACCCGGTTTAGAGATCCTTCCAGCCAAAGAGAAGAAGCCTTAAGCCGCAACACGCAGCGCATCAATTCACCAGGAATCAGATCTTCGTTTTACGACCATCACGAGTTCCATTGAGAACACCGTGGGCTTGAGACAGTTCATCTCATCATTTTAGGAAAGAACTCATTGCACGATGAGATTCCCTCCCAAGTATCACTACTTTCATCACTCCAGATTTTACGACCAAAGAGGGTCGATCATCCGAAATCCCATCCATTAATTTTATGAGCGACGAACAGCAGCCCATTCCACAGAATCCCCCAGCCCAGTTTACCCAGCCACCGGGCGATGCCGCACAGGGCTCGCATCCCGACGAAGCAGGAACACCCCGTCATGGCGACAACGGCGGGGCACCTCAGCAGGGTGGATCTCAGAGACACTTCGATCGCCCCAGACGCGGGGTCAACCGTCGTTCGCGTAACGGTGGACGCCGTTCCTTCCGTAATGACCGCGCCGGAGAACGGGGCCCTAATGACGGCAATCGTGACCAGAACTCAGCGCAGGGACCGGGGCCTGATGAATTTGCTGATCCCGTGACGGCGGCAGTGCAGGATGGGCCTCCCCCTGAACCGACCTACGCAGAGGGTATCGTCGAGCTTTCAGGCAAGGGTTTTGGTTTTCTGCGCGAGGCCAAGCGTGCCTATGCCGCCACGCAAAACGACATTTTCATCACCCCGGAAGTGATCCGGGAGTATTCGCTTCGGGATGGTGTGTTCATTAAAGGGGAAACCCGCCGTGGGCCTCGGGGGCTCCAGCTTTTCCGTGCAACGGAAATCGAGCGCGAGGCACCGGAAAAATTTGTCAATATTCCTCTTTTTGAGGAGTTGACCACGATCAGCCCGAATAAGCGTATCACGCTGGAGACCGTTCCGGAGCGTTTTACAACGCGCGTGATTGATCTCATGACGCCGGTGGGCAAGGGACAGCGGGGGCTTATTGTCGCTCCACCCCGCACCGGAAAGACCACTCTCCTCCAGCATATCGCTGATGCCGTGGTCAAGAATCACCCGGAGATGAAACTCATCATCCTGCTTGTGGATGAACGCCCCGAGGAAGTCACCGAGATTAGACGCACCGTGCCGCAGGCCGAACTCTACGCCAGTTCCAACGACAGTGATCTTCGCAGCCATACGCGCATTGCGCAGATTGCCATCGACCGTGCCAAGCGGCTCGTCGAGCAGGGTAAGGATGTCTTTGTTCTCATGGACTCGCTAACCCGTATAGGTCGGGCATTCAACAACGCACAGGGAGGCGGAGGCCGCACCATGAGCGGCGGTATGGATGCCAGGGCAATGGAGATACCTCGCAAGCTCTTTGCAGCGGCACGCAATACCGAGGAGGCGGGATCCCTGACCATCATGGCAACCGCCCTAATCGAGACAAACAGCCGCATGGACGATCTGATTTTTCAAGAGTTCAAGGGAACCGGCAACATGGAACTTGTCCTTGATCGAAAGATCAGTGAGCAGCGCATTTATCCCGCTGTGGACATCTTCCTTTCCGGTACCCGCCGCGAGGAACTGATTCTTCCCGAAGAGGATCTTCACAAGATCAATGTCATCCGCCGTGGATTGGCGGGGCACAAACCGATCGAGGCGATAGAACGCCTGCTCTTCTTTATCCGCCGCTATCCCACGAATGCGGAGTTGCTAAAGAATATCCCGGGTTAGGAAGACCAGGCGGCGCGCAGGCAGGCTCACCCCTCGCAGCAGATTTTTTCTCTGCAAGATAGATGGGGGGAAGCCGCGGGATATTGATGCTGTTTTGAGGCATTTATGCCTCTCTGGAGAGGGTGAAAAATTCTTCATTTTAACAGTATTGGCGGTTGCTGTTTTTTTAAAAGGTGGGTAAAAGTGGGGCGTAGTGGAGGAAAGTGGTCTGATTCTCCATTTCTTTAAAATGTCCAAAACCACCTCAAAACCGATCAGCTACGCCGGGACTTTTCCAAGGTCCGTGGATGCGAAGAATCGTATCACGATTCCCTCGGGGTGGCTTAATGAAGGACCGCAGGAGTTTCATGCCATCCCTCATTCCTCGGGTGACTGTCTGGTGATCATGCCTCCCGAGGAGTTTGATTCCATAGCCGCGACCATCAAGGCAAGTGGCCGGAGTGTTGATGAGCAGCGCAGGATCATCCGCCAGATTTATAGCAAGGCTCGGGCGGTATCCGTTGATTCTCAAGGGCGCATTCTGCTGCCCGAAGAGCAGTGCGGTGCACTCAAACTTAAGGGCAATGTCGAACTGGTGGGCGGCCACAGCCGTTTTGAAATTTGGAATGAGAAGCGCTGGGCCGAGGTCTGCACTGAGGAGGAAGCCACAGCCAATGAGGAGGCTAAGCAATTCGGTCTCTAATGCCATGGCACCGCGACTTCACCGATTTATTTCAAACAGATTTCACCGTGCACACCACGACATCCAGAGCTCAGCCCTTTTTCAGGAACCGATTCCTTCCCTAACAATGAGCCCTTCCTTCCGGCATGATCCCGTCCTGGCGGCAGAGGTAGTGGCATTTCTCCGTCCCTCTCCCGGCATGACCATTCTGGACGGAACCCTCGGCGGCGGCGGTCACAGTGCTCTTCTCCTTCAGGCTGGAGCCAGGGTGATTGGAACAGACCGTGACCCGGAGGCGTTGATGCATGTCAGAATGCACCTCTCCACATACGGGGATCGCTTGACAGCAGTTGAGGGGAATTTTGCCGATGCCTCTGCGCTGCTTGCCGGACTCGGTGTGACACAGGTTCACGGCATCCTGCTTGATCTGGGGGTTTCGTCGCATCAGCTTGACACTCCGGGACGGGGATTTTCGTTTCAACGCGAAGGGCCGCTGGATATGCGCATGGGCTGTTCGGGAAAGAGTGCTGCTGATCTTGTCAATACGGCCCCGGCGGCTGAGTTGGCGCGTATTTTCCGTGAGTACGGGGATGAACCCCGGGCCATCCAGTTTGCAGCGAGAATCGTGCGCGCCCGCGAGAAAAAGCCTTTCACAACCACCAAGGAACTCGCCGATCTCATCGCCGCAGGGAGACAGGGCCCCCGCCATCCAGCAACAAGGGTTTTTCAGGCGTTGCGCATCGCGGTCAATGACGAAATCGGTGGTTTGGAGCGCGCATTGCCCGAATTGACGGCGATACTGGCCCCGGGGGGACGCATGGCTGTTATTTCCTTCCATTCGCTAGAAGACCGAATTGTGAAGCACTTCTATCGCCGTCATTCGGTGGCAGAGATTGACGATCCCACATGGCCGGCTCCACGACCGAATCCGGAAAGGATCTTCGATCTCCTGACTCCCCGTTCGCTCACGGCTTCCTCCTCGGAACTGGACTCAAACCCCCGTTCACGAAGTGCCCGTCTGCGTGTGGTGGAAAAACGGGTCAAAGGATCAGCGGACAACAACTCAACCCCTGCACGAGTATGAACGGAAATCGCCGCCGCCCCACCAATTCGATCGAGGTCAATCTCCTTGCGATCTGCCTGGTCGCCGTATTCTTCTTCGGACTGGCAGGGCTCTTCTTTGTCTACCTCAAGAACCAGCAGCATGCGGTTGGAGATCAGGCGCGCATGATCGAATTCGCCATTCGCGAAGTAGAGGCCAAGAATGATGCCCTCAAGGCCCGCATCACGGCGATGACCTCACGAGGTGCCCTCCAGCGTCGCATCGATGAGGGGTACATACGCCTGGAACCGATCCGGGACACGGCCATCGCCAGAGTCACGCCGCCGCTTCCAGCGGAACCAGACGGGGTATTGCGCACCGCCGCGCGCGATCCGGATAGCCGGTTCGGAGCCGTGGCGCCCCTGCGCGCTGTAAGCAGGTGAAACATACCGGCACCCGTATCGGGGTGATCTGTGCTCTGCTTGCGGTTGTCTTCACCCTCTTTGCCTGGAGGTTGATCGAGCTTCAGGTGGCACAGCACGACTACTTCTCACTCAAGGCGGCGGAGAAACATTCAATCCGCATCACGATACCAGCTCATCGGGGAAGGATTCTGGATCGTAACGGAGAGGAGCTGGCGGTGAACATTCCCGTCCGCACGGTCACGGCCGACGGGACGCACATCCGGAACCCGGCCGCCCTTGCCGCCCTCGCAGCACCTTTTCTGGATCTTCCCGTGAAGGAGTTGGCGGAGAAGCTTTCCACTCAGCGTCAGTATGTTGTGATCCGCAAGGAAGTCAGCGAGGAGAAGGCGCAGGATATGATCAGGGCCATGGAGAAGGCCGGGCAGCGCGGACTTTATCTTGAGGAGAGTGCCGTGCGCAGCTATCCGAATGGAGAGATGCTCTGCCATGTGCTTGGATTTGCAGACCACTCGGGACATGGGATCGACGGAATTGAAAAGAGTTTTGACAAGGAACTTAGCGGGCAGGATGGCTACCGATTAATCGAACATGATCGCAAGGGGAGGGAGATCGTCGTCTATCGCGGTCAGGAACAGGCCGCCACGGACGGTTCCGATATCAGGCTCACCATTGACATGGGACTTCAGGCCATCCTGGAAAAGGAAGTGGACGATGCCTACAAATCCTACCATCCCGAGTCTGCAAGTGCCATTTTGGAAGACCCCAACACCGGTGAAATTCTGGCGATGGCCTGCCGTCCGAACTTCGACCCCAATCATTTCAATGATGCCAAGCCGGATCAGATGCGCAACAGGATCATCACCGACATGTATGAACCGGGTTCGACATTCAAAATCGTGGTCGCATCGGCGGCCCTCAATGAAAAGATCGTCGATGAGCATTCCCGCATCTTCTGCGAGAACGGACATTTCTCATACGGAGGGAAGGTGATCAAGGATCACCACGGCAACGGAGATCTCAGCGTTTCCGAAATCCTCATGAAATCCTCCAACATAGGTTCCGCAAAAATGGCACTGCGTATGGGGGATCAGAGCTACTATGACTATGTGCGCCGATTCGGATTTGGAGAGAAAAGCGGAATTCCCCTACAGGGCGAAATCTCAGGTCTGGTAAATCCTCCCCACCGCTGGGATCAGCTTACCAAGACCCGCATGGCGTTCGGACAATCCGTGGCGGTTACTCCGATCCAGGTGGTGATGGCAATGTCTGCGGTGGCCAACGGGGGTAAACTCATGAAACCCCGACTTGTCCTGAGCATGGGTGAGGGAAATCGGGTGGAAGAGATTCCTCCTGTCCGGGAGGTCGTCTCCAAAAAGTCGGCCAACTTTGTAGCAGCCGCCTTGCAACGCGTGGTGAGTGACCAGGGGACAGCACCATTGGCCCATATTGATGGATATCCTGTGGCTGGGAAAACCGGCACAGCACAAAAAGTGGGATCACATGGTTGCTATATGGACGGCCATTTCATCGTTTCCTTCGCGGGATTCTTTCCTGTTGATTCCCCCCGTCTGACGGGGCTTGTGATCGTGAACGACGCAAGACTCGGATCCGAGGCAAACTATGGTGGGCTGGTTGCCGCTCCCGTGTTTGCAAGGATCGGTGCCAAGGCGGCCCGGTATCTGGACATGCAACCCTCATCGGATGGTGCGCTGGCGCAAATGGCCAATTCCTCCACTTCACAAGCCGAGGCAAAAATCCGATGAGCACCTTCAACTGCCATCCTCTACTCGGCGACCTTGCAAGCAACACCACCGTGCTTTCGATCACTGGAAAGGCCATGACGGATGTCACGGGATTGAATTGCGATTCGAGGCTTGTTGAGCAAGGCGATTTATTTTTTGCATTGAAAGGGGTTCATGCGGAGGGAGGGGCATTTGTACAGCAAGCCGTCGAGCAGGGAGCCTGCGGTGTTGTCACGGATCAAGAAATCCCCGAAACATCCATCCCCATCGTGAGGGTTCCTGCGGCCAGAGAAGCCATGGCGGACATCGCCAATGCCTATTACGGATTTCCATCATCCAAACTCGCCGTCTCGGGAGTCACGGGAACCAATGGAAAAACAACCACGGCATGGATCATCAGACATCTCTGCGAGACGATCGGCAGATCCTGCGGTCTGATCGGGACGATCGAATATATCCTTCCGGGTATCAGCGAGCCTGCCTCCCGTACGACACCCGAATCGATTGACCTCCAGCGAATGCTTGCCAGGATGCGTGATGGAGGTTTCAAGGCGGCTTCCCTTGAAGTGTCGAGCCATGCCCTCGCACAGCATCGTGCACGGGGAATCGAATTCGATGCGGCGATTTTCACCAATCTGACACAGGATCATCTCGATTATCACGGGACGATGGAGGAATATTTTGATGCAAAGACCCTCCTCTTCACGCAGATTGCCGCTCAGACACGAAAAAAACCAAGGGCCATTGTCAATTCGGACGATCGTTACGGGCGTCGTTTGCTCGACCGGATAGGATCCGTTTCCCAGATCTCGTTTGGACAGGGAAGCAACTGCAACTACCGTGCCAGCGACATTCGCTACAGTGCCACGGGAACCACCTTCCGGCTCGATGCAAAGGGGCGAAGCTATCTTGTGCGTTCTCCTCTCATCGGACTTTTCAATGTTTATAACACACTCGCGGCCATGGCGGCGGTTGCGGCCATGGGGCTTGAATTGCGCCGTGTCGTTGCCGCAGTTGCCACCATTCCCCAGGTGCCGGGCAGAATGCAGAGGGTTGCAGTGCATCGTAATTTTCAAGCCTTTGTTGATTATGCACATACCCCGGATGCGTTGGAAAATGTACTAAAGACCCTGAGACTGCTTTCGCCCGCGCGCCTCATTACAGTCTTTGGTTGCGGAGGCGATCGGGATCATGGCAAGCGTCCTCTGATGGCAGCCATGGCCGAGGAGTTTTCCGATCTTGTCATCCTGACTTCTGACAATCCGCGCAGCGAGGATCCACTGGCCATCCTTTGGGAAGCCGAAAAGGGATTTAGGAAATCGGGATACGAAGTTCGCGCCGACCGTGAAGCCGCCATCCAGCGTGCTGTCGAACTGGCAGGTGCCAATGACATGATCCTCGTTGCCGGCAAGGGCCATGAGAATTATCAGGAGACGGCAACGGGCAGAAATCCCTTTGATGATGTGAGCGTCACGGCGCGGGCAATGTCTCATAAACCCTTTGCGGAGGCTTACTGATCATGGATCCTCTACCGCTATCCCAGATCGCCGAGATGAGTGGGGCTTCCCTGCTTGCAGGAACCCCGAATGCGACCGTGCGGCGTATCTGCAAGGACACCCGCTTTATACAGCCCGGTGACCTCTATGTGGCGATCAGAGGGGAACGCCACGATGGCAATGACTACATTCAGGAAGCCGCTGCCAAAGGAGCCGTCGCGACACTTTGCGACCGGGAGACCGTCACCGGACTACCGGCAAGTTTCGGGATCCTTGCCACACCTGATTCCCTGAGCAGTCTGACTCATCTGGCCTCGGGATGGAGATCCCGGTTGAACCTTCGTGCGCTGGTCATCACCGGGAGCAATGGAAAGACCTCCACCAAGGATTTTTCCAGAGTCGTGATGGGGAGTCATTTCAGGACTACCGCCACGGAAGGCAATCTCAACAATCACATCGGATTACCCCTCTCCATTCTGGCTGCTTGCTCGGAGGATGAAGTGGCTGTTTGGGAGATAGGCATGAACCATCGTGGGGAAATTTCACCGCTTGCCGGGCTCGCCAGACCGGATATCGGGATCATCACGGGTATCGGGACATCTCACATCGAGTACCTGGGAAGCAGGGAAGAGATCGCCCGGGAAAAGGGGGATCTTCTTGAACGACTGCCTTCATCCGGCCATGCCATCCTTCCGTCATATGATGATTTTGTAGCCGAACTCCGCACCCGCACCAGTGCAAGAATCATTGAAACGGGTTTTGATTCGGGGAATATCAGGGCTACTCAGATTGAGTATGATCAGGCCGGCAGTCATTTCGTGATTGGGGGGGATTTCGGAAACGCGCATGCATTCCTGCCTCTTCCGGGAAAACACATGGTGGGGAACGCCCTGCTTGCTGTGGCCGCTGGGGTCATATCGGGTATTTCGCTTACGGAATGTGCAGAAGCACTCGCCTCGGTTCAACTGACGGGGGGGCGTCTGGAACGCATCGAGTGTCGTGGGATCACCCTAATAGACGATACCTACAATGCCAATCCCGAGTCGATGGTGGCTGCACTCTCAACTCTTGCCTCGATGCCGGGGTCGGGGCGTCGGATCGCGGTGCTCGGCATGATGGGGGAACTTGGTACTCATGCTGCGGCAGGTTATGAGAAAGTAGGTAAAGCTGCCGCGTCATCATTGATCAATTCCTTGATCTGCGTCGGCGAGGAGGCCTCTGCAATAGCGGAGGCGGCTACCGTAGCTGGACTTACCGATGTGCGCCTCGCATCCGATCATGCGGAGGCGGCATCGATCCTTTCCTCCATGGCTCTCGCAGGGGATCTGGTGCTCCTCAAGGCCAGCAGGAGCGCCCGTATGGAGAAAGTCATCCACCACTTCGATCAAGGTTATTAACAATGCTCTACTACCTCTCCCAGTTCGGTGATCTGTTTTACGGCATTCCGGCCGCAAAGGGTCTCAATGTCTTTCAATACATCTCCTTCAGAGCACTTTGCGCCGGCCTGACTTCATTCCTGCTCTGCCTGATTTTTGGCAACATGGTGATCCGGCGGCTCATTTCGCTGAAGTTGGGGCAACCCATCAGAAGTGCCGAGGAGGTTCACCGTCTCAATGAACTCCACGGCGGAAAGAAAGGCACTCCGACCATGGGCGGGGTTCTCCTGATCGGAGCGGTGATCATATCCACACTGCTCTGGGCCCGCCCCGACAATGCGTTCGTCTGGTTGGTATTGATCACCGCGGTCTTCCTCGGGGGATTGGGTTTCTACGACGATTGGTTGAAGGTGACAAAGAAAAGCTCGGATGGAATCAGCAGCAGGCTGAAGTTTTTTCTCCAGATCCTGCTGGCTGGCGGTATTACGGCATTCTTCCTCTGCTCCCCGTCGCTTAGGGATCAGGCGCAGGCACTCTACATTCCGTTTCTCAAAGGGCCTCTCATCACCCACATGGGAATATTTTTCACCTTTCTCTTTTATTTCCTCATCATTGTGGGGGCATCCAATGCCGTGAACCTGACCGACGGGCTCGACGGACTTGCGGCCGGTTGCACCGTGATGACAGGAACCTGCTTTGGAATTTTCACCTATCTAGCTGGTAATTATAAAGCAGCGGTTTATCTCCAGATACCCTATTACTACCTGTCAGGGGAACTCGCGGTCGTCAGTCTTGCGCTCGCGGGAGCTTCCCTTGGATTTCTGTGGTGGAACTGCCACCCGGCCCGCGTGTTCATGGGAGACACCGGATCGCTTGCCATCGGCGGGATTCTTGGAGTGCTGGCCATCTGCTGCAAACAGGAGTTGTTGCTGGCCATCGTAGGCGGAGTCTTCGTTGCCGAGGCACTTTCAGTGATCCTTCAGGTTGCCAGTTTTAAACTCACGGGAAAACGCATCTTCAAGATGTCTCCGCTACATCATCATTTCGAACTTTCGGGATGGAAGGAAAGCACTGTTACCGTCCGATTCTGGATCATGGCTATTGTCTTCGGACTGCTCGGCATAGCCACCCTCAAACTGCGATAACTGGACGCCATGATCGCACCAAACTCACTTTATCGCGGCAAGCGCGTCGTGGTACTCGGCCTCGGGCGGAGTGGTGTTGCTGCGGCAAGGCTGCTGCTGCGTTGCGGAGCCTCGGTCACGGTCTGTGATAGTGGAGAGTCCGCAGCGGTGCTGGAGAGAGCCGCTTTGCTGCGTGGCGAGGGATGTCACGCGCTTACGGGTAGTGCGGCTGAACAGGATGCTACCCATTACGATCTGGCGGTGCTGAGTCCCGGAATCGAGGAAACAACCGCGCTTGTCATGAATGTTACAGAAAAGGAAATTCCTCTCATCGGGGAGTTGGAACTGGCCTTCGGGTTCTGCAACTGCCCCGTGGTGGCGATCACGGGTAGCAACGGGAAGACCACGACGACGGAGCTCACAACGCGGATGCTTCAGCGGGCGGGACGCAACACGGCTTCCTGCGGTAATATCGGAACCCCAATGTCTGAACTCGTTGCGGGGGGAGAGGCATGGGATTTGCTGGTGGTAGAAGTGAGTTCATTCCAATTGGAAACCATCAGAACATTCCGTCCCAAAGTCGCGCTGTGGCTTAATCTCAGTCCCAATCATCTCGACCGCTATCCCTCGATCAAGGAATACCGGGAGGCAAAACTAAGGATCTTTGAAAATCAGACCGCGGATGATGTGGCGGTCATCCCGTTTGGAGAGTCCCTGCCGGAACTTGCTGCCCGGAAAATCACATTCAGTACGCAGTCCCCGGATGCCGACCTGACTCTCGACGGAACGGTGATCACTTATCAAGGCAGCAAGATTCTCGATCTGGCTGAGACCAAACTGAGAGGGATGCATAATGCTGCAAATCTCATGGCCGCCTTTGGATGCGGCATTGCGCTCGGTGTTGAACCAGGGCGCATGGCCGAGGCTGTCACGGACTACACTCCGCCGGCACATCGCTGTGAACTCATCGTTGAAAGCAATGGCATCCGATGGATCAATGATTCCAAGGCGACGAACCTTGACGCCATGGAACAGGCCATCCGCTCCGTGAGCGGCCGTCTGATACTAATTGCCGGTGGAAAAGACAAGGGATTCGAATTCGACTCCATAGCGCCGCTTGTGCGCGAACGCGTGAGCCTCGCCATCCTCATCGGTGAGATGCGTCATCGGATCGCCCATGATTGGGAGCCCATGACGGTGTCGACAGTGGACAGTCTGGAAGAAGCCGTTGCTCTGGCAGCCGAAAAATCCACTCCAGGATCCACAGTACTCTTCTCTCCGGGAACATCCTCCTTTGACATGTTCCGCGACTACATCGACCGGGGAGAAACTTTCAGGCGTTCCGTGAAGGCAATCACTGAATCGCCGCTCACGACTTCAACTCCATAATCACACCATCGCAAAACACCTCACCAACTCAAACCCATGAAACCGATGAAAACCACCAGCACGCGCCGACTTCGCGCCCGAGCCACGGCCATGAGCACACATGACGCCGAGTTTGATGACTACGGTCCCGAGCCCAACATGAAACTCTCGCATGCATTTTTGGTCGTCCTGCTGCTCCATGTGATCGCCGTCGGGGGGCTTTACGCCTTCAACTCGATGAAGGCCAGCAAGGCTCCCAAACTCACTGTTGCCAAGGCGACAGCCCCCTCCGGGCAGCCCGCAGAGGGGGTTGGCAATTCCGGCGGTCAGGAACCGCAACAAAAGGAGCCGGATAATCGCCCCCCGTTACGCGAAAAAGTAACACCCGTGGCAAAGACCAGCGAAATCCCGAAACTGAAGTCGAGCGCTGCCAAGAGCGTGCAAGCGGCCCCCAAAGCTACCAAGGTCACTGAGAGCACCGCAAAAAACCTTGAGCAGTCTTCAAGTCCAGTGGAAGGCTCCATGATGAAAAAGGAGAATCCCCAGCCTCACCGGGGCATTCTGGCTAATGCAAAAGCAGCGTTGCAGCGGCTCTCCGGCGTGGGGGTGGGTGCAGCCACTGCGGCAACTGCCGTTGCACAGGATACAAGTGCCCAGACTCCTGTTGCAGTTCAGGCAGCTGATTCAGTGTCGGCAGGCCAAGCCGCCGTTTCCACGCCCAAGACCTACCTTGTGAAAGCGGGGGATACGATCACCAAAATCTCATCCGCACTCGGTGTCACGATTCTGGATCTGGAAAAAGCCAATGGTATGGCGGGAAATGCCGTACTGCGTGTCGGTCAGACCTTGAAGGTTCCCGAAAAAATGGTTGCGCAGGCGGTGGCCGATGCAGGCACCCAGGTCAGTCAGGTCGCGGGAGGCATTCAACAACTGCCCGGTACGATCGCGGCGGCAACCGCTGCCGCGACAGCATCCGTCCAGGGCTCGTCCAATGCCCCTGCCGCAACACCCGACATGGTCGAGTACACCGTGGTCAAGGGGGACAATCCCTACAAGATAGCTAAGAAATTCAAAGTCACGCCCGACGAACTCATGAAGGCCAACGGCATCACCGATCCCAAGAAAATCCAAATTGGCCAGAAATTAAAAATACCCCCATCCCATAAGAAATAAGGAGTAACCGGGTAAGAGTTCATCAACCGGAAGCGGGGGACTCCCAGATCGGACAGCATCCGTTCCAATAGTCCCTCATTCCTCAGCAACCGAATCACTTTTCCGTTACCCTGCCATGCAGCGAAGCAGCATCTACCTACTACTACTTTCTGTGGTGGGACTCGTGACTCTTGGTGTCGTGATGCTCTTCAGCACGAGTGCCTTTGCTCAGGACAGTCATGGAGACATCTACTACTTTGTCAAAAGGCAGATTGTATGGCTCATCATCGGATTGGCGGCTTGTGTGGGGAGTGCCTTCATCGATTATCACTTCTGGCGCAGGAGTTGGAAAATATGGTTTGGAATCTCCGCTCTGCTTCTGGCGCTCTGTTTTGTGCCGCATGTGGGCATGAGAATCAACGGATCGCTGAGATGGTTGAATCTCAGGGTGGCCGTATTCCAGCCCAGTGAACTGGCCAAAATAGCCGCAATCTTCTTTCTTGCCTGGTGGTTTTCCCGGGAAAAAACAGAACCTCACAAATTACTTCACGGGTTCGTGATCCCGATCGCCGTGGTTTCTGTGCTGATCGGCCTGATTGCCAAGGAGGTCGATCTCGGAACGAGTGCCCTGATCGGAGCCACCACACTGGCACTCTGCTTCGTGGCCGGTGCCAACTGGGTGATGATCGTCGCGTTCTGTGGATTGGGACTCGGCGGTCTGTTCGGGATAGCGATGCTGATACCGGAGAGGGCTGCCCGGATGATGACCTTTCTCAACCCCGAAGGGGACAAACTAGGCAAGGGACTGCAACAGTGGCAGGCCTTGATAGCATTCGGATCGGGTGGTTTCGAGGGACTTGGACTTGGTGAGGGAAGGCAGAAAATGCTCTATCTTCCCTACGCCCACACCGACTTTATCTTTCCCATGATCGGAGAGGAACTGGGCTTACGATTCACCTGGCTGGTGCTGATGGGCTACATACTGATCATCCTCAGTGGTGGGTTGATTGCTGCCAACGCCAAGGATCGTTTCGGAAAATTACTCGCCACTGGAATCCTCCTGTTGATCTCTCTCCAAGCTGCGGTCAATATAGGCATGACAACATCATTGCTTCCAAACAAGGGAATGCCTCTTCCATTCATCAGTTATGGTGGGAGCAATCTTGCTGTCTGTCTTTTCATGGTAGGAATCCTCGTCAATATTCATCGCATAGGAATGCCCATCGGGCCGACTCCCGAGAGTCGCGCCGTGCCCTTGGGGCGTTCCGTTCCAAGAATCTGATCAATCGTTATGTCCGTGCCCAAACAATTTGTGATCGCCTGCGGAGGTACCGGAGGGCATCTCTTTCCGGGACTTGCCGTGGCAGAGTCCCTGCACGAACGCGGACACGAGGTGCTCCTTCTGGTTTCTGAAAAAGAGATTGATACCGTTGCGCTGAGAGATCACACGGGGTTTCGCCGGGAAAAACTCCCCTCCATTGGAATGCCTGCAATCCTTTCCCCCGCCTTTCCGCGCTTCCTCAAACGGGGGTGGGAAAGTTTCACCACCTGCTGCCAGTTATACAACCGTTACCTTCCTGCCGCCGTTCTTGGCATGGGGGGGTTTACATCCGCGGCACCTCTTCTTGCAGCCCGCCAAAAAAAAATTCCCTGCTTTGTTCACGAATCCAACGCCATTGCGGGTCGTGCCAACAAAGTTTCGGCCAGATGGACTGACAAGGTTCTGCTCGGACTTGCGGCCTGCGAGGATTCCTTCCCGGGACGCGATTGCATCGTGACCGGAACTCCCGTACGACGCAATCTTGGCACTCCCCTCGACAAGGGTTTTGCCCGCGCTGCCTTCGGACTCGATCCCGAGTGCCCCACACTCCTCGTGATGGGAGGGAGTCAAGGGGCTTCCGGCATCAATCAGCTTCTCTTTCGGGCGGCGCCATATCTCAGGGAGACGCGATTTCAGCTTATCCATCTGACCGGGGAGAGGGATGACAGCCTGGCCGCAATCAATTATCAACGGGAAGGAATCGCTGCCCATGTTTCCCCGTTTCATCACCGCATGGAGGAGGCTTATTCGGCAGCCGATCTTGTCGTGTCACGGGCCGGAGCGGCAAGCCTGAGCGAGTTGTCGCATTTCTCCCTGCCCTCGATTCTGATTCCGTTTCCATTTGCCGCCGATCTACACCAGCACAGGAATGCCGAGGCTTTCCGCGATGCAGAGGCCGCTGAGTTTTTGGAGGAAAGCAGCACTGATCCCGAGATACTGGCCCTGCTGATCAGGAACCTGCTTTCCGATGACCGTCGTCGTGAGCGTATGGCTGCCGCGGCGGGAACTGTCCTGCCACGGGGTTCTGCCGGATTGGTGGCCGATGTTCTGGAGGGCGCGGCAAAATGACCGGGAAAGCGATGAAGGCCGAAGACCGTTTCCACGAAGACTCACTCCCCGCTTTGCTACTCGGCCCCTCTCCGTTGCGAATCCACCTGATCGGGGTTGCCGGTTCGGGAATGAGCGGCATTGCCGCACTCCTGCTGGCGCTCGGGCATCGTGTCAGCGGATCCGACAAGTCGGACACAGTCGAGGTGGAACGCCTGCGCCGCAAGGGACTCGCGTTCACTTCGCCGCATCGCGCCGATCTCGTTCAGGATGCCGATCTCGTGATCTATTCCTCGGCAATCCATCCTGGTAATCCGGCCTATGATGCCGCGGTGGCGGGAAAAAAAAGACTGGCCCGCCGCGCCGAGGTGCTTGCCTCCGTGATGCATGGCAAGCAGGGGGTGATTGTTTGCGGTATGCATGGAAAGACCACCTCTTCGGCCATGGCTGCCCATGTCCTGAGGGCAGGCGGATTAAAACCATCACATTATGTCGGTGCGGAGATACCGATTCTCGGCACCAATGCGCGTTGGGATTCGGAGGGAGATCATCTGGTGGCGGAAGGGGACGAAAGCGACGGAACCCTTGTTCATTATCATCCCCGCCACGCCATCGTGCTCAACATCGAACCGGAACATCTTGATTACTATTCCGGTCTCGATGCCATCGACGCCGTATTCAGCCGTCTGGTCAGCCAGACATCGGGCAATATTTATTATTGGGCTGATGACGAGGGGGCCACGCGGGTATGCGCATCCTGCGACCGCTCCATTCCGGTTGGAACGGGCGCCCAATGCCGTTACCGGCTTGAGAACCTCCGCCAGGAGGGATTCGCGATGCTCTTTTCCGTGAGGAGGGGAGGAGAATTCCTCGGGAGCGTTCAACTTGGTATACCGGGCGCGCATAACGCTCACAATGCGCTGCTGGTCATCGCGCTGGCCTGCGATCTTGGGATCCCGTTTGAGACTGTAGCCGAGGCACTCATGGGCTTTCGCGGGGCCAAACGGCGCTTTGAGCTGAAATACCGGGATGATGGCGTCCAGATTTTTGATGACTACGGGCATCACCCGACCGAGATTGCGGCGACACTCTCCACAGCCCGCAAGGCTCTCCCTGAGAATGGAAGGCTCATCGTCATGTTCCAGCCGCATCGGTTTAGCCGCACGGCGGCGCTGCAACGGGAATTCGGGACAGCATTCCGGGATGCGGATGCCGTTTTCATCGCGCCTGTTTATCCGGCGGGAGAGAAGCCCATTCCCGGAATCGATTCGGGAACCATTGTTGCTTCTGTCCGCGAGTCCAATCACCCGGCTGTCACCCGTGTAGACTCCGTGATGGAGGCAGCCCGATCAGCCGCATCAATCCTGGGTAACAATGATCTCGTGCTGACGCTCGGGGCGGGCAATATCCATGAGGCGGGAACCTACCTTGCAGGTGAACTTGCACTCCGTTCCCGTCTACTCGATGCGATGGGCAAGGGAGTGATCAGGATGTGCGAACCCCTTTCCAAGCACACGACCATGCGTGTCGGCGGACCTGCCAGATTCTGGGCGGAGCCTGAGACCGAAGAGGGATTTGCAGAGCTCGTTCGAGTCTGCCACGACGAGGGAGTCCCCTTCATGGTGATGGGCAGGGGTTCCAATCTGATCGTGCGTGACGGTGGTTTCCCGGGAGTGGTGGCGCACCTCTGCCGTGGCTGTTTCATCGAGAGCAGTGTTCAGGGGAGTGAGATCACAGCCGGTGTGGGACTTCGGCTTAAGCAGATTGCCGCTATTGCCCGCACGGCGGGACTGACCGGATTTGAATGGATGGATGGGATTCCGGGAAATCTCGGAGGGGCCCTGCGCATGAATGCGGGGGCGATGGGAGTACAAACATTCGAGCAGGTGGTGAGAGTCCGGTATGCCGACAGGGATGGAAACATTGTTTCCCGCACACCCGGAGAGATAGAGATAAGGTACCGTGATATTCCCGTACTCCACGATCATTACGCACTCTCGGCAACACTTTGCGGGCTTCCTGCCGGTATTGATCAGATTGACTCATTGATGGGATCGTCACTCAGGCATCGCAAGCAGACCCAGCCGATTGCGGCGAGTGCAGGCTGCATTTTCAAGAATCCTGAGGGAATCTCAGCCGGCAAACTGATCGATGAACTTGGCCTCAAGAACAGCACCATCGGTGGAGCCCGTGT
Source organism: bacterium (assembly GCA_037130175.1). Classification (GTDB taxonomy): domain Bacteria; phylum Verrucomicrobiota; class Verrucomicrobiia; order Chthoniobacterales; family UBA6821; genus UBA6821. Next base: position 8,106 of record JBAXTN010000028.1, on the reverse strand, counting down.
CTCCGAAGTGCACGGCAACTTTATCGTCAATGACGGTGGAGCCACAGCGGAGGAAATTTTGGCGCTCATCGAGCGAATTCGTGACAGGGCCCTTCAGGAATGCGGCATCAAGTTGGAAACCGAGGTTCGTATTATCGGAGAAGACCCTGAAAACAACGGCAACCCAGAATAGAAACACCCATGAAAGATCCCGTCCCCTTTGATCCCCGCAAGCGTCGTCTGGCAGTCCTGAAAGGAGGGCCCGGCTCCGAACGCGAGGTTTCCCTCCGATCCGGCGAGTCCGTGGCGAGGGCATTACGCGCTGCAGGCGCAGAGGTGGAGGAGATCGAGGTGACGGGAACCGAGGTGGATATACCTCACGGAACCGAACTTGCCTTCAACCTGATCCACGGAACCTTTGGAGAGGATGGGGAACTCCAGAGCCTGATGGAACAGCGTGGGATTCCCTACACGGGTGAGGGGAGTGCCGCAAGTCGGGTGGCTTTTGACAAGATTCTTACCAAGCGCGCTCTTGATCAGGCAGGGGTTCCGACACCCCGATGGGAGATACTCAGGGCTGGAGAACAGCCGACGCTTCCCCTGCCGATCGTCATCAAGGCCCCCCGTCAGGGTTCCAGTGTTGGCGTTCATCTGATCCGATCCCAGGATCAGATTGCGCCTGCGCTTGCCGACTGCCTGCTTCACGGGGAGGAAATACTTGTGGAGGAACTTGTTGCCGGTCGTGAACTCACCGTGGGTATCCTGGGTGACCATGCTCTTCCTGTTGTGGAAATCCGTCCGCGTGAGGGATTTTACGACTACACAAACAAATACACCAAGGGAGCCACCGACTATCTTGTTCCCGCCCCACTCAACCCCGTGGATACGGAGAAAGTGCAGGCACTGGCACGGGCGGCCAACCAGGCTCTCGGACTCAGGGTCTATTGCCGGGTGGATATTCTGCTTAGCCCTTCCGGACCTACGGTTCTGGAGATCAACACCATTCCCGGAATGACCGAGACCAGTCTGCTCCCAAAGGCAGCCGCGGCATCGGGACTCGATTTTGTTGCGCTTTGCCTTAAGATCGCCTCACTCTCCCTTGTTTCCCGAGCATCATGACGCGACGCACTACCGGCAATCACCGCAGAAAGGGAGGATCATCCCGTCATCATCTCCTCGAAGTGAATGTCCGTACGGCCAGCATGCATCGCCAGCGTCGGAGCAAGGCGGGGATGCTTCTTTGGAAGGTGTTTGCCGTGATCACCGTGCTGATTTTGGTGGCGGCTGGGGTTCGGATCGGTGCGGAGAAATTCTTTTTCAGGAACCCCGAGTATTCCCTCCGTCATCTTAATGCCAAACTTGATGGGGTGCTGTCCCAGGAGGAATTGGTTGCACTGACCGGTTTCGGCGAGGGAAAAAACCTCTTCTCCCTTGATCTCGACGAGGCTAACAGAAAGCTATCGGCACTTCCCGAAGTGCGATCGGGATCAGTAAATATCGAGCGCATCCTTCCCGACACGATCCAAGTGAAGCTAGAACGACGGATTCCCATCTTCCTCTTTGCCGGCAACGGCGAAAACGGCGAATCATTTGCTTCGGGCAAAAGTTTTCTCTGCGACCGTGACGGCTTCCTCATGCAGCCCAACCGACTGGATCCTGAATTTCTGAATCTCCCCGTGTTGCGCGGCATTGATTCCGGGAAAAACCTGCCGGGAACCCGTCTTGAAAATGACCGGCTCTGTTTTGCCATCATGCTTCAGCAGGCGCTCTCCGAGATACCAGAGGAAACCTTCAAGATCCGTTCCATTGATGTCTCCAAGGAATACGCAGCCGTTGTGACGGACGCATCCAATGCCCGCTTCATGTTCGGTAACAATGACATCGCGGGTCAGATCGAGCGCCTGAGAAAACTCCTCGCCCATTGTCAGGAAACCGGCAGGCAGATTGAATCGGCCAACCTGATGGTCGTCCGCAATACTCCGGTCACTTTTGTCCTTACACCGGAGCGGGGGTCTGCAAAGATCACTCCGGTTCCGGGTGCAAAAAAAAGCCCCCGGCAGAATGCGCGTTGAGCAACATAAACCCAAGCTACTGACCCATGGCTAACGAACAGATTTTTGTCGGACTTGAGATTGGCACGACGAAGATTTGTGTCATCGTCGCCGAGGGACGCGCCGACGGCACGATCAGCATCCTAGGTGTCGGTGAGACTCCCTCGAGGGGAGTCCGCAAGGGGGAGATCGTGGATCTTGCCACGGTCAGTGACTGTGTCCGTGAGGCCCTTCTCGACGCCGAGGACAAGACCAATGTCGAGATTGCCAATGTCTGGGTGGCCATCACGGGATCTCATTTCCGGAGTTTCAACAACCGGGGCACCTTCATGCTGCCGGAAGACCGTGACGAAATTCTCGAGGAGGATCTTCAAACCGTCGAAATCAATGCCAAGGAAGTTTCACTTCCCGCGGCCAACAGCTTCCTGCACACCATCATTCAGAGCTACCATGTGGATGGGAATGAGAATGTCCTCAGTCCTGTGGGGATGGCCGGAAGCCGCCTTGAGGCTGATTTTCATATCATTCACGGGGTGAAAACCCGCATTCAAAACACGCTCCGCTGCATCGAGTCACTCAAACTCGGCATCGAGGATGTCGTCATGAGTTCCCTCGCCAGCGCGCTAGTGGTGCTCACGCAGCAACAGAAGGATCTCGGGGCGCTTGTGATCGACATGGGGGGAGGAACCACCGATTACCTTGTCTACCTTGATGGAGCCATCAGGCACAGCGGCGTGCTGGCTCTCGGAGGAGACCACATCACCAACGACATTTCAATCGGTCTGCGCCTGCCCATTGCCAGGGCTGAAATCCTCAAGATCAAGGAAGGTTCGGCCGATGATCCCGACAAATCCGAGGGCGGTATCATCACACTCAAGAACGACCCTGGTTTTCACGGTTGCGAGATTGATCGCAAGGCGCTTAACACGGTGATCCACCTTAGGGTTCGTGAAATCTTCGAACTGATACGCAATGACATCGAATCAAGCGGTGAGGGGATGCTTGGTATGCTCGGAGCCGGAGTCATGATCACCGGGGGGTGTGCCAGACTGCGCGGCATCGCGCAACTTGCCGAGGAAGTCTTTGAGATCCCCGTCCAGCTCACCAGGGCAAAGGATGTGGGTGGTGCGACACAAACCTTTGAAAACCCCCAGTTCTCCACCGCAATCGGATTGGCAAAGTATGCCATGGCGGTGAGTGGAAATCTGCCAAGGGAAAGCATCATCCAAAAGGTCGCCCACCGGGTGGGTGGTCTCTTCAGGAGGAAACAACGATGAGTACGGTCACCACCATGCGTCGCGTTCTGGTCGGGGTAGGCAATGCCGGCGTAAGTGTTCTCGACCGCATCGCCGTGGCATCTCCCGGACTGAAGGGGTTGATGGTCATCAATAATGATGCGGAATCACTTGCAGCCTCCGTGGTATCCACACGGATAGATTTTTCCAATGAGGCAGGTGAGGATCTTGCAGATGGGTTTCTCGCCATCGAGGAGGAATATGCCAGGGCGATCAGTGGTGCTACTTCCGTGATTCTCTGCGGAGGATTGGGTGGGGAGACCGGATCATTTCTGCTTCCTGCCCTGGCCGCCCGGGCCAAGGCAGACGGCATCACGACACTTGCCAGCGTTGGAATCCCATTCTCCTTTGAGGGAAGGCAGAAGCGGGAACTTGCGACAACGGCTCTTGAGAAGCTCCGTGCCCTCTGTGATGCGGTCGCGGTCATTGATAACGACCGTCTCTCCGGGGGAGTCCCTTCCACGGCTGCGATTGGAGAGGCCTTCCAGGAAGCTGACAAGGCACTCCAGTCATCAGTCCTTGCGATCCAGGGAATGCTCTCCACCTCCGGCCCGGTGAAAATCACGCGGACGGATCTGGCCGCCGTCCTGGGGAGTCAGGGGGCGATAACCCACTTCGGTCACGGTCGTGCAGCAGGAGACAACCGACTGCATGAGGCCTTGGAAGCATCCTTCAGGAGCCCGTTGCTGACGATTCCTGGCAAGGGATCAGCCCTCCGGGAAGCCTCCATGGTACTCTTGCTGCTTGAAGGACCTTCCGATCTCTCCTTTGCAGAAGTTCAGAGGGCGGTAAGCGAAATGGAACGGATGACAGGCGATCGCTGCCAGATCAAGGTGGGGGTTCATGCCTCGGCAGCTCCCGGCGCCCCTCTTGACATTTCCATCATTGCCAGTTCAGGAACACTCAGGCAACCGGCGGTTAAAAAAGCAGGAGAATCCTTGGCAAGCGCGGCATCCACTCAACCATCCCCCAGAGAGCCTGCCGCAGCTCCTATCCCGGGTGAGGTCAAAGAAGTCAGGCATTCCAAGCCGGTGAAGCAGAACCCTGTCAAACAGACACAGGGAGTGCTTGATTTGGAAAACTACCAACGGGGACGCTTTGACAAAAGCGAACCCACCATTGTCAATGGCGATGACCTTGACATTCCGACATTTCTGAGAAAAGGAATCAAATTGGGGACACCCCGAGACACTGAGAAAAACTGAAACGCTGAGGCCGGATTCCCAAAAATATCTTCAGCTTTCAAGTCTCATCTTTCGCACCTTTCCCCACTAACCCCCACCAACATGAGACCCGACAAATTCACCGCAAAAATGCAGGAGGCTTTTAACGGAGCCGTAGACCTCGCCTCGCAACTTGGCCAGCAGGAGATCGGCAACGAGCACTTTCTGCTGACACTCCTTGCCCAGAGCGAAGGACTCACCAAGCCGATTCTGGAGAAGATGGGAGTCGCCATTGATCCCCTGACCTCCAAGCTGGAGTCGGCCGCATCGTTGCTTTCCAAGGTCCATGGAGGAGCCCAGCCGTTTGTAGGAACCGAACTTCGCAAGACCATCGACTCAGCCGAACGGGAAATGGAGAAGCTCAAGGATGAATTTCTCTCAGCCGAGCATTACCTGCTGGCACTCAGTCAGGAGAAGAACACGACAGCAAAGATTCTCCAGGAGAACGGAGTTTCCCATCAGGGACTCATGAAGGCCCTCGTCGAGGTCAGGGGAAGCCAACGCGTCACCGACCAGAACCCCGAGGGAAAATACCAGACACTGGAAAAATACGGCCGCGATCTGACCGAGATGGCCCGCAAGGGAAAGATCGATCCCGTGATCGGCCGCGATGATGAGATTCGCCGCACCATGCAGGTTCTCTCCCGCCGCACCAAAAACAACCCGGTTCTGATCGGCGAACCCGGAGTCGGCAAGACCGCCATTGTCGAGGGCCTGGCCCGCAGGATCGTCAGCGGGGATGTGCCTGAGTCACTGAAGAACAAACGCCTCATCGCCATGGACATCGGCTCGATGATCGCCGGGGCAAAATTCCGCGGTGAATTTGAGGATCGCCTCAAGGCATTCCTGAAAGAAGTCACCGACTCCGAAGGGGAGGTGATCCTCTTCATCGACGAACTCCACACCATCGTCGGCGCCGGTGCCGCCGAGGGATCGATGGATGCCTCCAATCTTCTGAAGCCTCAGCTTGCACGCGGGGAATTGCGCACCATCGGGGCCACGACACTCGACGAATACCGCAAATACATCGAGAAGGATGCCGCCTTGGAACGCCGTTTCCAGCCCGTCAAGGTCGATGAACCGAGCGTCGAGGATGCCATTGCCATCCTGCGCGGCCTCAAGGAACGATACGAAGTCCATCATGGCGTGCGTATCCAGGATGCCGCACTGGTGGCTGCCGCGGTACTCTCGCACCGGTACATATCCGACCGCTTCCTGCCGGATAAGGCGGTCGATCTGATCGACGAGGCTGCTTCGCGCCTCAAGATCGAGATCGAGTCGATGCCGACCGAGATCGACCAGATGGAGAGGGAGATCATGATGCTGGAGATGGAGCGACAGGCCCTGCGCAAAGAGAAGGATGCAGCCAGCAAGGAACGGCTTGAAAAGCTGGAGAAAGAACTCGCAGGAACCAAGGAGATTGCTTCCGGACTCAAGGCCCGCTGGCAAAAAGAGAAGGAGGAAATCGGCAAATCACAGAAAATCAATGAGCAGATCGAGGCCCTCAGGAACGAACTTCAGATCGCGCAGCGCCAAGGAGACTTTGCCAAGGCGAGTGAGATCCAGTACGGCCGCATTCCAGACCTCACGGCCAAGTTGGAAGAACATAATGCCAAACTCGCCAAGGGTGGTCAGTCAGCCCTCCTCAAGGAAGAGGTAACCGAGGAGGACATTGCCAAGGTGGTCTCCGTCTGGACTGGCATCCCTGTTTCCAATCTCCAGGAGGGGGAGCGCCAGAAGCTGATCAAAATGGAAGAACGCCTCATTGAGAGGGTCGTCGGACAGGGACAGGCCATCAAAGCCGTTTCCAATGCTGTCCGCCGTGCCCGTGCGGGATTGCAGGAGGAAAACCGTCCGATCGGCTCCTTCATGTTTTTGGGGCCTACGGGTGTTGGCAAGACCGAGCTCTCCAAGGCACTTGCCGAATTCCTTTTCGACGACGAGAACGCCATCATCCGTCTCGATATGTCCGAGTACATGGAAAAGCATACCGTGGCACGGCTTATCGGTGCTCCTCCGGGATATGTCGGTTACGAAGAGGGGGGGCAACTCAGCGAGGCGGTGCGCCGCAAGCCCTACTCCGTCGTTCTCTTTGACGAGGTGGAAAAGGCGCACGGGGATGTGTTCAATGTCCTTCTGCAGGTGCTCGATGACGGACGGATCACAGACGGACAGGGACGCACGGTCGATTTCAAAAACACCGTCCTCATCATGACAAGCAATATCGGCAGCCAGTACATCATGGAGGATCTCAAGGTCGAGGAACGGAATAAACGCGTCATGGAGGCACTGCGAGAACACTTCCGTCCCGAGTTTCTCAATCGCGTCGATGAGATCGTCATCTTCGACCGACTGACCGACAAGGAGATCGAGAAAATCGTCACCATCCAATTGGCCCGATTGCAGAAACGACTTGGCGCCCAGAAACTCCAGCTCGAACTCAGTGCCAAGGCCTGCGCCTACCTTGCCAAGGAGGGATACGACCCCGCATATGGTGCCCGTCCCCTCAAGCGAGTCATCCAGCAGAAAATTCTCGATCCCCTCAGTATGGAAATCCTCGATGGCCGCATCCACGAGGGACAGACCATCAAGGCAGACATCTCGGGAGAGGGGTTGAAGTTTACGGTGAAATGAGTTTGACCGATTGACTGGAGATCAGAAGTCTGAGAACAGAGGTCAGAGGGCAAAAAATGAAACTTGAAAGCTGAAACTTGAAAATCTGAGAGCTGAAATGGATTTTGAAGTAAGGAGTGGGATCCCGGAGTGATGCAGTCGAGGGTCGAATGTCGAAGGTCAGATGAAAACAAGGGCCAAATGCGGAGTGGGAAATGCTATCGACTTTCGACTATCGTCTTTAGACTCTCTTTTTCTTTCTATGTCACTCCGAGTCATTACCATCAAGGAGGGGATGCCGACACTTGAGGAGGCCAAGCGGCGACTTCTGCTGGAAGTTCGTCGTTGCCACGGGGAGGGGATTTCAGTCCTTAAGATCATTCATGGATACGGTTCTGGTGGCCGTGGCGGAGTCCTGCGCACCGGATTACGCAGAGTCTTTGCCGAGTATCAGCGTGATGGCGATATACTGGGATATGCATCCGGAGAGGATTTCTCGATCTTCCACCCTGTTTCCCTGGAGATGATCACTGTGGCACCCGAACTCAGCAACGATCCTGATCTGGAGAGAAGTAATCCCGGAGTCAGCTTTCTCTGGATTCAGTAGCAGTCAGGATTTTAGCTTCTCATGGGCATAAGTTCTCCCTATCACTCCCTCTGCCTAGCCTCGGTGGAGTATTGATTGATAGTCGAAAAAATTCACCCGGTTCCCTTAAAGATCCTGCCCCCACGCAGGATCAAGTGCGGCAGCATGCTGAGAGAGGCTGAAAGTCGAGGGTCTAAAGACGAAATCAATCCAAAAGCCCATGAACGATAATCGTCGAGCCTTTCGCTTCGAAAAACTGGAAGTATGGCAACAAGCGCGTCGTTTAAACCAAAAGATTTATTCCGGTTCCTCGCTATTTCGAGTGGGTGAGTAACGGTCTGAAGGGTGGCAGGTCGAGC
>JBAXTN010000027.1:0-37908 GCA_037130175.1 bacterium | reverse complement strand
CCCGTCCCTTTGATGTTTTCATCAGTCATTCCACCAAGGATGTGGTGATGGCAAGTGCCATGAAGCAGCGCTTGCAGGGTAGAGGAATCCGTTGCTGGAAGGCTCCCGATGATATCCTTCCAGGTGAAAGTTGGCCGATGGCCATTACCAGAGCGCTTGCGAACTGTCGTGTGATGGTGCTCATATGGTCAGGAAATTCAATGTCTTCGCATGAGGTCTCGAAGGAACTGACTCTTGCGATGCGCAACAACCTTACAGTGATCCCATTTCGGATCGAAAACATCGCCCCTGTGGGCGAATGGGACTACCACCTTGTCAATACTCATTGGATGGATGCTCATGATGGAGTGATGGAGGAACATCTCGATGCTTTGGTAGGATATCTGTTGGGGATATTACCGGACAGGATCGCTCCTGATGAAAATTATCTCAAAAAGGCACCCGATGAGGGAGTAAAGAAAGCCAGCGCATCGACATCTCAGGCCGGCATAGAGAACAAAGCAGATTTTTCAGCACAGCGATGGATCCTAGTTGCTATAGCACTTGCAGTTGTTGTGGGGTGCTGTTTGTTTTTCATGCTTCCGAGAGAAGTAGCCAGGTCAACCACGATGACCCCATCGGTAGCTCATGAGGAGCATCAGGCATCCCTTCCGCAGCCCGGCAAGGTACCTGTGCAGGATGTTTCCCCCCTTCCGGGAAAGCTCGCCGCTCAGGGAAATGAAAAGATCATGTTTGACGTCCGTTCCGGATATGCAGCTGAGTTATCAAAGATGATTCGCGAAAGTCAGATCGAAAGTCTCTCAGCAGTTAATGGGACGGGTGCCTTTTCCTCCAAGATAGAGCAACTCAAAGGAGAGGCTGCCCAGCAGGACAAAATCGCTGAGAGCAGTGCCAACTCACTGCAGGAATTTGCTCAGAATGAGAAGAATGCAGTGATTCTGGCATTTCAGGAAAGAGAGAAAGAAATTCAGCAGGCGGCAACAGATCCCAAAGCGGCGGTCAAAGCGGCAGCAGCACTGCATGCTTTCAGGGCTCGTGCCGGAATTCCTTAAGCCACTCGGTTTTAAAGTTGATAAGTTCTACCGTGAGAAGTTAGAAACGGCACGGGAAGGGTGCTGAAAAATCAAAATGACTAACCTAAAAAAACCATGATTAATGACTCACAACAAGAATTCTCCATGAAGCGGATCGGAAGCGGCTTCACAATGATGGTGCTTTTCTTGATTGCAGGGTGCACCACAGTGCAAACGCAGAAGCTTGTCCTTTCTGAGCCGATGAATTCCGATCTTGAGGGGCGTGTCATGAGGGAAACAGGCATCAGTGGTGCTGTGGTGGGAGGACTCGCTGGGGGGGCAGGTGCAGGTGGGCTTGCTTTTGTCACGGCTGTTGCCACGGGTTCTTCAGCCGAAAATGCAGGCATTGCTGCCGCGATCGCTGGAGGTAGCGGTGCTCTTGTTGGAGGAGTCGTTGGTGCCCAGGAAGGCAGGAAAAAAGGGGAAAAGATCGTTGCCCAAGCTCTTAGCAGAGATCAAATACAGAATTATATACAGGGTGCGAAGGCTTACAATCAGAGGATTGCCCAGGATAACGAGAGTCTTAAGAGCCAGATAAATCAGATTGCCCAAAATTCGGATGTCAAATCAAGGAAGCCTCAGTACTACAAGCTCAAAGTTGTGACAGAGGGCGAGATGAAAACTGTCGATAACCGTATCAACGAGAGACAGAAGGCTCTCAGTCAGCTGGATTGGGACAGTGCTGATAAGGGCCAGTATGCGGCGGAACTGAATTCCCTAAAGATTGAGCGTAAAAAACTGCAGAGCACTTACCAGCAAATCGTTGAAAGCACGAGTGCGGCTTCAACCATGTGACATGAAAAATCCTTGGATGATGAAGCATCCGTTAGAGAAGAAGGCATTCCAAGTTGCGTGTGGCTTGGCTATGACAGTGCCATTTTTTCTTGGTTTGTCAGGTTGTGCATCCGCCGATGCCACGACACAACAGCTAGGTATTCAAACTGATCAAAACAGAGCCATCCTGTCGGGTGAACAAGAGAAATCTGGAGAATTGCTTGCTCATCGAAGAAGTCTCCAAAATCAGCTTGCCCGATTAAAATCCCGTCAGGATCTGCTTGTCAGTCAGCCGGCGACCCCAGAGTCGCAGGAAGATCTTCGTCAGGTTAACAGTGATATTGAGAAGTTGAGGAAGGCGATAAATTCATTTCAAAATTAGAACCTTCTTTTGTGTTTCAGCAGAAAAGCAAAGGATCAAAGACATGTTCCTGATCCAGGTTCCTATTCATCCCAATGGCTGACGAAAATAAGTCCCCCTCTCTTGTTGATGGACTCAATTTAAAAGATCAGCGCCAGTTGCTACTCTTTATCGTGGGTTTGATTGCGGTGGTGCTGCTCAATGCCTATGGGTGGCTCCAAACGGCCAAGGCAAACAGGATGGAGTTATCCACTCTGGATTTAATCACCGATGTCTCAGGCTCGATTTTTGGTAGCGGTTACATTCTCCTGTCAGAGAAGCCACGGGATACACATTGGGCAATCAAAGTGGCTGCTCTGGGAGCAAAAGTCCTCTTCGCCCTGGCACTTTTCAAGGGGGGAATGATGATTTTTTCGTATTACTGGGATGGGTGGATGTTCCTTAGGGTTCGCAATCATACGGTGATCTGTGGCGGAGGTGAAAGAGGGAGGGCTTTGGTCTATGGAGCCTTGAGCAGGGGAGGGAAGGTTGCATTGATTGAGATTGATCAAGAAAATGCCGAAGTGGGCAACCTGCGTGAGAAGGGAGTCTATGTCATCACGGGGAATGCGATTGATGTCGTCAACCTTCGACAGGCACGCACTCAGTATGCACGCCGTATTTTTTCCGTGACCACCAAGGATGAAGCGAACCTTTCCATAGCCGTCTCTGCGCTAAAGATGGGCAACGAGTCGCTCGAAGCGGTTGCCGGGGTGGAGTCTTTCGAACTGAGGTCATTCTTCAGGAAAATTCCCAATGTTCGTCTCATCGGGTTTCAGAGTCGGGCTGTTCGGGAAATGTTGCGAAATATAGCCTGTTCTCTTGCAAAGGACTCAGCAATCAGGGAACGAGGAGTGAATCTTCTGGTCGAGTCCACCGAGTCCGTAAGGGACGAAGTCATCAGGGCAGCAGCGATATTTTTCCAGATTTCTGGAGAGCGACGGCCTGTCATTCATCTTGCCCGTACGACTGCCCGGGAGCGATCTGAATTTGAGATCCGTTATCCTGAAGCATGGCGGGTTATCGACATCAAGTGGCATGAAGATTCTGTCGAGCAAATCTGTTTGAGAATTCAGGATTGGCTGCCAGACATTGCATTTTTTGCCTTAAACAATGATACATCGAGCCTCGAAGCGGCTGATCGGTTTCGCACCAGGCATGCCCTCCCATCGACTAAAATCGTTGCCTGTCTGAGAAGTGGAGGTGAGCTTTTCAAAGTCGCCAAGGAACAGTGTGCGAACGGTATCATCATCGAAAATTTATATGCTTCATCGATCGGCAGAGATGACGACCTTGACGATGCAATGGATATGCAGGCCAAGGAGATTCATGCCGCCTATCAGTCACAGTATCCGGGTCAGCTACCCGACTGGGCGGATCTTTCAGAAATGGTCAAGGATAGCAACCGCCTTGCAGTAGCTCACCATACGGTCAAAAAATCAGCATGGAGTAGTCGTGAGGCGGGCTCTGATGCGCAGATGCTGGATCATCTTTCTCGATGCGAGCACATGCGATGGATGGCAGAGAAAGTGCTCGAGGGATGGCGTTGGACGGGTAGTACAAATGCTGAAAGTCGTAATAATGAAAGACTCTTGCACAACCTTCTCCTGCCGTATGATGACCTCAGTCAGGAAGATAAGGACAAGGATCTGACTGTTGTCAGGAAGTTGCTGGACATCGAATCTGCATAGTGTTTGGGAATGAATTTTCGGCCAGAAGGCAATTTTTAGGTAGATGGGGTAAACCCCCAAAATTTCATCCTGTGAAGAAGAAACTGATACGCACGAGGGCGCTTGCAACGAGTTGCATTTTAGACAAGCGGGGAAATGATGCTACTTGCGTCCGTTGCCGATTACTTTGGAGATTCTGACAAGATCCAATGCTGCAAAGACAAAAAGTCCAAGTGAAAGAAAGAGAAAGATCCAGTGCAGCCAGAATCCGAGTATTTGCAGGAGTTTCGTTTGAGGGAGAGGACTCATTTGCAACCAAGCAAAGAATGTCGAGACAAGGGCAAGCAGACTTGCGATAAAAAAATCTACCCCAGCTTGATAGATCACGATCAGGAGAGTTTCGGGAGTGAAGGATGTCGGAACACGGCACCAGTTGAATGCGAGCGCACTGAAGGAAAGCAGGATGACGAAGGATGTCAGGGAAAGGAGTTCCTTGGCCGTTCCCAGTTCAGCAAACTGGGTGGCCAGGATGGAGAGAAAAAGCAGCAGGAGGAATGGGGGAAGCAGTAGAAGTGCGATTTTTCGTAAAGATCGCCTCGTTGTGGGGAGTGGCGTGGTCATTGGCGGTAAGGATTGCAAAGAAGGAGCCCGTGTGCGATAATGAAGCCATGCAAGCTGTCGCATTACCAGTTTCAGCTTCCAAGAGCGTTTCTTGGAGCGTTGTTTTCCGCGCTGGCGGCATTCTTCTGCTTGCTATCTAATTCCTCGCTTGGTGCGGTCTGGTCTCAATTGCCCGGAGCGTGCCGGGGCCAACCATTCATTTCCTATGAACTCCGACCGGGTCTTGATTTTTGATACGACACTCCGCGATGGCGAGCAGTGTCCGGGTGCCTCCATGAATCTGCGCGAGAAACTGGAAATCGCCCGCCAGCTTGCCAGGCTGAAAGTTGACATCATCGAGGCAGGATTTCCCATCATCAGTGATGGGGATTTTGAGGCTGTGCAGACGATAGCGACAGAAGTTCAGGGGCCGGTCATTGCAGGTTTGGCGCGTTGCGTCTCAAAGGACATCGAGGCCGCCGGAAAAGCCCTGCTGCCTGCACGTGAACGGGGGCGCATCCATGTTTTTCTGGCGACTTCCAAGATACACCGCGAGCATAAGCTGCGCAAAGCGAGCGAGGAGATCCTCCGTCTGACAGCAGAGGGGGTGCGTCACGCAAAATCCTTTGTTTCCGATGTGGAGTTTTCTCCAGAGGATGCATCGCGTACCGAGCCTGAATTTCTGGCTGAGGTGGTGCAGGCGGCGATCGAAGCAGGAGCCACAACGGTCAACATCCCCGATACGGTTGGCTATGCCATGCCGGGACAATACGCCGATCTGATTTCCTATCTTCGCAGACATGTGCGCGACATCTCAAAAGCTGTGATCAGCGTGCATTGTCATGATGACCTTGGATTGGCTGTGGCCAATTCTCTTGCAGCCGTGCAGTCCGGTGCCCGTCAGGTCGAAGGGACATTCAACGGCATCGGGGAGAGGGCTGGCAACGCGGCCTTGGAAGAAGTCGTTATGGCAATCAAGACCCGCCCGGATGTCTTTGCCGGACTCTCCACGGGCGTTGAGACACGCGAGATCTTAAAAACATCCCGTCTGATCAGTCGCCTGAGTGGACTGCATGTGGCGCGGAGCAAGGCCATCGTCGGCGAGAATGCCTTTGCTCACGGTTCGGGCATTCATCAGGATGGAATTCTAAAAATGCGCGAAACCTACGAGATCATGGATCCTCAGGATGTCGGGTGGGGAGGCACTGATCTACCGCTGACCAAGCATAGTGGTCGTCATGCCATGGTGGCCCGTCTGGAGCAACTGGGACTGACCCTGAGCGAGGCGGAGATTGTCCCGATCTTCACCCGTTTCAAAGAGCTGGGGGATAAAAAGAAATTTGTTTATGACGACGATCTGGTGGCGTTGGCCGGCGATGCCGTGGCTGGCGAGACGGGAGCCTATTCTTTGGAATATATTCATGTTGCCAGTGGCAGCAGCACCGTGCCCACGGCCACTGTCCGCATTCGCCATGGTGGGGAGAGCGAGCAGGATTCCAGTCCCGGCAATGGGGCTGTCGATGCTGCTATGAAGGCTATCGACCGGATCGTGAAACGCACAGGCCATCTTGCCGTCTATCTTGTCGAGGCCGTCACCGAGGGGCAGGATGCGCTGGGCGAAGTGACGCTCAAGGTCGATTTCGGCGATGGACGACTGATCACGGGCAAGGGGGCCTCCACCGATGTCATCGAGGCAAGCGCCCGCGCTTATGTCAATGCCATCAACCGCGCCCTGGTCATGCAACCGACGGCATCTGGAATAGAAATGCCAAAAGTTTAGTCCGCCAGTTTGCATTTTTTCCAAAAACCCGCATCTTCTAACAAACTTTCAACTTTTACCTGAAACTTTTCCGTCATCTCATGAATAAAACACTCCTCATCGTCGTTGGTATCATCATCGTCCTAATTCTTGCCGCCGTCAGCAGTTACAATGGTCTTGTTGGCAGTTCTCAGGCCGTCGATTCGGCGTGGGCCCAAGTTCAGAATGTCTATCAGCGTCGTGCCGATCTGATTCCCAATCTCGTGCAGACCGTACAGGGTGCTGCAAATTTCGAGAAATCAACCATTGTCCAGGTCACCGAGGCCCGTGCTTCTGTCGGCAAGGTCAATATCAATCAGAATCAGGCACCAAGTGATGCCGCCCAGCTTGAGCAGTTTCAGAAGGCTCAGGGACAACTCAGCAACGCCCTTTCCCGCCTGCTTATGGTCTCGGAAAACTATCCGGATCTCAAAGCGAGTGCCAACTTCCGCGATCTCCAGGCCCAACTCGAGGGAACCGAGAACCGAATTACGGTCGAACGAGGCCGCTTCACCGAAGTCGTCCAAGCCTACAATACCAAAATTAAGACCCTGCCGACCGTCTTCTTTGCGGCACTGCTCGGTTTCCAGCCAAAACCTTATTTTCAGGCGACCGCCGGTGCCGAGACTGCTCCTGCAGTGAAATTTGACTTTGGCACTCCCGCCGCGAAGTAAGGACTTCATGGCTCGCCTCCTCCTCGCGTTCCTCCTGTTCACAGGAACGCTTGGTGGTGGGGTCTTGCGTGCTGAGGAAAA
This sequence comes from bacterium, assembly GCA_037130175.1. GTDB lineage: Bacteria > Verrucomicrobiota > Verrucomicrobiia > Chthoniobacterales > UBA6821 > UBA6821. Next base: position 30,838 of record JBAXTN010000027.1, on the reverse strand, counting down.
ATTACCTCCTGCTCCTGCACAGTATGTCACGGATGAGACGGGAGTGATCTCACGGGAAGTCGTATCGCAGTTAAACAGGCAGTTAGCGGAGTTTGAAAAATCCACCTCGAACCAGATCGTCGCCGTTGTTTATCAGAAACTTCCCGAAGGAGTTTCAATTGAAGAATTTGCCCAACGACTAGCGACAGCGTGGCACATCGGTCAGAAGAAAACTTCCAACGGAGTTCTTTTGTTGCTTTTCGTTCAGAGCAAAAAGGCATGGATTCAGACAGGATATGGTCTGGAAGGTGCGCTTCCCGATGTCATTTGTCATCGGATTGTAAGAGAGGTGATGTCCCCTCTTTTTCGTGCAGGGAAATATGATGCCTGTCTGTCGGGTGGTATTCACGCCATCATGCAGGCAACCAAAGGGGAATATAAGGGGGGAGGTCGAAAGCCCGCCACACTGCTTGATTTCCTCTTCTCCCCGCTCGGATTGTTCCTGCTCGTGATGATTGTGCTGGTGGTCTCCAACCGCTTCCGTGGGGGAGGGGGTGGAGTTGGAGGTATTAATCCAGCAGCGGCAGCAGGAGGCTTTTTTGTCGGCAGCGGACTTGGCGGAGGCTGGGGGGGAGGCTCCGGTGAATCTGATGGAGGAGGCTTCTCAGGCGGTGGTGGTGAATTTGGTGGAGGTGGTGGCGGGGGAGATCTCTAGGTATGAATAACACGTTAAGGAGGAAAAAATTTCAGGAACGCCGTCATCTTATCGGCGCTCTTCTTCTTCTCTCTCTTTTGTTCGGAGGGCACTATCTCCCGGAAATGTTAACACTGCTGGTGATGGTCGCCGTGACTTGGTTGACCATGGTTTCACTCGCAGGACTTCGCACGGCCATCGCAATTTCTTTCGGAGGTTTCATGATTCCGTTTTCGATTTTTGCCCTGAGACACTGGGTGACTTTTCATGGGGAAAGTATCGGTCTTCGGTCCGCTTTGGAAATCTCCCTCGAACTTACCGTTCTTTGTTCCATGGTCTATGCCGCAATGGCCTGGGTGAAGTCGATTCTCCGTTCACAACGGGCCGGATTTGACGAAGTCTTGGGAGCCTGCAATCTTTATATGTGGATCGCGACGATCTTCGCCTGTTTTTACACATTAACTTCCAGGATCGATTCTCAGGCCTTTCACTTTCAGGAAGTTCTGAACAAGGGATTCGGAGTTGATGCACTCAGGCAGAGCTTCGACGAATTTTTCTACTTTAGTTTCGTGACACAAACGACACTCGGTTATGGAGATATCGTCCCGATTTCCCATCTTGCCAGGGCGCTTTCGGTGACACAGGCCATCATCGGTCAGTTCTATGTGGCTGTCGTGCTGACCTATATCCTCAACCTCTGGATCCGTGATCTGGGCCGACATGTCGATCATCGGATTACCCTACCTTCGAAGGGTGAAGGCCCGCAGAAGTGAACCAAATTATTATAGCGGCCGGCTGGAAATCGTGGACAGAACCGATGATGGATGTAGGATTTTACCCTTCCCTATAACATCACCAGACACTCAGTTTTTATAAACAGACACAATGACAAAAATTCCCAAACCTTATCATCAGACAGCTCCCAGCCCTTGGCATGATGTCGATCCTGGTTTTGATTCTTCCGAGGGAGTGGTTCGTGGAGTCGTAGAAATTCCCAAGGGAAGCTCCAACAAATATGAGTTGGATAAGGAAAGTGGTCTTCTTACCCTGGATCGGGTGCTCTATTCGGCGGTCTATTATCCTGCCAACTATGGATTCATCCCTCAGACTCTCGGCGATGACGGTGATCCACTCGATATTCTTGTGCTTGGTGAGGAGCCTGTCTATCCGCTGACTCTGGTGAAAACCCGTGTGATTGGTTTGATGGTGATGATGGACCAGGACGAGCTCGATTATAAGGTCATCGCTGTTGTTGAGGACGATCCTGAATACTGGTGCTACAAGGATGTCCATCAGATGCCTCCCCACAGACTTGCCGTACTTAAGCGCTTCTTCGAAGACTACAAGACACTTGAAAATAAGACTGTCGTTGTCGATGACATCCTTTCAGCTGACAAGGCTCTTCCTGTCATTCAAAGCTCCATCGAAACATACAAGACATGGCGTGAGGGTGGAGAGGTTATACTCAACAAACCCCGCGAATAAGTTCTGGGAGGATTGGGATTTTTGCTCTGTGTTGAGTTTCTGTTCGCTTGCCGTAGTACTGCTGCGGCATTCGCTCAACATGCCTTGTGCGGCATCAAGACTTCCTACGATTGAAGAGTAAAAATTAATGACGCGTGATCCGAATAAGTGTCTTCAGTCAGGATGTTACCGGGAAAATGGGAAGACTTTTTATTTTCCGATTTTAAACCAAGATCATCCTTTGGATTGATGACCTATCACTAACATGACAGAAGCAGGTGTGATTCGAATCAAGGGGGCACGGCAGCATAATCTCCGCAATCTCACTCTTGAGATTCCTCGCAACAAGCTGGTTGTCATCACGGGGCCCAGCGGATCGGGAAAATCATCCCTTGCCTTTGATACTCTCTTTGCAGAGGGACAGAGACGCTATGTGGAGAGTTTATCAGCCTATGCGCGGCAGTTTCTTGATCAGATGCAGAAATCGGAGGTCGATCATATCGAGGGACTCTCTCCGGCAATCGCCATTGAGCAAAGAATCGCTCCTCCCAATCCCCGCTCAACCATCGCGACGACGACGGAGATCTATGATTACCTTCGCGTTCTTTTTGCGGCAATCGGCGTGCCACATGATCCGGTGACCGGAGTGGCGATCCGCCGTCAGTCTCCACAACAAATCGCCGAGGCGATCCTGGATTGGCCGGAGGGTAGCCGTCTCATGCTGCTTGCTCCACTTGTGCGGGGTGAAACGGGTGAGTTCCGGGATGTGGTCGACCGCGCGAGAAGAGAGGGGCTTGTCAGGTTGAGGATTGATGGTGAGATTGTTGACCTTGGACGCACCGAACCGATCAAGCTCCTCAAGACCAAGAAACACACCATTGAGGCTGTGATTGATCGGTTGGCACTGAGAAAGGAAGGGCAAGGAGAGGGGATCAGGGAACGATTGATTGATTCATTGGAGACTTCGTTCCGCTTGGGAAACAATCTTGTTATTGTGCTTCATCAGTTTACAGGAGACTCAGCTGAGGCTTGGAGGGAGGTTCGTTTTTCGACTGATTTCTGCAATCCCGAAACCGGTTTCACGATGCCGCGTTTGACTCCGCGGCATTTTTCATTCAACAGTCATCTCGGAGCCTGTTCCTCCTGTCAGGGGCTGGGCACGCAGCCATTTTGTGATCCGTCTCTGCTCGTGGACACCGAAATGTCCCTTGCGAAAGGAGCGATCCGGCCGTGGCGAACTCCCGATAAACGGATGGGAAAATATTATCAGCAGATGCTGGCAGCACTCTGTGAGGCAACGGGTGCATCGCAGGATATTCCGTTCTATCAACTGCCGGATTCTTTCAAGCACCAGCTCTTTCATGGCACGGATGGGGCGATACTTGCCGGTAAACCCTTTGCCGGTTTGGTTGCTTTGATTGAGCATCAAATGGAAAGCTCAGCCAGCGAGTTGAAGAAGAATCGGCTGAAAGCATTTTTTTCCCGTAAAGCCTGTCCATCCTGCCATGGAAAGCGGTTGCGTCCAGAAATTCTCGGTGTGACGATACGGGGGCCAGGAGGGCAGGATTGGAATATCGAGGAGTTTTGCGGACTGCCGGCAGCAAGAGCGTTTGATGTGATGGTCGGACTGGAACTCTCCCCGATGGAACGCAAGGTTGTGGAGGATCTGGTTCGTGAAATCGGATCGAGACTCGGTTTTCTGGTTGAAGTGGGGCTTGGCTATCTTTCTCTTCATCGTGAAAGCGGCACCCTTTCCGGCGGTGAAGCGCAGAGGATCCGTCTGGCAACACAGATCGGATCAGGGTTGGCTGGTGTTCTCTATGTGCTCGATGAACCGAGTATCGGGCTGCATCAGAGGGATAACGACCGATTGCTCGCAACTCTACGCGGACTCCGGGATCTCGGAAATTCTGTGGTGGTTGTCGAGCATGATGAAGAGACGATTCTGGCCGCTGATTACATCTTTGATATGGGGCCGGCAGCAGGTCCGAGGGGAGGGGAAATTGTGGCGCAAGGAACGCCGGCTGAGATTTTGGCAAATTCCAACTCTCTAACGGGTAAATATCTCTCGGGTATGGAAAAAATTTCCGTACCACGGATCAAACAACGCCCACCGATCACAAAAGCACCGGGGCCTGGCTGGCTGACGGTAATCGATGCCACGGAAAATAATCTGAAGAATCTGACAGTGGGCTTCCCCGTCGGACTTCTGACCTGCGTTACCGGTGTTTCGGGAAGTGGCAAATCAACCCTGGTGAATGACATTCTGTATCGCTCGCTCGCTCGACAGTTTCATCATGCCAAGGAAACGCCCGGAACCCATGGGCGTCTTCATGGAGTCGATCAGTTTGACAAGGTGGTAGTGATCGACCAAAGCCCCATAGGAAGAACTCCCCGCTCCAATCCTGCCACCTACTCGGGTGTTTTTGGGCCGATCCGGGACCTCTTCAGCGGGCTTCCCGCAGCAAAAGTAAGGGGCTACGGTCCTTCCCGTTTTTCCTGCAACGTGAAGGGAGGTCGGTGTGAGCAATGCCAGGGGGACGGTTCGATCAGGATCGAAATGCATTTTTTGGCGGATGTCTTCGTGCAATGCGAACTCTGCCGCGGTCGTCGATTTAACCGGGAGACGCTGGAAATATCCTATCGCGGAAAGAACATTGCTGATGTGCTGGAGTTGACCATCGATGAGGCCGCCGGATTTTTCCGTTCAATTCCTGCCATCCATGGAAAGCTCGAATTGCTGCAGGAGGTCGGCCTTGGTTATTTGAAATTAGGCCAATCCGCAACAACTCTTTCAGGAGGAGAGGCCCAGCGGCTGAAACTGGCAAGCGAGCTTTCTCGAAAAGCAACAGGTCGTACACTCTACCTGCTGGACGAACCGACGACAGGGCTTCATTTTACTGATATTCAGAAACTGCTCGAAGTGCTCCTGAGGTTGCGCGACGGCGGAAATACACTCATCGTTATCGAACACAATCTAGAAGTTATCAAATGCGCGGACTGGATCATCGACTTGGGCCCGGAAGGGGGAGAACAGGGGGGGAGCCTTGTGGTGAGCGGACCTCTCAACGAGGTGGCCGATCATCCTTCAAGTCATACCGGAGCATGGCTGCGCAAGGCATTGCAGCGGTAATTTATTTTGCTCTCTGCCTTCCTGCCCTGACGCAGCAATCAAATAAGGCTGTTTCCAATCCCGAAATTGCCACTGCTGATTTGGCAAACCGGGCAATCGGCGAACATCTCCCGCAGGTTTCTGCAGCTATTCTCCGCACTCAGATCCAGCAGGAACAGGATGAGGGTAAGCGGATGGATCTTACTCGAAGACTCGTGGAGCTATTGGTAAAAGGAGGTCGTTTTAACGAGGCGCTGGCTTTCGGCAGCACCGCTGATATAAGGAAAGATCCCACCCTCGCCTACTGGAAGGCAGAAGCATTGCTTGGGGTCGGCGACAATGCGACCGCAAATGAAATCTTTTTATCCCTCATGAACCGGAAGGCCGAAGTCATGGGAATCAATCCCGATAAGATCCCATTGGGACTTGCCCGTTCATTGCGTGGAGAAAAGCGAACAGAAGAAGCCCTCGGGATTCTCAAAGAAATACCCATGAATTCGACTCTGGCCGAGGATGTCGCTTTGGAAAAGGGAGTTGCCCTCCTCGCACTGGGCCGCACGGAAGAATGTCGCAATCTTCTGCACGATTTTACTCCCGCTACCGATGAAGGAAAGGCCTTGGCCCTCTACCTTAAAGCGCTGACAGCCTGGCGGGAGGGCAATCGTGTTGAAGCGCAAAAACTCTTTCTTGCAGTTCCTCCAGTTACTCCCTGGTGCAGTGCCGCCTCCACGATAGGGGCTTCTCTCAGCCTTGCTTCTCCGGCCGACAGTAAAAATGCAAAAGTTCAGCAGGCAATCGATCTGTTGGAAAAGCATCTTGATCAGGTGGATGATGACCCCCTGCTTGATGAACAGTTCCTGCTCCTTGACCAGTTTTACGCCAACGCTTCAACACCTGACACGACGATGTTAAAAAAGTGGGCGGAAGATCTGTCACATCCAACCCGTTCACGAATCGCCGCATTCTATCAGGGCAAAGGGGAGTTGAGGCTCAGTCATTACGAGAAGGGAGATGCTCTAATGGATGCCTTCATCAGAAAGTATGGCGATGATATCCTCGCTGATCAGGCACGATGCGTCATGGCTCTCTCAAGGCTCCAACGGGGTGCGCCTGTCAATGCTATCGGATTGGTTGCTGATAAAACAGCGTCACCCCTGCGGGCAAAAATGGCCTATCTCAGGGGGATGGCTAATGCGGGACTGAACAGGAAGCCAGAGGCAAAGGAGGACTTTGAACTTGCTGCATCTCTCGATCCAAAACTGACACAAAATGCGCTTTTCAACAAAGCCGTACTCGTTGCGTCGACAGACAAGGGGGCTCTGGATACTTCCGTCGCCGCACGAAACATCGTTGAGATGAACACGGGATTGCCTTCTGAGGAGATGGAATTTCAGATTGCACTCGATCTCGCCCGTCGCAGTGATCCCAGAGGAGCCACTCTGATGGCGAGGGTGGCGGATCGGGCTTCGGATCCATCCCTTAAATCCCGCGCACGGCTTGCTGCTGCGGAATGGAACATGAAATCAGGAAAAGGGGAGGTTGCTGATCAGGAAATGGCCAAAGCTGTTCATGAAAATTCCGGGGATCCCGAGAGGGAGGAGTATCTGAATGTCTTTCTCAAGGACACTGGTAAGAGGGGTGATACCCAGGGTGTGATTTTGGCTGCCCAAGCATTTTTAAAATCTCATCCCGACTCCCGGTTCACCCCCGAGGTGAGGCTAAAACTCGCCGAATCGCTCCTTGCCTCCGGTGACATCCAGGCAGCCAGAGTTGAGTTTGAACAGTTGGCCTACTCGGGTGCGGGAACGGAGATCGGGCGGAGGGCACTCTTTCTTGCCGCCCAAGCGGCAGCCCGTGCAATGGATCCCGCCTCTCTGGACGATTCGCTAATGCTGCTTGAACGGGTTTCTGAACACGGGACGAACGACCAGCTTGTCTGGCAGGCGAGGCTCCAGCAGGGATCTCTGAAAAATGCCCAAAACCTGCCTCTGGAGGCTTTGGCAATCTATGATAAAATTCTCTCAGGCGGAACCGTGACGGGAATGACGAATGGAATCACCAGGCCTGATGCAGAACTTCTGGCCGCCACGATGATGGCAAAGGCAGACACGCTTCATCAGCTTGCCATCAAGGATCCCGCTAGGGAGAGGGATGCCGTGAAGATTTGGCAGCAGCTTGCCACTGATCCCACCATTCCGATTCGTTGGCGCACGCAAGCTCTCTGCAAGAGTGGATTGATTCTTGAAAAACTTGGAGAAAGTGATGCCGCACTGGCCGCTTACTACGAGGCATTCAAGAATCAAATCTCGACCGAGCCCGAGCAGCTCTGGCATGACAAGGCTGCCTTTGAGGCGGGGCGTCTTCTTGAAAGTCGCAGACAGTGGAATGACGCAGTGGCACTTTACAGTCAGGTTGTTGCCGAGGGAGGTCCAAGGGCTGAAGAGGCCAGGGCCCGGCTTTCCAAATTGCGCCTAGAAAACTTTCTCTGGGAAAATTGATCCATTCTGACAAAATCAACCTTTTCATGAGCACACACATCAAACTCTTCAGTCCGGGGCCCGTTGAAGTTTCGGAAAAAACCTTCCAAGCCTTTCGCAAGCCGATGATTGGCCATCGGGGCAATGATTTTAAAAAACTTTACGCCTCCGTGCAGCCCGGTCTTCAGCAACTCGTGGGAACGAAGCGCCCTGTTTTTATCTCCACGTCATCTGCTTGGGGGGTCATGGAGGGATCGTTGCGCAATCTTGTGAAGGGGAAGGTTCTTAACTGCATGACGGGAGCTTTCTCTGACAAGTGGAATGATGTGGCTAAGCGATGTGGTTACGAGGCAGAAAAGCTACAAGTCGAGTGGGGCAAGCCGATTACCCCCGAGCTTCTCAAGGCCCGCCTCTCACAAGGTGATATTGATGTGGTGACGCTCATTCATAACGAGACTTCGACCGGATGCATGAATCCGATCAGGGAACTGACCGATGTGCTTAAGGAATTTCCAGAGGTTCTGCTCATTGTGGATACCGTCTCCTCCTTCACAGTACTTCCCGTTCCGATGGATGAACTCGGCATTGATGTGCTACTGAGCGGCAGTCAGAAGGCACTCGCTTTACCTCCGGGAATGGCCATTCTCTCGGTTTCAGAAAAAGCGATGAAACGCGCTACTGAGGTCAAAGGGCGTGGATACTACTTCGACTTCCTTGAGTTTCAGAAGAACCACGAGGGAGATATGACCCCTAGCACACCCGTGATTTCACACATCTACGCACTTCAGTCCAAACTCGAGGACATTGCATCCGAGGGATTGGAGAATCGCTATGCCCGTCATGCGAAAACCAATGCCCTGGTTGCTGAGTGGGTCAAGGCGCGCGGCTGGGAATTTTTTGCCCCAGAAGGCTACCGGTCAGTGGGTCTCACTTGTGTAAAGAATAACAAAGGAGCCGATGTCGCAGCCTGGATCGGAAGATTAAAGGCCAAATATTCCTGCATCATTGATGGTGGTTACGGAAAAATCAAAGGTGAGACTTTCCGCATCTCGAACATGGGTGATGAGACGGAAGAGACGATTTCGCAGTTGCTTACCTGGCTAGACGACACCTTTGAGGGCTAGGAGCTATTTAGACTGTTGGGCTGAAGGCTGTTAGGTCGCGAAAATACCGGTACAACAGCCCCCAGTCCAAAGATCTACCGACCGAGAAGTCAAACTGACTTCAGTCCCTCAACCTTTAACGACATGAGCCGATACAAAGATACTGTCCTTCTTCCCAAGACAGCCTTCCCCATGAAGGCCGGTTTGGCCCAGCGCGAGCCGGCACTTCTTGCCCACTGGGAAAAGGAGGATCTGTATGGGGCGATTCAGAAGGTGCGGGAGGGGCGCCCCAAGTTTGTCCTTCATGATGGTCCTCCCTTTGCCAACGGTGATGTCCACATGGGGACCGCCTTGAATAAGACACTCAAGGATCTCGTGGTGAAGTCCAAGACGATGGCGGGCTACCAGGCCCCGTTCATTCCGGGATGGGACTGTCACGGGCTTCCAATCGAATTTCGCGTCGTCAAATCAGCTGCCGGCCTCACGCCCCTACAGGTGCGTCAGAAGTCCGAGGAGTACGCACGAAAATTCATCGATATCCAGCGTGGGCAGTTTAAACGGCTTGGTGTTTTTGGGGATTGGCAGAATCCGTATCTGACGCTGGATCCTGGGTATGAGGCAGCAATCATCCGTTCCTTTGGAAAAATGGTGGAGAAGGGACTCGTCTATCGAAGCAAGAAGCCCGTGCTCTGGAGTACGGGAGCTCAGACCGCACTGGCTGAGGCAGAGGTCGAGTATCAGGACAAAATCTCTCCTGCGATCTTTGTGAAGTTCGCGGTGGAGTCTTCGGAGGCCGAGCGATTCGGACTGCCATTCCATAAGCCGCTCAGCGTCGTGATCTGGACGACGACACCGTGGACACTCCCTGCCAATCTCGCCATTGCGGTCAATGGCGATCTCGATTATGCGGTGCTGGAGAATGAGGAGGAGAGTTTGCTCGTTGCCGCCGGACTTGCCGAGAACTTCAAAACAGCAACATCGCTGGAACTCACCCAACAAGGCGACTCACGTAAAGGAACTTCGTTGGAAGGTCTCAGTACGAGACATCCATTCCTTCCTCGCGAGGCCAAGGTTTATACAGCGGATTTTGTCACTCTGGAAACCGGAACGGGGTTGGTCCATATCGCTCCTGGTCATGGTGATGATGATTACCAACTCGGTCGCAGGGTTGGCCTAGATCTCCTCTCGCCCGTTGATGATTACGGAAAGTTCACCGACGAGGCTGGAGTTCCATCGCTCGTAGGGATGAATGTGTTTGCTGGAAACGAAGAGGTCATTCGCATTTTGAATGAAAAGGGAGTCTTGCTAGCCCGACAGGATTACACTCACAGCTATCCGCATTGCTGGAGATCGAAGACGCCGATTCTGTTCCGAGCAGTGGAACAGTTTTTTATCAAGATTGATGCCTTGAGAGAGACCGCTCTCACGGAAATCGATACGACCAACTGGATTCCCGCTTGGGGTCGTAACCGTATCCGTGGGACGGTCGAATCCCGTCCCGACTGGTGTATCTCCCGTCAACGAAGTTGGGGTGTGCCACTGCCGGTCTTCTATACTCCCGAGGGATCACCGATTCTAGATCCTGCTGTGATCGCCAAGGTTGCCGAGGTTGTTGCTGCCCAAGGCTCCAATGCCTGGTTCGCACTCGATGATGCCGAGTGGTGCCGTCTGACCGGGGCACCTACGGGATCGGTGCGGCGCGGCGACACCCTTGATGTCTGGATTGACAGTGGAGTGAGTCACGAAGCCGTTCTGCGCGGTCGTCCTGAGCTTCAATTCCCCGCTGATTTGTATCTCGAGGCAACGGATCAGCATCGGGGTTGGTTCCAGTCCTCTCTCATGACCTCGGTGGCCCTGAATGACAAGGCACCGTATAAGACCGTGCTGACTCATGGATTCGTGGTCGATGTCGATACGCGTCAAAAGATCTCCAAGTCAAATCAGGGACAGGGAGGGTATCAGAAGCCGACCGAGGCTGATCACTTCATCAAAACCTATGGTGCCGATATCGTGCGTCTCTGGGCAAGCAGTGTTCAGTTTACTGATGATGTTCCTTTCTCGGAGGAAATCTTTGCCCGATTGACGGATTCCTACCGCAGGATTCGCAATACCCTTCGCATCCTGCTCGCGAATATTGCCGACCATGATGCCTCGCTGACTGTTGCAGCACCGACAGCCATTGATCGTTGGATTCTGGCCCGCCTGCAGGAGACGGTGAGTACTTGCCTTAAGGCCTACGAGGAACTTGCCTTCCAGAAAGTCTATCAGTCGATCACCCAATTCTGTGCTGTCGAACTTAGCAGCCTCTATGTTGATGTGACAAAGGATCGTCTCTATTGCGATCAGGCGGATTCCCCCCGTCGGCGTTCTACCCAGGCTGTGATGAGAAAGGTGCTGGAAGACCTGATCCGCTTGTTGGCACCCATTCTTGCATTTACTGCTGAGGAAGCCTGGGGGCATTTCCATCCCGGAACATCGGTGCATCTCGAGCTTTTCCCGGAGGCAAAGGAGGTGGATCAGGAGATCCTTACACGATTTGAGATGCTGCTGACCCTCCGTGGAGAGGTCTCTCAGGCCTTGGAACGCGCCCAGCGAGACGGCGTGATAGCCAATCCACTCGAGGCCGTTGTCGTGGTGACAACCGATGATCCGGTGCTCCTTGCGGCTGCGGAAGAGGGTCTGGATGAAATTGAGGAACTGCTGATTCTAAGCAACCTGACCATCATTCAAGGGGGCAAAGCAGCCTCGTCTTCCAAAACCGAGACAACCTCAATTGCGATTGGCAAAACGGAGGCCGCCAAATGCGAACGCTGCTGGCGTCATCGTGAAGAAGTTGGTGCTCATGCCGAACATCCAACCCTCTGTGGTCGCTGTGTGGAGGCTGTCGGGTCATTCTCTATTGCAGAATGAAGGCATTGACATCTTGGGGAATCATCCTTCTGCTCGCTCTCCTTGATCAGGCCAGCAAGATGCTGATCCTTCACACCATCCCTTTTCAGGAATCGATTCCGGTAATTCCTGGATTTTTCAATCTTACCCATGTTTATAACACAGGTGCAGCCTTTGGGATGCTGCATGACAGCAATCTCTTTTTTATTATTGTTTCTGTTATTGCATTCATCGTCCTTGTCTTGATGAAACGACACTTTACGGGGGGCCTAATGCAATGGGGTTGGATACTTCTCCTATCCGGGATTCTTGGCAATGTGACGGATCGCATCAAATACGGTCACGTGGTCGATTTTCTCGATTTTCAGCTTGGGGGCTATCACTGGCCTTCATTCAATGTTGCCGATTCCTGTATCTGCATTGCTGCAGGATTGTTTCTCTTGAGTAGTTTTCAGAGTCAGGGTACGACATCACAACCATGAGCACAAACCTCCCCGTCAGCCCCTACGAGACGATCCACGACCTCGTTTATTTTCCTCGCATGATCGATAAGATTAAAAAGCATGCCGCAGGCAAGCTTGGGGATGATTATATCCCGAATCTCGGCAAGGGATTTGATTTGCGATGCTGTTCCTTCTTGGGGATTGAATATGCTGATCTATCGTCCGCAGTAGGATCGACGCTTTCCAACGAAGAGGCTTGGAACTGGGCGATGCAAAATGGGGTGGCACCGACTGAAGAGCAGATCGAGGTCTGGAACGGCTTCATGACCCGACGCGGATGGCGTGATGATTTGGTTGAGATTCTCCAGCGTCGCCTCAAGGAGGGTGGCTTTGAAGGCCGTGATGACATTCAGACCATGTTCGACTACATCGATCTGGATGAGGGAAGGCCTCTAAGAGCTATACTTGAAAGCTGAAAATTGAGACCTCAATAAAGTAAGTCTCACTCAGACAGGCTCTAAACTACAGCTCTCCTACTTTCGCGATCTCCGTACAAAGGTCAGCACCTTGCCCTTGTCTCCCCCTGAGGCCCAGATGGACCTGAGAAAATCTGCAGGGTGAAGGTCGTGTTCTTTCAGGAAACGACGGTCTCCCCCACATCCATACATGATCTCGTGACAGAGACCTCCTTTTAGGAAGCAGTTGGCCTTGGCGATGATCCTTGGCAACCAGGGAATACCCTCCAATTCTTCCGTTTTTGGGGGCAATTCAGCTGCCTCAGTCACGCTGCTCGCTGTCACCCCATGCTGATGATAGAGGAAGTAATCACGGCGTGCGGCTATGATGAGCAGCACTGTATTCCAATCAGGTTCTCCATAACCGACCATGTCCTCCGCATAGTCATAGAGATTGATTGGACGCACCCCGATCGAGGCAAGAAAGGTTTTTTCCTCTACTGTAAAGTAGGTCTCCAAATCACGATTGCCGCCTCGATAGAGTTCAACGGCCTTGTCATAGATGGGACGGAGTTGTTGTGTCCATAGGTAGGAAGGAGTCATAGGTAAATGGAAGCCTGCGGTTGGGAGTTAGGAAACGAAAATCTATTAACTTTTCTTTGCAATGATTTTCACCAGCAACTGCGTCAGCAGTGTATCCTCTGAACCGTGACCCCGCAGGAGGCTGGAATTGGTATCACGGCAAGCAAGAAAAGCGGCAACAAGGTGATCGCGTTCGAAGCGGGAGGCATTCATGGCGGCAAGACCAATGCCGTAGGTATTGAGACCTCCATCTTTCTTTCTTGGGAGGTGCGCTGTCTCCTCAGAGCGGAGGCGTTTGAGTTCCGAAGCGAAAAACTGAGGTTGTGATGGTGGACGGATACGATGGCGCTCCATCAGATCTTTTGCGACAAGAAGATTGCGTACGGTTGGGACGATTGCTGCAAGCAGGATACCCACGGCGTTTTCTCCCTGCCTGCGAAGCTGCTGAAGCGTGTCAAGGCAGAGCGCCAGATTGCGTTTGTTGATGGCATCACTGAGATCAAAGATGCCGCCGGATCTTGTTGTTGCGACGAGATCACGCACGAGTGCCTCGGTAATCACAGCCCCTTCACCAGCGGAAGTGACAAGCTTGGCAAGCTCCGCATCAAGTTGTCCGGTATTGGTGCCTACACGGGTGGTCAGTACAACGGCAGCCTGATCTTCCATACGCACACCACGGTCACGACAGCGGGCAATCACCCAGTCGATAAGATCATCCTCAGTAGCGTTGAAGCCGAAGTCTGGCTTGTCGCATATTGTCGTTCGGGCGAGAGCCGTGAGTGATTTATAAAACGAGCGGCGTTTGTCCGGTTCCGGTGCGCTGATGAGGAGAGTGATACCTTCGGGAAGTCCCTCTTCCAGTGTTTTGAGAAACTTTTCCAGCGCATTTTGCACCGTTTCAGAACGACCCTGTTGCGTGTCCTTCAAAAAAGTGGCCCCCTTCATCCAGACTAGCTTACCTCCACCGAAGAAGGGGAGGGTGAGGATCCCCTGCAAGGTGTTCTCAATCATATCGACGCAGCAGTCAACCGTATCAGCAGGAGCCTCGATGATCTCCAATCCGAATTCACCTGCGTCAGGAGGTGCCAGTTCTGCAGCAAGTCCCTGGGCGGTGCGACGCACCTCGGCCTCATCACTTCCGGTGACAAAATGAATCCGGGATTCCTTGCCGGCAGATATTGCAGCTTTGCGGGTGGCCATGTGTAATAAGCATGATGGATAAAGTCTGAAATATGAAGGATGAAGCACAAGCCTCCGGAAAGAGGAGACAGAGGGAGACCGCAGGGTAAAGTTTGACAGCAGACCTGACGGATAAAGGGGGAGCGATTGGGGTGCAATCGCAATGTTCGGGCAAGCGAGAACTCCACCGTTAGCGAGTAGTCGGCGAGCAGTCGAAAAGTAATGGAGAAAGCGGATTTTTGGTGTCCGTTTGAGAGGGAGCAGGTTTCATAAAGGTGTTTAAGCTTTCTTGACTCTTGTAGCAATCACCAAAGCCATCCCACCGAGGCCGAAGAGAGCGTAGGTCGAGGGTTCGGGCACTGGGTTTGGATAAAAACCTGCAGAGAAGGAGAGATTGGCGTTGGTAGCCACAAGCCCGTTGGTCGAAAGTCCTACATATCCATTCTGGCCATCATAAAGATAATCAAAGGCATTGAGCACATTGCGGCCCGTATTAAAAAAGTTGTCGCTAGCGGGGGGCTGATTTTCCGAGAAGTTACCAGTCAATGGCGGAAAAAGTGATACATTGGGGTTTGTGCCCTGATTCTGTGGGTTTAGCAGGTTGGAGGAGTTTGTGGTAATCGTGTAGCCGACAGCCCCGCCAGAATTGATTAGCTGCACGCTCAAGGGAGGATTGCTCGCAAATCCATTTGTCTGGCCTGGAAGCGTCATGATGGCGTGTCCGATTCCTATATCAACCACCACCTGCCCTGTCGCATTGGTCTGACCATTCTCTACAAGATTTCCCGTCGGTGCCTGCCAGTCAGCAGTAGTATGGAGCGAAGCCGCATTCGTAAGTCCAGTTGGCAGAAGTTGCGTGTAAGCAAAATTCGTGGTGGAATAAGTAAGGCCCAACTGCACGCCATTTGTCTTCAGGATATAGCCAGCAACCATGGAACCGTTGGTCATGGAACTGAGGTTAAGAAAGGCGTTGTAACTTTGATTTATATTATTGGTATTGGGTGATGTGCCTTGCCCTGTCCGATCGAAACCGACCCCGAAGTTGTAAAATTGTCCCAAAAGATGGTTGTTTGTGCCGTCATTATAGGAAACAGACTGACCTGAAGTCAGGGTGAATTCTCCGGCAGCCTCACTATTGGTAGTTCGACTGCCATCGGAATTCCTGATGACCAGATTTCCTGAGTTCGTCAGATTAAATGTAGTTGAGGCCCCATTGGTCTGACCTGGCTGCGGATTTGTCGAGCAAGCAAGCGTAGTCACTTCGAGAACAGGAATGTTAGCAGATGCAGTGGTTGGGTTACCATTCTGATCAGTTACTGAAAAACTCACAGATGTCGTTGTCCAAAATCCCTCGAAAATGCGGGCGCTACTGTTAAGATAGATTTGCCCACTAAAAGAGTCCCCATTGGTTTGAAGATTGTCACCTAGAAATCCTTCACTGAAATAAAGACCTCTGGAACCTGTATCGAGTGGAACAGTCACATTTGCCGTACCAATAGAGAGTGCGACAGTTGGGTCGCTTGGTGTCGCTGTTCCAAAATTGGGTGAATTTGCATAAGAGAGGAAATATGAGTTTGTATACGCTTCTTTGTAGCCAACTGCTCTTGATAGCTCGTTGTAAAAGCAGAGAGTGTTGAAATCTCTTTCAGAACCACCTGCTTCTGCTCAGCGAATTGCTTCCAATACTCTTTTACGAATCCATACTCCGTCACTGACTTCCATGGCATCGTCTCGAAGTAGAGATGGTCTACACCTAGAATATCTCGTGTTGTGATGGATGAAGGAATGGGACCCTACTAATCGGAAACAACTCTTCCTCGAGAACTGCCTCAAGGCAATCAATGACAAGGACATAGCTCCCCTTCTCCGCATGGAGTCCATAGAGGCTCAAGCGGAAATGGTGGCGGCCTACCTCACCCACGCCAACGGATTTGCGGTTGAAGTGAAAGCCAGCGACATGGCCGTCATCAAAACCTTGAGAGGCTGGTCAGGACATGCTCCTCGCTCTTCTCAAAGCCAACATCAAGGACTCCAAGGGAGGCAGACAGGTTCAGCACATGAACATGATCGCCTCGGCTGTCTGGACGGCTGGTGTACTGAGCGGCCCTCCGACCCAGATCATTAACCTCACCACGACCACGGCTTCTGTGTTCATGGAATCACTGGCTGATGCAACGGGTCGATTCATCGAGGCCAAGCAGCGTGGGGTCAGCACGGATCAGGCCACCGAGTACTTCAAGGACATCGCCCGTGGTTGGCTGTTCGCCTTCGGTAAGGATGCCAACAACACCTCCCGCCGTGCGGTTTTGGAAGCCTACCGCGCCATGCAGAAGGGTACGACCAAGTTCAAGGCCGAGAAGATGGAGGATCTAGCCCCGCTCGAACTGTTCCACTTCGATCCAAGGATTGCGGTTCCCGGTCACGCCATGATGGATGCGATCGTGAATGGCGACTTCAAGGAAGCTGGTAAACAAGGGATGAAAGCTGGGTTGGGTCTGGCCGTCTCTGGACTTGATAAAGCAGTCGTTCAGCGCAACCCCAAGGAAGCCCTCAAGGACTACCTAGCCGTTTTGAAGATGGTTGGCCGTGGAATGCTGGCCGCAGATGCTCTGAACAGCACAGGGGCCGCCTACATTCGCGAGATGATGATCAAGAGAACCCTCCTCCAGCAGGAGGGCCTTGCGGCGAAGACTCCCACTTGCAACCAGTTATCCTGATCCGGGCGATCTGCGTGATGTGCGATGGCGATCCCCATTCTTTGATCAGGACCAGGACTCCAATCGTACGATGTCGCAAGCTTGCAAACTGATGGCGCGGGGAGTCCGTCGCGAAGTTATCCTCTATGTCCCGCAAACAGGCCAAGATGACGAAGATGGCGTTCCTCGCCTACAGGCACCCAAGTCGCTTTGGACCACAACAACCGAGCCTCAGAAACAAACAAAGGTTTTTTCACTTCCTGTGGAAGACTCCGACAAAAATCAGCGTCCCTGGCACGCAAAGATGCTTGGGCTTAGGGGGGATCGTTACTCGGCCTTGATGATCGGATCGTCAAATTTCACATGCGCAGGAATGGGGATCGGTCCAGCCAGAAATGCCGAGGCGAATTTGCTCACAATCGTGGATCGGAGTTCTTTTGCCCGAGAAGTTGGAGCCATCGAGCAGGTTTGGCCGAAAGGTACCTTGATAGAAGATCCCGATTCTGCTGAGTGGCTTGGTGCAAAAGTAGAAGATGAACAGGATGAAGCCATGGGCACACCTGTACCCACGGTTCCCCGGGATGGTCGTAACAGTGGTCGATGAAATCGGGTGAGACTGCGTGCCCGTTCTGGGCGTAGAATTGCTTGAGCAAGCACTTGGAGACTTCATTTTGTTGATCTTTGAGCTGAGTGATGAGGCTATCAGCTTGCACCTCTCCAAACCCACTCACCTTACTGAGGTCGAAATCAGGTGAGAAAGCTTTGAGAGTTTCCATCTGGTCAGGGCGAATCGGTGCCTCACCTGGTTGACGATCAGGAGTGTGGATAGTGACATTGACTCGATTGTTGCGAATCCATTCCTGAGAGGGCATCGGAACTCCACGATAACTCTCATGTTGGGTCACCTGAGTATGGCTCTTGTGGATGTCAGTGTACGAAAGGCCAGTTCCAGGAATACCTACGGTTGTCCTGCTTCCTGCGGTGCCTACGGTATATCGACACAAAAGTTGTGGATGCGTCGCAGGAAGATGTTGGTGGAAACTTTCCCTGCTATGAGGCATTTGAGGATTTCATCGGCTTTTGTTTCCACGAGCACCCTGCCGTGAAGCGGAAGGAGGGCTTTATCCTTGGAAACTGTTGTCCAGCGTCTGAGATTCTCGCCGCTCTTGGACATGATGATGCTTTGGAGCGCATCACTCCAAGTTCGGGTGGTCACCCCTGAATCCGTCCCTGCCAGATATGCCTTGGCTATTTGCAAGTTGAGCAGTGGTTGGCGCTCGGCGGTGTTCTTGGCCTGGAGGAGTTGCTCGGCCTCATCCCGGGAAATTTTCCCTAGGCTGGTTCGTTTTTTGGTTTGGGTGTCGAAGCAGTAAAATCTTTTACTGCGGCTTCCTCGGCGGGTGAGTCTGTAACGGTTTTTCATGCGATGTTTTTTGTTCAATCGCAATCATGAGGCCACCGTGCCCACCTCCGTTAGGGAGTACTAGGCGAGTACGCGCTAGTATGCCCGAATTGTGGAGGAAGCGGAATTTTGGTGTCCGTTCTGGTGTCCGTTTCGGTGTCCACCATCTCTGGACCCAGTAGAAAAGAGGCTCTACGGGGTGGAGGCGGGGGACGGAATCGAACCGTCGCATGGGGCTTTTGCAGAGCCCGGCCTTACCACTTGGCTACCCCGCCGTTACCGTTTCAGGTTTGTCATCATAAGCACAATCTTTCCGCTTGTACAATGAGGATGATTAATCAATCAGAGTCAACCTTCTGTCGTAATCCAATCGAAGCTTGAGCAAAGGCAAGTGATGCGGCTGTGCAAGATCTGTATCCTGCTTCAGGATGCGCTCCGCTTCCGTTCTGACGATGGCAATGAGATCAGCATCCCTGTAGAGATCGGCGATCCGAAGGGGAGGCATACCGCTTTGAGCGGTTCCCAGAATGTCTCCACTACCCCGGATGCGCAGATCCTCCTCGGCGATAGCAAAACCATCGCTGTTCTTCTCGAGAATCTGGAGCCTACCCATGGCTTCCTCGGAACCGCTTCCCTCAATCAGGATACAGGTCGAAGTATGGATGCCACGACCGATGCGACCCCTGAGTTGATGGAGTTGGGCAAGGCCGAATCGCTCGGCATTCTCAACAAGCAAAAATGTGGCATTTGGAACATCGACACCCACCTCGATCACCGAAGTCGTCACTAGCACGCGGATGTTTCCGTTCACGAATCCCTCCATGACGGCACTTTTTTCCTCGGCACTCATCCGACCGTGAAGCATTGCGCAGGCATGAGGGGAGAGCTGTGATTGCCACGATGTTATTTCAGCTTCAGCGGCCTTGGCCGCAAGTTTCTCCGATTCCTCGATCAGGGGATAGACGATGAAGCCCTGGCGGCCTTTCTGTAACTCTCCAAGCATATACGCCGTGATTTCAGAAAGCTTGGAGATGGATCTTGCGGCAGTGCGGAGTTTTCCCCGTCCAGGGGGATATTCATCGAGCAGGGAGAAATCGAGATCGCCATAGATCGTCTGCGCAAGGGTGCGGGGAATTGGAGTTGCAGTCATCACCAGAACATCCGGCGCGGATATTCCCGAGGAAATCCTGCTTCGCTGCATCACGCCAAATTTATGCTGCTCATCAATGACAACGAGGCCGGCATCCTGGAGCACCTCATCCTTGTGAAGCAGTGCATGCGTTCCGATCAATGCCTGTGAGGTCGCTTTTCCCTTTTGTTTTCCTGTCAGCAACTCCACCGAGATACCGAGCGGTTCCAGCCATTTTCGAAAGTTTCGGAAATGCTGTTCCGCAAGAATTTGGGTGGGCGCCATCAACAGGGCACGATGGCCCGATTCTATGGCAAGTATGATGGCTGCTGCGGCCACGACAGTTTTCCCCGAGCCGACATCCCCCTGAAGCAGTCGGTGCATCCGATGGGATTGTCGCATGTCGTTGCGGATCGTTGTGATGACCTTGGATTGTGCTCCAGTGAGGGAAAAAGGAAGGGATCTGAGAAATCTCTCCAGCAGAACTCCCTGAGGATTCTTTGCCGCGCCACGGGGTTGTCGGGCTTCCCTGCGGCGTAGAGCTACCAGAGTCTGCAAGCCGAGAAGTTCCCTTAGGGCCAGTTCACGACGAGCCGGCTCAAGTTCCTCCCGCTCAATCGGGAAGTGGATGCATTGTATGCACTCACTCCACCGGGCTTTTCCTTCCGGCAATGGATCAATCCATTTGGTCCAGTCCGTTTCGGCCAGGGCGCGATGGATCAGTCTGCGGATCACCCGAACACTGATCCCTTCCCCCGCAGGATGAATCGGTACCACGCGATCAAGATGGATACTTTCCATATCTTCCTCTGACACGATTTCAAATTCAGGATGCTCCATCATCAGGCGTTTACCGCGAATTCTCGGACGCCCATAAGCGATGACCCGTGCTCCGGTGACGACACTTTTCTGAACATGAAAGAGATTGAACCAACGCAGTGTTAAATGACCTCCTAGTGCGCCGGGATTTTCTTCCAGCTCCGCCTCGAAGCTTCTCATGCGCCCGAAGCGCCTGAAGACCGTTTTTCCGACGGTGCCACTCAGGCAGAGAGCATGATCGTGATCCCCATCGGGGAAATAATCAAAGCGTCGTCGATCCTCATACCTCCTCGGGTAATGCTCCAAAAGGTCACGCAGTGTTTGGATCCCGAGCTTGCGGAGTGAGGTGAGTTGCGGGCGTGTGATCCACCCGAGCTGATCCAGCGGAGTTTCAGGATCGTGAGGGGGAACCGAGATGATCGTCTTTGGTTTTTTTTGGACGCGGGATTCCTTTTTTGGGAGTGAGGGAGACATCACTCAGCGGAACGGATGGCAACGATCTGAATCTGCGCTTCATCACGCCCCTGCCATGTATTGCGATTGACCGTGTAGGCGACATCCCAGGGAGTACGGGGGAGCTGATTTGTGCTGGCATTGAACCAGATGGCATCGCGTCTCCGACGATCGCTCAGGAGTTCGAGCCGAAGATGTTTTTCCTTCATCACCCGAGGGGTGGAGGCCAGCGTCACTCCCTGCGAGTAGAGTAGGGGTTGGGAATTGGATGTGCCGAAGGGGGCGAGCCGATCCTGACTCTCGAGCCACTCCTCATCAGCCATGCAGAGATCAAGCTCGGCATCAAGCGTGAGTCTGGGAATCAGATCATCCTGACTAATGAGTTCACGAGTAGCCTGTTCAAAACGAGTTTTCAATGCACTCATGGAGGATTCCTGAAGGCTCAGCCCGGCAGCCATGTCATGACCTCCGTATCCATCCAGCACTTCGGAGCACCGGGCGAGTACCTCGACAAGGGGGAGTCCCTCGATGCTGCGACCGCTTCCCTTGCCCATGCCGAGCTCATCGAAGCCGATAATAAGGGTCGGTCTGTGCCAGCGACGGGCAATGCGTGAGGCAACGATACCGACCACTCCCTGATGCCAGCGCCGCTGGCCCAGCACGATACTTGCATCACGGGAAGGATCGAAGTGTGCGGTCACCCATTCTTCAGCCTGGAGAGTGACATCGCGTTCGACAGCCTGCCGTTCCCGATTCTGCTGATCCAGCTGTGTGGCGATCCTTTCAGCTTCGATATGATCATCCGTGAGCAGTAGGTTGAGAGCTTCCTCAGCACTACCAAGGCGACCGGCTGCATTGATCCTTGGCCCAATCTTGAATCCGATATCCGATGGAGTGTAAGGAGCACTGGCTCCAGCGACATGGAGCAGGGCGTGAAGGCCGCACCAACGGGAGCGAGCCAGTTGCCTGAGTCCCGCCCGGACAAGGATCCTGTTCTCTTGGATCAGGGGAACAATGTCAGCGACCGTGCCGATGGCAACGAGATCGAGGTATTCCTTAAGATCGCAGCCCGGAATGGGATTTGATTTCTGCATTGCATGGCAGAGTTTGAAGACAATACCCGCACTGCATAGGTAGTGAAAATCAGTTCCGAGTTTCGGATTCACCAGCGCAGCACAGTGTGTGGAGGCCACATCCTCACCCGGTTCATGATGATCCAGAATCACCAGATCGCAGTGCGCCTGTTGTAAGAGAAGCGCTTCGTTACGGGAGTTGGTACCGCAATCGATGGCGACTAGAAGATTAGGTTGATTTTCTGCAAGGCATCTGGAGACTCCGGCAGCGCTGAGTCCATAGCCTTCGTGCGATCGGTCTGGAATAAAGCAGGAGACATTACCTCCTGCGGCACGAAGGAATCGGCAGAGAATCGTTACGGAAGTGATTCCATCCACATCGTAGTCGCCGTAAAGTGTGATCCGTTTGCCTGAATCGAGTGTTTTCTGCAGGCGTTGAACTGCTTTGGAAATATCAGGGATATCCTCTGGAACCCTCAATGATGCCAAGCGGGGATCGAGAAAGAGGGAGGCTTCCATGGGAGAAGAATAGCCACGGGCTAGCAACAGACCCGCCATGACTTTTGGAATACCCAGTTCCTCACTCAGTTTTTGGACCAGCACTGCATCGGGGGTGGTGGGTAGAATCCATCGGCGGTGCATCATCATAGGATAGCCATTGCTAAAGAGGGTGGCAATTTCCTGTTTCCATAAAGAAGCCTGCTAATAAAGCGGGCCTGAGGCGAAGTGATCTGCCGCTGAAGATTGCATCACATCCACCCATACAGGGAGTGCAAGTTCGGCTCCATAGCCACCGCGCATGATGGTTTTTGGACGATCAAACCCGACCCAGACACCGCAGGTGAGTCCCCGTGTGTAACCCAGGAACCAGGCATCCTGAAAATGATCGGTGGTGCCCGTTTTACCTGCAGCAGGTTTTTTGAGCCCCAAAGCTGCGGCATTGCTTGCGGTACCACGGGTCAGTACTTCGGTGAGCAAGGCGGTCGTGGTTTTGGTGGCCGCGGGATCAAGTACCGGAATCCGACTATGCGTGGCACGGAAGAGAACCGTCCCGTCTGCGTCCGTGACACGTTCGATGAGATGGGGGTGGAGTTTCGTCCCTCCGGTTGCCAGCGCGGTGTAAGAAACCGTGAGATTTCTGAGCGTCGATTCAAACGAACCGAGACAAATGGAGGGATAACGGGGAATATGTTCTGCAAGTCCAAGGCGTTCCATTGTGGAAGCAATGCCACCGAGGCCGGTTTTTAGCCCTACTCTCACGCTCATTGTGTTGCGGGAATGAATGAGACCTTCTTTGGCGGGCAGTTCACCTCCAAAGGTTCCGTCGCTGTTCTGCGGATTGTAAGCCGGTGAGCGGGGGGGGAGTTCCGATTGGCTAATACGGGCATCACTGATGGGGGTATCCGGCGTGATGACTCCCTTGCGCAAGGCCTCCTCATAGACAAATGGCTTTGCCGAGGAGCCGATCTGACGCAACGCCACAAGGGCACGATTGTATTTGCTCTCGGTGAAGTTCCGTCCTCCGACGATCGCAGTGATACCACCGGAAGTATTCTCGATGGCAATCAGTGCCCCCTGAAGTGACTCCTGCGCCTCACCATTGTCCAAGTGGTGCTGTTGGCGAAAATCAGAGCGGGACTCTACTTCCGAAAGTCGCCGCTCCAGCGAATCCTCCGCTGCTTTCTGAAGTCCTGCATCGATGGTGGTATCGATGCGCAAGCCGCCCGTATCAATCCTGTCGAGAGCCACGACCTGCTCAAGCTCGTGCAGAATCGCATCTATCGCCCAACTGTTGAGAGGGTTGATCAATTGTGGAGGCTTCGGTGAGATTTTCTCATGCAACGCCTGCTGATACTGGGCCTCGGTCATGAAGGGGGAATGATCCTCGCGTTCTGAGAGTTCTTTCATCTGTCCGAGGACCACATCTCGCTGTTTCAACGAGGCCTCAAGATTATTAAAAGGAGAGAGTCGGTTTGGACTGCGGATGAGCCCTGCGAGCAGGGCCGCCTGGGAGAGGGTCATTTTGGAAGCAGGGCAGCCAAAATAGGCCTGACTGGCTGTTTCAACGCCGTAGAGGCCCGATCCGAAATAGATCCTGTTCATGTAATTCTCCAGGATTTGTTCCTTGCTGAGTTCCATCTCGAGCCTGAAAGCCATGGCGGCTTCCAGAAATTTTCGATTGAAGGTGCGACCTCCCAGAGGGAAAGCATTGCGGGCGAGTTGTTGGGTGATCGTGCTGCCACCCTGCTTCATCCCGCCAAGGAGAAGATTTCTTGCAACGGCACGTACGACACCGATCGGATCAACGCCATGATGTTCATAGAATCGTGCATCCTCGCGGCTGATGAGGGCGTTGACAAAATTGGGGGAGACCTTGGAATAAGGCACAACCAGACGGTTCTCACCTGCCGTCCTGCTGTAAAAAGTACCCGTCCGATCATAAATTGCGGATCTTTGAGGCATCTGTCCTATTGTGGTGAGATCGAAGGTGAGAGCCCAAAGATAGTAAAAAAGTCCCACCAGAACCCAGAGTAGCAGTGCTGCCAGACCAAGCTTGATGAGCACAATAAAGAACGATCCCCTGCGGCGAGGGGTCTTTTTTTTGCGTTGTTTATTGGGTGGTCGAGGCACGATGCTCACAGACTAACTGTTCCGAGAGATTCATTACTAGATCATGATTGAAATTCAGATTCTGACTCCCATTCCTTCCATTGCTGAGGGTGTCCTTCACGAGAGCATTCTTGGCCGCGCCCAGGAGGCGGGACTTGCCAAGCTGGAAGCTGTTGATCTGCGCCGCTGGACAAATGACCGCCATCGTACCGTTGATGATGCTCCCTATGGCGGCGGTCCAGGTATGGTGATGAAGATCGAGCCAATCGCCGCAGCCCTGACAACACTTCGCAGGCCCGAGAGCAGGGTGATCTTTCTTACTCCCCAGGGGAGAAAATTAACCCAGCCTATCGTGCGCGAATATGCGCAAGCATCTCATCTCATCCTGCTCTGCGGCCACTATGAAGGGGTCGATCAACGCGTCGCCGACCACCTCGTCGATGACGAGATCTCTATCGGCGACTACATCCTGACCAATGGGGTGCTCGGCGCTCTGGTGCTAACGGATGCCATCGTCCGTCTCATCCCCGGAGTCCTCGGTGACGAGCAGTCTGCGGTCACAGAGTCCTTCGAGACGGGATTGCTCGATCATCCTCATTATACGAGACCCGAGGAATTTAATGGATGGAATGTTCCGCCAATGCTGCTGTCAGGGAATCATGGAGCGATAGAAAAATGGCGTGTCGAACAGGCATTGGAAGCGACAAAACAGAGAAGGCCCGATCTGCTATCACGCTAAAGACAGAGACTCAAGCTGACCGTATGTAATCCAGACTCAACTTGGAAGCTGAGTCATTGGGTTAGAGAGCTTTAACTAAAGACAGTCGCAACGCTTCTTTCAAGGCCGACTTACGTACAGGCTTTGGAATGAAATCATCCATCCCAGATTTAATGCACTTTTCTCGATCGCTCTCCATAACATTAGCCGTCATGGCAATCATTCGAGGCCGATTCGCTTTATCAGATAGTCTGCAAACCTCCCTCGCAAATTCGTATCCATCCATCTCCGGCATCATTATATCCAGAAGGATAACGTCGTATTTCTTTCTATTAATTGCCTCAAGAGCTTCAATGCCGTTTGTGACCGTGTCGGCTCTGTATCCAAGTTCCTTGAGGAAAATATTAGCTACTCGTTGATTTGTAATATTATCTTCAGCTATCAGTATTGCAAGTGGATACTTTTCCGCCATTTTGACATTCTCACTGAGAATTAGATCAATGGGCGGCTTAGTCACGGCGCCAGACCATATTTTCTGAACAGCATCAAGAAGAGCCTGAGCTTTTATAGGTCTGACTATATAACTAGTCACTTTGGAATTATTTAAATCAGCATTAATTTCAGACTTTATGAATAGTGTAGGTACAGGGAAATCCAAATTTGCTTCAACAAACTTATCATCAACTATGAGTAAATTAAATGATCCGCGATCAAGATTTTTATAAAATTTATCTATAGAGCTCCCTGATAAAACATAAGCACCCCATCCCTTCATAATGAGTGAAATAATTTGAGCCTCGTTGTCATCTTTGCTTAAAATAAAAATACGCTTTCCAGCCATTGTGAGATCCTTTGAAGTTTCCATATTATTTGAAACGTCAATTTTCTTAATTGGTATGACAAATTCAAAGGAACTTCCTTTACCCAAACTGCTACTGAAGCTAATTTTTCCTCCCATCATCTCGATCAAACGTTTTGAAATAGCCAACCCTAGTCCCCTTTTTCTGTAATTTCTAGTTGCTGAATTTGACTGATGATAGACATCAAAAAGAAATTCCTTGCCAGTTTCTGATATACCAGTACCAGGGTCTTTTACCTGAACTTTAAGAAAAGGTTGAGAATTTGCTCCGTCAGTGGATTGTTCCATGGTGCAGGAAAGCAAAATCTCACCTTTTTCTGTAAAATCCACCGCGTTAGAAAGTAGGTTCACGATAACTTGCCTGATCCGAGCAAGGTCGCCGATAAAGATATTTGGAATGCTTGGGTCTATCCAGGAAACAAATTCAATATGCTTCCCTACAGCGTAAGTCTGTATGTATTCAATTGACGATTCCACGCACTCGGTGAAGTCAAGAAGTGAGGAGTCCAGTTTAATGCTACCAGACTCAATTCTAGAAAAATCTAGGATATCATTTACCAGAGTTAATAAATTTTCTCCGTTATCACGAATGATTTCTAGGCTCTCCTTCTGATCCTGGTTTATCGGTGTGTCCAATAGTGCGCCCGTCATTCCAATGACAGCATTTAAGGGGGTTCTGATCTCATGACTCATATTTGCTAGAAATATCGTCTTGATATCAGCAGCCTGTGAGGTTGACTCTACTAAGTACTCCAGCTTTTGTTCATTTAACTTTTTTGCAGTAATATCACGAATGAAAGAAATGTTTTTACGACTCAGACAACCCTTATCAGTTACGGGAATAATGTTGCAATCAAGGTAGCATAACTCTCCTTTTCGATTGCGATGGCAAATTTCTCCGATCCAAGGTTTCCCATTTTCAGTAACACTCCAAACTTCGTTGCATAATTCTATAGAATTGGCATCTGAACTAATAAGGTGATATTTTTGGATCTGTAGTTCTTCCGGTGAAAATCCAACAAATGAGCAGAATTTATCATTAGCATTTGTTACAATTCCTTTATTGTCAGTGAATGCTACCATTGTGTAAGAATCCACAGCATTTCGCAATTCAGCAAGTCTCGCGTTTTGCGATTGTAAAAAATCAATAATACTATTTCTTTTAAGTTCGTCTTCCTCGCTTTGTTTTCTGCTTGTTAGAATCCAATTATATAAAAATGGGATTGTAGCGATACAAATGAGTACGGTTCCGATTAGGGGGAAATAGGGCGCTATCTCCTCATAATTTCTATCAAAAATAATAACACCAATTAGAATAAGATATGTTGTTACACCTATTAATACACTTAGCTGGAACAACAAAAGCACCCTATATAAATAGGGTTGATTTAAAGGACGCGACATGATTCAAATGTAAATGAAGCATCTTACTCTGTCGATTGAAATATGATTTGGAATATTTTGAAATGTACTTTCTCGAATTCGTATTATTAGAATTTTACATTTTCCAGTTTGTAGCGATTCCGTCGCTATTTCGGAAACCAAGTTGCCCTATCAGCTCCGTCAGAGAGAATCAGTCAAAGGGGTTGAACAGAAGATACTCAGTCAGTTGAAGCAGAGCAGAGACTTCAATGGATTGGTTCAAGAGTGTCTGTCAGTCCACTAAGGGTGTCCCTACATAGAAAAAAACCCACCTCCAATGAAGGAGATGGGTCTTTCGAGAAAAAGATTAAGAACCGTTTATTTCACAAGCAGCGTGCCGCTCCGGCCAAGGCTATTTAGCCTATGGGTGGGATGTTGAGTTTGTAATCCCTATCGAGATCCACAGCGGGTAGCGGCTGGCTTTCCGATTCGGGAATGAGGACTTGGACATATGCGGCCCCGTCGTGCTTATCGATCTTCGCGAGGACCTCTTCCAGTTCGGCGACGGTGCCGACCTTGGCCGAAAGCCATCCCTTGCAACCGAAAGCCTCAGGGAGGAGGTGGTAATTTAGCTTAGCCAGATCATCGTAGATATGGCCACGCTCGCTGACCATGTCCTCGACGCCGTAGATGTCGTTGTTCAGGACGAAGATCACGGGTTTGATGCCGTAGCGCCCCATCACGCCCAGTTCATTGAGCGTGAGCTGGTGGGAGCCGTCGCCGGTGACCATCCAAGTACGACCGCTCTTCTTACCCATGCAAACGCCTAGGGTTGCAGGAGTTCCCCAGCCGATAGAGCCCCAGAGCCCCTGGCCTTCCGCCTCGACCCCCTCTGGAAGAAGCATGGCGTTCAGATGAAACATACAGGTGCCGGTCTCCATGACTAGCGTGTCCCCGGATTTGAGGCGGCGCTGGAGCCGGGAATAGAAGGTGGAGGAGGAGAGTGTATCCGAACCGCTGCCAGTGAGGGGAAGCTGGGCCTTCTCCGATACGACTGACTCGGTTCGAGGCGTAACCTCGGAAAGGAGAGCCTCGATCACATCATTGATCGTCGTGTTGGCAAAGACCTTGTCGCCGAACTGGACGTGATTATCCCTGATGGAAATGACCCTTGAAAGGTCGAGGTCATCCGAAAAGAGTCCGGTGTTGAGTTCGGCCGGGATCATTCCACCGATGTCGAGTACGAGGTCGGCGCTCTCGATGACCTGCTTGACCGAGGGAGGGGCGGACCTCTTCCCGTTGTATAGACCGATGTATTGCAACATCGACTCATCGAGAACCCCCTTGTCGCACGGAGTGACCGCGGCGGGTAGATTGATCTTTTTGACAAGTTCGCGAGCCTTGTCGCGAATGCCGTAGCGGGCGGTCAGGGCGGTGACTAGTGCGACGGGATTCTTTGCCTTTTCAAGCCTGGCAATGATTGAGGCCACGGCGGCCTCGAGCTCAGCAGGTGCGCTTTGCTGGCGCTTGATCTGTCCAATGGGCTTGCCGTTGACTGGAGTGCCGATCAGAGGAGTGTACCCGGAGAGTTCCGAGATCACGATGTAAGCGGGCTTGCACTGTCGCAAAGCCTCGCGTATCACGCGTTCGAGCTCATCAACGCAGTTGTCCGGCGTCAAGATAGCGGTCACGCATGCGGCGGCACCTGAAATCGGAATAAATCGGTCGTAGTTGGTGTCACCGAGATTGTGGTGGGTAATAAGGGCCTGCCTCTGGATGCGTTCGCTCGGCATTCCGACCAGATGAAAGACGGGCAGTCGGTGAGCCATGCTCCCCATGACACCGTTGATCGCGGAGAGTTCGCCCACGCCATAGGTCGTGGTGAGGAGCGACGCCCCCCGGACACGGGCATAGCCGTCGGCAGCATACGCCGCGTTCAGTTCATTAGCGCAGACGACCCATTCAAGTCCGGGGACAAGCTCTGCGGCATCGTTGATAGAGAACGCGTAATCTCCGGGGACTCCGAAAATCTTGTCGATCCCTAGCTGGGAAAGGCGCGTCAGAGTGTATTCTGCAACGGTCATGGATTTCATGACGATAGTAAGTATTCAAGTCAATGCGTTGTAAAGCCTGGTTGGCTGAAAATGTGATGAAAATGAGCAAAATGTGACGAACTGGGCAGATCTGTGTATGAAAGTCAGTAGCGAATTCGTAGCGACCTTCTTCCAACAGCTACCCCACCATCACTCTGGAACCTCTTCAGAGAGAACAGCCTCTCTGGAATATCGAGAAATCGGGCTGGCGGGATTCGAACCCCAAGATTGCTTTAAACCATTGAGATGCGAAGCCTCATTCTATCTACCTCTACGGGTTATCGACGGATTCCTATTGGCTTTCACATTCTCTCGTAGCGATTTCGTTGTTTCGAGGATTCGTTGTGACATCGATTCTCTCTGCCTCCGCTGAGAGGGGATAGAACTCATTGATTCTGAACAGTCTCCACCCACTATACGGTGGAAGATGCTGTAGGGTATGAAACCCACCATCTCAGAGCAACGGTGATTCTCTGGAACCTCTTCGATTCGACGTAGTTCTCTCTACAGCCGCATAGAATCTGCCTCTGGAGTCTCTATAACTCCTTCAGAATCACAGAGGGAGATTGTTGGAGAAAGCTGTGGAGCCTCTCTGAGAGGCAGCCACCATTGTGGTATGGCAAAGAACTTCAAAGAGATCGAAGGACAGATTGAGCAGATCAACGAACCCCGATTTGCAAAAGATCGAAAGGTATGGGTGTTGATGGTGAAAGCCAACGGAAGTTGGAGAGCATTGGTCTCCAAAGAAGGTGAAAGAATCAAAGCTCAGTATGAACTACTCAAAGCAAAGAAGATTGCTCAAAGCATCAATACTTCCATTCAGCCCACAAATCTTTCAGCAACGAAAGTCCGATTGGCTGAATACGCCTACAGCCTCTTAGAAAGACATTCTACGGACGATGAAGTGTTGATGAAGGCGGTGGAAGTCTTCTCCCAACAGCAACAGCATCTTCAATCACCGTTGCTTTCTGACTGTGTCGATAAATTCCTTCTCAAACAACGGAAGAGGAATTTGGCAGCAGTTACTTTGAAGGATTATTCCTTTCTTCTCAAAGAGGTCAAAGAGACTTTCGATGGAAAGCGGATCAGAGAAATCATTCCAACGATGTGGACACAGTTCATCGAAGCAAAGCCACATCCGGTCACTCAGAGATCCCGATTCATCTATCTGAAGTCATTCCTCAACTTCTGTGTTGGGAAGAACAATCCCGAAGCCACTGAAAGCAGATGGTTGGATTCAATCCCTC
>JBAXTN010000026.1:0-38512 GCA_037130175.1 bacterium | reverse complement strand
ATCATCCACCTCAAGTTTCAGCTTTCAGGTTTCAGCTTTTCAGCTTTTTCTCTAGCCATGCCTTCCCTGATCGCCCCATCCATCCTTGCCAGTGATTTTGCACGCCTTGGAGATGAGGTTGCCAGCATCACGACCGCCGGCGCCAACTGGATTCACTGCGATATCATGGATGGTGATTTTGTCCCGAATATTTCCTTCGGCTCCATCATCGTAGAAGCTGCCGGGCGTCATACCGATCTCCCGCTGGATGTTCACCTCATGATCCAACGACCGGATCGCTATCTGGAACAGTTTCTAAACATCAAGGGCGTGCATGGCGTCACCTCCCACCTTGAAGCCAATCACGATGCCGGGATCACGCTGGATCGCGTGCGGGCCGCAGGAAAGAAAGCGGGGCTCTCGATCAAGCCGGGCACGCCGCTTGATCAGGCTCGGGAACTCTTCGGTCGCTTCGATCTCCTGCTCATCATGACGGTGGAGCCGGGCTTCGGGGGCCAATCCTTCATGCCGGAGATGCTCGATAAAATCCGTGCTGCGGCCAAGCTGCGCAAGGAACTCGGTCTTGATTTCCTGATCGAGGTCGATGGAGGGATCACGGTGAAAACTGCCGCCCTCTGCCGGGAAGCAGGTGCCGATGTGATGGTCGCTGGAACCTCTGTCTTCAAGGCGGCGGATCGGGCGGCGGAGATTCGCGCGCTGCGCGGTTAGTGACTCTTGGCCGCTGCCCGCTGAGGGAAGATCAGGATGCAGAAACCCATAAAGACCAATAGCACTGCGGTTGCACTATAACGGCTCAGCGCCAGCCCCCCATGATCATGAGGTTTGTCGAGGAAGTCGCCCAACACCGCTCCGAGAGGTCGCGTGAGAATAAACGCTGCCCAAAAGAGCAGTGTGCGTGAGATAGTTGTTTTCCAATAAGCCAGTGCTAGGATGGCAAGCAAGCCGCCGTAGAGCAGCGCGCTACCCAGATAGCCCATGCCCGCTGAATCTGCCGTCCAGTCCCCGAGTGCCGTGCCAAGTGTTTGTGAGAACATGATCGTGATCCAGTAGAAGGCTTCGGCCTTCGGAGTACTCACGCTCTCCACGGAAATCGTGCCAAGGGTGCGATGCCAGAGAAAGAGGGAAAGCGCGAGGAGACCTAGCAGCAAGGTCGTTCCCCCGGCGTAGCCAATGCCGAGCGATCGGTCGGCAAAATCGGCGAGTGTCGTGCCCACGGTCGTGGTGGCAATGATCGTAATCCAGTAGAGGAGAGGATGAAATTTCTTCGCAGCGATTTGTGCGAGGAGGGCTCCTGCAAAGATCACGGCAAAGATGCCCGTTCCCGCGAGGTAGCCAAGACCCATCGACATGGAGACGGCATCACCTCCGGTTTCCCCAAGCGTCGTCGCAGCGATCTTGATGATCCAGAAGACGAGCGATACCTCAGGGACTTTGCTTAGGGACTCGCTCTTCATCCCCTGCTCTTCGGCATTCATGAGGTGAACAGCGCTTGCTTAGCTAAAAAAGAGTTCGTGAATCAGTTGCACAACTCCACCTGCGCCAAAAAGCAGGCTGCCATACCAGAGGCCTTTTTTGCGGGTAATGGCCGAAATGGCTCCTATCGCGATGGCGATTTGAAAAAGCGTGACGCCGTTGGCCAGAATCTTGCGTTGTTCCAGTCGTAGCGTTGCCTGATGCTGTTTCTCCTCAGCCAGTTTCTGGATCTCCTTCATCTCCTCCTCGTAGCGGGCAATCTTATCGGTATCGGTCTTGGCTGGCGGCTCTCCTTTGAGGGTCTGAAGCGTCTCGATTTTTGCCGTCAGGACGGCGCTCTTGATACTCTTAGCCTGATAGTATGACCAATGATCGGCGGCATGGATCTGATCCACAAGGGATTCATCAGCCCTCTCTCCGGCAAGATATCCAGTGATGGCGGCAAGCGCTGCAATCAGCGCCGTAGTAAGCGCAATACGAGTCAGAAATCCATCCTTGGACTCCGTCGCCTTTTCCTTGAGCTCCTGATGCAAGTCATTGATCGTCTCGCCAGCCGGATTTTCCATAGCTAAAATTAGCTATGGATAGCATGACCTTGTGAGGCATGAGCCGCTTCGTGTACGGCTTCGCTCAAGGTCGGATGCGCATGGATGGTCTCGATCAGTTCCTCGTAGGTGGCCTCGAGATTGATGGCCAGCCCCAACTCGGCTATCAGCTCGGTAGCCGACTCTCCGATGATATGCGCCCCGAGGATTTCCCCATGTTGCTCGCCGACAATGAGTTTCACGAAGCCATCAAGCTCCCCGATGGCGCGTGCCTTCCCGCTTGCCATGAAGGCGAACTTGCCGACCTTGTATTTGAGTCCTTTCTCCTTGGCGGCACGCTCAGTAAGACCAATGCTCGCAACCTGCGGATGGCAGTAGGTGCAACCGGGGAAGAGGGTGACCTTCTTGGGCTTGTGACCCGGAACATAGAGTCCCTCGATGCACTGGATTGCCTCGTAGCTCGCAACATGGGCAAGCCATGGCGGCCCGATGATGTCTCCGGCAGCATAGACATGCTTGATGGTGGTCTCGTATCGGTCATTGGTCTGGATGTATCCGCGGTCGGTGAGTCCGACCGTCAAGGCTCCCCCTGGGAGCAGCGGCTGCACACCGATGGCTACAAGAGCCATATCGGCCTCGATGACTTTCTCAGCACCCGTGGTATCCGCCACGGTGATCTTGACCCCCTTCTCGGTAACCTCGGTCTTGGTGGTCTTATGTCCGAGGAGCAGATTGACCCCCTGTTTGACAAAGGATTTTTCCAACGCCACGGAGACATCCGTATCCTCAACCGGGAGGAGGTTGGGCAGGAGTTCGACGATGGTGACTTTGGTTCCAAATGCATTGAAGAAGTAGGCAAACTCCACGCCGATGGCTCCCGCGCCGATGATCACTATGGACTTGGGTTGTGCGGGTAGCGTGAGGGCTTCCTTGGAACCAATCACTGTCTTGCCGTTAAAGGGCAGCCCGGGCAACGGACGGGTGACGCAGCCGGTGGCCACGAGGATATCCTTGGTTGCGTAGATGGTCTCGGTGCCATCGTTTGCCTTGACCGAGACTTCTCCAGCCTTATCGAGCGTTGCCGTGCCACGGATGAAATCGATTTTATTTTTCTTGAAGAGGTAATCCAACCCTGCCGAGCCTTTCTCAGAGACATCGCGGGAGCGTTTGATGATCTTTGTCCAGTCGTAATCAAGTCCCGCAATCTTGAATCCAAACTCTTCCGCCCGGTGAGCCATCTGATGATAGAGCTCGGCGTTCTTGAGAAGTGCCTTGGTCGGAATACAACCCCAGTTGTTGCACGTGCCTCCTCCGCGTTCGATGTCGATGACTGCGACACGTTTGCCGAGTTGTGCTGCTCTGATCGCGCCGACATACCCGGCTGGTCCTGCTCCGATCACGATGAGGTCGTATGATGTGGTGGCCATAATTTAGCTAGAGATTCTGTCGGAGTCGCCCGTGCGTCAAAAAGATTCTCTCTTTCTCGTCATCTCTCTGGATGAAATCGTTGATTCGTGCCTAGTCTTGGTAATGGAGATTACTCTTTCACTCGTTGGAGAAGTTCCGGTTTTTCATCTTGCAGGCCGGTTGGATGTCGCAACGAGTCCGCTGCTGGAAGATCGCCTCATGCCCCTTCTCTGTGTCCCTGGGCAACGCGTGGTCTTTGACTGTGCGGGTTTGAATTATGTCAGCAGCGCCGGTCTGCGGGTCTTCATCACCACCCAGCGCACGCTGAGCAATCACGGAGGAGGTGTTTCCTTTGCCGCGCTGACTCAACCAGTGAAAGAGTTGTTTCGGCTAGCAGGTTTAGAAAATCTCTTTCCCATCGAAGCTTCTCTTGAGAAAGCCATTTTAAAACTCCAATAATTCATTGTAACATCATTTCATAGAATGAATTGTGCATTTTTATTCTACGACATTTTTTTTATCCAGACCGCTAGGACAGAAATATCTGCCGGGGTGATGCCACTGATACGGGATGCCAAACCCAGTGTTTCAGGCGAATAGTCTCTCAGCTTTTGGCGAGCTTCCAGCCTCATGCTTGGTATCAGGTCATAATTGATTCCTTTTGGTATCACCTGAGTCTCCTGCCTATGCTGGCGTTCGATCTGGTCTTGTTCTCGTTTGAGATAGCCCTCGTATTTGAGATCGGTTTCGGCCAGATTCCATATTTCTTTGTTGTACAGATTGGCGATTTCTTGCGGAAGTTGATCGGGCGTATTTTCTGGACGCTTGAGCCACTGACTTAGGGGGATTCCCTCATAATGGATTCTTGTAACCTCTGCGTGCAGACGATGCAACGCCGATTGTTTTTCCATGAATGTCTCTCGGCGATAAGCACACGCCAGACCCATTGCGATGGCCTTTCCGGTGAGCCGGAGATCGCAGTTATCCTGTCTCAGCCGGAGGCGATACTCTGCTCTGCTGGTGAACATCCGATACGGCTCCGGAGTGCCGCGAGTGACCAGATCATTAATCAGAACACCGATATAGGCCTCGTCACGCCGCAGGATCAGCGGTGCTTTGCTCTGCACCTTGAGGGCTGCATTGATGCCAGCCATGAGCCCCTGTGCTGCTGCCTCCTCGTAGCCGGAGGTTCCATTGATCTGACCCGCAAAGTAGAGACCCTCCACCTTCTTGGTCTCCAAGGTGGTATGCAATTGATGAGGGGGGCAGTAATCGTACTCCACCGCATAGCCTGGTCTTAAAATTTCGGCTTTCTCCAGCGCGGGAATTGAACGAATAAAATCATACTGCACTTCATAAGGGAGGCTTGTGGACACGCCGTTGACATAGATTTCTCCCGTATGTCTCCCTTCAGGTTCCAAAAAAATCTGATGTCTGGTTTTATCAGCAAATTTCACCACCTTATCCTCGATGGAGGGACAATAGCGTGGCCCTACTCCTTGAATAACGCCGGCATAAAGAGGGGATCGATGGAGATTGGATCGGATAATTTCGTGCGTTTTTTCGGTCGTGTAGGTGATCCAGCAGGGGATTTGTTCCACATGGAACATTCCATCCTTCATGTAATTCAAGGTGTGCAGATCATGTTTCGCTCTCTTAATACTCCCTGGAATATGTGAGAAAAGTGGCGCTGCGATATCTCCCTCTTGAAGTTCGCAACGGGTAAAATCTATCGATTTTGCGAGCAACCGGCAGGGGGTTCCGGTCTTGAACCTCCCAACTTCAAAGCCCAACTCCTTGAGATTGTCGCTCAGGGTTGAAGTGGTATCCCCCATTCTTCCACCCTCCTGTGTGCGATCGCCCACATACAATAATCCCCTCATGAATGTTCCCGTGGTGATCACAACTCTCTTAGCTTGAAAGCGAAGTCCTAGATTTGTCTCCACTCCGATCACACGATCATTTTTAACAAGCAGTTTCGTGATATTTGCCTGCATCAGGTTGAGATTGGCGGTGTTTTCCAAGATCGCTTTGAGGCGAAACTGATATGCTTTTTTATCGCACTGGGCACGAGGCGCTCTGACGCTTGGTCCCTTGGATGCATTGAGCATTCGAAACTGGATGCCAGTTGCATCCGTGTTGAGCCCCATGATGCCAGCGAGTGCATCGATCTCCCTAACCAGATGACCCTTGGCCAATCCTCCTATCGCAGGGTTGCACGACATCTGACCGATCGTGTCTGCATTTTGTGTCAGGAGAAGTGTTTGTGCACCGAGCGTCGCTGCTGAATGCGCTGCCTCAATGCCGGCATGACCGGCACCAATCACAACAACATCAAAGGAAAGGGGATAAATAAACATGACTCATTTGTTCCACATGGAACATTTTTATAAATTGTTTATAAAAAACAAGTTATAATGTTTTTTAGTTAAAGTGAGTTTGGTGAATGCTTTGTTAATAAGTTGTCGGCTGTTGTGCTGTCTTGTGAGAACTCTGTTTCATGGAACAAGTTCTTCTAGATCCCCTCACCTGTTTCCCTTCCTGATACACCTTCATTAAAATTTTTTATTTGTCTGATTAAGAGGATATTACGATTTTAAAAAAGCTCCATTCACACCATTAAGATTATTATTTTAGGGTAAACAAAAATTCTTTTTTAATACAGATTGTGAAAAACATCTTTATTATGTCCGGAGGATAACTTTTTCGAAAGAGCTTAAAAAAACTCTATTGTTCTAGTTCATGATGCATTAGGTATGGAAAAGATTCTTTTGTGCTGTTTTTAGTTGATGAAGCTTTCAGAGAGCAACAGAAAGAAACCGTATTAATCTAAACAGTAATTTTCATCAGGGAAAACCAGATTCACCTCTTCATGGGAACAGACATGATTAAAAGAGTGGATTCAAAGAAAAGGGCGCTCTTCTCGTTATTGTGTGTGGCCTCCGTTCTTTTTTCGCTGTGCGTGCATGTGCTCTTTTTAGAAAAGGCAAAACATTGGGGTATTCAAGGATTCTCTCCTGAAAGTTATGATACGATCGTTCCAAGAACTTTCAGGATGAAAAGGGTGGATATAGATCCTACAATCCTGGCGACTGCAACGCCATCTCCACAAAAAAACTTGAACCCTGAAGTTCCCGGGGCCTTGGAAAAGGAAACACCGAAGATCATCGAGAATTTGGCAGACAAGGGAGAAAAAGGCATTCTTCCCAAACCGCAGGAAAGTAAGATCCTGCTGGAAAAACCTGAACCAATAATCTCAACCGGACAACTGGAGGAATTCGCCAGTAAAAAGAGCGACGACAAACCAAGGACGATGCAGAGAGAAATGGAAAGGATCGAAAAAAGTAACATAGGTCATGGACTTGAAGAAGCCATGAAAATTCCTGATCTTACACTGGGAGAAAAAGGAGGGGGTGAAACACCAGGCACATTGGGAAAATCAGGCTATAAGCAGTTCAGTTCGATCGATGACCTGCTTGCATCCAATGAGTCTGTTAAAAAAAATACGGCCCCCATTCTCATGCCGACGGATTTACTTTTTGAATATGATTCGGATGCCCTGAAGCCTGAAGCCGCGGAAATCCTCGCGAAATTGGGGAGTCTGATCAAAAAAAATGCGCAGGCTTTCTTTCGTATCGAAGGACACACGGATTCCTATGGGAGTGATGATTATAATACCAAGCTCAGTTTGCGCAGGGCGGAAGCCGTAAAAAACTGGCTGCTCATGAATATGGGACTCGAAGCTTCTCAAATCAGTACAACCGGCTTGGGAAAAAGCAGATTATTGGTACCTGCGACGGGCAGTGTGGAGCAACAGCAACTCAACCGCCGCGTGGAAATCGTCATTTCCACGCCGAAGTAGCCCATGGAAGGTATCGTTCCCATTGCCGAACATAGGGCCAGGATCCAGCAGGAGGTCGCCAAAAAACTGGCTACTGTCTTGAATGCCCAAAAAGAGATTCCGATTCAGAAACTCCAGAGCCTCATCAAGAAAGAAGAGCATCGCCTGAAACTTTGGCATCGGGCAGGGGGTAGTGGAAAGGAGATCGTGGAGCGAAGGACCGAGCTCGTAGATATCATTTTCAGGGAAATTTTTAGACATAATTTGCTGACGATAGCCGGAGAAAAGGATCTCAAGGGGCTCATGGTAAGCGCCTTCGGGGGCTACGGAAGACGGGAGCTCAATCCCTTCAGTGATGTCGATATCAACTTTATCCATGCCGAGAGAAAACCGACCAAGCAGATGGAGGAAGTCATCTCAGCGACACTGCTGGCCTTTTGGGACTTAGGATTCAAAGTCGGGCATGCGACCCGATCCGTCAAAGGGTCGATTGATCAGGCAAATGGCGACATGACAACGAAGACAGCGATGCTCGAAAGTCGCTGGTTGGCAGGGGATAAAAAACTCTTTGAGGAGTTTAAAAACCAGTTCAACGCATCTTGCATCAGGGGACATGAAAAGGAGTACATGACTTGGAGGATGGAAAATCTCCAAGAGCTCCGTTCCAAATTCGGTGCAAGTGTGTTCATGCAGGAACCCAATATCAAATCGGGATGCGGAGGATTAAGATTTTACCAAAATCTACTCTGGACAGGAATGTTCCATTCCGGAGCGGCGACCATGACCCGATTGGTGGAGCAAAAGATTCTTCGGGAACGAGAGCGCAGGGTGTTGGAGCAGGCTCATGATTTTCTACTGCGCATCCGTACCGAGATGCATTACCAGACAGGAAGAGCGGCAGACCAGCTGACGCTTCAATTGCAGGGCAAGGTGGCCACAGCACTGTGCTATCCGCAGAAAAACATCCTCCGCCGCTGTGAGGCCTTCATGCGTGATTATTACAATCACACTCGGCAGACTTATCTGATCACGACGCTGGCTTTGGGTCGAATCAAGGAACAGCAGGAGGAGCGCCACAAAAAGACGGATCTGATTACCAAGCTGATAGGGAAGAGCGAGGTGGAAAGCGTCGGAGAATTCGTGATACGCAACGGGGAACTCTTTCCCAAGAGCCGCGATATTTTCAACCAAGAACCATCCCGCATGATGAGGGCGTTTCAGCTGATCCAGCGGCGCGGGCTGAATTTTTCGGTGGAAATGGAGGATCTTGTCAAACGCCGCCTACACCTTGTCGACCGCACTTTTCAATACGGCAAGGAGAACCGCACAATCTTTTTATCGATTCTATCGCGCAAGGGCGAGGTCAGTCGGATTCTGCGACTCATGCATGATCTGGGGTTCCTTGGAAAATATATCCCGGAATTCGAGCCTCTTACCTGTCTGGTGCAACACGAGTTTTTTCATCGCTATACCGCCGATGAGCACACGCTGCGTTGCGTGGAAAAAATCGACGAGCTGCTCTTTTCCACTGAGCCAAGATTGAAACGGTACGCGGACTTATTCAGACAGCTAGAAGATCCGGCCATGCTCTATCTGGCGATGCTGCTTCATGACACCGGTAAGTCGGCGAACACCCTTCATCATGAGGAAGCCAGTGCGATCGCAGCACAGCGGGTGGCACGAAGGCTCCAACTCGCCCCTCATCGGCGTAAAATACTGATCACCCTGGTCGATGCCCACGGAGAGCTGGGAGGCGTGGCGAGATCCCGGAATCTGGAGGATTCGGCGACCGTGGAAGAGTTTGCGGAAGTGATTCGTGATCCTGTGATCCTGGAAGCTCTGATGATCCTGACTTTGGCCGATGGAATGGGCACAAGTGACGAGGGGTGGAGCGATTGGAAAGAGCTGCTCGTATGGCAACTCTACTATCAGGCAAAAGCATTTCTTTCCGACAGCGAAGGTTTTCTCGACGAGCACCGCCACCGCCGCGAGGATCTTCGCAGGCAGGTGATCGAGAAGTTGCCGGAGGATTTTATGGAAGAGATCGAAGGACATTTTGCAGGTATGCCGG
Organism: bacterium; assembly: GCA_037130175.1. GTDB lineage: Bacteria > Verrucomicrobiota > Verrucomicrobiia > Chthoniobacterales > UBA6821 > UBA6821. The sequence continues at coordinate 29,175 of JBAXTN010000026.1, read as the reverse complement.
AGCGTTACCTCACATTCAAGGAGGCGGATGAAATCTGCGCACACCTCAGATTGTTCCGGAGATTTTTTGAGGAAGGACTCCATACGGAGGGTCCTCATCTTGAACCGGCCATAGAATGGATAGACCATGCAGAGGCAGGCCACGCAGAGGTCATTATCTGCGGTTGGGATCGGGACCGGCTGCTGGAAAGAATTTCGGCCGCATTTCTCGAAGCCGGGATCAATGTTCTTGGAGCAGACATCTACACGCGTGCAGACGATCTAGCTCTCGACATCTTCAGGGTTTCCAACCATCGTATCGAACCCCTTCCCAGAGAAAGGGCGCGCAAGGCATTTCAGGACAAGCTGGAACTATTACTACAAGCTTCCGGCAGCAGACTTGTTCCCCAACCGAACAGAGTGGTTGCGTCCCCTGGTAAACCTGACGAAGAATTACCGGTGAGAGTGCTGTTCAATAACTCATCCCATCCGACTTGCACTATCATTGAGGTGCAGGCACCAGACAGGATAGGACTTCTCTACCACCTCTTGAGGGCGATCACGCACGGCGGCATCAAGATTGAGGCAGCACGGATCGCCACGGAGCAAAAAGCCGCGCTGGATGTGTTCTATTTACAAACCAAGGAAGGGGATAAAATCGACAATCCCAACAGACTGGCCCGGTTGGAGCGGCGAATTCGAGCTGCTTCATCTCTTGCTGGGGCGTCGTAATGACAGGCCTTGGTCCATGCCTCCTTCTTTGGAGGGCCGGATTGAGACCGTTGTTCTTGAAACCCGGAAGATCGTTTTTGAGTATCGCCAGCATCGCGCTCGGAGTGGCTGTTTTCCTTTCCATCACGATTGCCAACAGGGGTGCACTGGAGAGCTTTCACCATGCTTTCGAACAAATTACCGGCAAGGCAGATCTCGAAATAACGGGCGAAATTCCTGAGGAGGCCTTCCCTCTGGTTCAGTCATGCGAAGGAGTTGCCGCGGCCTCGCCTTTGGTCGAAACCATGGTGGTACTGTCCGACTTTCCAGGAGAATCCATGCGCCTTGTTGGTGTCGATCCGTTTACTGCAGGCGGAGTGATCGCTATGGAACCCGTGTTGGAAACAGCCAAGGGTGGGGGACTTCCGGAGTGGCTCGGAGACATGCCCACGGCAGCCGTGGGTCAGGAATTTCTGACAAGGCACGGACTTCAGTTTGGGAGCAAGGTTCGTATTCAGGGAGGCGGCACACCGCAAGAAGTGAACATAGGGTTTCTAATCCGCCAAGCCACACCTGGTAACGGGCATCTGATGGCGATGGATCTGGCGGCGGTGCAGGAGTTGATGGGAATGAAGGGTAAACTGAGTGCCATCCTGGTGGTGTTGAAGAAATCCTCCGACAGGCAGGCGGTGATCGCAAAACTGCGCGGGATCTTGCCAGCAACAGTCACGATCGCACCCCCGGCCCAACGCACCAAACTGGTGGATGTGATGCTTTCCGCCTTTCGCATGAATATTTCGGCATTGAGTCTTGTCTCGCTTCTGGTCGGAGTGTTCTTTGTGGGCAACACGGCGTCCGCCGCAGTGATCCGGCAGAGGGTGTCGCTGGGCATCCTGCGGGCAACGGGTAGCGGGCGGGGGTTCATCATGCTCATGGTTCTTGTAGAGGCCGGCTTCAACGGTCTTGTCGGGGGAGTGTTAGGGTTGTTCATCGCTCCGGTTCTCGCGGGCATCCTGGCAGTTCCCGTCGCACAAACTGTGAGCGCCCTTTATCTGCCCGTTGAGTCGCAGGGAGGGTGGCCGGCAATGAGCGAATGCTTGGCTGGAATCCTGGCGGGTGTGGCTGCGGCCCTCCTTGCGGCATGGGTTCCGGCGCGCGCTGCCGCCGGGGTGGATCCCACACGGGTGCTTCATCCCGGAACCGCATCAGAGATTTTTCCAATGCCAGTCGGACGGCTTGCCTTCTGGGGTGCGTGGGCGTTGGCCGGGGCATTTTTGTTTTCACTGGCAGCACTCCATGGAGGGCCTGCTTTTCTTGGGTTTGGAGCAGCCTTTCTGGTCATGACGGGATTTTCGCTGCTTGTTCCGGTCTTTATGATCGGTTTGGCCTTTATCCTGAAGGGATCGTGTTTCAAATTCGGACCCATCGGGAGGCTGGCTCAGGAGCAATGGCTTCGCTCCCTCCACCGGACAGCGCCCACGATAGCTGCACTGGCGGCCGCTGTTTCCATGATGGTGGGGATTACCGTGATGATCCACTCTTTCAGAGGGAGTGTGATTACCTGGACGGATCGGACTCTCAAAGCGGATCTCTTTATTGCCCCGGCTTCCAACGAGCTTTTGGGACTGACTCACTTTCTTCCCGAGGGAGCCGCCCCCTGGTGGAAAAACCGACCTGGAGTCAAAGCAATCGGATCATTCAGAGAGTTTGAGGCACATTCAACCAAGGATGAAGCCGTGACGCTGGGAGTCGTGTCGGGCCCTGCGCGGGGAAACATCGATTTTCTTCATGGAAACGGAGCGGAGAAAACCCGAAAAATCCTTATGGGGAAGGGGGTTGCTCTTTCCGAGAGTCTGGGCCAAAGACTGCACCTCGGTTCTGGAGACAGATTAATCCTGCAATCGGCCCATGGGGAGATTTCGTTGCCAGTGCTGGATCTCTACCGCGACTACACCCGTGATCGGGGGCTGGCTATGATCGGTGCGGATCTCTTCAGGCAATACTGGGGAGAACAAGGCATCCACTCCCTTGCTATCGAGTTCGAAAGGGGCACAATGCAACAGGTTATCGATCAAGAAGAGGCGGATTTTACAAAAAAATTCGGCGGCAAGGAGGCGTTCGTTTGTTACAGCAATCGGATGCTGAAACAGCGCATCGTGACAATCTTCAACCAAACATTTGCCATAACCACGGTATTGAGAACCATTTCCATTGCCGTTGCCATTGGAGGAGTGATGTTGACGCTCGGGATGCTTGTCATGGAACGCGCGCGGGATATCGGCGTTCTCCGCTCCATGGGAGCATCGACCGGCCAGATTATCAGGATGATGCTTGCCGAGGCCGCCTTGATAGGAGTGACGGCCAGTGCAGTGGGTCTCCTCAGCGGAGCGGTTCTGGCCCTTGTGCTGACCTGGGTCATCAACAAAGCCTTCTTTGGTTGGAGTATCGATCTTTCCTATCCTTGGGGCGAATTGGCGGCTGTGCCTCTCTGGATGACGGCAGCGGCACTCTTGGCCGGAGCCCTTCCATCATGGAAAGCCGCCCGAATCACACCCACCACGGCCTTGCGCATGGAATAATGGAGGAGTAGAAAAAAAGATGTGTTTTTATAAAAAAGATGTTGCACGCCCATCTAAAACCTATAAGATCTACTTATTGAAAGATTGTTCTGGGGGGAACAACAGGCCGTCGTACCTTTGGTGCGGCGGCCTGTATCTTTTATAGGCACAGCGCTTATCTTTATCGCCGAGAGTAGTTTTTGTGGCTTTTCGTGGCCTTCCCCAACTGCATGGGCATAATGACGATTCATATCTTGCACCATGGCCTCCAGCTTGATTAACGAAGAAAAGCACGATCACAATCCCGCCCGTTCCGGGACTCCTTCTGCATGGAAAGCCCTGATTATCGTGGCTGGACTGATGCTGGCGGTGATTTTTTTTGACACGCTGGTCTGCGGAGTACTGAGGTTCGCCCTGGCCGGCATTGCATGGAGCAAAAGAACCGAACTCTCCATCGACCATCTCTCATGGAGAGAAAACGGCACGATTCAGGCACAGGGGGTGGATCTGAGGTTTGGTTCGCGAGAGCACCGCAGCTCATGGAAAAGTGATTGGGTCGAGATTCAGCTTCCGACACTCGGCAGGCTGTTGGGTTTTTCCAAAGAACAGCAGCCCCACTTTATACGCAGCATTTTCCTTGGCAGATCAAAACTCCTGCTCGATCGGCGGACAAAGGACAACGGCGGGCCGGCAGACACTTCATCCGTTCCATCGGCTGACAAAGCCCTCGTGGGCTATTCCATTCCCTGGATGAAGTTTTTGCCGGATACCCTGACCGGTTGGCCGTTCGATATTGTGGTTGTTGGAAACAACTACCGGGCCGCGATCTCGAACCTCTCCATTTCCCTTCCTGATCGTTGGGCTGGGAGAGTTGCGTATTCGGAAGCTGTCCTCGATCTCGGCTCCACACACCATGTCTTTACCGCTGCATCAGCCACAGCCAATTGGAATGGAACGACCCTGCTACTAGGCAATCTTGAGCTTGTCCGGGAATTAAAAATCGAGGAATTTACCCTCACGCCGCTGCGTAACAGGTTGGAATTTGGACTGAGAGGGTCCGCGGGGGCGGGTCTGTTGCGAGGCGATGGTTCCTTGGGTATTACTGGAGATCAAAGCTCAGTGTCAGCCACTCTTGTGGGCGAAAACCTCAGCATGGGAACGCTCGCCATGTTGATAAAAAGAGGAGACCAACGTGCCAGCGGAACAATCAGACAGGGTAGAATCACCTTCCGGGGAGATCCGAGCCGCCCTCTTGAGAGTGACAGCTCCGTGCGACTTGTCGCCGACGACTTCCGGTGGGAGGGCCGGGGCTGGGATTCTCTCAGACTTTCAGCCACGCTGACTGGTCGCCTGTGCAGACTCTCCGAGTTGCGCCTTCGTCAGAAGGAAAACGAAGTGGAGGCCCGGGGTGAAAGCAAACTTCCAGAAGACTGGCACCAAGCCCTCAGGGCGCCCTTCATCGCATCCTTTCATGCTGATCTTGATGATGCGGGAGCCTTGGCGGCTCTGGCCGGACCGGAGTTTGCCCAGCTTTCCGGAGCGCTCTTGTTGGAGGGTGCTGTCAAGGGGGCCGAAAACAAAGCCGAGGGATATTGCAACCTTATCAGTCCGGGAATGAAAATTCGCAGGCTGCCTGTTGATTGGCTCAAGGGATGCCTTCTTTTTGAGGGAGAAAAAACCCGCCTCAGCAATCTGGAGATTTGGAGCGGAAAAGACCGTGTGATGATGGAAGGGAGTGTCGAAAACAGCCTCCCTCATACCTATGCAGCCACCGCTCGATTTGCTGTGGGCAATCTCACCAAAAGCCTTGCGCTGCTCGAAATCACTACGGCTGCCCAAATCGGCGGCGGAGCCGCCCAGGGAGTATGGACAGGCGATGGGTCTGCCAAAGGGCACTCGGGGACATTTCAAGCCAAGCTCAACGACTGGCTCAGCCCCTGGACAACGGCGGGAATGTCAGGAAATTTTGAGGGGTCGTATTCACCGGGAAGGCTATATTGCTCCAAAGCGGAATTTCAGGCACAGGATCTACGGCTTGGACTTCAGTTTGCTGCATCGCCAACACGGGTGGAGGCCAAATCGATCGTTGCCACAAGGAAGGGAAAACCTGATCCGCTGCTTCAGGGATCGGCATCGCTGCCGGTAAACGGGCTTGCCCTGTGGCAAAGCGGGGATCTGATTTCCACTCTTGGCATGAAAGAGGCCCTCGCTCTTCAGCTTGATTTGAATGGCATCAAGTTTGAGGAACTTGCAAACCTTCTTGGACAGAAAACACCTTTAACCGGAACCCTCGAAGGTAAAATCTCCGCCAGCGGCACGCCGGAAAATCCCGAAGTTCACAGCGTGCTAAAAGCAAGCAAGCTGACACTTCCTGATGCCGCAGCGAACATGGATGTCACATGGAATTTCGATGCAGAGGGAGGGAGGGCCACGACGCAGCTCATTCAGTATCCCACGCAGGCACCACCGCTCATGCTGCAAGCCGAAATACCCTTCCGGCTCACCACCGATAACGGAACCCTTCGCCTCGCCGAGCCAACGGCTAAGATTCATGCGGTCGTCTCCATGCATCATGTCCCCGTGAGCGGGTGTTTGCCGCTCATGAGCGGGCTTCCGCTCGTGGTACGTGATGGTGCGGTGGATGGTTCTCTCAACTTGGAAGGAACGCTCTCCCAGCCTTCAGTGAAAGGAACCATTGACCTTACTGCCAGGGAAGCCTGGTTTCAGGGACTGACCCCTCTCAACACGCTTGAGTTACCCATCGAATGCACCATCTCGAAGGCCTCAATTTCCAGCGGAAAAGCATTCCTCGGCACAAACCCTGTAACCCTCGGAGGAGAGTTGGATTGGAGTGGCAGCCCGCTCTTGGCCAGACTCGACCTCGCAGGAAAGGACCTTGCCTTTCCGGCTCTTGGCGGTGTGGAAAGTCGTGGTGATGCAGCGATCTCCGTGCAATCCCGGGGAACCAATGTTACGGCACTCAATGGAACGCTCATGATCAGGAAGTTGAGCGGTGCATTGCCCTCGCTTGGCACCCCAACATTTATTCCTCCTGGCATCTTGTTGAATCGGCTCTTTGACTTTACCCCTGTGTTTGAAAACACCACCACGGCGACCCTCAACCTCCAGGTAAAAACGGACGGAATGCTGCCACTCATGACGCCATTGGGAACCGGGAGCACGCAAATACAGGCAGATATTCAACTGCAAGGAGTTTGCAATGAACCCCGCTGGAAGGGAACCATCGTGGCCAAGGACATGGAGTTGGCATTGCCTGCAGGCCGCTTTGGGATTCCGACAGCCACTGTTCAATCTGACGGCACAAGCGAGCAGAGTTGTGCGTTTAAGGCCTACGGTCTCACGCATCAAGGCTTTTGCACAATCCAGACTGATACAGCCACCCGGAACATCTGGATCGAGGCACCCGGTTCCTCCACTGGGATCACCGAGGGAGACATGATATTGGCACTTGGCACTCCTGAAAAATCAGGCAGAGCCGGCACCCCTGCGATCGATCAATTGACGGCATGGATTAGGCAGCAGATGCTCTTTCCTCTGCCGCCTGTCGGCTGGATCGGACGAAGGGAAGAACAGACCGCCGCAGGGTCGCTTGGATTCTACGGCAGCCCATGGGCGATCTCCACCCGTCTGCCTGCTGGCTGCGCATCATCGGCAGCTATCCCCACCGCACCTAAAAACTGATTATGAAAAGCATGACTGGCCATGGCCGAGGAACATCAACAAAGAAAGGCTGGCATGTCACGGTGGAGTGCGCCTCGGTGAATAGGAAGGGAATCGAGGTTGCCTTTACACTGCCCAAGCAGATGACCCTCCTGGAACCGCGTCTTCGCGAGCAGGTAGTCGGGGCGGTAAGCCGTGGACGGGTCAATGTTTCGGTGGTAGTCGAAAATTCAGGGACCCCGGACGAACAGAGCGTCATTGACAGGGAGGCTGCACACCGTGCTCTTCGCGAACTACGGGCCCTCCGGGACGAGCTCTCTCTCCCCGGAGAAATATCGCTGGAACTACTGCTTCGCTCTCCGGGAGTGCTAAAAACATCGGTGGAATCAGCACCCGTTCCCGAAGATCTCTGGCCCGCGGTGGAGAGTGCTCTTGCGCAGGCGCTGGATCGCCTTTGCTTCATGCGGCGCAAAGAGGGCATGCATCTCGTCTCTGATTTACTCAAGCGTGTGCGCTTGCTGGAGAATGCCGCCAAAGCCATCCGCCTCCGGGTGCCTGCGGTTCAGCGGCAACGCCGTGAACACCTTAAGAAAAAACTTGAGGAGCTTGGGGTCTCCGTTGCGGCGAGTGATCCCGCAGTCGCCCGGGAGCTTGCGCTGATGGCCGAGCGGAGCGATATCACTGAGGAATTGACGAGGCTAGAAAGCCATTTTGCCCAATGCCGCGAAGCACTGGCCGGGACGGAACCGGCAGGTCGTACCCTTGATTATCTTGCCCAGGAAATGTTTCGGGAATTCAACACCCTGGGAAATAAAGCCGCGGATGCAGCGATCTCACGACGGGTCGTGCAATCCAAGGCGGAACTTGATAGGATCCGCGAACAAGTCGCAAACCTTGAGTAATTCCTTCCTCCATTTTCGCCGCACGGGCATCCTCTTTGTCATTTCCGCGCCTTCGGGGGCAGGAAAGACGACCCTCTGCACAGCGCTCAGACAGAAGCCCGACTTTGTCTGGTCCGTTTCCTGCACGACTCGTCCTCCACGCAACGGGGAAATCGAGGGAGAGGATTATCATTATCTTTCGGAACACGAATTCAGCACACGGCTGGATGCCGGTGAATTTTTGGAACACGCTGATGTTCACGGCAATCGCTACGGAACCTTGAAAGGCCCTGTTCTGGAAAACCTGCACAATGGCATTGATGTCCTCCTCGATATCGACACGCGGGGTGCCGCAAACATCCGCGCCTGCAGTGATCCGCTGATCCTGAGTGCGCTCGCCGATGTTTTCATCATCCCTCCTGATCTTGAGGAACTCCGCCGCCGTCTCCTGCGCCGAGGGACCGAGACCGAAGAGCAAGTGGAGATTCGCCTGCGAAATGCCGCTCTCGAAATGGAATGCTGGCGTGAGTATCGCTACACGATCATCAGTGGCTCCATGGAAGAGAACATCGAGAAGTTTCGCGCCATCATGCGCGCCGAGCGCTATCTAACCCATCGGATGACCGCCGAGGAGAGAATGCGCTCCGGCGGATCAGCGTTACCAGAATGAACACGGAACCCGAGAACCTAACCAAGGGCAAAACCGTCGTGCTGGGTGTCACGGGTTCCATCGCCGCCTACAAGTCGGCGGAGATCACAAGCCTGTTGCGCAAAGTAGGACATGAGGTTTTTGTCGTTATGACGGAAAGCGCGACAGACTTCATTACCCCCCTCACGCTGGCAACACTCTCACGTCATCCTGTGCTCAGCAATCTTTCCGAGGAAAACGGGGAGATGTGGAAACCAGGCCATATCGAACTTGCAGACAGGACGGAGCTCCTTCTCATTGCTCCCGCAACAGCCAACTGCATCGCAAAACTGGCCTGCGGACTTGCCGACGACGCGCTCGGGGCTGTTGCTTTGGCCACACTCGCACCCGTTCTCATCGCTCCTGCGATGAATGGAAAAATGTGGGAGCATCCGGCAACTCAGGAAAATGTGGAACGCCTGCGCGCGCGCGGAGTAGAATTTATCGGACCGTCATCAGGAATGCTCGCTTGCGGATATGAGGGAGCGGGACGGCTCGCGGAGCCAGGAGATATCGTACTCCACGCGCTAAGGATGCTCGGCGAGTAGTCCCGGAAGCTGTAAAAAAACAAAGCAGGGCAAAAAAAAGTTTTGAAAATCCGTTGACGCATCAACGCAAGAGACTTATTCACATTTGGCAGTGAGTTATTCACAAGATTTTCACAATCTCCGCCCATGCGGAAAAAAGGAGGTGGATTGAAATGCCCGTAAAAAAAGCTGCAAAAAAAGCACCCGCAAAGAAAGCCGTAGCGAAAAAGGCCCCTGCAAAGAAGGCCGTCGCTAAGAAAGCACCTGCCAAGAAAGCACCCGCCAAAAAAGTGGTTGCCAAAAAGGCCCCTGCTAAGAAAGCCGTAGCGAAAAAGGCCCCTGCAAAGAAGGCCGTCGCTAAGAAGAAATAAGCATTCTCCCGCCGGAACAAAGTGTTCGGCGACGAGCTAAAACTTGGGGGAAGCGCCACAAACGCTTCCCCCAATTTCTTTGTTGGATGGAAGTCGATGCACAGCCCGCGCAATCACTCGACCAATCACCCTCACTCCGCTAATCCCTTTGTATGCACAACTTATTACTTGCCACGGCACGAGAGGCGGCACTGACGGCCGGAGGATTGATTCGCGGGCACTTCGGGAGAGAACTGAATGTGGATGCTGCGGAGGTTCACGATATCAAACTGGAACTGGACCGACGATCCCAAGCGCTGATTGAGTCGATCGTCCTGCAGGTTTTTCCCGATCATGCGATCTATGGTGAGGAAGGAATGAGGGGTGATCCGAATGCCCCGGATCAATGGATCATCGATCCCATCGACGGCACCGTGAACTTCTTCTACGGCATACCCCACTTTGCAATCTCGATTGCCCACCGGCAGAACGGAGTCATCACGACGGGAGTGATTTATGATCCGATGCGCAACGAACTCTGGGAAGCCTCCCGCACAAGCGGACAGGTCACACTCAACGATCGAAAGATTCGAGTGAGCAGCCGCGCGAAAATAGGAGATGCCATCGTATCCGTCGGAGTCTCCAAGACGGATGCCGCGATCAGTGCGGGCCTTCCGGTACTCGGGGAGATGATGCGTTCCGCGCGCAAGACCCGCATGATGGGGAGCGCTGCGCTCGACATAGTCTATGTGGCCAGCGGACGGCTCGACGCCTATATCGAAAGTCAGATCAGCCTCTGGGATATCGCTGCCGGGATGCTCATGGTTGAGTTGGCCGGAGGCGTCGTCGATCTCAAGCCGCATCCTTCTGTGCCAGATAAATTTTCCGTTTTGGCATCCAGCGGTGCTATACCGTTCACCCACCTGTAACCTCTTGCGTCAATCGCATAATGCCCACCATGATTACCCGTACTGGCATCGGATACGATGTGCACCGGCTCGAGGCAGGACGCCCCCTTATGCTCGGCGGCGTGGAGCTGAAGCATCCGCAGGGCCTTGGCCTTGTTGGACATTCCGATGCCGATGTGCTCTGCCATGCCATCGCCGACGCGATTCTGGGAGCGGCCGGGCTGCCCGATATAGGCCATTACTTTCCCAATAGCGACCAAAGCCTTCGCGGTATCTCCAGTCTCGAAATCCTGCGACGCGTTGCCGGAATCGTGGTAGACGCCGGCGCGAGGATAATCAACATCGACTCCACCCTCATCGCGGAGGAACCGCGGATCGGTGCGTTCGTTCCAGAAATGAGAGAACGCATCGGTGAATCCCTGCGACTACCCGTTACACGCATCGGCGTCAAGGCGACCACAAATGAAAGTCTCGGATTTCTGGGGCGTGGTGAGGGAATTGCCGCGCTGGCCACGGCGTCCCTGGAGATGTCGGAAGAATAGAAAGCCGCGAAGAGATGTCCCTACGAATCCTCAACACACTCACGCGAACCCAGGAGGAGATCATCCCGCGCGGGGGCTTGGGTCAAACACTCTCGCTCTATACCTGTGGTCCGACGGTCTACTCCTACGCGCATATCGGAAATTTTCGGGCGTATGTCTTTGAGGATTTGCTTCAGCGGCATTTGCAGGCACGCGGATTCATAGTGCGCCGCGTGATGAACATCACCGATGTCGATGACAAGACCATCCGTGGGGCTGCGGTTGCGGAAATATCGTTGGCTGAGTTTACCCAGCCCTTCAAGGAGGCCTTCTTTGCCGATGCACAGACACTTCGTCTGCTCAGGGCAGAGTCGTATCCCGAGGCGACCGATCCCGTGCAGATCACGCGCATGATAGCAATGATCACGACCCTGATGGAGCGAGGCCATGCCTATCAGGCTGAGGATGGATCGGTCTACTTTCGCATTGCCTCCTTTCGCAATTACGGAAAACTTGCCCGCGTCGATCTCGAGGGACAACGATCCGGACAACGGGTGGCGAGTGATGAATATGAGAAAGAAGCCGTCGCTGATTTCGCTCTTTGGAAATCCTGGGTGCCTGAGGACGCTGGGGTCGGCTGGGAAAGTCCCTGGGGCAAGGGGCGTCCTGGTTGGCATATCGAGTGCAGTGCCATGGCTACGGGAATGCTCGGGGAAACCATCGACATTCACTGCGGCGGTGTGGACAACATCTTTCCGCATCACGAGGCGGAGATCGCCCAATGCGAATGTGCCGGACACGGGGTGGCCCCCTTCGTGCGTTATTGGATGCACTGCGCGCATCTCATGGTCGAAGGCTCGAAGATGGCGAAATCGCAGGGAAACTTCTACACCCTCCGCGATCTCCTTGAGCAGGGATGGACAGGGCGCGAAGTTCGTTACGCACTGATCAGCGTCCATTACCGGGCGTCGCTAAACTTCACGAGGGAGGGCCTTGGAGCCGCGCGCACGGCCTTAGCACGGCTGGATGCATGGTTTCTAAGACTCACGGAGGCCTCCGCTCAATCCGCAACATCGGATCCTCCTGATCCAAGCACTGAGGGCTTCTTCACCGCGCTCGATGAGGATCTGAATATCTCGGGAGCCCTGGCCGTCCTTTTTGAAACTGTGCGGGAGAGCAACCGGATGATGGATCAGGGAAGGCTGATACCCGCGCAGGCGCGGGGATTATTGGAATGGTATGGACGGGTGAACGGCGTGCTGGCGCTGGAGCCAGATCAATCTGATGACAAGCTGCCCGTTGAAGTCCAACAACTGCTTGATGATCGTGCCGCGGCACGCGCCGCCAAGGAATGGAAGAAGAGCGACGAACTCCGCGATCAGCTTGCCACGTTGGGATGGCAAGTTAAAGACACCAAAGACGGGCAACGGATCAGTAAAAACTGATTGGTAGGCTATTAGCGTTTTAGACTGTTAGGCTTTTAGGCAACGATGCAATCAGCAGAAAAACCAACATCGCAATAAAATCCTTCAGGTTTCAGGTTTGCTTACCCGGCCGTTACTTCGTATCCGTTACGGAATCATTCGGCCATGTTCTCTCCCGATTCACTTCTCGATCTTAGCCATACCGAGCACAGGCTCATTTTTGACAATGTCACCCATGCTTGGGAAGCCTTGGCCAAGATCAGCACCTACCTTCAGTTTCGTCTCAAGCCCGGCATCTACGGCAAACTCATCGGCAAGCCCTTCATCAGCGGTGCTGTCTTCATCGGACGCGGCACGGTGATCGAGCATGGAGCCATGATCAAGGGCCCTGCTTGGATCGGTGAGGGATGCGAGATCCGCAACGGAGCCTACATCCGCGAAAATGTGGTTGTGGGCAATGGGGTGGTATTGGGCAACTCCTGTGAGTTCAAGAACTGCCTCATCTTTGACGAGGCACAGATCCCGCACTTCAACTATGTCGGTGATTCCATACTGGGCTACAAGTCCCACCTTGGAGCCGGAGCCATCCTTTCCAATGTCCGTCTCGATCACGCACCTGTAAAAATAGCTGCGCCCGAGGGAGTGATAGAAACGGGTTTAAAAAAATTCGGAGCCATCATTGGCGACCACGCCGAGATCGGCTGCAACTCGGTGCTGAGCCCCGGCTCCATCATCGGTCGGGATAGCATCATCTACCCCGGCACTTCATGGAGGGGCGTGCTGCCGGAGAACTCGATTGCAAAAACCGAACCGCAGACGCTGAAGATTATACACCGCCAGCAGCGCGATTAAGGGGCTTGAGATTGACTCGGGCGTGCCGTCGCCCCTGTTGGGGCTGCTTAGCAGTCCTATCAGCTCATGCCAGTCGCTGATTTGTTGTAGCCGGAGTTCTTGAGTTCCTTATCAAATTTTTCTAACATCAGCTCCGCCGATACAGCCAGGTCGTGAACTCGGGTGTTTCCAAAACCTTTTCTCCTCCATCAAAATCCTTCTCAAACTCAGGAAAGAAGGTGTCACCCTCGATCGTCATCGGGACTTTGGTGACGAAGAGTTCGGTGCAGTGGGGTAGCAGGAGCCGGTAGATCTCCGCACCGCCGATCACGAAGAAGTCGTCGGTATTGGGAAGCTGAAGCATCTCCTCCGGTGAACGGACGATGGTGCTGCCCGATGTCTCCTGCATGGTGTGGGAGAGAATGATATTCTGCCGTCCGGGAAGGGGCTTTCCAATCGACTCAAAGGTCTTGCGACCCATCACGATGGCGTGGCCCATGGTGGTCGCCTTGAAAAACTTGAAATCCTCGGGCAGATGCCACGGGATCGTTCCACCGTTCCCAATGACCCGGTTTTCCGCCATGGCGACAATCGCTTTCATACTGCAATCGGGGCCTTGATTGCGGGGTGGGGATCGTAGCCTTCGAGGGTGAAATCTTCGAAGCGGAAGTCTTCCAGATTTTTTACTGCTGGATTGAGAAACATTCGCGGGAGCGGACGGCTTTCACGGGAGAGTTGGAGGCGAGCCTGCTCCAGATGATTGGTGTAGAGATGGAGGTCGCCAAATGTGTGGATGAACTCCCTTGGCTTCAGCCCGCAGACTTGCGCCACCATGAGCGTGAGCAGGGCGTAGGAGGCGATATTGAAGGGGACGCCCAGAAACAGATCCGCGCTGCGCTGGTAGAGCTGGCAGCTCAGTTCGCCGTTTGCCACATAGAACTGGAAGAGCGCATGGCAGGGAGCCAGTGCCATCTTGTCGATTTCGCCGGGATTCCAGGCGCTGACGAGATGACGGCGACTGTCGGGGTTCTTCTTGAGATCGTCGATTAGCTTGGCGATCTGATCGACGGTGCCACCGTCGGATTTGGGCCAGCTGCGCCACTGCGCTCCATAGACGGGGCCGAGATCACCGTTGGCATCGGCCCACTCATCCCAAATGGTGACATTGTGCTCATGCAGGTAGCCGACATTCGTATCTCCTTTCAGAAACCAGAGCAGCTCATGGATGATGGAGCGGAGATGAAGCTTCTTGGTCGTGAGGAGGGGAAAGCTCATGGAAAGGTCAAAGCGCTCTTGCGCACCAAAGACCGAGAGGGTTCCCGTACCGGTGCGATCCTCCTTGGGAGTTCCATGATCGAGAACAAGCCGGAGGAGTCGATGGTATTGGAGCATTGCTTGAGAAACCTAGGACTTAGGCCTTGTAGACGCTCGCTGGGTTGAAGAGCGGTTCTTCCTGCGGGGGAAGATCCTGACCGAGCTTGTCCAGCTCCGTGTAAAAGCAACTGGCAAAGCCGGTGTGGCATGCACCCCCGTGCTGTTCGACCTCAAAGAGCAGAGTGTCGCGGTCGCAATCAATAAACCAGCGCAGGATCTTCTGCGTGTGTCCGCTTGACTCACCCTTCTTCCAGAGCTTCTTTCGGGAGCGGCTCCAGTAGTGCATGTAACCCGATTCCACGGAGTGACGGAGGGAGTCCTCGTTCATCCAGGCCATCATCAGCACGCGTCCACCCGCCTCGGCACTCTCCTGCACAATGGCTGGAATGAGCCCACGGTCGTCATATTTGAGATTAAACTGCATCTCCATCATATCGAAGCGGAGGCGGCCTTCGCGCAAGAAGATTCGTGCATTTAGAGGGGATTCGCCATTGCGAATCGCGCATGGATTTTGGATGCTCTCGCGGTGATTATTTCTCCGAGCACCGAAAGCACACCAAGCACTGGGGGCAAGCGCGCCGCACAACAGCGATATCGATATTTTGAAGAGGCACCGGAGCGGATTGCCATTCCGGCCAATGAACTGCTGGAGCGGATACCTGATGAATATTGTCTGCCTGTCGAAGGAGGGGGCCAGCTAGATCGCCGTCTGGAACTTCCCTGCCGGGAGCTTTTCAGCGGAAATGTCCCGCGCCTTTCCCTCTCCGTTTTGCAGGGGCTTGCTCCTGATATGATAAGGATTCCTGAAGGGACTGACGGTGCGCTGCGCCTCGCCTTGCCCGCCGGATGGTTGGCCCTCCATTACCGTCTCATCAACCGCCGGGAGGAATTGCCACCCGAGCCTGGCTCAGTTCCCGAACCGGAGGAGCAAATCCAGAAGGATTTTCTCATGCCGCCCCTTGTTCTTGAGCCTTCGGAGACGGGTGCATCCAAGGAGGAGATAAAAATAGAATCCGCTACCCACGCGGAAAATGACAGTCTGACATTCGAGCAGTCATCGGAGAAAACGGGCGATGGACTCACGCCGATCAATCAGGTACCGGTGGAGAAAGAAAAAAAACGGGGCTTCTTTGCATCGTTACCGATCTTTCGCCGTCATCGTCAAGAGTCGGAGTCAACGGTGAAAGTGGCTGCCAATGCAACTCCGTCAGTTGTAGGGGAACTGACGCCCCCGAAGGCCCCCGAAAACGAGCGTCAACTGCCTGCGGTAAAACAGGCGGAAGGAGTCTCGTCCAAGGAAATGCCGATCACATTGGAGCGGCTTTGGAAGCTTGACCCGACAGACCAGCTTGCCGACGCGTCCGCCTTGCAGGCGCTCTTCATGACGGAGGAAAAACTGACACTGGAGCGCGTGATGGGCTTGGCCGGACAACTTCCCGGATTGAAGGCCTGCGTCCTGGCGCATGGAGATCAGGTGGTCTGCGCTTCCAATAACCCCGCCGGGATCGACCAGCGGGCTCTCAGCAGCCAGGCCATGACCATGCTCTCGCAAATACGTGACTCCTCGGCCAAAATGGGACTTGGTTCCGTTCCTGCCATTACGCTTCATGCCGAGGAGGGCATCCTGAGTTTTCTTTATCAGGGGGAGCTCTGCCTGCTTGTGCTGCACGCCGATCGCGGGTTTGTTCCTGGGGTGCGGGAACGCCTTCAGGAAATGCTTGGCCACCTCTCTTCAGCCAAGGCGCTGCCGGGTGGTGCCTCGGCTCAATCCAGTCTGCCGATCTGAACATGGGAAAGAGGTCGGAAATCAGAGGTCGGACAACGAACAAACCACGCAGGATGAGAACAATACTTCCAACAGGTCCTCTACCTGCGACTCTCTGATCTCTGACTTCCTACTTTCCGCAAGCGCTTATTCACCCTTAGGATCTTCCCATGCTTGAGATTTTGCAAAAAGGTGGCCCGCTCATGTGGATCATTCTCCTGTGTAGTGTGGTGGCGCTGGGAGTTTTCTTTGAGAGGCTGATCTATCTCCACAAGGCTTCGATACGGGTTGGTGAACTTCTGGGAGGCATTTCTCTTCTGATTCGCAAGCACCGCATGGAGGAAGCCCTCGGTGAATGTTCCGCTTCCTATGGACCGGTTGCCAGGATTCTGCAGGCGGCACTATTGCGTCCGACCGAGGAGAGGGCCGTGCTGCAGTCGATCACCGCGGATGCCGCATTGCTTGAGATTCCAAAGCTGGAAAGAAACCTTCCCATCCTCGCATCCCTCGCCTATGTCGCCCCCCTAGTCGGACTGCTTGGTACCATCCTGGGACTGCTGGATGCCTTTCTGATCCTCTCAGCTCATGGTGGTTATGCCACGACCGCCGAGTTATCGCGAAGCGTCTATGAGAGTCTGCTCAATGCCGCCGCTGGACTGGCTGTGGCGATACCCGCCTTCCTGGGACACAGTTACCTCACATCGCGTGTGAACGATATCATCCACGACATGGAGCGGGGAGGAATCGAAGTGGTCAATTTGTTGACCGACCGCACCCTGCGCACGGCAGAGCCCACCACGCCTCCGATTGCATGAGGCTTCCCCGCTGCAATGCCGCAGGCGCCCCCTTTCTCCTGCTTGCTCCAGCTCTCACGGCATTGCTTGCGCTGGTGTTTTATCTGCTTTTGGGGGGCTACTTTGTCCTGCAGCCCGGTGTCGCGCTCAAAGCGCCTGACTCCCCCTTCATGCTACTCCCCCAGCACGATCCACAAGTGGTGAGCGTGACGGGTGCTCCCCTTCCCCAGATCTACTACGATCATAATGTTGTGACTCCGACCGAGCTGGAAGAGGCACTGCACAAAGTGCGCAAGACAGGCAGTCTCATTATCAAGGCAGACCGGCTTGCTCCCTATGATCTGCTTGTCAAGATCATGACCATTGGAGTGCACTGCGGATTTACCGTGGTGCTTGCCACCAGTGCACCCCCGGCATCATGAGCCTGCTCCGTCACGGTGCTGGCGGGAGTCTGGAACCTCATCTCCCAAAAGACTTCAAAGAGCTCGGGGAGCTTGCTCATCTTCTTTTTGAATGGCCTGTTCGTCAGGCGCCGCGGCTCGCCCTTCCGGGCTGCATATTGATTGCTGCCATCCTGCAGGCAGCCATGATTTTTCTCTTCTCCATCAGTTACACCACTCCGCTGCCGAGCCAGCCGGTCTCACCCCAGATTTACTTCATCCCACCTGACTCGGCTGCCGCCCGCCAGCTTGCTCCATGGCTCGCAGCAAACGACCCGGCTGTCTTCTCCCCTCAATATGATACGCAGGATGCAATTCCCTCGCCACCACCGTTGAAGTATCGACCCAGCTACGAGGAACCGCCGCCACCATTGCGCCCGCTTCCCGAAGAAACGCAGGGATCACTCGCCCCGCCGCTTTTTCCTCAAATGACGGATATGGTGAAAAATAAACCTGTCCGCTTAACTTCCAGCAAAGCGAATCTCCCGCTTTCCGTGCCAGCAACACTTGTTAAATGGCAGGATGATCTCGCCACCCGGTTGCGGCAGACCTCGTCGCAGGAAACACCCTTTGCCCTCACCCCTATGGCCCAGCCCGCACTCTATCAAGTGGGCGTGAGCGAAGAGGGGGTGCCGATGCATTGCGTACAGCTCGAATCCTCCGGCGATCCTGCCACGGACGAGGCGGGAAGCGTCTGGATTCACGCCCAAAGGTTTCAGCCCGCAGAGCAGGTCGGTTGGGGCCGCGTCATTATGCTCTGGGGAGTGCCAGCTGCATCCTCAACACCTTCCCCAGCGGCTGCAAAACCATGATTTCGATCACACTCTCATGGTTTGTGTGTCTCTATCTCGCGCTTTTTCTGACAGGGATTTTGATCCTTTGGATTGGCTATGAAATAATCCGTAAGTGCCACTCCAAAGCCATCGCCCAAAATCGTGTGTTTTGCCGGATCTGCGGCTCCCGATATACAGATACGACGACAGCCGCGCTGCTTCACTGCCCTGCCTGCGGCAGCCTGAATGAAAGATCAACCCAAGAGGGATTTTAGAGCCTGTCTGAAAATTAGGAAGTGCCGCGTTGCCTGCTCGGTCAAAGCCCGCAGAGGGGATTCTCTCTCGCAGGCGCCTTGCTCGCGTGCGACCTTTCCTAATTTTCAGACAGGCTCTGAGAACACACCCCAACCCACCGAGGCGGGCAATCAAGTGAAGGGATCTTTGTGAATAGGGATAATCTACTGCTGGCAAAGCGACTTACGGCCAATCGCAGAGTGCTGTTCACTGTTTGTGAATAACTTGTGTGGAACTGTGATTTTTTTGATGGTGGGCCCATGTGGAACAGGTGATAAGCGAGGGTAAAAGCACCTTTTCCGAAGGGGATCTCTCGCTGCCTATTCCGTGGAACACCAGTGTTTATAAGGCGCCAGAGCCGATAGGCTCCGGTAAGGCCCATTTCAAGCTTTCAGAGGCTTGGTAGGAACATTCTCCAAGGGGAGATTCCGTGTGAACAACTTTTAATTAATGGGCTTAAAGGCTAATTTTATTCCGTAATGCTTCCAAGCTCAGCCGCATCCGCCAGCGGTGGATACATGTTTTATTATTTTTGATGCTGGCCGTGATGACCCAGCTGAAACCCTTCAAAAGGTAGTCCCATCAATCAATCCACTCCAGCAATGAGGAGCCAAGGGGTTGGGTGCCACGGACAAACCCGGGCTTGATGTCGGGCATTTCGATCAGGCTCGGCAGGTAGGTTTGTTCGCCGAAGGGGCCGTTGATTTTGGCCAGCGGGAGATCGGTTTCCTTCACGATGTCACCGAAGGGGAGCGCCCCGTCCATGGCGCTGCCGTCGAGCAGGCTGATTTCACTGGCCCACATGCACATGCGGGTGAGGGAGACGCGCACCTGATAGCTGCCTCCTTCGACGGCCCGGCGATGGAGCGCTGCTGCCACGGCGGCGGAACCGACATAGGCGGCGAGGTAGTCGGCGAAGATAACCTGAAGCGGCATGATCGGCGCATCGACGGCCCCCTCGGCATCGACATAGCCGGAGACGGCCACGGCAAGCATGTCAAAACCGCGAAAGTTGGCCCACTCACCCTCGAAGTCGAAGCAGCGCAGCTCATGGGAGACGATACCGGGACGGCTGGTGGCGAGGCGTTTCGGAGAGATGCCGCGATTGTCGAGATTGAGATAGGAGCAGGTGAAGACATCGGCCTTCTGGAGTGCGGCAAAGAATTTGCGCGTATCCACCTCGTCGTCAAAGTCACAGTAGGCAGCGCGTTTGCCGATATCGGTCTCCAGACGCCAGTTCATGTGGTCGGGGTAATTCGGCTTGGAGAGGTGCAGGACATCGGCCCCGAATTCCGCCAAGGTGCGTCCCGTGACCGGTCCGCCGATGACATGGGTGCAGTCGAGCACGCGGATGCCCTCAAAGGGCTTGGAGCTCTTGGCAGAGAGCTTGGGAAAAGGGATCGGATCACTCTCGCCGATCTTTTCGATCTCTACGACCGGTTTGGCTGCAAGCCGACGACCAACGGGGTGGGCAAGCCACTCCTCCGCGGTGCGGACCATGCCGATGGCACCCGCCTCGTCGCGAATCGCCAGTTCCAGAGCCTCTCCATCCCACTGCATGATGGCGGCCTCGACAGCGCGTTGTGTCGGGGCACACTTGAGCACCTTGAACATGGCGTCGCGCAGGCGGGGATAAAACAGCTCAATCTTGACGAAACGGCCGTCGCGGGTCGGATAAAATTCCGCGCTCATCGGCGAATCCACGCCGACTCCTGAGCCGAAGTCGGTGAAGGGAAGTTGGCGTCCATTCTGGCGCATGAAGGCAACCCCGTGATGTTGATGCACGGCATTGCGGACATTGGTGGTGACATCCTGCGGCTTGCCGCCGCGTAGTTCCCAGATATTGCCCGCCGCCATGCCAAAGGCTGCTTGAGCCGCCGCCATCAGCTCGCCGAAGCGGTGTCGGGAGGCAAGCACGGGGTCTTTACCTTCAATGGTGACCTTGCCTTTGTATTCAGATTCACGCAGCCCGATGGCCGCAAGGATCATGTTCAGTGCCTGCTGAGAAGTGGGGGTGTCAACAGTTGCCATGGGAGAAATCCTTTTCCCTGCAAGCGTTACTGGCGCGGCGAGGGAGGAGTCCTGCTGGCATAAGTGAAAGGCTCCGCGATGTCCACTTAAACAGGAATGAATTGGTTTCCCGGAGAGCTTTTTCAGGACAGAGAGGCACCCCTCACCTTTTCCGGACAGCTTATCCCTGCTCGGCCAAGACTTCGGTGATTACTTTGGCAAAGGCTTCAAAGCCTGAATCAGGAACGATCACGGTGTTGCGGCGCCCCTGATTTTCCTCAGTGATGCGGAGGAAGCGGCCGCGGTCATTCTCGCGCACTTCGAAGCGAAAAAATTTTCGCTCAATCTCAAGCTCACGGGTGGCCAGCACCTGATCACGGGAATACTGACGGTAGGCCTGTGAATAAGAAGAGTCGCGTTCGTCTCGGTCGTTGTTTTCGTAATGCATGAAGTATGGAGTCTAAAAAAAGCCAAGGAAGAAAATCAATTTGAATATACGAACCGCTAACCAATAAATCCCCGCAGCAGGGCCATGGCTTCAACATCCTCAGCCAGATCCTTTCCCTTCGGGGTCTCCAGGATTTTTGGCAGATGCGCCAACTCTGGCGCGTTCATGATCCAGCGGAAGGCATCCAGACCGATCTTTCCCTGCCCCAGATTGTCATGACGATCCACGCGGGAACTGAGTGCTGATTTGGAATCATTGATATGGAGTACGGAGAGGCGTGAAATCCCGATGATACGGTGGAATTCCGCAAAGATTTTCTCCCCACCTTCTGAGGCTGAAAGGTCATATCCGGCGGCAAAGGCATGGGCGGTGTCGAAGCAGACCTCCAGCCGTGAGGGATCGGCAACAGCGGTGATGATGTCCGCAATTTCTTCAAATCGCGAGCCGAGCGTGGCCCCCTGTCCCGCGGTGATTTCCAACGCAATGCGGGTGTTCAACGAGGGGTGCTCGGCATGAAGGCGATCGAGATTGCGTGCGACACATGCGATGCCGTGCCGGATGCCCGCTCCAAGATGGGAACCGGGATGGAGGACGAGGGAACGAATGCCAAGCTGCTCGCAGCGGAGCATCTCATCGGAGAGCGAGCGCAGAGATTTCTCATGATTCTCGGTTCCCTCCACAGCGAGATTGATGAGGTAGCCTGCGTGGGCGATGACGGGGCCGAGTCTGGGACGCAGTGGATGTTCCGTGAAAGCTTTTGCATCGGCCTCCGGCAGCGGCTTGGCAAACCACTGCATGTTGTTCTTCACAAAGAGTTGGATCGAAGTGCAGCCGATTCCGATCCCTCGGTCGATGGCTGTGGCCACCCCGCCGATGGTCGGGACATGGGAGCCGAGCAAGGGGAACAGGTCGGAGGGAAGCTTTTTGCTCACAGGAATGAAGGGGCTGAGGATAAGGCAGAGGTTACAACAAGCACATGGTCGGCATTCCCACACATTTTGGCAAAGCAGATTCATTACCCACTTCCATCTTCCAACAACCACTGATACCCAAGAGCGATGACCAAGCTGGGTGCTTCGCTTCTTTCCAGAGATCTGTTGGCCTACACCCTCCCTTTTCTCCTTTTCATGGCAGGATTGATGGCGGTATCCGGCGCGGAGTCGCTCGGCATGACAAGCTTCTCCGGCATCGCCATGAAGCCGATGTATTGGATCTATCCGATCCAGTCCGCGGTCTGCGCGGGGGCGTTGCTCTGGTTCTGGAAGAGTTATGATTTCAGCGGAACAACTGCGACTAAACTTTCGATTGGTGTGGGTGTAGGCGTGCTGATTTTCGGCCTCTGGGTGGCACCGCAGGAGCTCTTCCAACAACCGCATCGACTGGTGGGTTTTGATCCCAATGCCGTGCCGGGGTTCACGGGATGGGTCTTGGCAATCCGTTTTGTGCGCCTCGTTCTCGTGGTGCCGCTGGTGGAGGAGCTCTTCTGGCGTGGATTTCTGCTCCGTTATCTGGTGCGGGAGGATTTTACTGCCCTGCCATTCGGCTCGGCGACGCGGTTCAGCTTCTGGGCGGTTGTGGTGGCCTTCATGCTCGTGCATTCGTCCGTTGACTGGCCCGCCGCGTTACTTACTGGCATTCTGCTGAATCTGATCGCCATCCGCACCCGCAGCCTCACGGTCTGCGTGACGGCGCATGCCATAGCAAATCTTTTACTGGGCCTTTACATTTGTGCCACACGCCAGTGGGGTTTCTGGTAATACAGAGGAATGAACATCGGATTGGCCCAAATTAACACGACGGTCGGGGATCTCGCGGGCAACGCGGTTCGGATTCTTACGGCATACCGCGAGTTGGTTGGTCGCGGGGCAGAGCTGGTACTGACTCCGGAGCTGGCTCTGACGGGGTACCCTCCCCTGGATCTGATCTTTGCGGGAGAATTTGTGGAAAGGAACCTCCGGACGCTGGCCGATCTTCATGATCAGATCGAAGAGGTACCCCTGGTCGTCGGCTTCATCGATCGCAATGAGAGCGGTAGCGGCAAGCCATTTTTCAACGCCGCAGCCATTCTGCGCAAGGGTGAGGTGCCGGCTGTTATCCACAAGAGACTGCTGCCCACCTATGATGTCTTTGACGAGGCGCGTTATTTTGAGCCGGGTGCCCCCTCCTCGCCCATCGAGGTGGCGGGAAAGAGGATAGGAATCACGATTTGTGAAGATCTCTGGACACCCGAGTATCTGCCCGGACCACTCTACAGCGTTGATCCTCCAGTGGAGTTGATTGCCGAGGGAGCGGAAATCCTGGTGAATCTGAGTGCATCGCCATACCAATTTGGAAAACCCTCCTTGCGCACGCAGATGTTACAGCATCAAGCAGAACGACTTAATGCGCCTATCGTCTATTGCAATGCCATCGGTGGCAATGATCAGCTCATCTTTGACGGGCATTCGATGGTACTTTCCGTCGAGGGGACTTGCCAAAAGGCCCTTGCTGGGTTTGCAGAGGAGTTGGTGGTTGTGGATATGGATCTGGACTCCCGACGGGTCGAAGTCATGCCGCCTCATGACAAGATCGGGGAACTCCATGACGCTCTGGTGCTGGGCTTGAGGGATTATTTTCATAAATGCGGATTTACGAGTGCCGTGCTGGGCTTGAGTGGGGGCATTGATTCCGCCCTGACTGCCGTGCTGGCTGTGGAGGCACTTGGAACGGAGCATGTCACGGGTGTAGCCATGCCGGGGCCATATTCATCGCAAGGGAGCGTCGCCGATGCATTGGAGCTGGCACATCATCTTCATATACAATGCGTTAACATACCTATCACCAAGGCATTTGAAGTGATGAAATCATCCCTTGGGGAGATCTTTGCCGGGCGGCCCAAGGATGCCACCGAGGAGAATCTTCAGGCGCGTCTGCGAGGGGTGGCGCTGATGGCGCTTTCCAATAAATTTGGAAGCCTGCTCCTCACAACCGGTAACAAGAGCGAGCTGGCGGTGGGATACTGCACCCTCTACGGCGACATGTGCGGAGGACTGGCGGTGATCTCCGACCTCCCCAAAACGCTTGTTTATGAACTCTCGCGATGGATCAATCGGAACGGAGAAATCATTCCTACCTCGACGATCGAGAAGCCCCCGAGTGCCGAGCTTCGTCCTGATCAGACCGATCAGGACACACTGCCTCCCTATGATCTGCTGGATGCCGTGCTGGCACTCTATGTGGAGGAGAACCTTCCCGTCCGCGAGATCGTTGCCAGAGGCTACGACGAGGCTCTCGTGCGCCAGATCGCAGGACTGGTGGATCGCAACGAATATAAGCGCAAGCAGGCAGCTCCGGGGCTCAAGGTGACTGGACGCGCCTTTGGCATGGGTCGCAGGCTGCCGCTGGCGCAGAGGTATAGTCCTTGATCAAGAAGGACCTCGGATTGAATCTTCGAATCATACTCACGTTGATGACTAAAAGAGCTATTTGGGCATTGCTGCTGCTAATTCCCGTGCTCCGGGCAAAGGAACCTGCGGATTATGTCAATCCCTTCATCGGCGCAGGAAGCTTTGAGGGCACTTATAAGAATGCCTTTCATGGCAAGAATTTTCCGGGGGCAACGACCCCCTTTGGCATGGTACAACTTAGTCCCGACACGATCTCTGGGGGTGATAATGGTGGTGGCTATTCCTTCACCAATAGCACGGTCCAAGGATTTAGCTTCAACCATCTGAGCGGAGTCGGTTGGTACGGTGATCTGGGCAACTTCCTTGTGATGGCAACAACAGGCCCCCTCAAAACTTGGTGGGGAGAAAACGGCAAATCTGGGACCGGATACCTGTCCTCGATTGATAAAAAAAGCGAAGTTGCCGCTGCGGGTTACTATGCAGTGACTCTTGGGGAGTACGGAATTCGGGCTGAAGCAACAGCCACCCCGCGCTGTGGGATGCTCAGGTTCACCTATCCCAATAGCACCTGCTCCCGTATTCAGATAGACCTCTCACGACGCATCGGGGGAACCTCCCTGCACCAGAGTGTGAAAGTGGTTGGGGAAAATGCGATCGAGGGAGAAATCGTCTGCACGCCGGAGGGCGGAGGATGGGGGCATGGGAGTGGACATGCCAACTTCACAGTCTATTACCATGCGGAGTTCAGCAAACCGCTAGTTAACACCGGAGTATGGAGTGCCGACCTACCGGTCGGGATCGAAACGGCTGGCAAAGGAGGGCATGATCCTCTCGGCAACGTTGAATTTATAGCAGCCTGCCGCAGAGCCCGCGTCCTGCCTGGGGCAAGACAGCAGGGGGGAGCGCATCTCGGATTCTACTCGGAGTTTTCCACCAAGGAAG
This sequence comes from bacterium, assembly GCA_037130175.1. Classification (GTDB taxonomy): domain Bacteria; phylum Verrucomicrobiota; class Verrucomicrobiia; order Chthoniobacterales; family UBA6821; genus UBA6821. Next base: position 3,891 of record JBAXTN010000026.1, on the reverse strand, counting down.
GGGAACAGGTAATCCTCAAGGCGGGTCTCTCCTATGTCAGCGTGGAGGGCGCCAGGGCCAACCTCTCTGCGGAACTTCCGGGATGGGATTTCGATGCGACACGTCGATGTGCTTATGACTCGTGGAATCAGGAATTGAACCGCATCAAGGTCGATGGAGGCACAGAGGCGCAGAAAACCACCTTCTATACTGCACTTTATCACGCGATGATTGATCCACGCATCTTCGCCGATGTGAATGGGGATTATCCCGGTGGAGACGGCAGAGTCCATACAACGCGCGAGTTTACCAAGCGCACGATCTTTAGCGGTTGGGATGTCTATCGAAGTGAATATCCACTGCTGACGCTGATCGCTCCGGGTATTATCAATGATGTCATCAATAGCTGGATCGAACTGGCTGAACAGAATGGAACTGAGGTCTTCAACCGATGGGAAATGCTCAATGCCTACTCGGGATGCATGAACGGCCACCCGTCCATCACCGTCATTAACGATGCCTATCAGAAAGGAATCCGGAACTATGATGCTAACAAAGCCTATAAGTACGCAGTGAAGACTGCGGGGCTGGATCGTTTTGGCTACGCACCCGAGAGCCTCTCATCAACAATGGAAAATGAGTTTGCAGACTGGAATCTCTCACAACTGGCGCTGGCCCTTGGAAAAAAGGATGATGCGGTGAAATACAAGGCGCGCGCGATTGATTACCGCAATCTTTTCGACCCATCCGTACCTTGGACTTACGATAAAGACGGCTTGGTCTCACGACCCGAGTGGAAAGGATGGTTCCGCCCGAAGGATAAAGAGGGAAAATGGTCTCCCTGGCAGGGGCTGACAAACAATAAGGGAGCGACAGAGGGATCCCTCTATCAGTGGGGCTGGCACGTTGAGCACGATATCCCCGGTCTCATGGATTTGTTGGGTGGTCGAGAAGCTTTTATTGCCAAACTTTCTGATTTCTTTGACCGCACCCCCGACCTTTCGAAATGGAACGACTTCGACAATCCCTCGAATGAACCGAGTCATCTCATTCCATTTCAGTTTAATCGTGCGGGTGCTCCGTGGCTGACTCAAAAATGGGTGCGCCGTATCTGTAACGAAGCGTATGGCCCGGATTATCGTGGACTCTGCGGGGACGAAGATGAGGGACAGATGTCGGCTTGGTTTGTGCTTGCCGCAGCGGGTTTGGCACAGTCGTGTCCAGGCGACCCACGCTTCGAGATATTTACTCCGCTCTTCGACAAGGTGACGATCAATCTCGATCCGAAATACACGGCAGGGCGGACCTTCACGATCACCACAACAAACAATTCAGCGGACAACATGTATATCCAGTCGGCCACGCTAAACGGTCGACCGCTTACCCGTTGTTGGATCGACTACGCGCAGATCGCGGCGGGAGGAACTCTAAATCTTGTTCTGGGTCCTGAGCCAAACAGACTATGGGGTGTGCATCCTTAATCTTATCAACTGCATGAAGTTCCGAGAGAGACGCGCCACTATCTCAGCCCGACGGATGTCTGGAAAAGGAGTGGATTTTAAAGATCTCCTCCCTTTTATCTCGTGAAGCCGTGTGGGTTTTTACCGCTGACTGTGGATTATGCAGCGATGAGTAGGGGCACTTCTTCTTCAAAAGAAATTGCCTCATGTAGGAGTGAGTCCCTCAAGACCCGAGCTATACTGAGATCCTTGGTATGCAGGCTCTTTCTCACGCGCCGCTTGGTGTAATCGGGCAGATGCTCCGTATAGTGGCACCACCAGGTGCCGTTATTGTTCCAGAGATGGTGATCCGGGTTTTTGGTGACGAATCTGACTGAGAGTTTGGGCTTGGTGCTCATGTTTGTGATGTGTGGGTTGGGACACCAGAAACCCAGACAACAAAAAAGCGCCGTTCCGGTCAGGAAGGGCGCTTTGGATAAGCCTGGAGAGATTTTTGTTCAGCGGATTTCTCCCGCTGCACATCGGAGGGCTTGCGCCTTCCAGCCACCGCGGGATTTCTCCGTCCCCGGTTGGCAGCCCTTGGTTTCACCCAAAGGCATTCCTGATGCTGTTACTTGTATAGCAGAACCCAGAAGAGCATGCAAGCCAACGGGGACCGCGAGTGTGTCATAAATCCAGAGTCCGCTTTTTAGCAAAGCCGTGAGTGGAGTTCAACAAATCGAGGATCCATTGCATCTACTCTGACGCCTTGACCCAGTCTCCGGGGAAACGCATTGTCTCCATTTATGGATCAACCCTCGCTCAAGGCAGTACTCGGACAGGCTCAGGCATTTTTTGCCTCCAAGGGGTTGCGCTTTACCAAGCAACGCGAAGCCGTCACGACCCTGATCTTTCGCACGCAGGAACACTTCCGCCCTGAGGAGCTCTGCGAGCGGCTCCGCAAGAGTGATTCATCCGCTTCCAGAGCGACGATCTACCGTACGATCCTCCATCTGGTGGAGAGTGGGATGCTGCGTGAAATCTCGTTTGGGGGGGGAGAGCGACTGTATGATCCCAACTTTCTAAAGAGCCCTTATCATAATCATCTGGTTTGTGTCGATTGTCGCAAGATCGTGGAGTTTGAAGATCCCAACCTCGACATCATGCAGAACTGCATCACGCGTCGGATGGGATTTTCACCGACGGAAAAGGCACTTCGGATCGAGGGACGCTGCGACATGCTTCGCTTGCTCGGAACCTGCAAGAATTTCAATACTGCCGGAAGAAAAGGGCAGCGCGACAAGGCGCCGAAAGGATAATGACCAACCGCTATTAGAGCACGCGCTTCGAGGCAGAATGATATTGCGTCTCAATCTCGCGCAACTACAATCGCCCTGGCCGAAACCAGCCCGCTCACTGTAAATGACACTACTTTCTTCGCTCAGACCCGGTGAAAGTGCCGTGATTACCTGTCTTCCCTTCGATGTGAAGCTGGCTTCCCGACTGCGCGAGATGGGGCTTCTGATCGGGACGAGGATAGCATTTGTCCGGGCCGCGCCGCTGGGCGATCCGCTGGAGTTCCGTCTGAGGGGATTTGATCTGAGCATCCGTCGTGGTGATGCAGCGCAGGTACTCATCGACGAGACGACACTCATCCTCGGCGAAGTTGCCCCCGTGGAAGCTCTGGAAATGCTGGAAAAAGTCATTCCCCGCAAGGAGGAATACACCCAGGTTTTTCTTGCCCCGGATCATCCGCCGGGTGAGGTCTATGCAAAATCTTATGCCGTGGTCGGCAATCCCAATTGCGGCAAGACCACGCTTTTCAATGGGCTGACCGGGATGCGGCAAAAAGTCGGAAATTATCCCGGTGTCACGGTGGAGAAAAAATCAGGCCAGTTCATCGGCCAGCATGGAGAGCGGATCGAGTTGCTGGATCTGCCAGGTAGCTATAGCCTGAGCGCCCATGCACCCGACGAACGCATCACCCGTGATGTGCTGCTGGGGCTCCGTCAGGATACACCCCGTCCCGAACGGGTGCTCTGCGTGATCGATGCCTCTCATCTCGAGCGCAATCTCTACTTCATCACCCAGGTTCTGGAACTGGGGCTGCCGACGATCGTTGCCCTGAACATGGTCGATGTGGCCGAGGCGCAGGGAATGCCTGTTAATACGCATAAGCTATCCGAAGAGCTCGGTGTGCCGGTCATTCCCATCCAGGCGACCCGGAAGGACTCCCTTCTCCCGCTCCGTCTCGCACTCAGCCGTGCCGAGGTTCCACGAAGCAGTTGGAGGCCTGATCTGCCTGCCCTCTGGACACGGGCCACGGATGGCGTGGCGGCGGTCTGGGGAGGAATCCAGCCGGCCGATCTGGAAAATTTCCGGATACCCCGTGATCCGCTGGCGCGGATGAAGGCGGCTATTCTTCTGGCATCTTCGGATCAGGAGACCCCCGTACTGGCGGAGGATCTGGGTG
>JBAXTN010000025.1:0-38558 GCA_037130175.1 bacterium | reverse complement strand
TCGACCTGCCACCCTTCAGACCGTTACTCACCCACTCGAAATAGCGAGGAACCAAAGCTTTTTTCATCAAAGGGATGGTAGATGCCGTCATTGATGCCATAAAGGGCTACTACGCAGTTTGGTCTGGCATTCTTCAATTCTTCATCCAGTCGCGTGAAGAGATTGGGTCGTGGCCCGGGATGATAAGCTTCGCTCAATCCGGATACCGTTTCGCTCGGTTTGCCACGATTAATAAGCATCGGAGGATTCTTTGGGTTCTCATTTTTTAATGCAGCATCGATTTCCCTAACATAGCCACCCTGTGCGGTGATGCTAGTACCCAGAAACAGAATCGTTACCGGAGTTGAGTTTGCTGGATCAGCGTGAGAAACAGCCGATCCGGCCAGTGCCAAAGGCAAAACCGATCGATAGGAATAGGAATAATAGAGAGATGGCTTTTGTCATGGGAGGCATCGTCAAAATTCGTTATTTTGTTTGAACAGGAGTATCTGGGACGATTGCTCCGACTTCCATCACCTCTTGGTGATCTGAAAGGTGCGGAATTGCGACTTGGCCGATTGGAACTTCGGATCGGTCTCGCTTCCCCACTGCATGGCGGCGATGGTCACGGAGACTGGGAATTTCGCACGGGGAGGGATCTCGGTCAGCGTAAGCTTGCCGTCGCGGAACTCGACAGGGCCGTCGATCACACAGAAGTCCACAGAGAGTCCTGAGCTGGCCGTGGCCTTGAGTGAAAAGGGTTTGAAGCCCTCTTTGCGATCGGGGATCGGAGGAAAGTCAATCGTCTGAGCCGTTCCCTCCTTCAGTTGCTGAGGGTATTTTATACCTACCGGCTGCTCATGGTAGCAAAATTCCTGATCCCCTGGGTGAAAGGCCATGATCATAATGGAGTCTCCTCCCTTGTTGAAGGAGAAGCGGTCGGGCTTGATGCGAAAGGTGTCGGGGCCGGTCTGCTCTCCACCACCGCACCAGCCGCCGATCAAACGGAATTGGATCGGCTTTGAGGCATGACCAATTTCTTGCTTCTTAGGAAAGGAGAGCTCAGGCGGTGTCTCCTTCACAAAATCGGCACTCACTTTGACCGTCCTCCCATCCTGCTGAGGCTTGAAGTTCACTCCCTGGATCCATGTCGGAACAAGCGGTTTCCCATCATTAACGAAAGTGACCATCTGCAGCTTCTTGCCACGGTCCCTGGCCATGTAGGCTTCGGTAGCCTTGGCCATCTCCTCATCAAAGTGCCAGAAGGCCATTGTCGGATCGCCCGCGTATTGATCATAGGGAGCTGCCGGATAGCGGGGTTGCTGGAGCAGGGTACAGTCGGTGAGCCATCCCTTGTGCATATCGATCTCTTTCAGGCGAGGTTCGGAACCGGGCTCGGAAGGCTGGTCAGGAAGACGGGCCTCAGCTGCTTTTTTGATGAAGAGGGAAAGGTAGTCAGCCAGTCCGTCAGTCCAACCAAAGTGACCGATGCCGGGCTCAACAAGTTCACTAACGAGTGACTTCTTGTTGATCGCACGAAATTCCAGCAAGGTTCCCCTCACCCATCGCCAATGATGCTCGGCAGGTGTATCGGGACCGACCCAACTCTCGTACTGTCCCGAGACATCGACCACGGGAACCCCATCGAGACTTGCTTTCGGCAGGTAAACCGGAGGGTGCCCCGGAGCGCATTTCAGCCCGATCACGCCGAAGCAACGGTTAGGTTTCCAATAAGCGGCATTGTAGGCGAAAATCCCACCCCCGCTGTGCCCGACTGTCAGGAAAGGGGTCGTGGCAATTTCCTCGTAGCCTGATACGGATGCCAAGTCGGCAAGGATCCGGTTGAATTTTGCCTCCCCTCCAGCCTTGGGATCGAAGTCATCGTAGCCGATGCAGATGGGAACGATGAAAACAAGGGCGAGATTTTCTTTGGCAGCCACTTCCCTGATCTTGGGGTCTTCCATGAAATTTTTCTCCAGGATCACCTGCTGGCCAATGATGACTCCTCTCACGCGGTCACACTTCGGCGGAATCCAGAGATAGGCCCTACCGTTCTTACCGAAAGTCGGAACCGACCATTGCCACTCTGCCGCATGGAGCGAGCAAACTGAAAAGAAAAGGAGTGCCAACAAAGGGCATCGCAGTTTTCTCATCTGATTATTTGGCTGCTGGAGCACCGAGATCACCCTTGGCCGAAATTGCCGCACCCCGCTTCTGCTGATCCTGGAGTGAGAGACAACTTGTTTTTGGCGTCTGATCGGCCACTTCCACAACGACAACGGAAGCAAGCGGATCGGGTTGCTTGGCAGGAAGGGTAATCTTAAGTTCCTCCCCTTGCTGCTCAAACGGAAGTTCCTTCTTCTCCGGATCTGCAAGGAGATAGGCCTTGGTCACCTTGTTTTGGAGACCATGAACGAGGAAGCTTTCCTTAGGCCATTCCAGAAGGATGAAATAGAGGTGGCCCGGCTTGACCGTGCAGCGCCATTTCCACTCGGGGACGAAGATCGGCTTTCCTTTTTTATCCTTCTCCGTGGCACTGTAGGCTCCCAATTCGTAGCCGAACGGAGTTCCCGTAGTGCCATAGATTGCTTCCCCGTTTATTTGGAGCCATTTGCCGACATCCAACAGACGATCCACACTTGCCTGTGGGATGGTGCCATCGCCCATCGGGCCGACATTCAATAGAAAATTACCCCCTTTTCCTGCCACATCGATCAGATCCCAGAGGAGTTCGCCCGTTGACTTCCATTTCTGATCATCCGCCTTGTATCCCCAGGAACCATTGATCGTCATGCAGGTCTCCCAGTCACGATTCGGAAAGCCATAGGGAGGGATATTTTGCTCCGCATTCGCGGTATCTCCACCAATCCCGCCACCAAGACGGCTGTTGGTGATGATCTTGGGACGAAGTTGACGAACAACATCGGCAAGTTTTTTGGCACGATCAGCATTCATTTCCAACGGTGTGTCCCACCAGAAGCAGACAGGCGCATTGGATCCATAGTTGGTCAAGAGTTCCTGAACCTGGGGAACGGCCACCGTATCAATGTATTTGTCCATATCCCCGGGAACATGATCAATGGGATCTCCCTTGCGCTCTTTGAAGGGCCATGCAGTTCCTCCCGGATGATGCCAGTCCTGGGACTGGGAATAATAGAAACCAAGTGGCATTCCCTGTTTGTGGCAGGCCTCGGTCAGTTCGCGCACGACATCCCGCTTGAACGGAGAGGCATCGACGATGTTGTAAGGACTGGCCTTGGTGGCAAACATGGCAAATCCGTCATGATGCTTGGCCGTGATGACGATGTATCTGATCCCGGCCTTCTTTGCCATGGAGACCCACTCGTCGGCGTTGAATTTCACCGGATTGAACTGCCCGGCCAGTGCCGCGTAATCGGCCACAGGGATATTGCCGCAGTGCTGGATCCACTCCCCGCCACCCCAGATTTTCTTGCCGTTCCACTCCCCTGCCGGAATCGCATAAAGTCCCCAGTGAATGAACATCCCGTATCGTGCGTCACGCCACCACCCCATGCGAGCATCCCGTTGCTCCTTCGTTTCGTTGGGAATCATCTCCTCGGTGTGTGCCAGCGGAATGCCCCCTCCAAGGCTCATGGCAACCCAGAGTAAAAAAAGAATCGGTTTATTGTTTCTCATTGCGTTAAAAAATTACTTTTCAGAATCCACCACACTCTTCCCATCGCGGGTGACCACGATACTAGTTTTTCCCTTCTCATCAGTCTTGAAACTCAAGGAATCTTTCTGATCTTTCCAAGAAACGGAAGCTGTCTTGCTGGAAGGATCATAGGAAATGCCTGGAATTTCCTCACCCATGCGGAAAGGAATCAGCAGCACCTTGAAGCGGCCCTCTTTGGCCACGGAGTTGATCAGCATTCGATTGTACTGCTGCGCCACTCCCTTCTTATCAGCAGGACCTTGAGCCGTCTCAACAGCAATAGGTCGAAACGAGCCATCAGTGGCTCCCGAAGTATTGCCAACACTCAAAGGATAGACCAAGAGCAGGGGATCCCCGACAGATGGAGCAAGTGGCTTGGCGTGAGCTACAGGCACTGTCGCGTCTTCCTTGGCATTGTATCCGAGTACCAGAGTTCCCTTCGGAGAATCAGGCAGCACAGCCTCCCAGACTCCTCCGTTGAGCATTGCCACCCATTGATAGAGATGATCTTTCCCATCCTTGCGGAGATCATCAATGACAAAGCCATAGGCGTGAGGTCCACGCACCAGACCTGCCGTGCGGAAGACAAATTCCATCGGGTTGAACGGAGCGCGGGATGTAGCGATGTAGTTGGACGAGTTGTAGGTCAGCCACCAGGGACGCATCTTGTTGCGCGCCGTGCCGGCAAAGATTTCCTGAATACGGGGCGTAGGATCGGGAGTCCAGCCGAGTGCCTGTACTGCTTCCGGCCAGCTTCCCGGAGGCTGAGTCATCCATCTCCAGCTATAGGCATAGGTCAGATCGGCGGAAGCTGATGCTCCCTGCTCTCCCTGCTGCATTCCAAGATAAGTGGCTGCGGCATTGTAGGCTGTTCCTCCTTGCGGACTTGGCTCGGCTTCTGAATGACCATCGACCTGAACCAGATTGAAATAGCGGCCATCAAAAACCTGATGAAACGGCGACTGTGTGAACCAATCGACTCCCGCACCTGAGAAATGGAACATTCCCGCGTCGGCATGATGATGACCGGCACCATAGTAATGATCGGGACGCACGATCAGATTGATCCAGGCAGCATTGGTTGAGCGGTCACTGTAGCTGGAATAAACGCCATGAACCGGATCGGAGAAATCAAGTGGCAGTCCCAGATCTTCACGCGTTGTCGGTTTAAAATCGGTGTTATACAACACTCCGCTGACAAATCCCGGATAAGTGATGCTAGGCAAACGAAGGCGTTTCATCGAAGCCACACTCCGACGATAAGCTTCGGGATCGAAGGCATTAGTATCCGGAAGCCATGTGCGGTAATAGTCATCTTCAGGATAGGTCTTTACGGAGGACTGTGAGAGGAGATAGTCGGCATATCGTTCCTCGGGAAAGAATGCCTTCTGCTCATTGATGAACATCATGGAAAGTTCCTGGCGACTGAAGGGCGAATACTGTGTTCCGCTATTCACAGTAACCTTACCAGTTGGAGAGGTCATCTGAATCTGGGCCTGAAGAAATTTACGCCAGTGCGGATGAGCGAAAAGATTTTCCCCACGACGAGCCAAAGTGATCATTGAAAGCGTCTGGAACTGAAGGCTGCCGGGGGTCTTGCCATTGCTTTCGTAGACCACACCGCTCTCATCAACTCCCCAATCGCAAAATGCCCGGACTGTCTCCCGATCGGATTCCAACCCTTCAGGATCGGCACCAGGCAAGCCCTCGATAGCGGCAAGCGCAAGGTAATGAGGGAGATCCCAAGCCACCCAATTCACATCGCGGAATCGAACCGTCGAGTCCTGGCCGTAAGGCCGACGACCGTAGGTCGCCTTGACAATAATACGGCGCATATCTTCTACCTGTTCAGGCGTCATCCATTTTCCGGCAAAATCAAATCCCAGACCGAGATTCATCTGGCCTACCAGACCGTGCATCCCTCGCCAGCAGGTCACGGCCCCGCCACCATTATAGGGAGCCGCTCCGAACTCGGAGTCACTCATCGCATTCCACTGGTCGATTAGCGGCTCGCGGAGCTTGTAGTAATTCACAAAGGCATTGGCTACTTGTTTGCCATGCGCCTCATCGCCGGTTAATAACGAGTAAAGGGCCATCGCTGTCAGGCACTCGGGGACATAGGCAATGTGGGAACTGTAAATACCCGTTTTTTGTCCCTTGAACTGCTGGGGAATACTGCTGATCGGAAGATTTGTTCCAAAATCCCATTCCAGCCCGTTTGTCTCACCCGAATAGAGCTTTTGAAAAATCTGTCCATCACTCGTCGAGGGATCCCACCAGCTCTTCTTGAACAGCTCCTCCATCTGGATGAGCGCTTTGCGGGCAAGGACATTCTCCTGGGATCGCTTCTGCATCATCGGCAGATCCTCGGGACTGAAGAGGAGGCGAGGATAGACCCCAGGCGAGGGAACCTTGGAGCCAAGGAGAGGCTCATTGAATCCATTGGTATCAAAGGAAGATTCCGGGGCGGTCGGCCACTTCGTCTCCGGGCCATTTAGCAGGGCCAGATCCTTTTCAGAAACTTTTACATGATCTGTCCAGACTCCCTGCTTTTTCAGTGTTGGAACAATCGTTGGCGCGATCGCAGGATCGGCAAAGCGATCGGGTGTATCGAAGAGGGTTATCACGGAATCGAGCAGTGATTTTTCACTCCCTGAAAACGCCAGATCCGCTTTTCCGATCAGCACCAGCCCACGGGGATCGGTCGAGACTTTGAGTCCCTTCTCCTTCGCCGTGGCCGTCAAGTTCACATAAGCCTTCCCGTCAATATCCTTAGTTGAAGCGGACGGATTGGCCTGCGGCAGCTGGAGCGTATAAACCCAGCGATCCTTGAGATAGTCGGGCGCCTTGTCTGCAGCAGCAAGAGGATCGGCAAGATCCAGAACGGCTGTAAATCCGACAGGAACATAGAGATCCCCTTCAATCATCCTGGCTTCCCCATGACGGAGATCCTGCTGATCGAGACGGACGCGCAACCCATCAGCATAGGCGTAGCGACTACCGGCAAAGAGGGCGATGGTTCCCTTGATCTTCTCCAGAGCAACGCCTTGGGCCGAGCGTGTATAGGGCAAACCTTGATCCTGTGGAGGCACGGCCATCTCGGCTCCATATTCAGGAATGGAGGAGGCCGCAGAGAGTGTACTGATCGCAAGAAGTAGTGAAAAGAGCGGGTGGATGGATTTCATGATGGGAGAATGTAGGTAAAAGAGCATCCGGGGGTCATGGTAATGGCTCCGGTTCCCTTGTGAGGGAAATCAGGGGCTGACTATTGCCCTTTCGATTCAATGTCAGATGAGTCTTTCCAGAAGTTCCGTTGGTAAATACTGCCGTGTCCTGCTGATCGTCCCAGTTGATCGAGAGTTGAGCGCGGGATGAATCCCATCGTGTGACCGGCAACGGGGTGCCCTGATGATGAGGATAGATCAACACCTTGAAATCGGGACTGACCGAGTCGCTTGGAATGACGAGATGTCTGACCGGGCTGTATCTCTTGGAATCGGTTTGATTGGGGTTCTCTTCCACAAAGGGGGTGCCGATCCCCTTCGCATCGAGCACCCGGACAAGCAACATCGGCTGACCATCGGGAATCGTAGATCCCGCCGGGAGTGTGGGCGGGGTGATTTCCTTTGCTTTTGGATTCTTCTGATCCGGATCGGAGCCGGTCAGAAGAATATCGGTTGTCCCATCCTGATTCTTGGTGATGGAAGCAATCTGGATGTCGCGTTCCAGGGTCATGTTCCAATCATAGTGATGGGGCGTCGCCTCTTTCTGGATATCATCGAGTGCCAGCATGTAGGGATGGGTTCCACGGACAAGTCCGGCCGTGCGAAACGCGCGCTGCACCGGGTACAAGGGAGAGCGAACAATGGGAGTCAGAGCTCCTGCCGGCAGAATCCAACTGGGCAACTCGAAGAAGGGAGCCTTGAGATAGGGGTACTCCAGCTTCTTGAAGGCGAAATCATTGATGGAATGCATCTCGGGTTCAAATCCCGGCGGTATGGCAACTTTCTTTGTCTCGATATCGTCCCTCGTGTAATAGCCACCCCTCTTTTCCAGCCGCTTCCATTGCCAATCCCAGCAATACTTGGCATCCCCCACGGCAAAGGTAGCCAGCGGCTGATCCACAAAATCAACAAGGCGACCCGGTGTTTCAACCGTCTGGGATTTGCCGTCGATCGAAACCACGCTGTTCTCCGAGGTTTTGAAATTTGCGTAGCCGTTTGGGGACCAGATCCGGCCAGCCCCGGCGAGCATCATTCCATTCCGGTCGCTGAAGGGATGTCCGCCGTTGGCCTGACGCACATGCATGTTGAGTTGTGCGGCATCCTTGTCCCAGCCGCTGCGGGTCATCATCAGGGCCCGTTCCCCGCAGAAGAATGTGTTGCCAAGATTCAGTTTCGAGACATCCCCGTTGCCAGGATCAAAGTCGGTGGCGAAGATCGTAAAGAAGAGGAGTCCGTTGAAATAACCATCGGGACGGTCGGGAACCTGAGAGTAATCATCTCCCACCGACTGGCGATAGACCCAATCGATCTCCTTGTCCTCCGGAAACATGTATTTCAGACCAAGGATGTCACAGGGGGAAAAACTCCCCTTTCCTGCACGGCTACCGCCTAGCAGGTCGTATTTGTGAAACCCGGTCTGCATGGGATTGCTGCTGTGGGGGAGAAACTTATTGGCATAGGCCTGCAAATAGGGATGTCCGCAGAGATTGGTAAAGCCATACTCCTTCTCGCGCATCGCAAACAGAATCACTCCGTCCATACCAAGCTGGTTCTTCGCCTCACCCTCGAAGGTCGCTCCGGAGAGGAACCAACCATAGGTGAGAAGATCTCGCCACCCCCGGTACATTCCGCGCACTTTCAGCGCATTGAAACCAGGTTCACCCTCGATGCCAAGAACCTCGAACAACCAATAGGAAAAGGTGGCCCAGTTACTGCGGGAGGTTGTGGCGTTATTGAAGGTTCCGTAGTTGTCATGGGACCATGTTCCCAGTGCTAGTTCGTCATGGATCGCCTTCTTCTGATCGGGTGTGAGCCAGTTGAAAAGAAAGTCGTAACAGAATGCCAACTGGAAAGCTCCGACCGGCTGGGGAGGGGGCACATCCTCGTAAGTTTTGTTTTTGGCGGTAGCAGCGGCCTTGTCAGCTATAATTTTGGCCTCCCGTTCAGCCTGACCGAGTTTCAACGCCGTGCAGACAGCGGCAGAAATATCCTTGGCGGATTTTTCATCATTTTCGATCAGGGATCGGAATGCCTCCAAGGAGAAAGCGTTCCAATAGTAAGCGGGGCAATTCGTGGCGCTTCCATCCACAAGGTTTTTATACAGCGCCGCCGCATTGTCGCTCTTGTTCCACTTGCTACCATTCACCGCCGTGCTGCCGAGGGGTGCTCCAAGACGACTCAAAGGCACCCGTGCATGAAGACTCTGCCAACCGCCCAGCGTCTTGTCGGGTTTGGCATAATCCGCCGTGTCGTCATAGTTCCCCTTCATCATCTCGGTCCAAGAGAGGATGTTTTTCCAGGCTTCCTGACCGCAGCGCGTTTCCTTTACGCGACGCCGGACATCGGGAAGGTCATCCGGGGTAAAGAAAATACGCGGGTGAACCCCTGGTGTAGGAATCTGCCTGATGGAGCGGACTCCAGCCTGATTAAAGGTCACTTCCCGTGAACCGAAGTCCAGGGGTTTCAGACTTCCCCAGAGGGGATAAACAGTCTCACCCTTGTCGTTCTTGTAATTGCTATAGGAATCGCACGGTTTCGGGGCGAAGGGAGATGCGGCCACTTCCTTTGTCATGGCCTCCTCGTTCTGGGCCAATGCTAAGGATTGAAAAAGAGCTGCCGATACGGCAACCCCAAGGAGAGGGAAGATGCTGCGTTTCATAGGGGGGGAATCGAATAAACACGGAATTATCTATCTCTAAATGACATTTTGCCCACTATAAATTTGGAGGGATCATAAGAATCGAAATTCCTCGAATCGGATCAGATCGCCAAAGGGGCAGAAAAAACGCATTTCCAGCGGGTGAATTCCAAGCGTCGAAATAATGGAACAAGCGAGCGTTTGCTCTCCATCCGCGGAACTGATTGCAGGAATCTGTAACACTCCGATCCTTTTTTGATCGGCATCCCCCAGATAGAAGTGGATCTCACCGCCACTTCCAGGACCACGCACTCGTGCCTCAAGCCGTGTAGATCCAAATCCAAAATCAATTTGGTTGAATCTCACCCAATCTCCGTCGGAGATGCGGATCAGCAGCTGTCGGGGCCTCTTCTGCTCGATGCGATGGGTATCAACCCCACGCTCCGCATCATAACGGCAAGCTGGAATCCATTCCCCCGCATGGAAGAGATTTGAAGGTTTCGCTTCCGGCAATCGGAACCAGTCAAAGTCGGCATAGCCCCCTCCCCCGCCAGAGCGGTTGAAGCAGAAGAGCCCGAACTTGTTTCCAAGAAAGGTCTTCACGGTAAACTCCATGACAAAAGGTTCGCCGATGAAGTGAAAAGTTTCTCCATCGAAGCTCCACGAGAAAAGAGCTTCGCCATTGGTAGTAACAGTCACTCGTAACTGAATTGTGCTGCCAACACTGGATAATCCTTCGACGGCACATTCCGATCCATTGCGATCCATCACAAGGAGTGGTTCAGCGTTTCGGATCTCAACGCCGAGGAATGCACAGGGAATATTCTGTATGCAGATTCCGGCAATATCCCCTTCGGCCATTCCCGAAAAATCAAGGAGGGTCGTGGCATGGGATTCAGGGCCGACGATTTTCTGAGTCAGGGTGTTCCGAGCATGGAGAAGATCGGGTGCCGGAGCGCTTGTGAGACGGAGGAGTCCTGATCGCGCTGAGAGAGACCAGCGTGTGTCATCAGGATTGTGATTCCACTGCCACTGGAGACCAAGTTGCTGTTCGTCGAATTCGTCACCACCACCCGGCAGACTAACAGGAACCGAAGGAAGCGAAGGCTTTTCCTGAGTCACCGGAATTCTCCAGAAGTTGACATGATCGCCGATCAAGGGCCAACCATCCTGCCAGGTAACTCGGAGTAGCACCGGAACCCGACCGATAAAGTCCCGGTCCTGGAACATGAAAAACCAGGTTTCTCCGTTCTCCAGATCGACAAAACCTCCCTGATGCAAACCAGCCCCCTCGTAGTTCATGTCGTCGGCGGAAATCAGCCGTGCCTCGTAAGGGCCGTAGATATTCCGGGAGCGAAGGCAGACCTCGATCCCGTTGTAGCCCCGGCAGGTACAGCAGAGATAATACCAGCCATTGCGTTTGTGCAGATGGGAGCCCTCGAAGGGTGTTCCGAACGCTGTCTCGTAAATTACTTTTCCCGGAGTCTTGATCGCCAGCGCATCAGAGGTCAATTCCGTGATCCTGATCGTGTTCGCTCCATGAGCCACAAAAACCCGTCCGTTATCGTCAAAAAAAAGTCCCGGATCATAGAGCTCCGTGCCGAAAGCAGTCAGCGCATAGGGTCCTTCCGGTCTCTCGGACACCGCCATGAAAAAGCCCTCGGCAGGAGTGCAGAAACAGACATGGAATTTTCCATCATGGTAGCGGAGGGAGGGAGCCCAGCTTCCTCCCCGATAGGCAACCGTTCCATCCAGCATGGAGTAGGCGGGGTTTGATTCCGGCAGACAGTCATAGACATAGCCAATGATTTTCCAATTCACCAAATCACGCGAATGGCAGATAGGAATGCCGGGCGCATCCGTGAACGATGAACTCGCCATGTAAAAGTCCCCACCCACCCGGATGATGTCGGGATCCGGGTAATCGGACCAGATCAGAGGGTTTGTAAAGGTGCCATCGAAGTTGTCGGAGTGAACCATGGAAATAGGGGAGGGTAATGGTGACTTATGATGCGTATTTCAGCGGAGAGTGGATGTGAATGCTCAAAGCACACATCATCATTCGTCAGACCCACATGAGCTTGATTCCCGATACCCAAGGAGTTCTTGTTTTTTCCAAGGAATCTTCTACCAATAAGACTCCCGATCGGCCACTCAACCCTTTAATCGGCTGAACCCGACCCTGGTTCTATGATCCGGGTTCGAGCGGTCGAACGAAATGATGTCCGACTTGCCACCACCAAAGTCGATGGTGAGCGCGCTGTGATCCTCATTCCACTTCGTTTCGGGAAGTTTATCTCCGGTTCGGAAGGGATAAAGCAACACCTTGAATTTAGGTTCCACGGCCTGATTACGGGTGATGAAGAGCCGATGAATATCGCCGTTGCTTGTATCCGTACTGGCTGATTGCTTGTGAACCTCAATCACCGGGTCGCGTTTCACATCGGCAGCTTCTGAGAAATCCCTCACCAGCAATCGCGGCAAACCGGTCTTTTTAGGGTTATCCGCGGGGGCATTGTCCATGGGGGCATGAAGAAGAACGGCTTCAGCCGTCGTGGCACCCGGTTCCGCATCCAGATCCGAGGGAACCTTTTTGCCATCGGCATTGGTGAAAAGACTCGGCGGGCCAAACATGGTGGAACAGTTCATCTGCCAGCGATAGTTGCGTGGCGTGCCGTCTTTGTTGATATCATCCATGATCAAGGCGTAAGGGTGCTCCCCACGCACAAAGAGGATCGTTCGATAGGCATACTGCACCGGATTGTAGTTCGTCGTGAGCTTGAGATTTTCCGAGAGTTCGGCAACGGCATTGGAGTTGCGAGATGCAAGATCATCAATCAGCCCAGGGCAGAGATAATCAATGCGCTTCAGGGGGGTCTCGACTTGATTTTCGCCATAACAATAGGAATAGGCCGTCGCATTGTCTCCGGCCATGATCACGCATGACTTGTCCGGTGTTTCGGTGACCTGGAAGAGCTTCCCCGGAGGTGTCGGGAAGCAGCGCTTGTAATCCGAACCCTGCGGAATGGCATTCGGTCCTTCCCCCATGAAGCCTTGCGTGAGCGGATCATTGGTATATCTCAGATCCTGAATCAGCACCTCTGACTGCCATGTACTGTCGGTAACATGGTAGCCGGGAGCGAAGCTCCAGGGACGGCCAAGTGCAAAGAATGAGAAATTTCCCTTCTCCGCGTGCATATGGCCAGTGTGATGCCATCCCTCGTCGAAGTGAAGCGCGGTCTCTTCCTCTCCCCATCCGCTTCTCGTGACGACAAATCCCTGTTGGGGATCCACTTTGGTAAGAACAGGCTTTTTGAGAATTTCAACATCCTTGAGAGTCGTTACCTTGCCATTGATCCCGGGATCCAGTCCAAAGAGGGTCAGCATGAAAGGGTTAAATCCGAGCTGGGGAGTATTACCGGCGTAGATATAATCGACGGCTGCATCATCAGGATACATATACTTCATCAAGACGGCATGGTTCTGCCGGTAATCCCCGCCACCATCATGATGGTCATAGAGGAAGTAGTTCGATTCGTAGTCTTCCGATTTATTGACAGTGGGGGATTGATAGCAGGAATAGAGGAGGTGAAGCACGGTCTGGTAATAGAGCGATGTCACATACTGGTTTTCCGCCCCATGGATCGCCCAGGCAACAGCCGTCGGCCAGAGTCCCCAGGCACTGAATCCGTAGTAGGCCTCTTTGTTGAGTTGAAAACCCCAGGGAGAGACATAGGCATCATCATTCCACCAGATTCCCCGCTGGAGATTGTCAACCTGAACCTTGGCGGCATGAGGCCATGAAGAGGCTTCCGGGTAGGGCTTGCTTTCCACACATGCCCCCTTGCTATCGACATCGGTATTCTTCATCCAGTTGTAAGCCTTGAAGTCAGGAGAGGTTTCATGGTCATCAGGCTTGGGAACATCACCAAATGCTTTCAGTACGGATGGAGAAACCCCTCCTTCCTCACCTTCGACAGCGAGGGCATTGAGCACCTTGGCCTCCTCAATGTTCATGAAATCTCCGTTCTGCTCCTCACCTCGCTGAAGCCTTCCATGCACACCGGGAGCAAAAAAGACCACGCGTGCACCGGTAGTTCTGCGCGCGCTCTGGGCAAACAGGAAGTCCCTGACCGCGCGAAGTTCGGAACGGTTCATCCAGGGAGCCACGAAATCATAAGAGATTCCGATGGCACTCATGTCGGAATAGGGATCCCCAATCTTGTCGAAGTTATTGAGGTACAATGGATACTCCTTGTTGAAGTTCCCTGTCTTTTCATCCCAGCAGGAATGCAACAGAATGTGGCTGATCGAGGCCGTTGCCTTCGCCAACTTCCTGAATCTGGCCTGCTTCTCTGGCAGCACCTGAGCCTGCGGTACACTTGGATCCTGATCAATCCAGGCCACAAGTGAGGCATCCCGAAGCTGGTTGCAATACTCGTTGAACTTGTTCCTGGCGTCGCTCCAATCCGGCCCTTTCTCCCCGAGCTTGGATGGGATGCCCATCGTGAGATCGGGGAGAGTTCCCTGAAAACCAGCATCGGCATATTTGATCAAGGCATCCGTTAATTTGGCAAACGGCTCGCTGGGATTCTCAAAATGCTCCTCCAGTGATTTCTTCAATTTACAGAGGGCCTTAGAGGCAATCTTGCCGTTTTGGGATCGCTTGCTGATCTCTGCCCAATCCCGGTCAGTACAGTAGAGTCTGGGATGAAAATAAGGTCCCGGATCGGGAGAGAGGTTTCGCACAGTAGGTGGTGGAAGAATGCCCGGCGCCACGCAGAGAGGATCTTCCTTTCCATTGACGACAATATGTGACCGGGAGTCCCAGACATTCACCCAGGTATTCCTGCTTGCTGAAAGATTGTGCCTGGTATCGGTGACAGTCAGGCGGATTTCAAAAACACCGGAACCTGAGATGTTGGCCACTGTCGCGGCAGCATCGGGAGGAGTGAACGAGATACTGTTTGTTGGATTCACCGGAGCGGCGAAGGGACTCAACACATCCTGCACCTGCTTCCACGAATAGGTGAAAACGGCATCCTTGGGGAAGTTGAGCGGCCTGACCTCAAGGGGTGTGGAGACTGGTTTTCCGGAGGGATCGGAGATCAGGATCGCGTGCTGCACCGTGACTGCCAGCACAGGATCCCCGACAGCAGTCCCCCTTGGTGCCAGTTCATGAGCCAGAAGATCAAGATCAAGTCCCTCGGGAACGACCAGATCCTTCTTGGAAACCTTGAATGGTTTTCCCTTGTTCTGTGAGGCAATGAATGCATTACCGTCCCACTGAAGCAAATTCACCTTGGTGCCTGGAGAAAGAGAAACAGTTCCAACCTGTTTTCCTCCCACCTCCAGCGGAATCTGGATTTTTGATGCCAGGGCAAAAGTGTTGGTAATCGCAGGAGTTTGTCCCGAGACATTCGCGAAGAGAATGCCGATAATTGCAAAAAGGAGGGATCTGAACATGAAATGAAGGTTACATGGAATTAAATGAACAGCATCAATTAGCAGGGGTCTTTGTTTCAGGATCAATCGAAAGGACTGCTGCGGGATTGGCAATGACGTTCGTCTTTACATCCTGAAAGATGTTCCCCAAACAGAGCACATTGCTCACCAGGCCTCCGACAAAGACCCCCACATCGGAGTGGCTGACAGTATTATGGTCGATGAGAGCATCGGTCATGTGAAGAAAATCATTGGTGCCCATCCGACTCATCGGATCCCTTCCCGGCATCAGTGTGATGCGCTGGTTATAGGACAACTCGTTCCCCTTAATGACACATCCCCTCACCCCTGGCACGGGATGAGGCACGACGTCCTTAACAAAGAGGGCCTTGCCCCCCGGAGTGCCATACTGAGCCGAACCGAATTTGGTAATCCTCAGATTACCGTCGGTCAGCCCGTTGAATCCGAAAGGAGTGTTACCCTCGCGGTTCTTGCCCGGATTGCCGATGTGCTGATGGTAGGAGTTTGCATAGCGAATCGTATTGTAACGGAACTGGACAAACCATCCCGACTGCCCCCATGTTCCCTGACTCCGATCCACGGTGCATCCATCCACGATGTAATCGTAAAAGCTCCCGTAGAGCTGGGCGAAGGCCGAAGTGTCATACCCCTCGCACTTGCTGACAATCATGTGGCGGCAGAGATCCCAGAGCCCAAGGGTACTTTCTACAGTCGGAAGAACATCCCATGGCCGGTCGATTGTAAACTCCGCCGGGGTATTTCGCGTTATCTCGCGATATTGACCCGCTCCGGGTCCATCCATAATCATCACGGTCTTTCCGGCGAAGTCATCAGTTCCAGCCTTGATCCCATTCAACATGATGTTGGTGGGCCCGACGACCTTGGGAAGTCCGAACCAGGCAATGTTGGAGTTGCCGGTAACATGCATCCCATCGGGTGTCATGGTATAAGGGGTGGCTGGCGTGGCACTGATGTCACAGGTCATTGCCTCACGCTCGCCATGGACAAAATTGTGGCAGATGTTCCTGGCCGAATAGATCATATTCATTCCAATCTTTCCGTATCCCCACGAAGAGGAACATCGGAGGTCATTATCCTCAGCCACGGTATACCAGACCCCTCCGCCGAGGCAGGTCCAGCAGTATCCCATCCCGTTGCTAAAAGAGTTTCTAAGAATCCTTGCGTTCCGGATGTTGAAAAAACTCTGATTTGCTCCCTGGAAGAGACAGTCGCTGACTTCAAAATTGCGAATCGCGCCATTCCTGAAATTATAGGGATTCTGGTTATCGGTGTAGCGCTTGGCCCACAGCACCGCATTCCGGTCGGGATGACTGCAGAGCATCCAGTGATGGAAGGCCACATTTCGGAAAAACACATCACGTGAACCCTCGGGATTCACAAAAGGCTTCAGTTCGGGAGCAATATTGTTCGGCGTGCTAAGGTCCATGAAGATCGCATTCACCTTCCGGGCAATGAGGGTGAGATTTTCGACCCCATAGGAAGTGTCCCCGTAAACGGCAGCCGGTGTGAATTCCTGCTCCGTCTGCGGCTCATCCACCGGCCACTTGAGAATCGTTGCGTCACGCTCCTCCCCCCTCATTATGGTCTTTCTCGGAATCCGAATCCAGTCGGTGAGGCGGTAAGTACCCCACGGAAAGTAAACAACCCCTCCCCCGTTCTTCTCGGCGGCATCCAGTGCCCCACGGATGGAAACGGTGTCATCAGTGATGTCATCCCCGAGAGCGCCGAACTTTTTCACATCGAATACCTTCTCGGGCCATAAATCAGGTGTCTTGATTTCGATTTTCAGCGGATCGCTCCATCCTGCAGCCCCGCCGAATCCATTTGCAACACGGAGGGCATAAACACCTGGAGGAAGATCCTTGGGCAGTGCCGCCCGCAGGGAGAATCTTTCGGCTTTATCAGGTGTGATCATTCTCAACGAACCTCCGCTGCAAGATTGCAACGAGATCTGGGGTTTTCCCTTATCACCGGGAAGCAGAAAATCTTTCCCAATCAATTGGATCTTTGCCCCAGGTGGTGCCTGATTCTGAGAAAGTCCCGGCTTCAATTGTTCGGGTTGCAGGAACCACGTTACAGGACGATTCAAAACAAGAGGCTTTGCTCCCGGCAACTCTGCGGCATAGATCCCCGGTTGGAAGGTTATTGGTAGAAGAAATTTAAGCGATGCATTGCAGGGTTGATAGATTGGCTGCACAGGAGCAGAAGGAGGTGCAGTTAGCTCGGATGCCAGCGGAACCGCAGAATCATCGGTCAATTGCCAGACCTTGACCTGCGTCAAACCTGCAAGGCCGTTGCCATAAAGCAAAACCGCATCACCGGGCTGAAGACTGTCGGAATTCCAAAAAACCACTGGAGAAGCGCCTTGGGCACATGGAGTCACCACATTGAATAGCAGCGTGGCGAAAAGACTGCATAGTGCCATCGCGGGGGATATCCTCATCGGCTTATCTTTTGAAGTAGTCAGCATGATCAAAACCACTTTATCGAGGAGATAATTGACGAAAGCCTGAATTGCCACGGGACTAAGAGTTAATTCACCCGGTTCGTATCGGATCATGATATTCTAATAGGCCCCGCTATGTGTTCCAGCGGGTAGGTTTATTTCGATTCGATTTCCGTTTTTAACCCCTTCTACCTTCTTACCGTCCAGTTCGATTGTTTGCCGACCTTCTTTGTAAGGCAAGGCGAGCGTGCTCTTGATTCCTCCGGGCAGAGTGATTTCAAAACAAAGTTTCTCCTGCCCATTTTTCCAAGCAACTCTCACGGGCCCGAATTCGGTCACTACTGTGCCTTCGGCGTTCTTCAGATCTCCCAAGTGCGGTTCGATACGGATCACTTTATCAGCCACTGGAGCATCCCGACGCACACCCAGAACATAGGCACTTAGAAAATATCCCGGATACATCCCGTAGATATGAGCCTTGGAGCTTCCTCCAAATTCCTCCCAGGAGCATTGCCACGGAGAATCGACCATCCCGATCCACTTTTTACGCAGCAGATCCAGCACCCGCTGATCGGAGGAGGGTTGATCCATCGCATAGAGTTGTTTGGCCAGATAGTAGTAAGTCATCAAACGGGCTTCACCCTTCTGATCCTGCGCCACCATCGTCTGAACGACACGATCATGCCGATCGGATGGAACCACTCCCCTATCCAGTGCGAAGACGCTGGAATGAAGCGTGGGAATGGCAATGTTGTTGGTACGAGCCAGACCGAATTTCCGTTTAGACTCTTCGAGATCAGCATCAGTGAAATACCCGGCTGAATAAGTGCCCATCTCTTCGTTCCAGAGTACATTATTGATGGATTTCTTTAAGTCCGAAGCTCCCTTTGCAAATCGCTCAGCCTCCACTTTCTCGCCAATAACATCACCAACTTTGGCGGCATCCTCCAGAGCACGATAAACAAAGGCATTGAGTGTTGTTCCCTCACCGGTTTGGTAACTGACCGGATTTCCCCAGACTACCCAGTCTCTGGCGCGAACAAGTCCGCGTTCCGTACGGCGTTGCAGAAAAAAGTCCATCTGAGCCGCAATGGCGGGCCAGATTTCCTTGAGTGCCGCCTTGTCACCCGTCGCCTCATAATAGAGCCGCACACCTTCCAACCAATCGCAGGCACGATCCTCCATCTTGGCATGGATGTCATACCGGTCTGAGCAGGTATGAGCCTTCACCCAGCCCTCGGGTTGGAGAGTCAGTGCCGTCCGACGGATCAGCTCCTTGAGAAGTCTTGGATCCCCGTACTGCAATTTTCCATCGCTCCCCACCCCAGCCATGGTAGTACGCGTGATGTCATAACCGGGCGGTGTATCATCCATCCATTCGACCCGTTCGCGATCGGCGCAATCAACATAGGAGTCCTCACTGAGTATCTCGCAGGATCGGGCGGACATTTCCCAGAGTTTATTGAGAAACTCATCATTGGAATGAAACGATCCCAACCGCTCATACGGGTAGAGGCGTTCCACAATCTTCAGATCAGTGATCGTCGCCTGCCCCGATTGAATGATGATCGCACCTTTGGCAAAGCCTCGTGTATCGATGGTAAAGTGCGTCTGCTTTCCCTCCCTGGCTATGTAGTGAAATCCGAATGGTTCAATGGTGATTTCAGTTCCTGCCGTGGCCTTAAACTCAATGATCGGATAGGCCTGAACCAGACGATCCGTGGTGAATTCTAATTTCTCGCCTTGCTTGAGCGTCACTGGTAGGGAGACTCCGGTTGCGAGATGGAATGGCACAGGTTTCTCGCGTAGCATCGGAATCCTGAGGGCTGTCAGTGGCCCCCAACTCTTGGATGTGATCGGAACAGCATTTTTCCACTTTTCGTCATGGTAGTCAGCCTGAGTCCAGTCTCCGTCCTCAATGCGTGCATCGACTTCCGTTTCGCCAAGATTGGCCCAACTGGCTCCCGCAGCACGAAAACGAGTTCCATCACTCCAACGCCAGGAATCATCAGTTAGCAAGGCCGTCTTTCCATCAATATCCAGAGAAACAGTCAGCCCCGGTTCATGCCTCATGACTTTACCTCCGGAGAGGTTACCGACGACCAACAGAGCCAGCGCATTTTTTCCAGGATGGAGAAATTTGGCGATGTCGATGCTGTCGTATTCAGGCCCATTGGGCTGAAATCGCGCCGGTCCACGATCCACATAGTTACCGTTCACCCAGAGGATGTAACGGGCATCGGCAAAGAGATGGAGAACCGCATCTTTTGGCTTCGATTTCAAATCGAACGACTTTCGGAAACCAACAGCAACACCTTTCCTTTCTTTTGGCAGATCCGTCCAGATGAACGAGGATTGCAATCTTTTCCCTAGCTCATCTTGCTCGATCTTAATCAACTGTGTGAGTGGAGGAGTTGATTTGGGTTGGGGATTAGCAATTTCGGCACGCAATACTCCGGTAAGAAAGAAGGGTATTAGGATTGCGAGGTGTTTCATGATTTTGGAGGTTTAAGTTCTGATCAATTAATTTCGTTTACTAAGCACTTCTCGCTCATAGATACGAATTTCCTGCATCCAGTCTGCGGGCACATCGTTCCGATGGCAGAACTCCTCCCAGACGACTCCAACAGGAAGAGTCTTGGACTCCTCCATGAGTGCGAGACGCTCCCAGAGAGCACCGGAATCCTCCGCCTTGCGCAGATGTGCAAGCGGCTGAAGCAAAGCAAGCAGGAGCGCTTTCTGAGTGCTTCTTGTGCCAATGACCCAGGCGGCGATCCGGTTGATCGAGGCATCAAAAAAATCCAACCCGATGTGGGTGCGTCCGAGAAAATCACCCCGTACCAACTCCTCCATGATGGCGATAGTGGGATCGTCAAGCAGGACGACATGATCACTGTCCCAACGCACACCCCGGCTGACATGAAGCAGTAGTTCAGGGACGAACTGAAGCACGGAGCTGATCTTGTCGGCCAACTGCTCCGTGGGATGGAAGTGCCCAGCATCAAGACAAACAAGTTTCTGATGCTTTACCGCATACCCCATGTAGAACTCGTGGGAACCGACGACAAAGCTCTCACTACCGATGCCAAAAAGTTTGCTTTCTACGGCATCACGATTGTGCCGAGGATCAATCTGTTCTGAGAAAACCTCATCAAGGGCCGCTTCAAGCCGTAGCCTTGGATTTTTGCGATCCACGGGAAGATCCTTGGAGCCATCCGGGATCCAGACATTGGTCACGCAAGGTGAGTCGAGTTGCTTGCCGATTTCTGCACCAATCCGGCGACAGGCCTTACCGTGTTCGATCCAGTAATCGCGGATACCCGCATCGGAACTGGAAAGCGTGTATCCACTCACTGCACTTGGATGAGCAAAAAACGATGGATTGAAATCCATCCCGAGTTCATTCGCCTTGGCCCAATCGATCCAGCTCTGAAAATCCTCCACGCTGTAGTCGCTCCGCTCCTTCCTTTTTCCGCCCAGATCGGCATAACAGGCATGGAGATTGAGCCGATGCATTCCGGGAATGAGAGACAGGGCTTTTTCCAAATCGCTCCGAAGTTCTTCCAGGGTACGCGCCTTCCCTGGGTAGTTACCCGTGGCTGCAAGTCCGCTTCCGGCAAGATCGGTTCCCGAATTTTCGAATCCCCCAACATCATCCCCCTGCCAGCAGTGCAGTGAGATAGGGGTGTTGGAAAGGCGCTTAATGACCTCCTCGGTATTAACGCCAAGTCTGGCATAGATTTCTTGAGCCCGTGTGTAGTCGTTCATTGTGATGGATTTGGTTGGAAATCTGACTCTTTTATTGTTGTCCCTTAAGCCAAGTGCCGATCCCGATGATTAGGGTAGAAATAATCAGGATGGCGATGCCTAGCGCGATCAGGAGGTGTGTCTTTTTGCTGGAGCCCTTCCACTCATGGAAAATCCAGCCCCACATGGTGCTGAAAATGATGATGCTCGCCATATGGAGGGTCCAGCTGGCGAAGCCAAATTTGCCCATCTGGGTCTCGCCCATGGTGTAAAAAAAGAACTGGAGATACCAGATAGTCCCGGCCATGGCAGAAAAGAGGTAATTCCTGAGCACAGGAACTTTCAGATCGTTTCCAACGGTGCTCGCAACAGATTCCACTCCATGTTCACCACCTGCTCCGGAAAGGGTCAAATGCTCTTCCCTGATCGAGCCGCTGAGATATTGATAACCGGTGCGATTTTTCACATTAAGATAAACGCACCAGATGAAATTGGTGGTAAATCCACCCAGCAGCACGACCACAAGCTTCGGCAGACCGGTCCAGATTTGATCGGTTCCCGCGAGTAGGGAAGTCTCTCCGATCGGTTTGCCCGCGGTGAGGGCGAAGGCAAAACAGGCGCTCATCACGCCGGAGAAGGTGGCCACAGCGATTCCCTTGGGAAAGTTAAACTCCTTGATGGCGGAGGTTTTTTCTTCGCCACTCATCTCCCGCTCCTTATTGAGTCCAGCAAGAGCTGCCAATCCGATGCCGATCAGGCAGACCAGCACACCGGCAAGAGTGATCTGACCAGGAAGTTTCGAGGCGATCTGAAGGATAGTTTCGTCTACTGGGATCGTCGGAATGAAGAGTTTGGCGATCGGAGGCAGCAGCGTGCCAAAGGCTGCGCAGTAGCCCAGTGCCACACCCATTCCAAGCGACATGCCAAGATAACGCATGGTCAGTCCAAAGGTCAGTCCACCAAGTCCCCAGAGGCACCCGAAGAAATAGGTCCACCAGAGAGTCGATCCACTCTGCTTCACAATCACACCATGCAGATCATGCGTCATCAGGAGAGCCAATAGCGATGGCATGATGATCCAGGAGAAGAAGCCGCCGACAAGCCATGCGGTTTCCCAAGCCCATTTTTTGACAAAACGGTAAGGGACATAAAAACTCCCGGAGGCAAAGCCGCCGAGCCAGTGGAAGAAGACGCCGAGGAATGGGTTCATGGTTGATACCGGGGGTTGGGATTAATGGTTTTTAGGGTGCGGATAACAGGGAAGTGAACAAGTAGCTGCCAGCCACTGCTTCAAAAGTTGTTTTTCCCTCGACAACTCCAAGTGATCGCGGGATCGAGGATCCATCCTTCTTGTCCATAAAATGGGCCTCCTTGCCAGGAATCTCGATGCGTGAGGTTGTTCCGGCGGGAATCCTAACATCCATCGTGAATTTCCCATTCACCACTTTCCATGAGACATCCACATTTCCATGAGGTGTAGGTACAGAACCCTTGGCCCAAGTGAGACCGCAGAGTTTCGGTTTGATCTCGATAGTTGCAAAGCCTGGGGATGAGGGGCTGATCCCAAGGATCTTGCTCGGCATTTGATAGGTGGGAGAGGCGATCCATCCGTGACTGTAATCACCTCTCTCCGGCCCCATTTCCCGGACGGTTTGCGTCTCGGAAATCACTTTGTACTCATGCATCTTCTCGACGCCGTATTTGCTGAAGAGATCAGCCTGATCCAAGGCATTGAAGACGAAGTGCATGAAGTAGGGGGTCACATCCCAGTTCGTATTCGTCATGGTCTTTTCCATGACGGAGGATTGCCGGTTTTCCGGCACCAGTCCCACAAGCGTGGCCAGAGCATTGTTCTGCACGCTGAAGCTCTCCATCTGGACATCGGCTGGCATCCACTTGTTCGTGCTGACGGATGTCATGAACGGCTTTCCGTCGCGATAGAGTCCGCGGTCGGAATTCCAGAGCTCCTTCTCGTAGGAAGCGGCGATCTGCTTGCGCAGCTTCTCATACTTCTCCGCATGCGCCGTGTCACCCGTGAGTTGCGACATCCTGATCGCATCCCCGAGCGCCTGATAGAAAAGAGCCGTCATGTACCCCTGACCGATCACGGCGGGAGGATGATGGCACGCAAACTTGATGTTCGG
Organism: bacterium; assembly: GCA_037130175.1. Taxonomy (GTDB): domain Bacteria; phylum Verrucomicrobiota; class Verrucomicrobiia; order Chthoniobacterales; family UBA6821; genus UBA6821. Next base: position 15,217 of record JBAXTN010000025.1, on the reverse strand, counting down.
ATTCTTGTCGTCGTGCACGGTGACCCAGTCCATGAACATGTAGTTGGGTGCTTCGGAAATGATCCCGTTCTTTCCGAGATAAGAGGTGAAGGTATCGATAACCGCATGGACATTCGGCGTCAGCTCTTTGAGCAACTCTTTGTCCCCGGTGAAGTCGTAGTAATTGAGCAGGGACTGCAACCAGTAGAAGATGTAGCTGGTGTGGAATGTCTTGTAATTGGCTGCCTCCATCACCCAAGCCCACTTACGGAGATCCTGTTTGGCGAGCCAGGGGTTGTTCCCCATCGTGTAGTAGTTCACCAAATCGGCGATCAGGTAGTCCCCGTAATCACTGATCGGCTCCTGATGCTGCGGCGAGTCGAGATGATGGGTAATCATGCAGATCTGCGTCGACCAGCGACCGCTCTGGTAGAGCTTGTTCAACGCTTCGTCACTACAACGGAAGGATCCTCGGTACTCGACCGGCTGAGAAAGAAAATCGGCGCTGACATCCAGGATCTCGACGGGCGAGGTGGCGTTCCTCACGACAACGGTGACGGTACCGAGCGCATAGTAATCCCGTGACTCAAAGGTCTGAATCCCGTCCCTCAGCGCGATCTGATATGAGCGGCTACCACCAATGGCTCCGGTCTCATTCGAGAGGAGCAGAATCTCCGCACCCTTGCTGCCCTTGACCTTGATGCCGCAACGGCCCGACATGATCTTGTCGAAGTGGACGGAAAACTGTCCGTTCCCTTTCACGATGATGGGGTGTCCTGGTGTCAGCGGTTTTTGGGGAACCATCACGCCACCCTGAACATTCGTAACCTCAAAGTAAGGGTACCGCACCTCCATCAGTGGAGGAAGTTCACTCATCACCAACTGTTCTTTGGGAGCTTCGGCAACCTTGCATGCCGGCCACATGGATTCATCGTATCCGGCTTGCAACCAGCCAACAGGCTCTGCTTCGGCATCAAAGAACGGAAGCGGTCTTGGCTTGATTCCGAGCAACTTCAGATCGTCCTCCAGAGGGATTCTGTTCAGCAGATACGGTGAGGCTATACCCCTCCAACTGGCATCCGTTCCAAAAGTGACTTTCTTTCCATCGGGATACTCCACCAGCAATTCCAAGAGCAGCTTGTTGGAACTGAGAAGTTCGGCAGCCACCACGTTTTTCCCCTGATGAAAAAACGGCGTAAGATCGCGTATTTCATAGAATCTGCGTCCGCTCGGAAATCCCTGAAAATCCCTTCCGGGGTCGGCGGAACCGCGACCCGCAGGGATACCGTTCACATAAAGCAGGTAATTGTCCCCCGAGATCCACGCCGTCACTTTCTTCGGAGCCTGATCAAGAGTGATTTCCTTGCGAAGGCAGGTCGCAGTGGAGTCGTGTTCCGCCTTGTCTGTTGAAGAAATCCAGTGCGCCAGCCAATTGCTCTTTGGCTCCGGCTTCTCCCAATGGAAGCATGGTGCCTGTACACCCTCGTGATCAACCTGTACGGTCATCCCGGCGTTTTGCACAGGGCCACGGGTGTCGGTGAGTTCAGTCGCTGTTTTTGTGCTCGCTAGGGAAGTCTGTGCAATACAGATCGCTGAGCACAAAAACAGCAGTGCCAGCAGCGACGGGATGATGATCCAGGAAAAAAAACCACCGACTAGCCATACTGTTTTCCTGGCCCATTTTTTTACAAAACGGTGAGGGACATAAAATCTCCCGGAGGCAAAGCCGCCGAGCCCGTGGAAGAAGACGCCTAGGAAGGGATTCATGGTTAGGAGAGATTAGAGATGTGATGTGAATTGATACTTACCGCTGCCGACTTCGAGTAAGAGAGCCCCGGACTCTGCCCTCAGAATCTTGATTCCCTTGGTCTTGGATACCGGCAATCCCGATTCCTGAACCTGATCGGGTGACGAGGTTGGGACACTGATTGTCGCCATCGTGTTTGCGGGAATCGTCACAGCAAGGGTCAGTTCGTCGCCCTTCCGATCCCATCGGCATCGAATGGGGCCGTAAGCCGACTCATAACTCGCATCGAGCCAGGTCAGATCGCCGACAATCGCGGGCTTGATGAAGATATGGAAAAAGCCCGGATGATCAGGATCGGGTTGGATGCCGGCCAGATCATGGAAAAGCCACTCATTGATCTGCCCCAACATGAAATGATTCTGCGATGAACTTGGAAGGGCATCCCAAGCCTCCGTGAGTGCCGTAGCACCCCGCGCAAGTTGCATTCCATAGCCCGGCTTCTCGGATTGATTATTCAACTTATAAATCACATCGGAACGCCCTCCGTCCGCAAGAGCACGGAGTAAATAGCGATACCCTACATCCCCGGCAGTCAGTCCCTTTTCCTGCACATCCTTAACTATATTCTCAAGAACTGCGGCCCGATCGGCTGACGGTACCAGATTCATGACGAGCGGAATGGAATTCGCGCATTGTGATCCTGTCGCGTATTGGTGCGTTGCGGCATCAAAAAACTTTTTGTTAAACGCCTCGCGGATTTGCGACGCCAGCGCGGCATATTTCTGGGCGTCTTCTTTTTTTCCTAGCAGCAGCGCGGTACGGTGGAGAATTTCCGCATCTTGATAATAGAAGGCAGTGGCGGTGAGCGCCACGGGAGTCAACTGGGCCTTGTTTGGGGGCTTTGGGCCGATGTCATACCAATCGCCCAGACCGTAATCGAGTATGCCCTCCTTAGCCTTGCTCCCTAAATAGGCCACATAGCGTTCGATGGATTCATAGGCCGATGCCAACAGAGAAAGATCGCCCGTAAACTCATGCTGCTGCCACGGAACGAGAGCGATGGCACTACCCCACTCCGGCGAATCCCGGAAACCTCCTCCCATCACCACATATTCCGGGGCCGTGTCAGGTACCAGACCATCCGTGGTCTGGGCGTCCACCATGTCGCGGGTGATTTTTCCGAAGAGCGGATTGAGATCAAAATTGTACCGCAGGGCCGGCCCGTTGAGATGCGCCTCCTCCAGCCAACCGAGTTTTTCTCGCTGAGGGCAATCGGTCAGCAAACTCATCATATTTGATCGTTGCGCCCAACGAACCAGTCTGTAAATACGATTGAAAAGTTCGTTCGAGCAGGAAAACGAGCCTATGGGTGAGGCGGAACTATGCTGCACCACCCCCTCAAGATTTTCCACTACTGGCAATTCCCCTCCCGGTGCCGCGGGTATGGCTTCAACACGGAAATAGCGGGCTCCGCGATAATAAAACTGTGGCCGCCAGGTTTCCGTCCCCTTCCCGGTCAGGGTGTAAACACAGAAGGACCTTCCGCCGCACATAGTGTCGACAATGTCATCCTGCGCGTTAATCAGTTCGGAGGGCGTGATTTTAACTGATGAACCAGCCGGACCGTGAACGCTAAGACGGGGCACGATCGCTGCGTTTTGACCGAAATCATAAACCCGGACATTGGGCGAAATATCTTTGGTTCTCACCGACTTCAGCACCTCAATTTCACGGATGGGTGCGGCGGCATGGGATACCCCGCGCAACTCCCCGCCAGGGCCGTCCAGAACCGCCGCAGGCTGCCAGCTGCTATCCGGCTTGAATCCTGATTGAGTCCATCCCTCCTGTTCCATGCGGGCATCATAATCCTCTCCGCCATAGATGGTGTTGAAGACAATCGGGCTTTTGCCCTGCTGCCATGTTCCATCCGTGACGATGGTTTCCCGGCTGCCGTCCTTGTATTCCAGAACCAATTCTCCGATGGCTTGGAGCGGTCCGAATGAGCCTTTAAATTTGGTATAACGCGAGGTCTTCGGCACCTGATACATTCCGCCCGCCAGTGTTAAACCGAGTGCATTCTCGCCCTCCTTGAGAAACGGAGTGATGTCCCTAGTGTCGTAAAGAACGGTCTTACGATAATTGGTCCAACCTGGTGTGAGACGATCCGGAGTTGCCGCTTGTCCGTTGATCTCCAATTCGGCATGCCCCAAACCGCAGCCATGCCACAGTGCGCGCAGTAATCCGGGTTTGACGCTGAATTCCCGTCTCAGGCGTATCGAATAAGCCTGCAATTTCTTTTCTCGCTCCAGAGCCGCCACATACTCGGGTGTGTGCGCACCACGGGTCAGGGCTTGGCGCCCCCATCCAAATTGATCCACACTGCTTGAGGCGGTCACATTCTGGCCCAACGCGACATTATTTTCCCCGGAGAACAACTGGATTTCATCGAGTGCCCAGGCAAAGTTTTCCCCCGCTTTCGCCCCCGACAACTCCGGTAGGCGTGTTGCCGTGATGCGCACGGTTTTCACACCTGCTCCCTTCACTCCAAACTCCTGCGGCTTTGCTCCGGGATTCGGCACATCCGCCATCGTCTGATCAACGACTGTTTTTGGATTCTTAAAATTATCAGCGTTGGAGACTTCGATCTTGAACCTCCACGGAAAACCAAATCCCGCAACATTCTGATGGGTCATGGGAAGCAGCACAATACGGTCAAAGTCCACGGCATCCTTGAAGTTGATCTGCACCCAGTGTTCCCCCTCCGGGGTGGAGACCGGTTTGGAATGGAATCCATGAAGCGCATACCCGTCGGTTTCCTCCACCCTGTTCTCAGAATCTTTCCTGCCAATCCAGCTGGCAGGTTTCCAGTCATTCGGTGACATCACGCCCATCGTCCACGATGCCACATCACTCCATGCCGTGGGTGAACCACTCTGATCCCAGGCCCGAACTTTCCAAAAAACGCGCTGAGAAGATGAGAGAGGCTTTCCCTGATAAGGAATCTGGATCGCGTTATCCGATGCCACCTTACCGGAATCCCAGAGATCCCCCTTGTCCTGAGAAAGTAGAGCAGGACCGGATGCGACAAGAATCTGATAGGCTTCCTGTCTGACATTCCTTTGGTCGGATTTCAACCACCATGAGAGGAGAGGATGCGTCCGGTCAACGCCCAACGGATTTTCGCGATCCTCGCAGCGAAGGTGTCCGACTGAAACTGTCGAGTCGTTCTGATCTCCTTGGGCAAGGTCAATACAGAATAATATCAGGAGAAGGAGGACAATTGTAGGGAGACTTTGTTTATTCATGGGGAAGGGATAGAATCAACAGACTTGAACCATTTCGATGCCAAGAAGCTGCGCAACTTTTGAAAGTTTTCCCGAGATGTGGCCCACACCCACAGCGCAGTGATGGGCTGGCCCCTGAGCATTCCAGTCATTCATGAAACGGCGAGCACCGATAGAAAAACGGTAACGACTGTTGGTATTGCCGATCTCGAGAATCGGACCGGAAACGGATTCCCCTTCTGCAACGAGAAACTTAATCCGGTTATCAGGCGTCTCCACGACACTCAGCAGCGTGACAGGACCATGACTGACCGACATCTCCACTGAGAGTCCACTTCCCACCTTGCCATGATAGACTTCCAGAGGACGCACGCGGGTCTTTCCCTCAGAAATTGCGATGTGACCGGGACCGTCATGCCCCATCAGAATCACATCATCGTTCCAGTCCACAGCGTAGTATTCAGTAAACGATCCCCCTGCACCCAAAAGATCCATGATCTTCATCGCCTGCACATTCTTGATCTCGAACTCGCCCGCAACGGGACATCCCCGCGCCGTGAGCAGTGAATTGCCGAGGATGATCGAGCTGATCGCATCCTCGTTCTCAGGAATACCCGTTCCCTCGTAGTAGTAGGCAAGGGATCCGAGATGTTTCTCCTGAACCAGACGATCAAGTGCTACCGAGGTGCGCGCAGCCCGTAGCAACTCCTTCTCGGAACAATCCTCCTGCACATCAAATTCACGCTGAAAGTCCAGAACCCTAGCCTCCGCATCGGTATCGCTGACATCACGACGAAGAGCACTGAGTTTTTCCACTTCCACTATCTCGATATGCGTTCCGAAGACAGCGCTCTGGAGCGTGAAATCGGAGTAGATATCGAGCATCCCATTGTAGTAGTGCCCCATCACACCAAGGCGATTGTGCTCCATGCCATGAGCCACGCGGGCGGCATCGATCCAGTCGCCGATTTCATCCCAGCACTCAGGGTCATCCTCCAGACGACCCGTCACCTGATGGAAAGGAATTCGTGCGCGGGTCAGGACATTGGAAATTTCAGGAACAGGACAGGCCCCGCAGTGGGCCAGCCATTCGCCGGTCATAGTCGTACGGTCGCCTATGCGGTTGAACGATGCGTAATCGATCGCGGATTCGGGCGAGAGATTCAGTAGGATTACCGGCACCTTGGCACGACGCACCATCGGGAGCACCGTCGAAGAAAGGGCATAGGTGCAGGCGTAGATGAAAAACAAATCGATATCAGCTTGCCTCAGTTCATGCCCAGCTTTCAAAGCCCGTTCCGGTGAATCAATGAGACCCAGATTCACAATCTCAAGACCATCCCTCTGCAATTTCGAAGCAACTCGCGCTGTATATCCCTCCAGTCGCTCCTTCAATCCTGAAAACTGCGGCCAATAGGTATTAAGTCCGATGCCGACGAGTCCGATACGAAGCAGGGGGGTGCTTTCCATCGCGATAAACTAACAACTAGTCACAATTTGAGAATAGAGATAATGATCATTTGCATATAGAAAATGATCAGACATCAGGAAGATTATACACGTTACTACCCCCAATCTTCAGCGTTGGAATGCTGGGGAAGTTGGATTTCAGGTTCAGGCAGGGCAACAATCGCCGCAGGGCATGAGTATCCACCGATCGGACATCCCGCAGATCACCACTTCCAATGGAAAGAGGGGCGGGTTCTTGAAGCTCTGCAAGTGGTTCTGATCACGCATGGGTCGGGTTGGCTGGAGACACGGGAGCAAGGAAAGAAAAAGATCATGGCAGGAATGGCATTCCTCCTGCTGCCAGGAGTCTGGCATCGCTACCGACCCAATCCCAAAACAGGGTGGAGAGAGAGTTGGATCGAAATCCAAGGCCCCCTGATCAATCAGATTTTGCTCCAGCATCCGAACATTACCTCACCCATTGTGCGAAGAGGGTTGGAGGTTGGACACATCGAGGAAGTATCGAAAAGAATTCATCAACTCTCCCGTGATGGAGAAGCGACCCGACCGGAGCTTGCCGCCGAGGCAATGCGTTGCCTGGCTCTGCTTGCCAAGGGAAGCCATTCCCAGCAGCAAGGAGGTGCATTGCGCGCCTCCATCTTCAAAGCCGAGCAATATCTTGCCAGTCACTATGCCGAGCCTCTCGACATGCAGCAACTGGCCACCTTGGTGGGGCTTTCCTATTCCAGCTTTCGCCGTGCCTTTCTCCATCAGACAGGACTCTCGCCCTGGCAGTTTCTGCTGCAAATTCGCCTCATGAAAGCCAGACAGTTGCTGGCATCAAGAGAATCAAAACTGGAGGATGTGGCTGCGGAAACCGGATTCAGTTCGGGTTTTCATCTTTCAGCATTTTTCAAAAAGACCTTTAGCGTCTCTCCTTCCCAGTGGCGAAAAAACATCCACCAAAATTGAGTTTTCTCCTTTTTCCTTTTCGCAACTGACCGGCTGATCGAAAATAAAAATTCACCCCCACCTCCATATTTCATGATCCCCCCACTCTTCTCGTTGCTCACCGCTCGATTGATAGCCCTCTGCCTGCTGTTGGCGAGCGTCTGGATGAACTTGCAAGCCTCGGAGACTCCCGAAGCGATGCGATCCCCGGTAAACAAGGTCTTCCAGTTTAATTACAACGGAGCATACAACGGATGGGCCGACGGCTCCAAGACCTCAGCTCGCGCCTATCTCTGGATTCCCGAGGAATGCAAAAAACTCAAGGGGCTTCTAATACTCTGTGCGAATGTTCCCGAGCAGATGATTGCAGGGCATGAGGCCATCAGAAAGGTCTGTGCGGACAATAATCTTGGCATCGTCTGGTTTCCCGGATCGTTTTACAACTTCAAGAAAACTGGCCTCAATCAAACGAAGGAAGATGACAAGAATGTGGCATTCCTCCAGCAAATTCTGGACAACTTGGCGAACATTTCAGGCTATCCCGAAGTCGCCACGGTTCCCTGGATTCCCATTGGTGAGTCCGCCCATCTCCTGATGTCTGATGCCCTTGTTGAACAGAAACCGGAACATTGCATTGCCGGCATCTGGTTGAAAAACAATCACCTCCCTCCCAAGAACCGGACGACCCCAGCTTTGGTGATCTACGGTTCAGCTCAGGAATGGGCGCAGGACAAGCCTGATCCGAAGAACAATACCGATCTACGGAACCGTTGGAGTACAAATGCCATTCAAGGGTATGACTACCCACTCAAGGAACGGAAGAGCCATCCCGACTGGCCTCTAACCTACGCTGTGGATGGTTCAAGCGGACACTTTGATTTTTCTGAAAAGCTCATACCGATGCTTGCCCACTATATTGATCAGGTCAGTAAGGCTCGTCTGCCGGATGATGGAAGCACTAACTTGAAAACGATCGATCCCACCAAAGGATACCTTGCCGATCTGCCGCTCCCCGGACACGAAAGCAACAGAGTGACATCCTACACCAATGCGGCCCCCGATGCCTTGGGAGTTCCATGGTTTTTTGACAAGGAGAGTGCCGATGCCGCCCAGGCACTCGCTCGTATCAATTGGAGTGCTGAGTCACAAGTGCCGGGTGTCGCCGATACTAATGGGAAGATTTTTCCCTTCACTTTCAACGGCATCACATGGGTCACCTTCAACTCCAAGCCTGTTCCATACACCAATGCCGTCTCCACCAATGAAATGATCACTCCTCCCATGCTGGAGTCGGAGTCAGATGGCATCACCTTTCAGCTCAAGGGAGTTCTCCTTGATAAGATTCCTGCCAATTTTGTCAGCGCCGGTGCCGGTGAAAAACTGGCCATCTCCCCCGGAGAACCTACCATTGAGTGGATGAGCGGGTGTGTGGAACCGCTTGGTGGAAATCGTTTCCGTATTGCACCGGATCGCAACTGGCCCTCATCAATCTATCTTGCCGTCCGCCAGAAAGGCACCGACACCGTCCGCGAATCGGTCCAACCCCTTCAGATGAGCAGGGATTTCAATTCCGAGGGAACTCCCCAAACGATCACCTTTGAGAAAATCCCCGATGTGAAGTCCGGGACAACCACCGTTCCGTTGAAGGCGACGGCTTCCTCAGGTCTTCCCGTTGGCTTTTTTGTCGATGCCGGCCCTGCCATCGTGAAAGATGGCAACCTCGTCTTTACCAAGGTTCCGCCCAACTCAAAGCTCCCCCTTACAGTTACAATCGGAGCCTGGCAGTTCGGTCGCTACGCCGAACCCAAGATCAAGCGCGCCGACATCGTCAGACAAAGCTTTCAGCTATTGCCTTAGCGATCACCCGATGTTCCGCTTCTCCATCAATCGCTCCCTTCTCATACCTCTCCTCTGCCTTATTGTACCCTTGGCAAGCCTTGCTCAGACAAATCCCGGAGCCGCGCCATCGCCACCAGCACCTGTTACTGAGAAATCGGAGCACAAAGCTCAGAGAATGGCGTGGTGGCGTGATGCGCGCTTTGGCATGTTCATTCACTGGGATATGTCGAGTGTCGAAGGGCGAGAGATCAGTTGGAGTCGTGGAGGGAGCAGACCTTTGGATGTTCCTGTGAATCCGGCAGGGCACACGGATTTCAAAGCAGGTCGCAAGGATCCTGCAGGTTATGTGGAGGACCCAGGCTATGATCATCTATATCAGCAATTTAATCCGACGAATTTCGATGCCAATGCTTGGGTAAAACTGGCTCAGGATTCCGGAGCCAAATATATCGTCTTTACCTCCAAGCACCACGGCGGATTCTGCATGTGGGACACCAAGCTGACCGATTACAACCTCATGAACTCCCCCTTCAAACGGGATGTCGTGAAGGAACTGGCGGAGGCCTGTCACAAGGCAGGGATGCGTTTCGGCATCTATTACTCACCGAGAGACTGGCACCACCCTGACTACGGAATGGGAGACAACCGGAAGTATGCCGATTATATGAACGGCCAGATGCGAGAGTTACTCACAAAGTACGGCCCGGTTGATCTTCTCTGGTTTGACAGCTACGGACGGGGAGATCTCATCAATTTCTGGCACGAGGACGAGACTTGGAACCTCATCAAATCTCTTACCCCGAACATCCTCATCAACAACAGGCTCTGCAACTTGGCTGATTACAATCAGCAACCCCCTCCCTATCGGGGCGATTTCGGCACTCCCGAGGGAAGAATTGGAAGCTTTGACACCAACACTGCTTGGGAATCCTGTATTACCCTTCAAAAGAACGGCTGGTCCTATCATCGAAATGAGCCGGTTCTCTCCTTGGAGGAGTGTGTACGCACCCTAGTCTTGACTGCCACGGGCGACGGAAATCTCCTGCTTGATGTAGGTCCCAATGAATTGGGCGAAATCCCCAGCAATCAGTCTGATCGCTTCCTGCAAATCGGCGAGTGGTTAAAGAAATACGGCTTCACGATCTACGGAACCCGTGGCGGGCCATTCAAATGTGATGCAAGTTGGGGTGGCACAACCCACAAGGGGAACAAGATCTTCGTTCATGCGCTTGGTTGGCCACCCAGCGGCATACTCCATCTCCCTGGCCTCAAAGGAAAGGTAACTGCAAGCCGAGTCGTCACCGATAAATCGACTCCGGTCAAAGTGACTTCCTCCGACAATGGTACTGACCTGACTCTCGATCCCAAGACGACCGTCAATCAAATCGACACCATCGTCGAACTCACAATGGACTCACCGATTGGAATATGATCAAGTCCCTTATGTTAACCCCCTCTAAAGCTCTTCCGGGGTATTGAGCAATTGGGAGACTCTTTGGAGAAGGCGTCCGGCAGCTCCCCCATCCAATACCCGATGATCAAAGCTGAGGGTGAACTGGGCTTCTGTTACCGGGACAAATTCTTTCTTTGAGACATCCCAGAAGGGTGTGATCTTTCCCGCTCCCATGCCGAGCAGCAGGGTTTGCTCAGGCAGAGGGATCGGTGTTGCCATCGTCAGTCCGAAAACCCCGTAGTTCGTAATCGTGGCAATGGATCCTCCGGTATCGGAACCAGGAAGACGACGCGCACGGGCCAGTTCCACCAGACGGTTATATCTCTCCACGAGATCCACGAGGGGGAATTGGTCTGCATGTCGGATGACCGGCACGAGCACCCCATCCTCCGCCTCCACGGCAAATCCAATATCCACGGAGCGTGGATGAATCACCCTGTCACCGATCAACCGACCTGCCGTGGCGGGCATTTCGGAGAGTGCGATCGAAAGGGCTCTCAGGGCATAGAGGGCAGGCCCTGCCTTCACTGTCTGCTTTTTTCTGTGCGCCAGAAGGGTGTCGAGTTGAACCGGCAGCACCACGGTGGCAAGAGGCCGCGTCCAGCTTCGGCGCATTGCATCGGCCACGGCCACGCGCATGGACGAGGCTGGGGAAATAGTATTGCGCTCCAGATCTTGTAAAAACCGCTCCAGATCATCAATCGTGACACGCCCTCCGGCACCACTGCCGGCCACGCCGGCCAGATCAGCCGCATGAAGTCCAAGCTCTGCCATCCGGGCCTTCATGCGCGGTGAGAGGAAGCTGGCGCCACCTGCATGGGCCGGAACGGGAAGGCCGCTTACCGTGGGCTTTACAAGTTTTTTTTCAGAAGTGGAGATCTCGCTTCCAGAAGACTGTTTCTTCTTGGGCTTTTCAACCGGTGGCTGAGGGAGATCATTGAGTCCAAGGCGATCGGCATCCTCTTCACTGATTTCCAGATAGCCAAGCGTGGCCCCCACGGCATAGCTCTCTCCGATTGTTGCGGTCAACTCCTTCAGCACTCCCCCGCAGGGAGCGGTGACACCCATCACCGCTTTGTTGGTTTCAACCTCCAGAAGATCCGCATCAGCCTCAACGCGGTCTCCCACGGAATAGGCAGCACTCACGATCGTGGCCTCGGCAATTGATTCTCCGAGCTGAGGCATGATGATTGGCAGTAAAGGCATGGCGCTTGAGGATGTGGGTGAAGGGAACATGGTTATAGCTCCAACAGTTGCCTTAGGGAATTCACAACCGAGGAGGCTGTTGGACGGTGCGTTCCCCAGAGAGCCGGATGATAAGGAACCGGAGTCTCCCTTGCATTAAGCCGCTGGGGAGGGGCGTCGAGAAGTCCGAATCCTTCCGCCGCCACACGGGTGATGACCTCGGCAGCCACTCCTCCCCATGGCCACGCCTCACTGACAACAAGCAGGCGTCCGGTACGGGCGACGGAAGCCAGGATTGTATCCGTGTCGATCGGCTTCACCGTTCGAAGATCCACAACCTCAATATCGTATCCGTCACCGGATAGCTCTTCGGCGGCGGCCAGCGCCTCGTGAAGCATGGCACTGTAAGCAACAACGGTTGCATCCCTTCCAGGACGGGTGATCCTCGCCTTGCCAAAAGGGAGTGCCTCCTCAGGAAGTTTGTCGGCCTTGAGGTGATAGTAGAGAAATTTGTGCTCGCAGAAGACAACCGGATCATCCAGCGCGATGGCCTCCAGCAGCATTGTGTAGGCATCCTCCACCGTGGCCGGAGTCATGACCACGATGCCGGGATAGTGCGCATAAAGAGCCTCCATGCTCTGGCTGTGAAAAGGGCCACCACCGGGCGTGCCACCACTTGGCAGACGCACCACGATCGGACAGCTGATTCCTGTGCGATAGTAAAGCGTTGCTGCCTGATTCACGATCTGGTTGAAGCCACAGGTCGAGAAATCGGCAAACTGCATTTCCACGATCGGGCGCATCCCCTCAATCGCGGCACCGATGGCCAGTCCAACCATGGCATCCTCACTGATGGGGGAATCGAGAACGCGCCCTGGGAATTCCGCGGCAAGACTCTTGGTCGCCTTGAATGCCCCACCAAATGCCCCGACATCCTGTCCGTAGATAAAGACCCGAGGATCCTCTGCAAGGGCGCGTTGCTGAGCCAGACGGATGGCCTCCAGATAGGTGATGCTCATTGCTCATCCTCCCCGGAAAGATTTTTTCCGACGACTGAAAATGCAGTCCACTCCTCCTCCGCAGGATCGGGAGCCGGTTCCCTGAGCACTTTGGTTGCAGTCTCCTCAACCTCTTTTTCGACCGTGGCCTGCCATTCGGACATCTCGGCATCAGAAATCCATCCCTTTTTCAGAAGTGCTTCCTTGGCAAGAGCGAGGCAATCGCGGCCCAAGGGTGATTCCTTCATGGAAGCCGGGATGTAGGAGGCATCATCATGCTCTCCGTGCCCCACCAAACGAAGAAGGTCGGCGACGACAAGTTGTGGTCCTCCGCCGGAACGCGCAGCAGCAACGGCTGCACCGAGCACATCAAGACAATCGATCAGATCGTTACCAATGGCCCTCCGACCGGTGATGCCATACCCTTGGGCCCGGATGAGCATGTCGGAACATGCAAACTGGCGATCATTGGGGGTGGAGTAGGAGAACTGATTGTTGGCCACTACGACAACAATCGGAAGTTTTTCCACAGCCGCCATATTCATCCCTTCATGGAAGCTTCCTGTGGATGTCCCTCCCTCGCCAATACAAGTAGCTCCCACGATACCCGTCTCCCCGCGAAATCTCTTGGCCATCAGGCTTCCGCACACGGTTGATACCATGGCTCCCAAATGACTGATCATTGCGTGATATCCTTCCGAGGGGCGACCCCGGTGGATGTTGCCGTCCCTGCCTCTCATTGGGCCGAGAGACGATCCCAAATAAGTGCGCAGCGTATCCAGAATAGTATCCCCAAAGGCGAGCCTTCCTGCCTGATCACGAATCAGCGGTGCATAGATATCACCACGGCGCAGGTGCACACCAAGAGCAACGCTGAGTGCTTCCTGACCGCGGCCCAGAAAAACACCTCCGACGATTTTTCCCGAGCGATAGAGAGCAGCAAGTTTCTCCTCCAGGATTCTCGCCTCAAGCATCGTGCGAAAGGCGCGTCTGGCGATCTCTCTGGTTCCTCGTCCCGTCCCGCTTCGATCGTAGGTCATACTTTGTTCAGGACTGGCACCCTTAGTCATTGCAGGAGAATATAGGGGGGAAGGCGATGACGTGACAACTCAGTAGTGTTGTCACGTTGGCAGAATGCCCCTCGCATTAATGCGGCAGGGATTTGCAAAGAAAAAAGAGGAATACGGCGAGGATCACACAGAGCAGAAGAAACTGCAATTTGGCGGAGCGTTCCTCGGGACGGGTCATGCGCCGATGAGACATGGACTTTCTGCCGGATGCATATCGTTTGTCACGGGGTTGACTGAAGACATCATCCTGGGTGGCAGTCATCACCGCTCTCATCCGCATCAACTCCTTCTGCTTGCGCTCCCTCTCCTCGATCTGTCTGGGAAGATCAGCCACCTTTCTCTGCATCTCCTCCTGTTCCTTCCTGATCTCCAATTCCCGCTGGCGAATCTCCTCGAGCTCACGACTCAGCCTGGTGTGATCGAGATCCAGTGACTGCGGGTTCGGAGATTTTCTCGCAGGACGGGGGCCTCGACGACCGGAGAAAGATGAGGAAGCCATGAAGTGGTGAGATGATGTGGAATCCTACCGTGGAGCAGCAGTGAGAAGATGCCAGATCCAGACAAACAGTGAGATTGTTCCAAGACTTAGGAGCGGCAGGGTAAAGGCGAGACCGTTGCGAAGCCAATAGACAAAACCCTGATCTCCCGAATCAGAAAACAGGGTTCCCTCATCACCTGAAAAACCCGATTCAATATCGGCGGAGGGAGCAATTTTTGCATGGGATCGGGCATAGGCCGAACGCGCTTCATCAACAGTGCCGAGCGCGCGGGTGAGTTCCTTGGGAAGATCGCGTCCATGCCATGCCTTGGGGTCGATCTCCTCTAGATTGCGCAGATGCTCCGCAAAGGAATCCTGAATATTATTCAGCTGTTCGAGACGGCGCTGGGCCTCCTCGGTCTCTCTTTGAACGAGTATAATGGCCCGTGCAAGCTTGTCGGCCATTTCATTGCGTCCGTGCTCGAGTTCTTCCTGCCTGCGCGTCAACTCTTCGAGCCGCACTTTTTCCTTCTCGATTTGATTCTGCCTCTCACGAAGCTGCATGAGCTCGGATTGGGCGCGTTTTACCTGATTTTGAAGTTCTTCGGCGGAGGGATTCTGATCGAGATCCAGAAGCTCATCGCCATTGTTGTGAAAGTCTGACATGACCACTACCTGTAGCGTAGTCATACCGTTTTGACCCGAAAAATCTTCTATTAGAGGGATGTTTTTTCAAATGCTTCGCTAGGGAAAATCCTGATTGCTCCATCTTCTCCCATTCTGG
>JBAXTN010000024.1:0-39368 GCA_037130175.1 bacterium | reverse complement strand
GTATTCGCAGGGCACTCCAAAATCTTGTAGAATCGTGACTGCGTGACCCATTGTCTCCCAATCGCTTTTGCTCCCCATCACGACACCGATAAGTGGCGCCGCGGTCATTGTCATTTTTTTGGCAGGCATCGTGCCATCGTATCCAGATCACCCCGTTCAAGACAACCAATACGATGGCATGCGTTACCCATCTCCCGACTCAAGCCACGCCCCTTTTCACCTTTTAGCTTATGGCATTCAGCTTTACCCTCCATCCCATGAACTCCAATATCATCCTCGTCGGATTCATGGGATGCGGCAAAAGCAGCATTGGCAGGCGGATTGCCCTGCGACTTGGGCACAAGTTCCTCGATAGCGACGAATTGATTGCAGCCCGTGCCGAACACAGTATTTCCGACATCTTTGCCGCAGAAGGGGAGGATGGATTTCGCAAAAGGGAGACAGCGGAACTCCAATCACTGGCCGGCGCTTCAAAAATTGTTCTGGCCACGGGTGGCGGAGCGATTCTTAACCCCTTGAACCGTGATCTTTTTCATCAGCTTGGACTCGTGATCTGGCTTCATGCGGAACCGGAGACTCTCTTTGAACGCGCATCTCGGAGTCGCAAACGCCCACTTCTGGAAGTGGAGAATCCGCGCAGCACCTTCTTCAACCTTTTGGAATCACGCATCCCACTTTATGCCGGCACGGCGGATCTGAAAATCGATGCCACAGGACTCTCTCATGAGCAAACCGTTGAGAAAGTGATTAGGGAAGCGCACTTACTCAACGGATCGCCTCCAAAAAACAGCGAGCAGGGCGATTAGAATTGACGGAGGGTCTCCTTGAAATTAAAGACAACATATTCCGCGACCCCCAACGCGGACAACCAATACCATCAACATGCCAAATATTGCCATTAACGGGTTCGGTCGCATCGGCCGGCTTGTCTTCCGTGCCATCGTAGAACAGGGGCTCCTTGAAAAAGGATACAAAGTCGTCGCAGTCAACGACCTCGTTGGAGCAGACAACCTTGCTTATCTCGTCAAATACGACTCCATCCAAGGGGGATTCAAGGGCGAGGTAACCAGCGAAAAATCTTCACCAGCAGCAGCCGAAGACGACACCCTTGTCGTCAATGGGCACAAGATCAAGTGCCTTGCTGTCAAGGAAGGTCCCGCCGCACTTCCCTGGAAGGATCTGGGTGTTGATGTGGTGCTGGAGTGCACCGGTCTCTTCACTGACGCAGAAAAGGCCAAAGGCCATCTGACAGCAGGTGCCAAGAAGGTCATCATTTCCGCTCCTGCCAAGGGCGAGGACATCACCGTTGTCATGGGGGTCAACGATGAAAAACTGGATATTGCCAATCATCACATCATTTCGAACGCCAGTTGCACGACCAACTGTCTTGCGCCCGTTGTCCATGTCCTCTTGAAGGAAGGTTTCGGCATCGAAGAGGGTCTGATGACCACCGTTCACAGCTACACCGCCACGCAGAAAACCGTGGATGGTCCTTCCAAGAAAGATTGGAAAGGTGGCCGCTCTGCAGCCATCAACATCATCCCCTCCACAACTGGAGCCGCCAAAGCCGTCGCTCTTGTCTGCCCCGAGGTGAAAGGCAAGCTGACCGGCATGGCCTTCCGTGTGCCTACACCGACCGTATCGGTTGTCGATCTGACCGTGAAGACGGTCAAGCCCACCAGTATCAAGGAAATCAATGCCGCGATGAAGAATGCCAGCGAGACCTATCTCAAAGGCATTCTCGGTTACACAACCGACGAAGTGGTCTCCTCCGACTTCATTCACGACACCCGATCCAGTATCTACGACGCCGGATCGAGCATCGAACTGAACGCCACCTTCTTCAAGCTGGTCTCTTGGTACGACAACGAGTGGGGCTATTCCAACCGTTGCATTGATCTTCTCAAAAAAGTCATCGCCTAATCTCATTTCCCGGAAATAAGGAATGCAGGAAAACAGGAGTCTCTACTTCCTGATTTTCCTGCATTCCTATTTTTACGGGTTAAACTCTTTCTAAAGGAAACATCACTCACTCTCATGGCCAAAAAAACCATCAAAGACCTCGATCTCGCCGGCAAGCGCGTCTTCATCCGCGTTGACTTCAATGTGCCCCAGGATAAACAAACGGGTGCAATCACCAATACCCAACGCATCACGGCCGCGCTGCCGACGATCCAGTATGCCCTCGAACATGGTGCTTCCGTGGTTCTTGCCAGCCATCTTGGCCGGCCCAACGGTCAGGTGACACCCAAATATACGCTCAACCCCGTTGCTGAAAAACTTCAGGAACTCCTCGGAAAGCCGGTCAGGTTCCTCGACGACTGCGTCGGTCCTGAGGTTGAAGCCGTCTGTGCCGCACTCAAGCCGGGTGAAGTCGTCCTTCTTGAGAATGTCCGCTTCCATATCGAGGAAGAAGGGAAGGCTAAGGATGCCGATGGAAACAGCGTAAAAGCTGATCCGGTGAAAGTCGCCGCTTTCCGTGCCAGCCTGAGCAAGCTCGGGGATGTCTATGTAAACGATGCTTTCGGCACATCCCACCGCGCACACTCCAGCGTCACCGGTGTCGATCTTCCTGATAAAGTCGCCGGTTTCCTTGTCGAGAAGGAACTCTCAGCTTTTGCCGCGGTCATTGAGAACCCGCAGCGTCCTTTGCTTGCCATACTTGGCGGTGCTAAGATCGCCGATAAAATTCCGCTCATCCGCAACCTGCTCGACAAGGCCGACGACATCATCGTGGGCGGCGGCATGGCTTACACTTTCTGCAAGGTCATGGATGGAATGGAAATCGGAGACAGCCTCTTCGACCCCGCCGGCGCGGAAATCATTCCCGAACTGATCGAGAAGGCGAAGTCCAAAGGGGTGAAAATCCATCTCCCCGTCGATTTCATCACAGCCGATAAATTCGCACCCGATGCAAATACCGGCACGGCCACCGTTGCCGAAGGGATCCCCGCCGGATGGCAGGGCCTCGATGTTGGCCCGAAAAGCAACGAACTCTTTGCGGCGGTCATTGCCAAATCAAAAACTATCATCTGGAACGGGCCGGCCGGCGTGTTTGAATTCGACAAGTTTGCCGAGGGAACCAAGTCCATGGCCATCGCCATCGCTGCCGCCACAGCCTCAGGAGCCACGACAGTGGTAGGGGGAGGAGATACCGCAACAGCAGCTAAAAAATTCGGAGTGATCGACAAAGTCACCCACGCTTCGACCGGTGGCGGTGCCTCCTTGGAACTCCTCGAAGGCAAGACGCTTCCCGGCGTTGCCTCACTTAACGACAAACTCTAACCTACAAACCCATCATGGCCCTACCTCGCAAAAAACTCGTAGCTGGAAACTGGAAAATGAACACGACCCCCTCGGAGGTCGCACCCTATCTTGAAACATTCCGTAAAGAGATCGAGGAGATCGACGGCGTTGACATCGCCTTGATCCCTCCCTTCACGGGACTCTCCAAAGCTTCTGAAATCCTGGGCGGCACCCAGAAAATCAGACTTGGTGCGCAGAATCTCTCGGCAGAGGCCAAGGGTGCCTTTACAGGTGAGATCTCGGCGTCCATGCTCCGCGATCTCTTCGTCCGCTATGTCCTCGTGGGCCACAGTGAGCGCCGACGCCTCTACGGAGAAACAGACGAGGTCGTGCGCCGCAAGCTTGTCGCCGCCATCGCCTCCGAACTACGCCCGATCCTCTGCATAGGGGAGACACTCGAAGAGCGGCAGGCGGGTCAGGAAAAGGTCGTTTTGGAAACCCAGCT
The DNA here is from genome assembly GCA_037130175.1 of bacterium. Lineage (GTDB taxonomy): Bacteria > Verrucomicrobiota > Verrucomicrobiia > Chthoniobacterales > UBA6821 > UBA6821. The sequence continues at coordinate 35,617 of JBAXTN010000024.1, read as the reverse complement.
TCATGGTGCTCTGGCCGGACTCTCCAAGGAGGATCTGGAAGAAGTGATCGTCGCTTACGAACCAGTCTGGGCAATCGGCACCGGATTGACAGCTACTCCCGCCCAAGCTCAGGAGGCCCATCTGTTTATCCGCGAACAGCTCGTCAAACTTGCCGGGACCGAAGTGGCTGACAAAGCCCGCATCCTCTACGGAGGAAGTGTGACGGCCGACACGGCTGCCGAATTGATGTCCCAACCTGATATCGATGGAGCTCTGGTCGGCGGGGCCAGTCTTGATCCGCGCGGCTTTGCCAAGATCGTCCTGGCAGCGGTTCCGGAGGAATAGGCGGAAAAACCTGAAGTTTGAAAGCTGAAACCTGAAGAGGAGCAGCGATTAGTTTCAGGAAAATTCACGCTGGAATTCAGGCTGCTGAAGATTCTGCTTGCGTGCTGAAATCTGATTTTTTTGTTTCAGGTTTCAGCCTTCAAGTTTCATCCTTTTTCCCGTCATGCTTCGTCGCCTTGCCTCGATGTTGATCGTGCTGTTTTGCGTGGTCAGCATCACCTTCTTCCTGATCCGCCTGTCACCGGGCGGCCCTTTTGATGCGGAGCGGAAGATTCCCGCTGCAATCGAGAAACAGCTACTGGCAAAATACAAACTTGATGGCCCCATCCTCACCCAATACACGGGCTATCTCGGTGATCTCCTCCATGGTGATCTGCGTCTCTCCACCAAATATCGCAATCGTTCCGTCAACGAAATCCTTGCCCAAACGCTGCCAGTCACGCTCACCCTTGGTTCGGCAGCCTTCCTGCTAGCCGTTTTAGCCGGGCTTTGGTTTGGAGCCTTTGCGGCGGCTCGTCCCGGAAGCATCACCGAGAGCATGGCTCTGGCCCTTACCCTCGTCTCGATTTCACTCCCCTCATTTGTCCTTGGCCCGCTGTTGATTCTGATTTTTTCCATCAAGCTAGCGTGGTTGCCGGTCGGTGGCTGGGGCACTCTCCAGCAACTCATTCTTCCCTCCATCACGCTTGCCATACCCTTTGCATCGGTGATTGCAAGATTGCTGCATGACAGCCTCAGGGAAACCCTCGTGGAGGATTTCATCAGGACGGCCCGATCCAAAGGTCTCTCGGAAGTCAGAGTCATTTACGGTCACGCACTGCGAGTTGCCATTCTGCCTGTGGTTTCCTACCTCGGCCCTCTTGCCGCCAATCTCCTCACGGGATCAATCGTCGTCGAAACAATTTTTCACATCCCGGGAGCCGGAGGATTTTTTGTGAACTCCATCCTCAACCGCGACGGTTTTCTATTGGGTGGTGTGGTGATCGTCTATTGCGTGCTTCTGATGATTTTCAACCTCATTGTTGATCTTTCCTATCGTTTGCTGGATCGGAGGATCAAGTCGTGATGAGCCTCTATTTGCCAAAAAAATCCCGACTCCCGTTCCTGGCCCTCTCAGTCATGGTACTTACCGTCATTTTAGGCCCCTTCTTATTTCCGCCCTCCTATGCTCTTCCCGGAGCAATGACCTATGCGCCTCCCAGTCTGGCACATCTCTGCGGCACCGATCTGAACGGTCGTGATCTCCTGCTTCGCATCCTTGAAGGGGGGCGCATCTCGTTGCTGGTCGGCATCTGCGGTGCGGCGATCAGCCTCTTAATCGGCACCTCCTACGGATTGGTTGCCGGATCGGCCCGCACAGGTATTGATCAGGGAATGATGAGAGTGGTCGATATCCTCTACTCCGTGCCACGACTCATCTTTATTCTCATTTTTATCAATTCCTTCAACGAACGCCTTCAGCTGACTGCGAGTGCCCATGGATGGGACTGGCTTGTCGGCTCCTCCCGTCTGGTCATCCTGATCCTCTCACTTGGAATCATCGAATGGCTGACCATGGCCCGGATCGTTCGAGGTCAGACCCTAATGCTGAGGGAACGGTCCTATGTCGCTGCGGCACGAGTCTTGGGTGAAGGATACTGGACAATTCTCTGGCGGCACTTGCTTCCCAATCTCGCAGGCATCGTCCTTGTCTATCTTACCCTTGCCATTCCATCCGTCATTATTGACGAGGCCTTTCTAAGCTTTCTGGGTCTTGGCGTGCAGGCTCCCCAATCAAGCTGGGGATCGCTCCTCTCGGAGGGGGCCACCTCGATCAACCCGCTGCGTGGTGCTTGGTGGCTCCTGCTTTTTCCTTCACTCGCCCTGCTCACCACACTGCTTGCTCTCTACAATCTCGGCGATGCTCTGCGGCGGAGCATTGGAGCAAAGGGAAACTGAAAGTCTCGCGCTGAGAGTCAGAGGCGCAAGAAAGGCGGCTTCCGAAGCCGTTCCCTTCCTTCTTGCAGTATGAAACAGTCAAAGGGCACGATAGGACCATGAGTGAATCCGCCGCCAGATCAGTTGTGGAGCGGCTTCGTGCCCACGGCTTTCAGGCACTCTATGCCGGTGGTTGCGTCCGCGACAGGCTGCTGGGAGTGGAGCCTCACGACTACGATGTGGCGACCGATGCCCGTCCCGAACAGGTGGAGGCTCTTTTTCCTAGGACTGTTCCGATTGGGGCGCAGTTTGGAGTGATCCTCGTACTGGAGCAAGACAAGGAAATCCAGGTCGCGACCTTTCGGGGAGATGGCAGCTACCATGATGGGCGGCACCCGGAAAGCGTCCGATTCACCGATGCCGAAGGGGATGCACTGCGAAGGGACTTCACCGTCAACGGGCTCTTTTTTGACCCCGTCGCAAATGAAATCCTCGATTATATCGGCGGATGTGGAGATCTCAAAAGCCATCTACTTAGAGCCATCGGCGATCCATCGGAACGTTTTGCCGAGGACAAACTGCGCTTGCTGCGGGCGGTTCGTTTTGCCACGACACTTGGATTCTCCATTGATCCACCAACATGGAGTGCCGTACAACAATGGGCTCCTGAAATCCACGCCGTCAGTGCGGAACGAATCCGCGAGGAACTCATCAAAATCCTTGTTTCACCAAATAAGTTGAGGGGATTCGACCTCCTTGATCAAAGCGGGCTCCTTAGGGAGATTCTGCCAGAGGTCGAGGCTCTTAAGGGATGCGAGCAACCTCCCGATTTTCATCCCGAGGGGGATGTCTTTGTCCATACACGGCTGATGCTCTCGCTACTGGCTCCCGATGCCTCGCTGACATTGGTGCTCTCCGTTCTGCTTCATGACATCGGCAAACCTGCAACACGGGTGATCGATGAAACGGGACGGATGAGATTCAACGGTCACGAAGGAGTGAGTGCCCAGATGGGCCTGCGGCTTCTCCAACGGCTTCGTTTCCCCAACGAAGTGATTGATTCAGTGATCCCCGCGGTCCGACTTCATATGAGCTTTAAGGATGTACCTCGGATGAAGACTTCCACCCTCAAGCGGATGATGGCGCGGTCCACCTTCGATGAGGAACTTGAACTTCACCGGGTCGATTGCCTTGGCAGCCACGGGATGCTCGACAACCATTCACTGCTGATCGCAAAGCGAGAGGAATTCAGCCACGAACCTTTGATCCCCCCTCCCCTTGTCACGGGGCATGATCTGATCGCTCTTGGCTGGAAACCGGGAAAACAATTCGCGGAGATTCTGGAGTCCGTGCAGAACCGCCAACTGGATGGCAGCCTCACCACACGCGAATCAGCCCTCGCCTGGATCACCAGCGAATTTTCCGCGCAGCGATAATTAATCAAACCAGTGGAGGTGGTACGGGTGGGGCTACGGTTTTTTTCACTCTGCGGAAGAAGATCCCTCCGTGGGAAAACTGCTTCCAGGCCCAAGGGAGCCAGCGAACCATGGAGGAAGCAAGCCAGAGCGCCCAGAGGAGCATCAGCAAACGATACCACCAGATCGAGATCGTAAGACAGCCGGGTTGAGGCAGGACATTACCACATCGTGGTTCGCTCCATTGCAGCATCCATGCGTGGGAATAGTTGCCGATGATGAACATGCGGGGCGATCCGAGTAGCCCTTCGTTGAGCAGGAGGATCATGACACCAAAAAAGGTAAGAGTCAGTCCGATCAGGAAGAGTTGAAAAATATTCCTCAGGACTTCTTTTCCCTCCCACTCCATTCTTCCACGCCAGGAGAAGAGAAAGAACCAGAGAACCACAGCTAGTGCAGGAACAAGATTCACCTGAGTGAGTCCCAGCAGCAGAAGCAGCCACGCCGCCCCAGTGAGGGGTGAGAGACTCAGTCGCGCCAGAATGACCGCGGCGATGAGTGAAGCGATCAGAAGGCCCCAGAAACGGACTGCCGGGCCAATCTGCGGCCCGAAGGTCAGCAATGTCCAGCGATCCTGGGGGACCCTGATGACCGTGGTGATGTTGGAGCTTTCAACCGGGAGCCTGATGCTGCCCGCCTTGCTAGTGTTCTCCAGCAGTTGCGGTGTGGTCCAGGCCACCGAGAGATTCTGGGAGCCTGGCTTCAGGGATAGCACCAACTGCTCTCCCTCCATGCGCACGGGGGAGGATTGACCTGCAATCTTCAGAGAAGTCACCTGCGCCCCGAAGGGGAGCGTGATCCGGAAATCCTGACCGACGCTGCAACGAAGACTGAGACTGAGCATCGACTCCCGTTGACGGCGACCGAGGGTGATCTCATGACGCCCCTTGTCCACGGTGACGGTGGCCCCTTCCACAGGAACCGGACGACTGATGAAAAGATCGACCGACTCGCCGGGCCACGGATGCCAGACAGGTATCAGGTCGGAGGTGCGCTGTTCGAAGACAGGGTTCAATCCACTGAAGGAGACATTCCAGATGGGCGAAGCAGCCATGCGCCAGAGTTCCGTCCAGGAGTCATCCCTGCGTGAAGCGATGCGGAGTGCCGTGGTCACGGCCAGCTCGCTATCCCATGAATAACTCCCCTCCCGCGCCCCGAGACGAACCTCCACGGCACCATCCTTCACCACGGCATTGGAGGTCAGGATATTCTCACCCGGCAGCAGGGGAATCCGGAGCGAGATCGCCCTGCCCTCGGAGGATTTTCTGGAGACCGTGGTGTGGACCTGCCAGACAAGACCGAGTTCCAGATTGCGCTCCACCAGCGCAATACTCTTGAGATCGGGATTATCGTAATCGACACCTCCCCCTACCGTCTTTTGTTTCTGAGAGAGGAAAATCTGCTGTTCGGGGACGCCATTTGGCTTCACCCCGGTAACCGTCCATCCCGGTGCCTCAATGCTGACCCGGTGCGGTTTGAGACGGAAAGACCATTCCCAATCAGTCACCTCGCCGAGGAGCCCTGTGACCTGGACGTGATGAACCCCCTCGGGAACGACCACCCAGAGGAAACCGTCGGCGCGGCGTATCGCCTCCGCGGGCTTCCCGTCGAGCAGGAGAGTCAAAGGCGACCAAGAGGGTAGCGTTCCGGGAACGGGAACCGCCGTGCGCAGGACGGCATGGACCTCGAGATCAAGCTTAAGGTGGCGTCCTTCGATCTTGAGGGCCGCCGTTGGAATCTCTGCCGCATTGGGAAAGGCGGTGGAAGGTTCGAGCAGGCGGTCGCGTAGCGTCTCGATCATTTTCTGATCCGGAATCTGGGACTGGGCGCTCACCGACGGGCAGAATGCCATGGCAAGAAGACCCGCAAATAGAAGTGGGGCAATCGCCATGCCTCCACCTCCAGTGGCACCGAGCAGACTGCAGAAGCGGCGTGCATCAAGCAGGAGGGCGGCAAGAAGGATGAGTGTGATGATCCGCAAGACGGTGAACATTCGCTCTACACCGAGAGGAATCAGAATGGGGCGGACGGTCTGGGCAGCAGTGACAGGACCATTCCATCCAAAGGCAACACTCCTCCACTTCCAGGTCGGCTGGGCTGGACCGGTTTGAATGTTGGCGCTCAGATCGTTCTGCAGATTCAGTGATGATTGATAGAGAGAGGCATTCTGAGCCTTGCTCTTGCTGTAAACCGCTGAACTGAATCCCCACGAGCCACCAGCGCCGGAGCCGCTGGATCTGCTTCGTTTGGCCTCCTCCGAGACCCCAAGATCACCAAGAGCTTCTTTATCAGGCTCAGCCGGAGCAGCAACTGGTGACTGCTCCGCCATTGCGTCCACACCTAGCTGACGCTGACGACCGTTAATTATCGTTTCTCCGTTGCAGGTATCGGATCTCGTCAACAACGTCGAATGACTCCCTGGGTGGTGGGAGACACGCTCCAACTGGGGATAGAGTGCCTGCTGAAGTTGCTGGGAGAGGAATGGGATGAGGCTCACGAGAAGCACCGCGATGCAGATCCACTTGGAGGCGGAGACGACGCGACCACCCCACCCTTGGGTCAGGATTCTGCCAAGCGCGAGTGGGATCAACAGGATGAGCCAGCTGTATCGTGGTGCTCCCGGCTCATGATAGGACAGCGTCAAGGCGATGAAGGCGATCACCGAGGGGAGAAATCCCCACAGTCGGAAGACTGCCAGGGTGAAGATCAGGAGGAGGAAGAGATCGAGCAGATTCCACGCCGTCAGCCAATCCCCCGAGACCCAGTCGGCACCGAAGAGGGCAAAGAGCCTCCAGCCGGGAGGGAGGTTCAGCGTCACCGAGACATTGCCGGCATCGGTCTTCCATCCCGAGGCGGAGAGCTGGGAATCGAGCTTCATACGGCCAGCTGCTTCCAGAGAAAGATTGCGTGTGCGGATCTCCACTCCGGGAGCACCATTTACCGGATTGCGTGTGATCAACTGTCCCTCCCCCCCGATGCTGACCGATCCGAGATCAGCACCCTCGGTGGCATCGAGACGCCAGATCTGCTGGCTCTTGCCGGAGATGAAGTCACGGAAGGTGCATCTCTTGCCATCCATGTCGAGCCAGAGCTGGCGGCTGATACCGAGCCCCTCGGGCTTCTGGTTTCCCATACCGCGAAGCCGTTCTTCTAGGTGGATCGGGGAGCCGGTCTCCCAGCGGTAGAGGGGATACTTTTTCCAGTCGCCCGGGATCGTGGTCTGAGAAGCATCGACGGGAGTGACACCGGATATATCAACCAGGCGGAAATCGGGCTTGGCACGGAAGGAGAAGAGTTCCTGCGCGGCGGCGGGCTTCACCCCCTTGGCATAGGCAATCTCCGGAGTGTCCTGCAGACGGAAGGCACCGATCTCGACCGTCCACTTGCCGGGACGGACCTGGGCCTTCAGACGGCCGCTCTCATCGACTGCCACGGGAATCCCGTTGCCGGAGACCGAAAAAACCTTCCATCCTTCGGGTAGAACGAAGCCGATTTCCTCCTCGCGGTTCTTGCCGGAGACCACAAGCTCCACACGGGTGCGTAGGATCAGCGGCACACCATCCTCGAGAAGTGTGTAGAGGTTTGTGGAGAGAAAATCCTTCTCCCCCTGCCGGGCCGTACCGTCACGCTTAAGCCAGAGATCTCCATTTGCATCCCAAAGCGGCATCTCCACCGGCTTCCCCTCGATCGTCAGGTCAATCAGTCCAATATCACGGGGCAAGGGAAGGCGCTGCGGCACGGTCTCCCAGAGAAACTGTCCGGTGATCCTATGTGTGCCAGGTTGGAGATAAAGCGAGGGTCGCTTCTCATGCTCCACCACCGGCTCCGGCCGTCCATCGAGGCTCACGCCGAGCGGCCATGACTCGGCACCTCCGGGCAATGCCACCCATGCCGGGGCAAAGACCGTGACGGAAAACTCAAACTTCCCGGATTCTTTGGCAACGGAAACACCAAGCCGTGATGGCCAGAAGTTCAGGTGATTGCTCCCATCGCAGTAGGGGGTCGGACTGTTCAGATCCTCGGAACCCCAGAGCGCCCAGCTTTCCCAAGGCTTGAGGATGGGCGGTATTTCGACGACAGGCCTCCCAATGGCCGTCACCGACGGGAGAGCACCAGTGGAATTGGAAGCCGCGGACAATGAACCAAATGCCGTCCCAAAAGATAAAAGAGAGGCAGTCAGGAGGGGAAAAATATTCATGGGGAATGGTTGGAGGATGAAGCACCTCGTCATTCCTGGCCAAGAAAAAGTAATTTTCATAAAGTCATTTTTGTCGGACGGATTTCTGCTTAGCATCGCGCCATCATGTTCGGACTACCTCCCTTTCTTTCCTGCGTTGCCTTTATTTTCTGCTCCCTCACGGTTACCGCCATCATCACGCGTCTTTCCTATGCCGTGACGGAAAAGGTCACGCAGGCTCCCGTGCTTGATTTATTTGTCAGCCTCTTCACTTGGCTTCCTTGGGTTGCCGGAGCATGGGTGCTCGGTTGGCTGGGAGTGCTGGCCTCGATCGTCGCCCAGATACTCTTCCTCCACGCCTTCTGCCTACTCGACCGTGCGCTGCGGGGCAAAAAGGGTCGCACCCTCACCGATGCTCAGTCCCGGCTTCTCGGCCCCGTGCGCAATCAATTCGCACTCCTGATGACCACGCCGGCCGTGCTGGCCTTTGCCCTAGTCAGGATCATCGAGATCCTGACCTATCCTTCTGTTGCCTGGCTTGCGAAGATGCCGACCTATAAATCCTCGGAATGGATCAATCTCTCCCGCCACAAATATGACGGACTGATCGGCTATGATTTGGTCTGGTGCTGGTATTGCGACTGGATGACCGGGGTCTGGGCACTCGGCAGCGAGATGCTCCGTAACATCGAGTCATTCTGGTGCCCGATCCGGTTCCGGAGCCCGATCAAGAATCAGAATGTCTCCACGGACTTCCCTGATGTGAAGACTTGGGCCCCTGCCGATGGCACCATGGAGGATGCCGTACGCGCCTTTGAAGAGCACTATGACGGGACACAACCCAACCGCTGGTGGGGCCATCCTGATCGCAAGTCGGAATAGGATAGGATCGAAGCTGTGATCTTCCAACGCGTTGATCCTTCCGGTGAATATCGTACCATGCGCTTCCTTAGCCAGGGAGGGCGATGGGAACTCGGATTAAGCCCCTATCAGTATGGGATGCGAGTTCGCATGGGGATCTCGGGACGGCCTCCCTCCATCATTGACTTCTGCCTTGGACACGACACGCACATCTACTCCCCTGTCCTGCTTGCAGTGATGAAGTTGCTGGAACCCGTGCCTGAATCCTGCCTAGCCAAAGAAATAGACAGCCTCTTCCCATGGGCGGGAACCCGCCCTGATCCCAGCATCCATCTTAAGTTGCTCTTGGAAGGTGTGGGCAGTGAGGGAATCGAACCCCCGACCAACTCGGTGTAAGCGAGCCGCTCTACCGCTGAGCTAACTGCCCGAAACTATTTATTTTAAAATGGATATGACCTTTTGATGTAGTCAGGACTCTCGAATCCTGATGAGACCATGATCGGCAGGTTCCATTAGGTCAATATTTTGGGTTGTCTAAGGTAGGAGACAGGCCACCCTTGGTCAATCTTCAAAGCTCTGTTGAGGTTAAAGCTAAGCAAAATCGGGATGAGGAAGGGGGAAACATGACCTTTTTCGCGACTTAAATACTAAAACCAGTCACTCATGGAGTGTGGAGAGCCTTAATCAACCAGCTGCTTGAGAGAAGCTGAGGGGCTTTTATATGAGAAATATGGCAAAATGATTACCCTAAAAACAGCAAATCCCAAGAATTTCTGAGTGTAAATCTTGCACATTGATCAAAGTCGCAACGCCCACCATAGAGTCTCCTCTCCGTTCCGTCAGGAGTTGGGAGAATTTGAACAACCTAAATTTCGGGATCCGCTGCTTCCAACGTCGAAACTTTATTGTGACTATTATTCTCAGCGTGGAGTTCTAGGGCTAGCGGTACTGTTGTGGCGGCACCGATAATGGCAAGGGTCCATCCAAGTAGTCGACGCTGTTCCTTCTCCATGTCGTCGGTGAGCAGGATGGCAATTCCTGCTCCCAATATTGCACGGGTACCGGCAATCAGAGCAAGTTCTGGCAGGTAGATTTTTAATTTTTTCATAGGGATGGCGTTGAAAAATCTCCTTATCGTGCCCCTTCCCGGTTCTGTTTTTTGGCCATGCATTCGCTGTGACGGTTGATCATCCTTTTCTGGACTTGCTTGCAGAGTCCCGTCATCCCTTTGAACCTCTCCAACGGGCTCATGTTTCTGATGTGGTGAAATTGGCAGTCACTCGGATTTCCACCTTCGACCGGACAGGAGAGAGTTAAATCAAGCAACTCCTGCGTAACATCACTTTTAATGATAGTCAGTGTGTTCATACAATAGAAATGTAGATCCGTTTTTCTTCGTTGTCAAATTTGAGCTAGTTTTTGTTACTTACCTTGGGCTCTTTGTGGGCTGAGATTCCGATCAAAAATCTCCACCTACACTAAATGAACCAGACAAATATAAATATCTATATCTTTTTTTATTTGACGGGTCGAGAGGGCGGATTTTATTTTTTAGACGTCAGCAAAGATTAAATCCCGACCCCTCATATTCTATGAAAAGGACGCTTCTTGCCGTTGCCGCAGGACTCACCTGCTTAGTTGTCAATGCGATGGCTCAGACAACCAACACACTCACCGTTACCAATGCCATTTGGAACGATGGTGGAACTCTAAATGGCAGTTTTACTGTCGTCTTCGATGCATCAGGCAAACCCATAGGGGTGACAATGATCAATATTTCGACGAGTGCCGGCGATAACTTACCTAGATTCGACTACTACTATCATGTAGCCGATCAGGTGGATACTGTTTCTGGAGCAAATATATACGCTACTCAATCAGACGGCCATCCCGCCAATGAGATACTTGTCGAAGCGCAGGATCAAATCTTTCAGGCTCTATTTCTTAATCTTGATTGGCAAGGTGTAACCCCCACATCTCTTTATGTTGGCGACCCGGGAGCTATGCACACATCCGAAATTGTTTATACGAATGTTCCTCCTGATGGTCCGATGCCTGTCACTAGAGAACTTACGAGTGGAGGGGTTATCACAAACTCAGTACCCGAGCCCTCCAGCTATGCCCTTTTCGGTTTAAGCACCATCGGATTGCTGATGCTTTTTCGCCCCAAGAAACCAAAGCAGCTCCAAAATCCACCCCCAGATAGAGCAAAGGCGAGAGATACTACATCCTTCCATCAGCCATGAAACGATCCCTCCACATCGCTTTCTTAACGATGATCTGCATCTCCTCGGCATTAGCTCAGGACGGCACCATATTCTACAGCTCAGATTTCAACAACCTGAACGGATGGTCAGCCCAATTGACTTCCAATCCTGATGTCGGTGGCTCGCTGCAATCAAACAATCCCTTTGTCGTAGGCTCGACAACAATGGGTTCCTACATGGCGGCCTACTTTTACCCAACCACACTGGTGACACCCGCAGTCGCCTCCACCGACCCGAGCGTCTGGCTGGGATTCTTGCTCCGCGGTGATTCGAGCACGACATGGCTGGGTGGAGTGAATATTACAGGAGGCACGAACAATTCTCAGGTGCAGTACGTCGGTCCGTGGATCGGTCAAGTAGGCTCCTTAAATCAGCATAATAGTATCAATCTGGCGGATGCCAACTGGTCCTGGGCTCCAAACTCCCTTTCTTTTGCCAACGGGCAGGATGTTGCCGTGGTGGCTCATTTCTACGACACTAACTCAAGCGGCACCTATAATACCGCCGACCTCTGGGTTCAGACCAATCTCGCGACACCTCTGTTCCAAGATCTCTCCTCATTCACCGCGATAGATTACGGTTTCGACCTTGGGAGTTCTTCTGGTAACAGCACCATCAACTCGCTCCGCTTGGCTGGAGAATACGGGACTCAATACTTTGACAACCTCATTCTGACCTCCTCCAGCAACACGGCGATTCAGTTCCTTCAAACCGGTACTACCGTCCCCGAACCCTCCACCTATGCTCTCTTCAGCCTTGGAGCCATTGGGATGCTGGTAGCGCTACGGAAGAAGATGGCGGCTTAAGGATTTCTCAGCCCATCATCAGTCCTTCGGAAGGCGTCTTGTGACGAAAATGTAACATCTCGCCCCATCTTAAAGCTTCAGCTGCCTCTGATGACTGGTTAAAAGTCTCCAATGGATAAACAGCAGGAAGTTCTCGCCGAAGTGGAAGCCTTTCTGGATTTTCAGATCCAGCATACCCAGAGGCATCGCTTGAAAAAGTTTCTGGTCTCGGTGGAAAAGGCCTCAAGTCTTCTCAACAAGATACGGAATCTAAGAGGTGTTGGCACCTCCTTGCCGCCACCGTTCAAGGAACCGGTCTCTCAGAAGACTCAGGCTGTCAAGGTTGCTGCGCAAGCTGCGGAGCCGGTCTGGGATCAGAACCGCTACAATGCTTGGTTCATTCAGGAAATAGAAAGACTTCAGGGTCAGGTGGCAACACTTGAGCAGAGGTTGACTTCGGAGTGAAGCGATCTAAAACGTGCTTGAGAGCGAACTACGTCGAAGTAGACCCAAAGTGCCTCTCAGTTAGATCAGCACAGAGACGATCTAGCTTATCTTCTCCTTAGGGTGATACTCGTCTGAATAATACAGGAACAAGCACCTACCCTTCACTTCCTGCCTGCTGATTTTTTAGCACCCGGGCCGTTTGTTTGATGTTTGCTTCATCTTGCGAGTGGATTTATCGAGAGAAATCCTAGCCCGTTTCTCTCGTGGGTTGGAATGTTGCGGCTAGATATATTTATGATTAGCAACTCCCGTTCCAATGTTCATGGGTTCAAAAACGGAAGATTATTTTTGAAGCAGTAAAGTCATTCATTGAGCAGCTCAAATAACTGAATAAACTATCATCTACTCCTTGACTTTATTGCTCTCTGGAGTCATCTGTCTCTATAGACAGTCGATTTTTCCCCCCTATGAAAAAGACGATCCTTCTCTTTGTTACTATCTTGGGTTTTGCCACCGTGCGGGCCGAGAGGATAATTGATACAGGTACCCCTGACGGAAGTGGTTATGCGGATTTGATCGGTCAGTATGGCGGCTATAGTTATGAAAGGTCTGAAGCTGGGCAGTTCACCTTAACCCAGAGCTATACGATCACCGGCGTGAGTGGCTATATGGCAAACTACGCTGGTTGGGCAGGGACCGTCGACGCAGTGATCTACGGATCGACGCTACAAGGCAGTGTTCCCGTTCCAGATATCAACAACAAATTCTGGATTGGCAGTTTCAGTGCGGATTCCCCTACAACGGCAAGCTGGCTGGGGATCAGCGGCATGGATTGGAATCTTGGGGCGGGAACTTATTGGCTGGCTTTTGAACCCTAAGGATCAACTTTTTATGGTTGGATGCCTACGGTGGCTCCAAACCCCTTGGCAAATTACGCGACAGGCATCAACAACGGCACCCCAAATTATTCTATGGCAGGAGTTCCTGGCATCGGAATCCAGATCGATGGCATTGCCTCAGTTCCCGAACCCTCCACCCACGCACTCCTTGGTCTCGGCGGGCTGATGCTTGTTGTCGCTCACTGCCGCAGGAGGGCATAGAACTTCTACCTCCCTACAATTTATCCATCCAATAACCACCCCCCCAACAAAATCCCAACCATGAAAAAAACAATCCTCCTCCTGTCGATGAGCTTGCTTGCGCTCGTCTTCGGCACCGAACAATCGAAAGCGGCAGGGAATGTCGTTCTGACCATATCCCTTTCTTCTGCGAACGGTGGAAACAGCACCGGTGTTTCCTGGAGTTTTAATACTTTCCTTACGGCAACAGGTGCGAGTGCAGGAACTGATCCTAGTATTGCCGGATTTACTCTCAACACGACAGGTCTTTACTCACTCAACCCATCCACCAACATCAGCATCAGCGGTGCCGGATTCCTAACCAACACCACGGCAAGCTCCTCGCAGGAAATCTCCCAGATTTCCCTAAGTCAGAATGCCGGCACTGACACATTCGCTCTAGATCTTGCAGCCCCGCTGACCATCACGTCAGGTAATAGGCTGATATATATTCCGGGAACTGACAGTTATGTAATTCCAGTTGCTTTCTCCAGTTTCAATACAGGGACATATTCCACAACGAACAATACTCACAATCAATTCAACTTCCCCGAAATAATCAGTCTTTCTGTGGCCTCCGTTCCTGAACCTTCCACCTCTGCACTCTTCGGACTTGGAGCCATTGGATTGCTGACGATGCTTCTTAAGAGGAAGATGGCGTAAAGAAATTTCAGTCTTTAATAGAAAACCCACGCCTTCGACACGCGTGGGCGGGTTGTTTGGCCTAAAAATTAGGAAAACGAGGAGCGAAAAAGAGACTGTCTCTTTAGCAACCATCGATTTCATGGTGTTAACCCCTCATAGTACTACTGATCACCATCGACTGAATAGCTCACCTGCCAAACATTGCTCAGGACCGGAATGGGGATGGGTGAAACAAAGGGGAGCGAAAATAGGATCATGAAGAGATAGAAACCCCTATCCTTCGTGTCTTCAACGAGTTCTCCGATCCGTATTGTGTCGGAGTCAGCGCTTCCAATCATCGCACTCAAGGCTTGCGAAAGAGGTAGATGCTTTGGGTTCGTATTCAAGGAAAGTTTTCAGGCTCATGCTGGCTGGCAATATGTCTTTTGCATAGCAGCGTTCCCGATGTGACGGAGGTCATTTCATGGGGTTAACGCCCTATAGCCCGTTTCGGAGGAGAGTGGCTAACATGATCTATGAAGATAGTTTCCGAGATTTCTGTCACGGGTCGATTTATCGGGAACATCCTTTTCTAAAAAACTATGAAATTACACTCACTCCTTCTCGTTGCCATTTTTACCGCATCCAGTTCTATGCAAATGCAGGGAGCTGCAAAGGAACACCCCTTGGAATACCGGGCTCAGGAAAGCTTTACTGAACTTCATGGTGTAGATGTTCGGAATCTTCAGAACCAAATGCTCGGTACGATCCAGTATCTCACTACTGATCTCGAAAACGCCCGTCTTGTCGAAGTGATCGTGACTTCGGGTGGAGGTTTTTTGGGAATCGGCCGCAGAACGACGGCTGTCCCGCCCCGTGCGCTCATTTTTGACAATGAAAACCACACCATACGCCTTGATGTCAGCAAAGAAAGGTTTGATGCCTCACCCAAGTTCGACAGATCCCACATGATGCCTGCCTCTCAGAGTACACGTGTGGCCGAGATTAACCGATACTATGGTTTGCAGCCTTGGTTTTATGAGGATGGACAGAAGGTGATCAAAAACACCCAGATTCTTCGACTAGGCCATATTGAAAGGGCTGATCGACTCCTCGGCTTCACGATCGTCAACACAAAGGGGGAGTATATTGGAAAGGTGGGGTCGCTGATTTATGATCTCTCCAAAGGACAAATCGTTCACATTGTGGCTGTGAATGATGGCAATGCCACTCCCAGCAGTATTATCCAGCCAAGGGCGTTGCGCTTCAATCGGACATACAGCGGGCTCGTTTTGGATGACAGCATGGCCGAACTTTCCGGAGAACCTCACTTTAAGTGGATCGGTGGAGGTTCCACCGCATTCCAGCAGGAATCCTATGTGAACCGAGAGATCGAGGCTGATCACGGCGTGCACTCAAGACAGAACAGGCGATCGGGATTGATCAATAGCGCCATCCTGATGAAGCAGGGAAAGAGTTTCCGGGATGAACAAAAAACTGCACGCATTAATGAAGCCATCCAGGCAGACCCAACTCTTTCAACAACGGCCAAAGAGATAGAGGTAGTGACCTTGAATGCCCAAACAACTTTACGGGGACATGTGAATTCAGTCGAAGGCAAGCAGAGAATCGGTGAGATCGCCGCAAAATCCGGCAGAGCGGAAAATGTGAGTAATCTCCTGGAAGTCAGGCCACCGCTGACCGAGACAGTTGATTTGGGTAGCCATCTGCGAAAATGGTGAGAGCCAACAAAGGTTCTTGGCTTTCGGAACCTGCTTGGAAAATTGGATTTGATTTGCGGCTCTTCTCCTGATGCCCTGAATTGCAGTGATTACCCAACTCCGCTCCGCTGTTGAGTTTGCGGCGCAATTGCCGCGCTACAATGAAATCATTCGCGTGCTGTTCAAGTATGGCTTTGCGGATGTTCTCAAACTTGTCGCACTTCAGCGTGTGCTGGGAATTGAGAGTGCGGAATTGCAAGTCCACGAATCAGGTCTGCTTTCAAAACCACCCGAGGAAAGACTGAGATTGGCACTTGAGGAACTTGGCCCAACCTTCATCAAGTTCGGTCAGATCCTCAGCTCCCGTCGCGATCTCGTCAATAACGAGTACTATACCGAGCTGTGCAAACTTCAGGATAGCGTTCCGACCTTTCCCGGCAGCGAAGCAAAGAAGATTTTTGCCCAACAAATTGGAATTTCGGTGACTGAGGCATTCTCGGAGTTTGACGAAAATCCTCTCGCAGGGGCTTCAATTGCACAGGTTCACCGCGCTTCCACCAAGGAGGGGGCTGTCGTTGCGGTCAAAGTGCAGCGTCCTGATATCCAGCCCATCATCGAGCGCGATCTCTCCATCCTTCTTGATTTCGCAAAACTGGTGGAAAAACAGGTACCGGACATCGCCGCTCTGAATCCTGTGGCCATCGTCCAGGAATTTTCAGAGACCCTGCTCAATGAACTGGATTTCACGATCGAGGCGGAAAACGCTGAGCGATTCGGAGAGCAGTTTGAGAGTTCCGAAGCCATCACCGTACCCGCAGTTCTCCGGGAATTCAGCAGTACGAAGATCCTCACGATGCAGTTCATCTCGGGCTATCCCGTCAATGATCTTAAAGTGCTGCGCAAACACCATATCGATCCCTTTGAGCTCTCAGAAAGTATCTCCACGCTGATTTACGAACAGATTTTCGAGCATGGCTTTTTTCATGCCGATCCCCACCCGGGTAACATGACCGTGCTTCAGGGCGGGGTATTGGGTCTTTATGACTATGGGATGATGGGAGAATTCTCGATGAGTTTCCGTTCCGGTATTGCCCATCTGATTGCGGGGCTTGCCGAGAAAGACAATCGGCAAGTCATGAGCGCCCTGATCGACATGTCCGAGGTGGGAAATGTAACCGATGCGGACAAGATGTTGCGGGATGTCGAGGAATTCAGCAACAAGCACCTCAACAAACCCCTTGCACAGATCAATCTCGCCCTTGTGCTCAATAGCCTGCTCGAACTACTAAGAACGCAGCGGCTCCGCATGAAGGGAAATTTTTATCTGGGGATTAAAGCGCTTTCGCAAGTAGAAGCAATCGGCCGTGATCTTAATCCCGAGTTAAATTTTGTTCAGATTGGTCAGCCTTTCGCCGTCAAGCTCATCGCGGACAAATATCAACCTGCCCATCTCTACAACCTGATAAAAAAACTCACAGGAGCATCAATCGATTTTCTTGAAGAGTTTCCCGGGGATTTCCGAATGCTCTGGAATCGACTCCGGCGTGGCCAAATCAACATTCCGCTTCAGCACAAGATTGATCCGGAGGGTTTTGAACCACTCCGGGTCACGCTTGACCTTATTGCAAACCGTCTTGCCAATGCCATCCTGGCTGCTTCGGTGTTGATCTGCTCGTCGATTCTTATTCTATCAGGCCTTCCCCCAAAAATTTGGAACATTCCAGTGATCGGGCTTATCGGACTGATCTGGGGAACATATATGTGCCTCAGACTGGCATTCTCGACCTGGAAACATGGTGGTCTGTAGAGCGGGGGCAAGACATGACCTGTCGGCTTCCGAGCGGAGAAGCAGCTCTAGATTTTTTTGAGGAGATCCTGAAGTACCGAAGTGCCGTCTTCGATGGCCTTTGAAAGATTGTCCGCCGCCTTTCCGAGGAGAAGATGGGCCTTCTTTTTTGCAGCAATTCGAGACTTCGCCGTTGTTGCGGCGCCCTCTCGAATACCGGTGCGGAGCAGGGCGGCTGCCTCATCCACAAAATTCAGCGCCTGGTCTGCAAGTTTGTGCTCACGACCATGCGGGATCGCCTCGCTCTTCGAGCTTACCTTCGCAGGCATTGCTTTTTTCTTTGGAGCGCTTTTGGAGGCGGGTTTTTTCACTGCTGGTTTTACTTTTTTGGTAGGCATAAATTTGAGGTTGGTTGCGGTATATTTAGTCTCTGAGGTTCAGGTAGCCTTTCGAAAACTCATTAGAACAATTCCTCCCCCGCAAATCAAGAGTGTGATCCCTATAACCGGAGCAATAGGGATGGTATGACTGTGTTCTGTCGTGACTTGTAAGGGGCCGATATCAATGGCTTTCTCCTGTGTGGTGTAACTGAAACTTTGGTAAGCCAAGGCGATGACTCCCAGGATAACTAGAAAGATCCCGATATATTGTGCGGACTTCATCAGTTTTCGAAAAGTTGCGTTATAAGCGCCGACCTTGGAGAAGATTGAAAATCACCATCACGATTGCAATCACAAGGAGGATGTGAAGAAAGCCACCTAGAGTATAACTTGTCACCAGTCCTAGAAGCCATAAAACGACCAGAATAACGACGATTGTGTATAACATAGATTTTTGTTGAGTGGAGCTAAGAGAATCTCTTCCAAAACATTGGCTGAGACAATGGGGTCTTTCCCTACCTGGCTAGGCTCTGAACGAGGTGAAAGATCGAATCCAAGAAATGATGAATACCATCTTCCGGAGGATCGTCTGAGTAGGATAACACCCCATTGTGGATGATTTCATGCGAGTCCAGATTGTAGTCATGAAAAGAACCCATATCCCATTAGTGCTACTAGGCCTGCTGTTTCTCTACGGATGCATCAATGTCACGGAAAGAAGACATTCAATACCTATCACAACGACCACTCAATCTTCCTCCTATAACCCGATAAACGATACCACTTCCACCACCCGGACTACCCGTCTTGGTTCTTATTGAGAAACTGTCAAAAACGATAAGCAGATGAACATACAAGAGAACAAGGACGACTGGAGCATTCCCAAAGGGAAGCTCACTGATGATGACCTCCGATACGAGGAAGGCAAGCAGGAGGAGTTGTTGGGGCGGATCCAGACAAGGACCGGTGCACCAAAGGATGTTGTCGAACAATCATTTAAACTAGCCTGTGATGCCTGGTGCGCTTAACCACAAATATTGCGACGATTGGAATTATTACCAGCGTTCCACTGCGTCACTCAATAAAACCGCTGCGAAAATCTGCCGGGCAATCAGGTTTTCCGGTCGCAATGCGTTGGCGATTACACAGCCCACGGGTATGTGTTTTGAGCCTGATGCTTCAGCTGATATCGCAGGTAGTGTCCATTTCAAACGGACCAGCTACTGTCAACCGCAGGCGCTTGGTGTTGGGGAATATCTTATCTGGGATAGAAAATGTTTTTCCGTGATGGATGCTATTCGGTTTTTAGCAATGTACAAAGTCGGAACTCCCCGTTCCTAACTCGGTAGAGAGGTTGTCGACAGACCTTCATACCTGCCCATGATCCTAGGTGGGTCTTGTCATTCGGCAACAGATGGATCTGAGCCGCGGCGATTGACTTTGTTAAAGTAAACCAGCGCCCATGACATTGCTGAATGACCCAGTCAGCATCAGTTCTGCATTGAATTTTTGACCGCGTTGGCACCACTGCTGACGCCGCGCCCGGTGGCACTGACATCACGCCCCGCCCCACTGATCGTGTTACAACCGGTAAAAAGGAGGGCAATGATTGCGGTGAACGCGATAGGAATAAGTGATTTCATAAGTCATAAAATTACGAGCTGCACCCCACGATGTCTATGGGGTGAGCAACCCATGAACACTCTTTCCTATGCACGAGCAAAATCCTCTGCGTGATAGAGCGGTTTAAGTAATTCTATAGCCATTCTTTGCGGCGGTATAGGTCGTTTGGGAGTGTCGCATCGCTCGGGCTGTTGCACAGTGACTACAGCCGCTTCGCTTGCTCCTTGCCATCCAACCCATGGCGATCGCAAATAATTGGCCACATTATTATTTAAAACGCTCTAGGGGCATTTATTTTTCTATCGTAGTAAAAATATCCAGCTTGGAAGCGCGATAAGCTTGTGTAGTTACAGGGGCATCAGTGAGAACAAGAGTCGTGCCTGGAGTGATCAGCGAGCGAGTGCTCTCAAGGAATGCCTGGTCAATCCGGACTCGTTTCATGAGATCCCTGATGTCCGGAGCTGTTCCAACCATACTGGCAGTCGAAAACCACTCCCGCCGTCCCGAGTCATCCACATTCTCCAGAGCTGAATACACATAGAGTCCCGTCAGACCTTCCAGACCATGAAGTGGGGATCGGCCGATTTCCACCCCATCCCTATAGACATAGATTTCTGCTTCGGCACTGCTTACAATGATGGAAAGCGGCCCCTCCGGTGCTTTCGAGGGATCCCAGAATGTTAAAGACGGGGTAGCTTTTACATCAGGCAAAGGATTAAACAGAAGAGCGGGTAATTTGCCGCTGCCTGATCGTGACCAATGGTCGGTAATAATGACCGTGGTGCCATCGAGCGTCACACTGTAGAGCTTTCTGGCGAAATCAAGCGGCAGACGGATGCATCCGTGAGATGCAGGGTAGCCAGGCAGGGTTCCCGCATGCATGGCAACCCCTCTCCATGTAAGACGCTCCATATACGGCATGGAGGCGCCCCTGAAGATATTGGATGTGTGCTTCACCTTTTTCTGCAAAATCGTGAAGACTCCAGTAGGAGTCGATTTTCCAGGCTTGCCCGAGCTGATCGTGGAGCGCCCAATACGCTTGCCGTTTCTATAAACATAAAGAACCTGGTCAGTAAGGCTTGCAATGATGACCACCGGTCCGACAGGTGAAGTTTCCGGATGCCAAGAGTACTCCCCCGCCTCAAGTCGCGATAAGGATTGCACCACCTGATGACCATTGGAAGATTCCGTAGCAAGCGCATGCACTGTGCAATAAACTAAGCCAAGAAAAAAGTTCGCATAAAGAAACCTATTGATAGTTTTCATGATGTAAAAAACAGGCAACTTCTATGACCAATTCCGTTAGTTATAAAAAAGTTGCTTTGCTTGTTAATGTTGCTTCTTCTTCCTGTCAGAAGAAGGCCTTGTGTCTGGCTTATTATTTTTAGATCCCGGCCAGATAAGGCGCCAAGGCTCCCGTTTAAGAATATAGGTAAACTCTTCCGTATTGTTGATGAGTTGAGGGATGCGGGAATTATTCAGCGTCTCCATAAAAGTCTTTGCATTTTTAATGGTGAGAGCCAGGTCTGATTCTGGGCCGAGCATCCGATTAATGTTTTTAGAGACCGCTTCGGAGATATCGGGAATACGTTCACCGACAAACTTTGTATGATTAGCCGCCAAACCTGTTGTGGCATCACCGTGAGCGAAATCGATCACCTGCTGCCCCATCAGTCCTTGCTGTGTTAAACGAACACTGGAATTATAATAAATCTCCGCTTCCCGAGAGACCTGCACCTCAATGGAAACTTCATAATCTGGATGGTCGGTGGGACGCGTTGCCAGCATGACGGGGGATTGAAGAGTCGTCACCTTCCCAATTTCACGACCAGCAAGCAGAACAGGAGCACCAGGGCGTATCCCGTTAGCATTGTCAAAATAGATCTGGAAGGTATTGAGAGGGTGGATAAGACCGGGCATTCCTATCAAGATCAAAAACAGTGCGAAGACCCCGCAGGTGAGCAGGACAAGAATGCCTGTCTTAATTTCATTTTTGTGAATTTGCATAGCTATTCCTTTTTTGGTTCGTGCTTCGTATACGACGATAGAAACTCCTGAATCACTGGGATTGCGGAATCACGAAAGTCATCGGGTTTTCCTTCAAGAATGATTTTCCCCCCATCGAGAAAGGCCATACGGGTTGCCAGTAGAAAAGCGCTCTCCATTTCATGGGTGACAATGATGGAGGTCACATGGTGCTCCTCCCGAAGTTTAATGATTAGGTCATGGATCAGTCCGCTATTGATCGGATCGAGTCCTGTTGATGGTTCGTCAAAAAGCACCAACTCTGGATTTAGTGCCAGTGCACGCGCTAGTCCGGCTCTCTTCTGCATTCCTCCGCTGAGTTCAGAAGGAAGTTTTTCCTTGGCATCCAGTAGCCCGACCAGCTCAAGTTTTTCACTGATCACGGAGTGAATTTCACTGGCAGTTTTATTAGTGAGCTCCCTAAGTGGGAGTCCCACATTTTCCCCTATGCTAAGGGAGCTAAGCAGTGCGGCATTTTGATACACCATGCCAATATGCTTCCGAACTTCGTTTAACTCGCGACGGGAGAGGTTCATCAGGTCCTTATCTTGGAAGTAAACAGTTCCTGAGTTGGGTACTAGCAGCCCTAGAAGAATACTCAGCAGGGTGCTCTTGCCGCATCCGCTTAACCCCATGATCACGAGTGCCTCCTGAGGCTCGAGGGAGAGATCAACACCATTCAAGACCACCTTTGCATCAAATTGAAGCGTGACACCTTTCATCCTGACCAAGCTCGTGGGGTGCGCGCTCATGGAAAGAATGTTATTAAAAATACATTGCAGACAGAATCACACGCGATCACGGCACAAATGGAGGCCACAACACTCGCGGTCGTGGCATTTCCGACGCCGACAGCACCCCCACGCATTGATAGTCCCTTGTAACAGGAAAGTGAGCCGATAATGAAACCAAAGAAGAGGCTCTTGACGATTCCTGAAAGCATATCTTTCACCAGAAGGTTCGTCATGACCTGATCGTAAAAATATCCATAACTAATCTGCAGGAGGAGACTCGAGATGAACGCTGCTCCACAGATTCCCGAGATGACGGCGATCACACTCAGGCATGGGGTGAGGCAGAAAATAGCTAGAAGTCTTGGTGTGACCAGGTAGCGCAACGCCCCGATACCCATTCCCTCGATGGCATTGACTTCCCCACCTGCCGTCATTGAGCCGAGCTCTGCTGTATAAGCAGCTCCGACGCGCGACGCCAAGACGATGCCTGTAAAAAGAGGCCCCATTTCCCGAGTGAAAGAGACCGAGACCACTGCTGGAACAAGTGTGACGATTCCGAAGATCCTGAGCTGGTAGCCGGTCAGCAGAGCCATTGTCAGTCCAAGAAATACTGAAAGAAGGATGATCATGGGGATCGATTCCACTCCTGCGCGGTTGCACTGGAAGGAAAAATCCTCAAGTCGAAGAGGAGCTCGTTTCTGATGGAAACGGTCAATAATCTCCGCCCCTGTTTCTTTGAGCATCCAGACCAGTCCTCCAATCTCCTGAAGTACCGAGAGTGTCAATGACCCAACCCGTCCAATGAAGGCAATCCCCGGTGATTCCTCCGGGCCCCTCTGTTTCAGACTGTGATCATCTCTCATCCAATGGGGGTTTCGCTCGCGTGGCTTGAAGCATTTGATCGTGTTCGGCCTCGTGGATCCCTCCCTCAAAAAGGCGCGCGCTGTCACTGAGTCCCTCTTCATCCTCGTCCTCGCCGAAAGTTGCTGGAGACTTCGTTCCCGTCGATCCATGTATAGGATCCCATCGATCGGATTCTGCTGCTGATTCGAGAATCTCATCCTTGGGGTCGATTTCCGACTGTCCCGTGAGCTCTCGTTTGGCCTGATCCCAATCAGTATTGGAGACATCTTGTGGAGAGCGTCCGTTGATTTGAGCCAATTCGACTGCCCGTTCCCTGACCATCCCACGGGTCACCGTGCCAATTCCAGTGGAATGTTCCATCAGGATTCCTTGTTTCAGGGGATTGTTCATCGTGAGTGGTGCATGCAGCGGTTTGACAGGAGATATCCAATGAGGACGCCTGCGCCTGCCGCAATGGCGAGTGACTGATATCTTTTGTCAGTACAGATTCTTTCGGGAGCGTCGATGACACCGCTCATGCTCTTTCGAATCCGACGATATTCTGCTTGGCCGTGCTCCAATCCTGCAGCAAGGCGCTTACGGGCATCAACAAGCTTCTCTTCGGTAATATCCGCGGTTGCAGCCAGCAAATCGCTGGCGGCCTCGGCCAAATGAGTTATCTCATGACTCAGTACATGGGTGTGTCTATTCATGGTAGGTTTGTTGCGTGTAAATCTTGAGTGTTGTTATTTCCATGGCGTGTTGAGGAGGGTCTTCATTGGGAATAATCCCTCTAAGCCACAGTATGCCATCCCACTCCGATTGCTATGGGGTGTTTCCCCTATCCGACGATTGGATCGGTGATTCGCTAGGCGAACATCGTCCGAGCACTACTTTCAATGACACCCGAAGCAATCGCATGACGCGTCAACCCTGCCGTGTCGTGAATATTGAGTTTATCCATGAGTGCCTGGCGGTGCTTTTCCACTGTTTTGATACTGATTTTGAGTTCGTCAGCAGTCTGCTTATTGGCCATTCCCTCGGCAATGAGCTGTAGTACTTCCGTCTCGCGGGATGTCAGCTTCGCATTAGCTCGCTTTTGAAGGGCATCCATCCCAATTACTTTTTCATACTGGGCAAGACGCTTGCTAAATGCTGGGCTAAAAAGTGTTTTCCCTTGCGCAATATCTCTAATGGCTTTGGTCAGGATATTTGCTGAAGTCTGTTTAATCAAAAATCCAGCAACTCCCAATGCGATCGCATTCTCAAGGTAGGCGTCATCATCATGAGCAGAAAGAATGATGATACGACTTTCCTGATTGGCTGAGAGAATTTGCCGGGCTGCCTCCAGTCCATTAAGCTGTGGCATCGCAATATCCATCAGAATCACATCGGGTTGATGCTCCCTGGCCAACACGACGGCATGCCGGCCATTTTCTGCCTCGCAGAGAATCTGAATATCACCCTCTGCCTCCAGAAGGATTCGCAATCCTTGTCGAACGATCTGGTGATCATCTGCCAGGAGGACTTTTATAATTTTCATATTCGTGTGTTACTTTATTTAATAAAAAGCGAGCGTCTTTTATTCACCCATTGATGTTGCTGACGACGATTGTCATGACTTGGTATTTCAGCAAATATCGTCGTTCCTAGACCTGTTTTGGATTCCACGCTGAAACTGCCGCCCACCATTTCCGCCCTCTCCCTCATTCCGATCAGTCCGAGATGTTCGTTCAACTTGCTAGAAAAGACGCGTTCCGCTTCAAAGGATTTCCCATCGTCGTGGATCTTCATGCAGACAACATCGGAGAGTTTTTTAATCGTAATGGTAACGAGTTTGGCTCCGGAGTGCTGTGCAACATTGGCGAGAGCAGCCTGAGCTATACGAAAAAGCACCGTTCTTTTGGTTGAATTGAGTTGCTCCACTCCTTCAAACGCCCGAAAATGAACGAGAATACCCGTTCTCTTCGAGAAATCCTTCACATAGGTATTCAAGCGGGAATAATTCCAAGATCGTCCAAGACTGTGGGTCGCAGTTGACAGGCGAAGCGGTGGACAATCTTTACTGATTTTTCGACCAATTTTTGAGTGTTGGTGATTTTCTTGGAAAGATCCTTGGTGTTTATCGTGGACTCCACTTTTAACGATGCCAAGTGGACATTAATGCCAGCCAATATCTGCGCAATTTCATCGTGCAGCTCGCGACTGATTTCTCGCCGCTGCTCTTCGTTCTCCAGAAGGATCTGATGGGTGAGATAGCGCAGCTTCTCCTGCATCTTGTTTGATTGTACCAACAAGTCCTTCTGAAGCAGCTCGCTTTTCTTCAGCGCCAGCTCGGCAGATTTTCGATGGGCAACTTCTTTTTTTAATTCTCGATTGGAGAGAAGTAACTCACCGGTGCGAGAACGAAGTGCGTTAATCTGTTCATCGCGACTTTTCCTAGCCTCTGTGACTGCAAGATGAGTTTCTTCAATTGGCTTGATCGCTTCAGCAAAAAAAAGCCCCGCCTGTTTGATTGTTGCCGCACTGTTTTTTGGGAAGATTTCCGCCTCTATAATACGGGAGAATTCAAGATGATGAATTTTTGCCAAGTCCAAGATGAGTATCTTTTTTTTCAACGCATCGCCCCCGAGTTGATGCGCAGAGGCCATGGAGGCTTTAGCCCCCTGATTGAGATGGGTCAGCAAGGCTTTTGCATAGCGTTCACGGAAAGGAGCGGCATTGTTTTTCATAGTCTTAATCCCACACCGCAACCACCCCGACTCTGTATAATGCTCAACCCATTAGGATATCACCTGATACATGGCGAACTTTATAATCAATGATAAATCTGCGCCAGTTTTACTCACTTGTCTATGGGGTATAGACATACCTTAAGGAACCGCCGATTAAATCCCATGATGGCCGCTATGCAATTTAATCAGCGCTTCCCTAGAGCTTTTTCGTATCGCCCGTGAGTTTATCGTCAGACATCCCCCTCACCTATTTAAAGTAGGGTTAGACCCCATTGAAGGAGCGCTTGTTTGCAGGCACCTTCCGCAAGTTACAAAACTGTATTGAATATGTTATATACCATGACCGCCATATCAGCCCTTCTCTGGTTTCAAAAGAGGGTTCGATCGGAGCAGATGATCGATCCTGAGGAGGCCCCGATGTTCATCGGGATCGAAGAACGCCTTGGAGGCCACAGCATCCTTCAGAAAGATGACGAATCATCCTCAAGTGGTTTGAATTCACTTGGTATAAATCCCGATCGGGAGGGGTGTCATGCCTCCACCTAGAGCACATATTCTGTCAATCAATGGAGGGTCCTCGAGCATCAAGTTTGCATTGTTCGAATGCTCTCAGCCGATGAATCGCATTCTCTCTGGTGCGATTGATCGCATCGGGCTTCCGGATGCGCACTTTTATGTGACGGCAGCGAATCCGGACGAGAGCTTTTCAAGCTCAGTCGCTGTGCCTGATCATTCGGCTGCAGCGACTCTTCTGATGAATTGGAGTGAGGAACGCGAAAAAAAGCAGGGCGCTCAACTCACGGCGATTGGTCATCGCCTGGTGCATGGAGGCCCGAATTTTAGCACCCCTCAGAAAATCACGCCTGAAATCATTGAGGAGTTGCGAAAGCTCGAGGCATTTGATCCTGAGCATCTGACGGAGGAAATATTTTTGGCAGAAATCTTTAAAGATCATTTTCCTGATATTCCTCAGATCGCCTGCTTTGACACCGCATTTCATCACAATCTTCCAAGGGTCACTCTCCAATTGCCCATTCCCCGATGCTACGAGACTCATGGTGTCCGACGGTATGGATTTCATGGACTCTCGTACGAATATTTGATGGCCCAACTGGCGTGCATTTTCGGTGATCGTGTCGCGCAGGAATGTATTATTCTCGCACACCTCGGGAACGGAGCCAGCCTTGCGGCGGTTAAAATGGGAAAATCCGTAGATACGACCATGAGTCTCACTCCGACATCGGGTGTTCCAATGGGTTGCCGATCAGGCGATCTCGATCCGGGACTTCAGCCATATCTGCAACGCGCTGTGCAGATGACGCCTGAGAATTTTAATAAGATGGTAAACTTCGAATCGGGTTTACTTGGTGTTTCAGAAAGCAGTGCCAACATGCAGGATCTGCTTGCTGTCGAGTCGACAGATTTCCGAGCTGCAGAGGCAATAGCACTGTTTTGCTATCAAATAAAGAAGTCCATTGGTGCCTATGCAGCGGCACTTGGTGGAGTGCATACCCTCATATTTTCAGGGGGTATTGGTGAAAACTCGCCGATTATTCGCTCTCGAATCTGCGAAGGACTTGAGTTTATGGGCATCAGAATCGATCAGAAAGCGAATGATGATAACCAGCAGGTCATCTCTTCTGAAACTGAACGGGTTAGGGTCATGGTGCTTCATACCGATGAAGAACTCATGATAGCAAACTCAGTGATGCAGGTCATTGAATCGACTTGTAAATAAACGATATTTCCATGAATTCTCACACACTGACAGAAGAACATTTGTCAAAAATGCTCATCAGGTAATGCGATCGGGGCAACACCCATATTCTAGGGAGACTACACGCGACCTTTTGGGTGACATAGCTCATGTAAGCTCGCAAATCCGTACAGACCACAAGAAGGAAACCAGCACATTACAGCGCGGTGTTGATTACCTTACTGCACTGGTGGGATGGCCGGGGTTTGTGGCTCTTTTAATGGGAGCAATAGCGTTGTGGGTGTCAATTAATCTGTCACTGCCGCTTTTTCATATCAAGCCGGTCGACACTGACCATTTCGCTTGGTTGCAGGTTGTTCTGGCTACGGGAGCGATCTTTGTTGCCGTGCTGATCCTGACTACCCAACGCCGCGCCGATCAGCTTTCCGATCACCGCAGTCAACTAACCTTGGAACTAGTGATTATGATTGACCGAAAAATCGCCAAAATCATCGAATTGATTGAGGAGCAGCGCCGGGATAATACCGATATCGTGGATCGCGTTGATGGAGAGGCGTCGGACATGTCGACTCCCTCAGACACGGATGCTGTGCTCAGAGCGATCAAAGACGAGCCTGAACTCTCGGTTTAGTGAACTTGAGTGGTAGGGTTATCCCCCATAGCTACTGCAGTGGAACGAGGCTAAATTTGTTACTTATGAATATCCAAGAGATCAAAGGCAACTGGGCAATCACAAAAGCAAAGCTGAAACAAAAATGGTCAATCCTTACCGATGATGACCTCCAATATGTTTTAGGAAAAGAGGAAGAATTGCTGGGTAGAATTCAAAAACGAACCGGTGCACTGCGTGAGGTGGTCGAAAAAGAATTCAAGAAGGCCTGCGCTGCTTGGAAGGCATAGGCTCTTCTCATGTCCCCACTCTTGGCATCTGTCCAAGAGTGTTCCAACGAAATCCAGAGTCAGCTGATCACCAACTAGAATGGATGCTGACAAGGGTTCTACAGGCAGGGAGTAAAAATATCCCGAGAATCGCTCTCAACCTATGAAAGACCATTCAAAAGGAAATTCCTGGATTGATTATTGGATGCGTAGTTCGACCGTGGATGGGCGTCTATGTCTCAAGCTGAGGCTATTTTCAAAGCTCTGGCCCCGGAAAGTCATTGATTTTCTGGATCACGGAATCAAGCGCCTCTTCGACATCTTCTTCGCATCTCTTGCTCTTCTTCTTAGCTCACCAATTTTTGTTCTCACTGCATTACTAATCAAACTGGAAGATGGTGGTCCGGTTTTCTTCACGCAGACGAGGGTCGGATACAGGGGAAAACTTTTTTCCATGTGGAAAATCCGCTCCATGGTCATCGGCGCCGATGAAGGCAAAGACCGATTGAGGGTACAGAACGAAATGAGAGGTGGAGTGATCTTCAAGATGAAGAGCGATCCGAGAATGACCTGTGTAGGAAAAATGATCCGTAGGTACTCCGTCGATGAGCTCCCTCAACTCTGGAATGTTCTTAACGGTGACATGTCAATGGTGGGCCCCCGTCCTGCGCTTCCCATGGAAGTGCAGGAGTATTCTGCAGAGGATCGCCAGCGCCTTCTTATCAAGCCAGGTATCACCTGTCTCTGGCAGGTCAGCGGCAGAAATGAGATAGATTTTGCAGGACAGGTACATCTCGATATCGACTACATCCGATCCAGCGGCATCTGGACCGATCTAAAGTTGCTAGTTCTCACTATTCCTGCTGTCGTCTCTGGCAAGGGAGCTAATTGAAGCTCAAAGCAGTGGGACTTTTCAGACAGTATCTTATCATAAATGCCGTACTTGTAGAATTGCCCACCACCAAAGAGTGTGGCGCCGTAGGATTCTGCCTGAAGATTGAGCGTGATCGGACCGGTCACAACGCTTTGTCCGGCTGCGGAAACGAGCAGGACTGCTAGGGCAGCAACACCAACCAGAAGTCCGCGCAAAATTCATCACCGCCGTGGAAAAAGCAGTTTTTTTCTCACCATGCAACAGCCGTTGTCCTGAATTTTCTCCTGTCTCAATGCTTGGTAAATAAATCTCTTTTTTGACTTTGGTTTATGTGAGGTTTATCACAAGCGTTGACCGTGAAAATCGCACTCTTTTCATTTCTTTTGCCGGTCATTCTGATTTGTAGCGTCTCCGGGGATATCCACGCACAGAATGTTTCCTCTCCGATTGATATTCCTCTGGTGACCGTAACATATACCAATTCTGCCAACGGGGTTACCTATGAAAAGCTCGGCATCTGGGCTTCCCTTGGAACAGGCTCCACTCCGCAGCTTTTTGAATTCGATACCGGGGGTGCCGGCTTCTATGCGGCTTACGCAACCAACAGCCCATGGTGGGGAAGTAGTGATGTCCCCTCATCTACTCCGGCCTTCAATACCTATGGTAGCGGAATTACCTATGTTGGCACCCAGGTAGAAACGAGTTTTTCCCTCTACACTAATGGCAGTGCCTCCTCCCAAGTCTTCCAATCACAAGGAAACATCGCCGTAGGTATGGCCACCAACATCTACAATATCTACGGTTCACCTCCCTCAAATGAGCTCTGGCCAACAAATGTGAGCAACCTCAACACTCCACCGGTTGAATCCTATTTCTACGGGGATTTTGGACTGAGCCTGAACAACAATGGCAGCAACAGTATCCTCAACGCTCTTGCCCAGCTTAATTACTCGAGCGGAATTCTCCCGGGATACATCGTTCATGTCAGCCCCTACGGAGTTACTAATGGTTCATACATTCAGATCGGTCTGACGGCCTCCGACATCACAAATTTTGCCTCGAGTGGTTCGGTTTTCCCGATCGCCGGGCAGACTACCAATCTCTTCTTCACCAGCACAACCATTCCAACCTGCACCAACGGTCAGGCTATCACCGCCACCATGCAGATCGGAACCAATGTCTTTGCCAATATTGGTGTTAATCTCGACACCGGAACTCCCACGCCGACAATCCATGACCCATCCTCAGGCGGGGTGCCGACTAATCAATACTCGGGTAACAGCCTTAATAGTGGACTTGCGCTTACACTCTCGGCAACCAATACCAACGGAACCACCTCGAGTGTTTTTTCCCTCACATCCGGGACCAATTATGGCAGCGATCAGGTGGACATCAAAGTTGATGGCAAAGGTTTTTATATCACTGCGGGAATCCCTGCCTTCTACGGCAATGATGTCATGTACAATCTTGCCGGTGGGACGGTGGGAATCATACAATCTGTCCCCGAGCCTGCTTCTTTGACTTTATTGGGAATAGCAGCCGGGGGTGTGGCATTGGCCTACGGGAGACGAATTTTCAGGAAAAACCCGCCTGCTTGAGACACATCGATATGCGACTGGGACCATCAACAGATCTTCAAGGATCAAGAGCAACCAAGTTGAAGGGTTCCGTAACCGAATAGATCGACTTAGCGTCACTCAATTTGACGATCAGCTGGCAGGAGTTGCCTATTGTGCGACTTTAGGAGGAAGATCAAGAAGTTCATGACAGCAGACTCCTCAGCTCCAGTCGTCTTGGTCACCGGGGCCACCGGATATATCGGCAGCCGCCTTGTCTCCCGATTGCTCGAAGCGGGGTATCGGGTACGATGCCTCGTGCGTGATGCCACCCGCTTGCAGGGGCGAACATGGTGCGGACATGTTCAGATGGTTGAGGGGGATGTTCTCAAGCCGGATTCACTCGTCGGCGCCATGCAGGGCGTGTCGGTTGCCTACTACTTTGTCCATAGTCTGGCAGCAGGACCCGATTACTATGCGCGGGATCTGGAGGCAGCGCACAATTTTGGGGTGGAGGCAAAAAGCCAGGGAGTCTCACGGATCATCTATCTGGGGGGATTGGGGGATAGCGATTCGGATCTCTCCATGCACCTGCGTTCTAGGCAACGAACCGGAGACGAACTCCGGAAAAGCGGAGTGCCCGTCACGGAGTTTCGTGCAGGCGTGATCGTGGGATCGGGCAGCATTTCCTTTGAGATGATCCGTTATCTTACCGAGCGGGTTCCACTGATGATCTGCCCCCGATGGGTCTTCACACGCATCCAACCAATCGCCATCCGCAATGTGCTCGACTACCTTGTAGAAGCACTCCGTCAGCCAGAGAGTGCTGATCAGATAATCGAGATCGGCGGTTCCGATGTGATCACCTACGGTGAAATGCTCATCTTTTACGCAGAAGTGAGAGGGCTGCATCGGTTGTTGATTCCGGTGCCGGTTCTCACTCCGAAACTTTCCTCCTACTGGGTTCACTTCGTCACGCCAATTCCCGCCTCGATAGCCAGACCGCTCATTGAAGGACTCAAAAACGAAGTTGTTGTCCGCAACGATCTTGCCAGAAAGCTCTTTCCCTCGATCGAACCGATGAACTATCGCACCGCTGTGAAGCTGGCCTTGGATAAGCTAGACGGACACTCGGTGGAAAGCGCCTGGAGTGATGCGCTCTCCACAAGTCAGGGGGATCTCCAACCGGTCACCCTTTCCTCGGAGGAAGGGATGATCATCGAAAAAAGGCAGCTTGCCGTGGATGCTCCGGCAGAGGATATTTTCAGCGCCTTTTCAGGGCTGGGTGGTAATCGGGGCTGGCTTTACATGAATTGGGCATGGCGCATCCGTGGTATCCTTGACAGGGTCGTCGGGGGGGTTGGGTTGAGACGCGGACGCCGTGACGCCGATGATCTTCGTGTCGGGGAGGCCCTGGACTTTTGGCGTGTCGAAGCCATTGATCCGGGGAGACTGATGCGATTGAGGGCGGAAATGAAGGTTCCCGGCAAGGCATGGCTGCAATTTGAAATCAAAGTGCAGGATGGGAGACCCCTGCTGACACAGACCGCCTTCTTTGCCCCCAAGGGATTACTCGGACTGGCCTACTGGTATCTTCTCTACCCTGTTCATGGAATGATCTTTAGGGGGATGATCCAACGACTTGCCCAGCGGGCCTCTGCTCTCAAGTCTAAATCCCCTTCCCTCAAGAAATAATGGGTATCCGACTCACAGTGGATAGATTGTTGTTTGAGGAGCTTGGCCTCTGGCTCGATCCCAAACCAAATGAGGGCGTTCCAATCGTGTCAGTACTACCTGCCCAAAATGAACATACGGGCTGGCACGGGCAAACAATCTCAACACATATAAACTCTACTCTTATGAAGGAGGGCAGGCAGACTCCTGCCAGATCGATCATCCAAGGAGCTACACCTTGCAAGCGAGATAGGGATCTTAATCTATGAAAACACTCTTGTTTCTCTGCACGGGCAACTACTACCGCAGCCGATTTGCCGAGGAGCTATTCAATGCGCTTGCATCGACAAGGCTTCCAAACTGGAGGGCCACCTCCCGTGCCTTGGCCATCGAAATGGGAGCTGCCAATGTAGGTCCAATCAGTCCGCATACCCTTGAAGAACTGAAGCAGCGCAACCTGCACGCCATTGATCCTGACAGACCTCCGGTTCAATGCACTGTGGAGGACCTCAAAGAAGCGATTCTGATCATCGCTCTCAAGGAGGAGGAGCATCGTCCAATGCTTGTCAGTAGATTCCCAGGGTGGTCGGATAAAGTAACCTATTGGCACATTCATGATGTCGATCAGGATCATCCGAGTAATGCCCTCGCCGAAATTGCCAAAAATGTGGAACATTTGATTGATGAGTTGGATCTGTCAGCCTGATCGCTAAATTCCCTTGCTTTAACCAATCGTATTTTTTCCTACCATGTTCCTTCCTGGCCAAGCAGTAGTATGTGTGAATGATGCATTTCCTCTGGGTATCCAGGCTCTTTACAACCAGCTTCCCAAGAAGGGCAATACCTACCACATCCGCGATTTAGTGCCGGGATGTGATTTTCATGCCAACCCCGGAGAGATGGCGGTTTACCTGACCGAACTGCGCAATCCCTGCAACAAGGTCGGGATCGAACGGGGATTTAAGGCTGAGCGCTTCGTGCCGCTGGAAACAGACGAAACTGAACTCGAAGCAGACTTTGATTTTGACGAAGTCCTCCCTTCGCCGAATCAGAAGCCATCGAGGAAGTTAGAACCAGTAGAGGTATAAACCCAGAGCATCATTTTCCTCTCCACCACTACCCATTGTGGTCAAGTGACAATATTGCCACAATTTTGTGGTTGAATTGTGGTACGCTCGCTGCAATACAGGAACGAATTGAGTTCCTCCGTCCAGCAATTTTCTACGGTGTGGTTCGAGTATTCCCAAAACTTCAGGGAAGATCCGACAGGCAACTCCGTCTTGGCACCCCGTGTTTGTCTCGGAATAAACGCCCTACCCTTGGAACGATTTCATTCTCAGTCACGCAGCAATCCACACCTACAACCCAAATAACATCATGCACCGAACCGCCTCGATGGAAACTCCCGAAGAACAGAGCTCTTTCTTCCCAACCCCATCGAAACGGGATCGTATGAAGTCCCCCGGCCTTGTGAAAAATTTTGTCCTCGATACGAATGTCCTGCTGCATGACCCCCATTGCCTCAACCTCTTTGAGAACAACCATCTCTTCATTCCCGTCGAGGTGCTCGGCGAGTTGGATCGTTTTAAGAACGAACAGACCGAGCGCGGGGCCAATGCCCGCACCGTGCATCGTTTCCTGACACAGATCTTCGACCACCAGACCAAAAAGGTCACCAAGGGAGTCAAAACCACCGGAGGTGGGAGTGTCCGCATCTATATCAATGATGCCCTGCGCCGGGAGCGACTCAGCCCTGCGATGCGCCGTTTTGCCAAGATCTTCCCCGACAAGGAACCTGTCGATCACCGCATCATGGCAGCCTGCATTTCCCTGCAGGAGAGCGATCAAAATCCCACCATCCTTGTTACCAAGGATCTCAACATGCAACTCAAGGCGATGTCGATCGGCATCACCTGTCAGGATTATCTCAACGACAAGGTGGCGGCTTCCGAAGTCGAGGATCTTGAAATACGCACCATTAGCGTCGAAGCACACGAGCTTCAGCGCTTTGGAAGTTCCAATCAGCTCGACCTTGAGGCCTCCCGCACCGGCCCCCTGGAGATCAACGAGTATGTACTTCTCTCCGCTTCAGAGCAGAAGCTCATGCCTGCACGCCATGTCGGAGGTGGACATTTCATCCGTCTTAAGGTTCCTCACAGCCTCCAGATGCCAAGAGGTATTGAATTGAGGGCTGCCAATTTGGGCCAGCTTTGTTTCCTGGATGCCCTCCTTGATCCCACCATTTCGCTGATCACATGCTACGGACAAGCAGGAACGGGTAAGACGCTCATTGCAGTAGGTGCGGGTCTCTGGCTCACCACGCAAAAGGAATACAACGGCATGACCGTCAGCCGCCCAGTAGTGGCCATGGGGGAGACTCTGGGATTTCTACCCGGCACTCTGAACGAGAAGCTCCACCCTTGGCTCCAGTCCATCTATGATGCCTTTGAAGTGCTCATGCCGCTCCACCCCTATCGTCCCGAGGGACCAGCCGGTCAACATGCCTCGGAGCGCAAGCAGCAGAAGCGTAAGTCAGTCCAACAGCAGGATCCTGCACTCCCCGGACAAAAGCCGCTCAAGCCCTACGAGCAGCTGATTGAGCGCGGATTGCTTGAAATCGAGGCCCTCTGCTACATTCGAGGCCGCTCCATTCCGAACCGCTTCTTCGTCCTCGATGAGGCTCAACAGCTCACACCGCTAGAAGCC
The DNA here is from genome assembly GCA_037130175.1 of bacterium. GTDB lineage: Bacteria > Verrucomicrobiota > Verrucomicrobiia > Chthoniobacterales > UBA6821 > UBA6821. The sequence continues at coordinate 368 of JBAXTN010000024.1, read as the reverse complement.
AAGACCGTGGTCACCCGTATGTCCAAGGGCTCCAAGCTCGTCATGGTCGGCGACCCTGCCCAGATCGACAACCCCTATGTGGACAGCCGCTCCAACGGGCTTGTGCATACACGCAACCGGCTGCGCGGGCAGAAGCTCACCGCTCACATCTCGCTGACCAAGGGGGAACGCTCGCCATTGGCAGAAATGGGAGCCCAGATGATGTGATAGAGGGACTCCTGATTCCTCGTCATCCTTCCGGCTTGAAAGCATTTTGGCGGTGCCGTCCCGATTTCCGGCGGCTTGGTTCAAGTTTGCTTGCCCGGCCGATGCTTGGTACAGGTTCAAGACATGGGTAACGCATTAGGTTCAGGACATAGGTAACACCA
>JBAXTN010000023.1:0-39716 GCA_037130175.1 bacterium | reverse complement strand
CCGAGTGTGCCATTGCCGGAGACGGTCACAACCGAGGTTCCCACGGCCGATCCCGCCGTGTTGTTGGCAAGCAAGGCCCCGGAGTTCACCGTGGTGGTTCTCGAGTAGGTGTTGGCTCCGGAGAGGGTGGTCGTTCCGGTGCCGAGCTGACGGACCGTACCTGCACCCGAAATCGTGCTGGTAACTGTTGCCTTGTCGGTCTGATTGAAATTAATTGTTCCAGATCCGGACCCGAAAGCAATAGTTGGAGTCTGGATAGTTCCTGCCGTGTCGTTCGTTCCGAGGCTCCCGATGTTCAGGGTTCCGGTGGAGCCGGCTTGCGCGGCGATTGTTATGCCACCTGAGGCCGCAACAAGAGCTCCTTCTGCCACAGTTAAGGATCCACTACCCGCATAACCGATCGAGAGTGTCCCGATGTTACTCAACGTGGATGAGTTCCCGCCCGAGCCTGTTACAAGGATCGAGTTATTGGAAGAGGTGGCCGTGTAACTGATGAAGCTGTTGGAGCTCACCACGCCCCCTCCATTCCCAATAATCAGGTTATTGCTTGATCCACCATTACCAAGGATCAGATTCCCATTATTCGTCCAAAAAGATCCCGATCCGGAAACAGTCACCGAATTACCAAAGGAGTTCGTGGTGTTTCCGATGGTTGCCGAACCGCTCGCCAAACCACCACCATTGGTGACCAACAGCGAATTCGCAAATGAGTCATAACTTTGGCTGTAGGTTCCTACGGTAAGGGATCCGATGTTTGAGAATATCGACCCGGTGCCGTTGACGATGACACTGTTATGGGATCCGGAGATGCCGATGCTTGTGGAGAGTGCTGAGGAGGCGGTCGCCCCGTTGCTGATCACGAGACTGTTGCCACTGCTGACATTGCCAATCTGGAGCTCCCCCGCAATGAGTTTACTTCCGGGACCGGTGATGACAGCCCAGTTATTCGAGGAAGTGGTCAGTGTATCAGAGTTCTTGATAAGATCCGTTCCTATGATCGTAACAAAGGAGTGCAACTCTCCCCCGTTCGTCACCACGAGGGAAATGCCGCTGTACTTGTTTCCGACGGTGACGGTCCTGGGACCGCCCAACTCATCCGGCGAGAGGCCGTTGATTAAGTAAATGTCAAAGATTCCCCGGTTCACCATCAACTGACCACCATCGACACGGTAGCCCAATCCAGTATGGCTGTTACCCGTCAGGATCGTAGTGCCACTTCCATACTGCTGGATCATGGCGTAAGAATTCGTGGCCGTCGCTCCTTGAATCGATCCCGAGATCGTCAATGTGTCGGATTGGTTCAAGCCAAGACTCCCCGTTCCCTCGCCGAAGGTTATCAGGGGAACATTGAGGGTCATATTGTAGTCGGAGCCTCCCTTGAGTCCGACTTCCACCGTGCCAACGGAGTTGGTTGCTCCTGAAATGATGAGGTTGGAGGCGGCGATTGTACCACCCGAGGTGATCGTCAATGTTCCCGTTCCTGCGACACCATCGACCGGGGACGCTCCAACCCAAATCGATCCGCTATTTGACAACGTTGACCCCGGGCCCGAGACCTGCACAGAGTTGTTGGATCCTCCGAAAGAACTGATGTAGGTGTTGGACCCAAGCACCTTGGCACCGTTCGTAATGATCATGCTGTTACTGCTTCCGCTGTACCCCACATAGAGATCTGCACTATTAATCCAGACTGAGTTGCTTCCCGTAACTAGAACCAAGTTAGTCGAGGCGCTGGCATCGTATCCGATGAAGCCTGACCTGCTGTCCGCCACGGCGCCGTTGGTTATCACCATCGTGTTGCCCGATCCAAGATTTCCCACATAGAGATCTTCGAAGTTTGTGAGCATGGTGTTGGCATTCGCAACAGTGAGGGCATTATTGGAGTCACTTGCTGCGTTGCCGACGTATGTGTAGGTGTAACTGTTTATGCCGTTAGTCAGGGAGAGCGAGGCTCCGTTGGTGACATAGAGATTTGCGATAGACCCGGAGACAATCACAGCTGATGCAACAACATCTGAGTTCGTGCCCGATGCCGAGTAGGAGTTCAAAGAAATCACCGAGTTGCTGACACCTCCAGATATGGTTCCGAAGAGGCTCGTCTCCAAGCCGTTTGTGCTATTGAGAAGTCCTAGGATGAGATTCCCCTCGGGCGTAGCGGAACCGATCAGCGTAAACCCACCGTTTGTCGTGCCGGTTCCATTACCCCAAAAATAGCCACTGTTATAGGTACTGATTGCGAAGGAGCCGCTTCCATTCGTTCCAAAAAGGTTGGTGCCCGTGATGTTCCATGTGGTCCCCTGCATCCATTGCCAATTCGTTGATAAAAAAGCCGAATTGGACGGCGTGGTTGTGGGGTAGTTGACATTCGTATAGCTGGCCATGTAAGCCCAGTGAGTGATATATTGATCGGAAGAGATTTGAGAAATCATTTGCATCTCGATCAGATTCGTTGTTCCACCAATAACATCGCGATAGTTACCAAGTGCTATTGTAGGGGGGCCCCCGTTAGTCGTGGTAAAATCAATCAGAACCTGACCGGCATTATTGATGAATCCATTCATCCCCGTGTTGCTTGCCGTTTGATTCCCCCCGCCCGAGAAGGGAATCGTGAGTGATTGAGAAGAAGTTCCTGCAAAAACCCCATTCACACAACTGGTGATGCTCCAAAGTGTTTGATCCCCAACCTGGACAGTTTGGGCCAGATTCGAGGTGGACGTCAGATATGCCAACTTATTCTGGGGAGGAACATACCATTGGGAACCGGTGAGCATGCTGTCCCAGTTCGTGGATTGGGAGTAAGCCCTACAATTAAGAGCCATCAGCAGAACTCCAAGCAGCAGCAGCAAGGATTTGTATTTTGTGGGGGGTTTGGTTTTCATAATATTTTTATAACCGCAACAACGACAGCTTTTTGGGCATATGATCCACCCAAGTAAAGACCCCCGAGGGAAGCCCCGAGGCATTTGGAGAGACCGGCGAAGCGCCAAGTATATTCGCCCACACGCAGAACCGCTGAGGCGCAGAGAGCTGGAGCAAGCCGCCCCCTATCATCCGATGCGCAACCTGTTTTTCGTAACTTACCCTGCGCCTCTGCGCAGGATTCCGTTTCGGCATGTAGTAGGCCTGACGGCGTGCGGGAGGTGAAATCGGTGAGATTGAGCATCATTGGCGGGTGGTATTGGTTAGGGTTTCCCTGACCAGCAACGATGCGATCAACCCCACCAACATAAAGGCCACAAGGGGAGACAAGGCGTAGCGATAGTCTCTTGCCGTCAGGGAGGCAAGCACGGCAACCCCCTGGATGTGGGGGCTGCGATGTTCCAGCAGCATTCCCACCAGCGGTTGGGACGCCGCGCTGCCGGCAAAATAAAATGTGCTCAAGAAACCGATTGATAGCCCGGCTAGTTTGGGGTTGAGATCGCGCGCAACGGCATAAGATACAATGTTGGCGCTGCTGAAAAATCCCACGAGGAAAAGCCCCGCCTTGAATCCCGCCAGTGGAATGGACGGAAGATAGAGCAGGCATGCCATCGTGGCCAGCGCACCGACTCCCGCGAACACCATCGGAGGTTTCCGCCGGCCCAGATAATCCGAATACCAGCCGAAGAACAGGCTGCCGGCGATGCCGCCAAGAAACAGCAGGGACCCCGTGCCGGCGGCGGCTACCGCGCCCAAGCCATAAACCTTCTCGATATAACTAGTACCCCAAAGACCTCCAAAGGCCACAAAGACGAGGCTGATGCTCGTCGCATACACGGCATTGATCCACGCCTGCGGATTGCCCAGAAGGCGAAACATTCCACCGGATTGAATTTCCGGTGCAGAATAGCTGACGATTGCCGGTCGGTCGCGAACCACCGCAAACACAAGGGCCGCCAGCATCAACTCGGCTCCGCCCATCCAAGCCAGCGCCGTGCGCCAGCCCACGTCGTTCACCAGCACAGCCATCGGCGCGCCACTCGCGGCGCCAATCATTCCGGCCGTATTGGTCATTCCGGCAAGGGTCGAGAACTTTGAGGGAGGGAACCATTCCTCCACTAACTTCAGACAACCGATAAAGGAGAAGGCTGCACTTGCGCCCATGATAAGCCGGGCCATCTGCGCGCCCCCCGAGCTACGCGCCCAGCTGAACGCAAGGGTCCCTAGGCCAGCCGCCAGGATCGCAATCACCAGCGGCCAGCGTGTGCCATAGCGATCCACAATCAGACCCACCGGAATCTGAAGAACGGCATAAGCGTAAAAATAGGATGCCGCGATGTTGCCCAAGGTGCTTTCAGATGCGTTAAACGCATGACTCAGCTCATCCGCAATGATGTTGGGAACGACTTGTTGAATGTAATTAAAGACCACAAAGAGTCCGGCAAGTGCCCAGATAAACCAAGGCAGGAGACTCGATTGGCGAATCAATGTGAATTAGTGGTGAAAGGCTGGCTGCGGGCCGGTGGCCACGGATGCCGGATGCCGGGTAAGGTATTCAATGGCCGACTTGAAATTGGCAATGAGCAGGCCGGCCAGATCGCGGCTAACCCCCATGCGAACAATGATTCGCTGGACCACCAGGTCTTCGCAGTTCGCCGGCATGGAATAAGCAGGGACCTGCCACCCGCGCATCGACAAGCGATCGGCGAGTTCGTAAAGCGTGTATCCCGGATTGGCTCCCTTTTTGATTGTCCAGCAGATCGCCGGGATACCCTCTGCAGGATCGCCGCTAAAGATCATGTCAAAGGGGCCCAGCGCCGCGATCTCCTTCGACAGATACTGTGCGGTCTGATAGCAGGCCGCGTGAACGTTGGCATATCCCTCGCGCCCGAGCCGAACAAAATTGTAATATTGCGCGATGATCTGTCCTCCCGGCCTCGAAAAGTTCAAAGCAAAGGTCGGCATGTTGCCGCCGAGATAATTAACATTGAAGATCAGATCCTCCGGCAAATCGCTTCTTTCCCGCCAAACCACCCATCCGCAGCCCAGCGGGGCCAGTCCGTATTTGTGCCCGGAAGCATTGATTGACTTGACTCGGGGCAGGCGGAAATCCCATTCGAGCTCGGGCGCACAGAAGGGTGCAAGAAAGCCTCCGCTAGCTGCGTCCACATGAATCGGAATGTCGAGCCCCGACTCTTTTTGAAACTGATCCAGAGCATCGGACACGGCTTTGACCGGCTCGTAACGTCCGTCGAAAGTGACACCCAGCGTGGGCACGACGCCGATGGTGTTTTCATCGCAGCGGGCAATGACCTCAGCCGGACTCATCAAGAGGCGCCCCTGTTCCATTGGGATCTCCCGCAGCTCAATATCCCAGTAACGGGCAAATTTGTGCCAGCAAACCTGCACCGGACCACAGATGAGATTCGGACGATCCACGGGTTTTCCCGACGCCCGGCGGCGCTCGCGCCACCGCCATTTCATGGCCATGCCGCCCAGCATCGCGGCTTCGCTCGACCCAGTGGTGGAGCAACCGATGGAATCGACCGGATCGGGGGCATTCCAGAGGTCCGCCATCATGTGGACGCAGCGGTTCTCGATCTCAGCGGTCTGCGGATACTCATCCTTGTCAACAATGTTCTTGTCGATGCAGTCATCCAACAGGAGGCGAACCTCCGGCTCAATCCATGTCTGGCAGAAGGTGGCCAGGTTTTGGCGCGAGTTACCGTCCAGAAGCAGCTCATCGCGGACCGCCTGATAAATGCACCTGGGGTCTCGCTCATGGGTTGGAAAATGCTTTTTCGGCAGCGTGTTGGCCATATCGTCCGACGCGAAGATTGCATCGTCGTGGCTACCAGTGAGAGGGGTCGAGAGTGCCATAGTTAGGTTGCCAAGTGAAAATTGCTTTTTGAGGTGGACTCCGTTCTCTTTTCTCGGTGCAAAGTCTGGTTAATTTCTAGCGGCGACATAAACGAGCAGAGCCTTTCGGCAGCGGACGATCACGAATCCGGCGATGCCGCCGAGGAGGAGTGTCACTTGGGAGGGTTCGGGGACTGAGGTGAGAACTGCCGAATAAGCTACGGGTAGAGAGTTCGAAGGACCTATTCCTATTCCCACAACATAATTCCCATAGCAGGAATCGTCGGACGTAAATGACCAGTTGGTGCTTGAATTGGAGTAAGTGGTTAGTTGCCCCGAGGAAAAACCGTTCGAGTCACCGTTTATCGTAAGCAGGGCAGCACCGCCTGAGGCTGCTGCTGCAGAAAGGGTGTAGATTCCATTTGTCAGGCTGCTGATTCCCTCAAAATGGTCGACATTGGAGTAGCTGGTCCAATCGTTGAACCCATTTGTACCTAAACCAGAATCCCAATTGGCGACAAAACCGGCAGTTGCCGCGCCTGCATCGTAGCCACCTGCGATTGTGTAGCTTGTTCCTCCGTTCCACCAGATTGCGTAAAGAGTTGTGGAAACGACATTGCTAACACCGGCCCCAGCGTAGGCGACAGGGACATTGTTTCCATTGGAAATGTTGTAAATAAAGGCAGCCTGACCATCATTCACTGGGTTAGTGCCGAGTTGGTTGTCAGAGTTACCAACGGCATATCCGCCCATTACACTGTGGACATAAGTATGGCTTTGCCCATTCGTAATATTAATAAAATTACTCGCCGTCATTGTGCCATTTGCAAGATTCACTCCTGTGGCAACAAAACCATTGATGGCAGTCGTATTAGTTGGGTTGAGCGGATTGTAGCTCCCCACCATGGTGATATTTGATGTGGTTGGAGCATCACCGCCATAAATACTGGTAGAGACTGAGCCGGGAGCATTGTAAATATAAGCCGAACCGCCGGCACCAGAGATCGGCCCCGTATAAACCAATCCATTGAGGTACGAGGTTCCAACGAAGAGAAGGTCCCCTGTGTTAGCATAATTTTTCAGTCCCTGCCATGCGCTAACTGGTGCCCCCCCATAAGTGCTTCCAGGGCTGTTTGTAGTATAAAATGTCGCATTGTCTTGGGCCTTCGCATGTTCAGCGGGTGAGGTGATTCCTGCAGCGAGCACAAGAGCGAGGATTGTTTTTTTCATATTGCTTGTATTGATGCCTGCGATTGTTGGGGGGTGTTTCCCACGCAAGCACAAAAAAAGCCCCGTGAGCGACAGCTCGACGGGGAGGGTTCTGGTGACAGACCTCGGAAAGATGTGACTTCATTCTGCTCCCCCCACGTGGAATGCAAAGGAAAATCATAATAAATCATTCAGAATCAATTACTAATATTATAAGACAGGCTACTGATTTTCAAGCGGCCGCCTGAAGCTGATCACGCCGGCATCTGCAGCTCTTCATCTAGGATCAAGCGTTCACAAGGCGCTCCAAGAGTGGAGCAATCGCTGGTGGCTTGGTAACCCCCCACGATACGCCTGCACGATCATACTCCTACGACCGAGGGAACGAGCCGGTATGCTGCTGGGGGAGGGGCATGTGCGCTCTCCGTCTACGAGTCGGACTTCTGAGCCACCCACAAAGCCTCTGTCTTGACTCCTGAGCTATCCTTTACTGATGAGTACCAAACGTCGTTCCCGTTCCAAGACCAGCGCTGGTTCCAAAGCAGGCTCCGCCGCCGATCTCCGCACTGCAATTCTCGAAGGTTTTGCCAACCATTGTTCAGAAGAGGGCCATCTTCCACGTTCAGTAGCCCGCTTCTGCAAGGGCCTCAACATCACCGAGGCTGTTTTTTTTAAACACTTCCCCTCACTCCAAGCCGTTGAAAAGGCATTCTGGCGCGACTGGATCTCGAAAATCATTTCCGCGGTGGAAGGAGGGAAGAACTGGGGGGAGTTCACCTCACGCGAGCGCTATCTTGCTTTCCTATTTGCGTTAACACAATCGGCGACCGAGCGTCGCTCCCTTCTCCTGGAGCGATTCCACAATATCTCTCCGCTCTCTCATCCCGGAGCCCTGGAGGGAATGCGTTCCGAATTTATAGAGTTTGCGCATCGGTTGATCGACCACGGACGGGAGAACGGCGAGATCGCCGACCGACGCGGCATCACTTCACTCTATCCCGGCATCCTTTATGTGCACCTACGCTGGGTGATCGACCAGTATCTCAAGGACGAGAGTGAGGGGTTCGAGCGGACCGACGCCTTCATCGAGAAGACCGTGACTCTCGCCTTCGATCTTTTTCGCTCGCAGGCCATGGACTCCGCAGCAGACCTCCTCCGCTTCCTCCTCCCCGGCAATCCCTGGAAGGGGTGTTCCGAAAAGGGGAAGTGATTCCGTGAAGAAATCCGCCTCTGGGAAGGTTCGCAGCAAAGATCAGGAAACCATCCGTGAAGGGGCGTTGAGCCGCATGGCCACACTCGGCGGGGCAGGAGCCCGCGTGGGAGTTAATTACCTCAAACATTATGGCCGTACCATAGTCGGCGCTAAGGATGAGCCTAGCCGTCGCAGGCTCCGTGAGGAACTCGATGCTAAAAATGCAGAGACCGTCTACGATACCTTTAGTACACTCAAGGGTGGTCCACTCAAGCTGGCCCAGATGCTGAGCATTGATAAAAACCTCCTGCCCGCCGCTTATGCACGCCAGTTTGCAAAAGCACAATCCTCCGTTCCTCCTCTTTCCTACCCGCTGGTTGCACAGACCTTCCGGCGTGAGTTCGGCAAGACCCCCGAGGAACTCTTCGACCATTTCGAGAGGAAGGCCTCTCATGGCGCCTCGATCGGTCAGGTTCACCGAGCACGAAGCAAGGGGCGTGAATTTGCCGTGAAGGTACAGTATCCCGGTGTGGCGCGCAGTCTGAAAAGCGACCTCGCCGTGGTGAAACCACTCGCCCTAAGGATTCTTGGTCTCAGGGAGACAGATGTGGATTCCTACTTCCGTGAAGTCGAGACGCGCCTGCTGGAGGAGACCGACTACCATCACGAGTTCGAGCGCTCTGTTGAGCTGACCGTGGCTTCATCCCATCTCAAGGGAGTGCGCTTCCCCGCTTATCATCCGGAATTCTCCACGGGCAAGATTCTCACCTCCGACTGGATCGACGGGATGCCACTCGACCGCTTCGCCGACGGGAAGGCAGACCAACGCGAGCGGGACATTATTGGCCAAGCGCTCTGGGATTTCTACTCGCATCAGGTTCATGTGCTGATGCTATTTCATGCAGACCCGCATCCCGGAAACTTTTTGGTAAAAGACAGTGAGCTTTGGGTGTTCGACTTCGGATGCACCAAAAAAATCTCTGAGGAATTCTACCGCAAGCAGTTTCGCTTCCTTGATCCACGCCTCGAGCGGAATCCGGAGCTTTTGCATCAAGCCCTGCGCGATCTGGATGTAATTCTTCTGGAGGACGGCCCGGAGGAAATCACGACTATCACATCACTCTGTATGACGTGGATCGAACTTCTAGCCCGCCCCTTCCGAGAGGGAATCTTCGACTTTGGTGATCCCGGCTTCCTCAAGGCAATCTATGAGATGGGTGAGGAAAGCAGTCGAGCCGACTACCTGCGGACGATGCGCGGCCAGCGCGGATCACCCGATACGATCTTCGTAAACCGTGCTTTCTTTGGCCTCTACAGCTTGCTTGGCCGTCTGCGGGCACGTGTTCGGGTAGATCTTCCTGATTGGATCTCTGCTTAAAGATCGTGCCATGAATCAAGGGGGGAGCTCGTCTTGACGATTCCCTGGAGGAATCCCTCCAGACCCGCTTCCCGCGAATCCTCGGCGAGGATCAAGCGAGAGATGGAGAGGGAAATCCCTTCACGCCGAAGCATGGGTCATCACCTCAGCCGCGAAGCGTCGTTGGGTCAGTGATGGTTCCCACCGGGACCGTGGACATGTCCGTGGTCGAGTTCTTCCTTGGTGGCGTTGCGCACCTCGCGGATGGTGATGTCGAAGTGCAGCGTCATTCCCGCCAAGGGATGATTGCCGTCGATGGTCACCTCGTTTCCATCTACTTTAGTGATGAGAACGGTCTGCTCTCCAAATTCACCCTCGGTGTGTAACTGCATTCCCTCTTCAAGTTCGTCACCACCTTCGATCTGATCGGCGGGAACGACAGAAATATTCTCGGGGTCATGAACCCCATACCCTTCCTCGGGTGAGACGCTCACTTTGAAGGAATCTCCGGCTTTTTTGCCCTCCATTGCTTTTTCGAGTCCGGGAACGATCTGTCCCTCTCCTTGGATGTAGGCAAGCGGTTCACTGCCGGTGGAAGAATCAATGATATCCTTGTCGTCATCGGTGAGGGTGTAATCAAAAGCAACAACAGAGCCAGTGGTGATTTGCATGAAAAAAGTGGTTTGGGTACGGAGAATCCCGCACGCCGCAAGCTAGGGAATCAGGGTAAGAATGCCAGCGCAAAAAATCGCTGTTCCGCCTGATGGTGAGAAATGCTAAAAAATGTGGATGAGTAATTTCGACCCGGCGCAAACGGCTTCAGCGGCCCAATTTGACCGACAGAGTGATCGCTACGGAAAGTCTCATATTCTTTCCGATACCAGTGATGTCACTGCTTCATTGAAGGCAGTTGATCTTCCGCTACAAGGCCGTGCTCTCGATGTCGCAACTGGTGGCGGGCATACGGCTCTCGCTCTTGCCCGAATGGGATGGAGGGTGACTGCGGGGGATGTCTCTGCTCGGATGTTGGAAAATGCGACAATGCTTCTGGGTGAGGAAGGATATCAACTGGAGGCTCATCTCTTTCCCGCCGAGGAGATTCCTTTTCCGGATGGAGTGTTTGATCTCGTGACTGTTCGCGTAGCCGCTCACCATTTCAGTTCACCGGAAAAGTTTGTTACTGAGGTAGCCCGAGTTCTCAAACCTGAGGGATTTTTTTTGCTCATTGACGGGACGGTTCCCTATAACGATCCCGAGACTGAGACCTGGCTGCATCATGTCGAGCAATGGCGCGATCCGAGTCACGGACGCTTCCTCTCTCGTGTTGCATGGGAGGGGTTGGTCACGGCAAACGCCCTTGAAATCGTTTTCAGCACGCTCCACGAAAAGAAGCAGCCCGATTTGGAGTGGTACTTCGAGACGGCGGCAACGACACCTGAGAATCGAAAACTTGTTCTCGAGGCAGTGAGGACAATTCCAGATTCGGTTCGCCAAGCCCTGCGGCTTACTGAAGAGGATGGAAAAATCGTCTGGTGGTGGCCGATTCTTCATCTGCTGGCCCGGAAAGGAGTTCACAAGCCATGAAATCTCTTCCAAGAGCCTATCTTGCAGGCCCCGATGTCTTCTATCCCGAGGCCAAAGCAATGGGGAAGGCAAAGTGCGACCTTCTGCTGACGCACGGAATCATCGGTCATTTTCCCCTCGATAATGAGGTTCCTGTGAGTCCTGAAATCGCCCATGAGATCTTCCTTGGAAATGTTCAGCTCATCGACCGGAGTGACATCATCCTTGCCAATATCGTTCCCTTCCGTGGCCCTTCACTCGATCCTGGAACGGCTTGGGAGATCGGTTATGCGTATGCAAAGGGGATACCTGTGATTTGTTATGGCTCGCGCACTACTTATTTGGAACGCTGCCGTGTCCTCGGGCTGGAGGGGAGTACTAAAGGCGTGGATCAAGCCGGAATGATCATTGAAGACTTCGGCGAGCAGGAAAACCTGATGATCACACGCTGTGCGTCCCTCATTGTGGACAGCTTCGAGGAGGCAGTTGTTGAAGCACAAAGATTAGTCTCCTGAATTTATAGGGAGGGGTAAGAAAATCAGTCGCGATCGCATTTGATGAATAAGCCGGAGAAAATCTCCTGCCACAAAAGCAAAAACATTAAACTTACTACGACCATGTCACGCATCCCTACAATAACTGAAACCACCGCCACTCCCGAGCAACGGGCGATCCTCACAGCTGTGAAGAAATCCCTCGGGATCGTTGCCAATCACCTCAACCACAACAACACATCCCAATGAACCTTACACAACGCCCTCCTCGCAGTCCGCGTACCCGCCTTGGCGGATACGTTTTGCTCCCACGAATGCTCGATAAATGCCGAGCCAGCATTGCCGGAACCTCCGGTGAATATCACTACGATTGTCCTCTTGATAAGCATATCTTGAACTTTCTTGGCATAGACGCTGAGGCCCTTAAGATTGAGGTCGCCAAGGAGCTAGGTGATGGCGAAGTGCTCGAATGGATCAAAGCCAACGCGGCCAACAAAATGACGGCATGGGAAATCGCTCAATGGAGTGAATTTCAGGAGAAGCGCGGCCCTGACAGCGATGCTGAGACTCTTGGATTCTTTGCGGAATATGTCGGCAAGATTACCAAGACGCGTGAGGACATCATCACTTGGGCTGACCTGCTCGATCTGGATGATTATGTCTCCTTTGGTGGCAAGGCATAAGATCCAAGTCCCATGCTCGAGATGAACCCTCGCCCGCCACTCCCTCCTTTTACTGAAGAGACTGCTCTGATCAAAGTTCAGACAGCCGAAGATGCTTGGAACAGTCGTGAACCTGAACGCGTCGCCCTCGCCTACACGCAGGATACGGAGTGGCGGAATCGGACAGAGTTTATCAATGGTCGTGCAGAGGTAGTGGAATTCCTCAAGCGTAAATGGGCGCGTGAGCTTGATTACCGCTTAAGGAAGGAACTTTGGGGATTTCGAGGCAACAGGATGGCCGTGCGCTTTGAATACGAGTGGCATGACGAGGTCGGCGAGTGGACTCGCAGCTATGGCAACGAGCTCTGGGAGTTTGACGAACTGGGTTATATGAAACGTCGATTTGCCAGCATCAACGATTTGGCTATTGAGGCCTCAGAGAGGAAATTTCGCTGGGGGCGAGCAGAATGAGACATGCTCCGGGCATCAGACATTTATCACACTTCAAACAGGAAGAGCTTGGGATCTAGCCTGAGACGTGGCCCATAGATTCCCTCCGGGTTTTCCCTGCCAACGGCGATCATCATGACCACGGAGCTTTCCGATCCAAGGTGTAGGACTTTCTTCACCCGGCATTCGTCAAATCCCTCCATCGGGAGGCTGGAGTATCCCTGGGCCGTGATGGCCAGCATGAAGTTCTGGCAGGCGAGTGCGACTGTCTTTGAGAGAACCCCCTTAACCTCCTTGGTGGTGAAGGGCCCCCGTGGCACCGGACGAAACAGGCCGACGAGGGAAAAGACGATGCGTTTGAGCCAGCCCGTGAGATCGATCCAACCGTGGGAATAGAAGAGAGGAACGAATTTAGTATAGTAATCCAGTTGCTGTTGGGGAATATTTCCCCGCCGTTCTAGCTCATCAAGGATCAACGCCCGGTTGCGCTTCCATGTATCGGTACGTGCCACAAAGACCAGCAACTCGGCTGCGGTGGCCGCTGCACTCTGGTCGAAGGCTGCCGTAATCAAAGCGGCTTTCTTTTTCGTGTCCCTGACCCAATAGATTTCCCAAGGTTGCAGATTCGAGGAATTTGGAGCGAGCAGCGCAGCGCTAATGGCTTTCCTGATGACCTCTTCGGGAACCTGTTCGGGAAGATATTTTCTAACGGAACGGCGTGCTTCGATGACTTGAAATAGGTTCATGATTCTTGGGTTGGTTGCGTGGTTAGGGCTTGCCTGCCTGAGATGCGGGGAGCAACTCGAAAAAGACGGTGACACTTGAGTTGATAGTGCTTTCGCCTGCTTTCATCTGGAAAGGGGGAGAAATTCCCGTATCGGAGGCCGAAGCGGCAAATGCTCTCGCCATAGGCATCACGGGATTGTCATTACTGTTTTGAGCTGCCTGGATAAAGATCGCTCCACCGAGTTTTTTTTCGGCTGCGGTGGCGAGCACGGCGGCTTTTTCTTTTGCATTTTTAAAGGCTTGGGCAAGAAGTTGATTCTCTGACTTTGCTGCTGTCGAATCCTTGATGTGAAAAGAGACACTGTTGACCGCAGTGGCTCCGTTGTCCGTCGCCTGTGCTGTAAAGTCTCCGGCTGCATCAGCCTCAATTTCGCAGCTAAGCAAAGCCGAGGCTGTGAATCCAATGACTTTAGGAAGCACTCGATCTCGGGAAGATAGGTTGCCGCCTTGATCGAAAACTGGAAAAACGCTGAGCGAGGTGGTTGCGAAGGTGCAGGTCTCGCCAAATCCTTTCAGCCAAGCGGTCAGCTTTTTCAGTGCTTCTCTGGTCTTGTCCGCCGCCTCTTTTTTAGTGGGGGAGGTATTTTCGACGGCGAGTTGGATGGAGGCCGCATCGTTTGGGATTTTACGGGAGGCGGCTCCCGTGACTGTTATCTTCGGAGTGCCCTCCTCCGCATGGAGAGGGAGAAGGGCTGCACTCAAGAGAAATAAAACAGGGAGAAATTTCATTGGTGTAGAGTCTCTTAAATCGGCGGTTCCTTTACGGTTCTGATAGGGGTAAAGATGAACGCTTAACCCATAACCTACCCCATGCAAAACGACCACATCGATATCGGGAACATGATCAAGGAGCGCCGCAAATCCGTGGAGGAGTCAATCAGGCCGATCAGCAACGCGGAACTCAAGACGCTACAGGAAAGTCTCTTCACCGATCCGCTGCACCCCTGGGCTGAGCCGTTCCGACTCTTTGCAGAGGAGAACAGCGGGGAGATTTTTTCTCACGCGACCACCAGTGAGCATGTGCAGGTCGTGTATTGCCGTGCGAAGGAAAAGGGAATCTGGTTCCGCCCCGGTGTCGGGATCGGCATCATTCAGCCGATTGCTCTGGGTATTCTGCGGGAGATAGTGGACTCACAATGAGAGTGACGATGTGTTCTTCGATTTAATTATACAAAATATGTCAAGACTCTAATTGTTACAATTTCGTCACAATTGATCTTTTACTCTGAGATCGATTATGCAACTGTGACGGGCATGAAGAGTACCCCTGCAACTGCAGTAGCGAAGGATCCTTGGGAATGTAATGGAAAACCCATCCCCGAAGTCTTTCCCACGAAGATGGCGTTTGTGAAAACGGTATTGCTCGGCATTGGTATGACGGCAACGATTTTCGGCCTGCTTTCATTGCTCATCATCAAGCCTTGGCATTAGGTAGTCGCTCCCGCACAGCGGAGACCTTATTTTTGCAACTGATCGAGAATCAGGCGCAGGGGGGCGCTGGAGACTTTGATTTTTCCATCCAACGGGGTGGACATTTCATCGATCAGAAAAATCGCACCCGCAATGCTTAGTGAGCAGAAGAAGAGCACTGTGATCACCGTGAGGTTCCGAGGGGAAAAGAGGGCGTAAAGAAAGGTAAGGAAAGTGATCCAGACAACAGGGATGATCAGCAGAAGCGGAGGGACCCCGCCCTGACCGACCACCTCGATCATCCATCGCTCATGCAACAGATCATCCTCAAGTTGGAGGGACGAATTCTGCAATCTCGTTTGCAATGTAGTAGCGGGCTGGAGCGCACTGATTTCTCCAGCGATCTTCTCAAACATGCTTGAAGTGTGCAGCGGGCTCTTAGTGTGAACTTTGCACTCCTCAGGCCATATTTCCTGAATCTTTAATGAGAGGGCATTGTGCAGTTCTGCTCTGATGGGAGTGGTTTCAGGGCCATAGTTTGCAAGCAGTCTATCCAGATGAATGTAGTTGGCGGCAACTTGATTAACGAGGGTATTGATCTGATCAAATGTGCCCTTGGTTGATGAGATGAGAAGGCCGAGTATCAAGGCTGCCAGAGTCGCCACCAAACCGGCTCCCAGCTTCGCCGCATCCTTGGACTCGGAGGAAAAATGATGTTCAGGGAGAATGAGCTGGAAGACAAACCCCATGACAGCTCCTCCAAAAATCAGGCCAAAAGCCCATAGGGCGACTTGTATCGAGGAGGCGTCGGAAATTAATTTTAGCATAAATCGAGGGAAAAAAGTGCCATGCCATCACACTGAATGCAAGGCACTTGCTGACGGTTTGATTGCGATGGTGCGTTGATTCTGTCCCTTAAGCCATTACAGGCACATGCTCTTGATCAGTTGGGCATGAAGAAGAGAATCGAGAGGATATTGATGACGCGATAACGATTCGATGTTCATCAAGCGGGGGATCTTGTTGGGCCCCTTTACCTCGTGCCGTATTCTGCCTTTCGCATTTCCTCCAGAGCGGCACGGAACTGTGGTTTAGCCATGAGATCGGCGAAGATCGCCTGAGCCAGCGTTCTGCCGGCGGCGGTATCGCTCGGATAGTGCATTCCACCCACGCTCCGGTCGATGCTGATCTGGAAGGCGCTTCCGAGATAATCTTCCCGATGTGCCCGATCCAGTTCCCCGAGAATCAGAGCGTCGAGCCAGGAAACCGTGGCGTGGCCACTCGGAAAGGAATACCCGGTTGCAATCGGGATCAGTGCCTTCACTTGATGCGGGTGCGCCTTGTACGGCCGCTCGCGATGATAATGATCCTTTAAAAAAGCCACCACGCCTCCGGCCGCATTTTGGAGATCGTCAAAAAATGCGGCGGTCTTGGGATAGGTCTTGGGGGTGAAGTCCTTCCCTCGCACCTCTGAAAACAGGAAGACGCTTAGAGGGGCCGTTCGTGTGGCATGTTTGATGGCTTCCTGGGAAGCCTGCTTTTCGGCTGCAGCTTGCAATCCCTCCTCGGCACCCAGGTCAGACTTGTCGGTAAACGATTTCGCTGCGGGTGGTGGCGGGATGACTTTGAGGTAACTCTCAGCGGGAGGCAGTTGACAGATAGGCTTGCCCCCTGCCTCAAGAAGAGGAGCCGCTGTTAGAAAGAACAATAGGAGAAATCTGCTCATAATGGTGGAAGAGTTTCACGACAGGCTAAACTTTGGCAAACCCCAACGCCCGGAAAATTTACGCACCCTGTTCTTTTCCTGGGTGCCGTCATGGGGTTGGATGGAGGATATGGCTTCCTTGACTCGTCCCGGGATATTGCTTTTTACGCACCTTTGTCTTTTGACAAGTGGCTTGTCACGCACTGCGGAGCCCGCAGTCGCCAGGATTGGTGAGGGGATCACCTGCGAGCGGATTGGAAGCTACAGCGTGGATCGGTTGAACCAAGTGCTGACGACGGAAGTGCGCCAGCAGCTCTCGGACTATCCGGTGGCCTACTCTCGGGCTCGCCATGGAGTGACCCTCTACCGGATCTCGTACCGCTCGGTGATTCCCGAACTGGGTAATCGAAGTACTGTGGCATCCGGGCTTCTGGCTATCCCAGAAACTGGAGGGAAGCAATTCCCGGTGATCTCTTATCAGCATGGGACGGTCTTTTCTAAAACAGCCGTCCCCTCCCGCCCGGAGGAGTCCATGGAGACGCGGTTGATGCTGGCTCAGTTTGCCGGGCAGGGATACATCGTCGTTGCTGCGGATTATTTCGGAAAGGGCTCCTCGCAGGAAACCGACAGCTATCTGGCCAAGGCTTCCACGCAGCAGGCCTGTCTCGACATGCTCCGTTCGGGTAAAAGAGCGAGTGAGAAACTGGGGGTGCACTGGGGGCCGCTCTTTGTGACAGGCTGGTCGCAGGGTGGCTGGGCCACCATGGTCTTCCTGAACAAGCTCGAAAGCGTCGGCATTCCGGTGACGGCGGCAGCACCGATCTGTGCGCCGATGGATCTGTTTGCCATCATCAACCACTGGATTCACTCTCCATCGGAGACGGATTCCGTCTTCATTCCTGAACTGATTGCTCTCCAGCTCCATGCCTATGAGTGCTACTACAAGCTCAAGGGACTGACGTTGACTGCCATCAAGCCAGAGTATCATGGGGCTGCTCGTGATCTCTACGAGAACAGGCTCACCTGGCCAGGCCTCTTAAAAAAATTCCCCCGGCATCTTGCCTCCATGCTCAATCCTGATTTTATTGCCACAAGCTCACTGGGCAGAGGAAAATATTGGGAGGAGGTGCAGGAGAACCAAGCCTACCGCTGGCGGAGCAGCACGCCGGTCCATGACTATTACGGTGAGGTGGATGAAATCGTCCCCCCATTTGTTGCTGAACTTCCTGCCGGGTATCAGAAAGTCATGGGTGGGGCGAAGACTACCGCAGTCGAAGTGACGGGGCCGAATGCCAATCACCATGGAACCTTCGTCGATGCCGTTGCCCGGGAAAAAAAGTGGTTCGATTCGTTTCTAAAAAAATAGCTTGTGCTTAGCTGAGATCATTTGTCAGGACGATGCGGTAGCGGGTCTTCCCGGAGCGGAGATGCTCGATTGCTTCGTTGGCCTTGGACATCGGGAAGGTCTCTGTAGTTGGTGCGATGCCGTGTCGTGCGGCAAATTCCAGCATCGTGTCGGTCGTGGCCGGACTGCCAAGCGGTGAACCGGAGAGCGATTTCTGACCGGAGATCAATGGAAATGCAGTGACACCCATAGGCTCCAGCACTGCGCCGACAGTGTGGAGACGGCCTTTGGGCTTGAGCGCGGCGATGTAGGTATTCCAGTCGAGGGCGACATTGGTCGTATTGAGGATGAAATCGAAGCTGCCGGCAGCCTTGGTCAGTTCCTCGGAGTTGCGGGAGTTAAGCGTGCGGTGGGCGCCGAGTTTCAGGGCCTCCTCGCGCTTGGAGTCGCTGCTGGTGAATGCCACGACCTCGCAGCCCCAGGCGTGCAAGAACTTGAGAGCCATGTGGCCGAGACCGCCGATTCCGATGACGCCAACCGTATCGGTCGGTTTAACCCCAAATTGCATGATCGGGTTGAAGACCGTGATGCCGCCGCAGAAGAGGGGCCCTGCTTTGCTCGCATCGAGAGCCTCAGGAAGAGGGCTGACCCATGTCCAGTGGGCGCGTACGCGGTCAGCGAATCCCCCGTAGCGTCCGACAATGGTTCCCTCCGCCGTGGCGCAGAGATTCTGATTGCCTGAGAGACACTGGGCACAGCAGCCGCAGCTGTTGGAATACCAGCCCAGACCGACCCGATCACCTATCTTCAGACGCTTTGTGTGATCCCCGAGGGCGATTACTTTGCCGACCACTTCGTGGCCAGGGACAAAGGGATAAACAGTCATCCCCCAGTCATTATCCAGCATCGAGAGATCGCTGTGACAGATGCCGCAGCTCTCGACGGCAATCTCCATTTCCTCACTGCCAAGCGGGCCAGGAGTGTATTCAAAGGGTTGCAACTCTTGTTTTGGGCCAAGGGCTGCAAGGGCGTGAAATGTGGTGCTCATGGGTTAGTATGGTGAGGGATAGAGTGTGAGGATGAAGAGAAACCGTTCAGGCCAGAAGCTTCTTCAGATGGTTGGCCAGCGTGGCACCGAGTTTCTTCACGCGGTCTGTCTGCTTGGGATCGGAGAGAGTTCCATCGGCTTTGATCACCTCATGGGCTGCGGGAATGGCGACCTGATCGGGAAGAACCGTGATACCGAGATTTCCGAGGATAGAGCGGAGATGAACCAGCCCCCGCAGACCACCGAGTCCTCCAGGGGAAGCAGAGAGTAAGACGGCCGTTTTCCCTGCCAGTGCCGCGATGGGTTGTTCATCGTCAGACTCAGCCCGGGAGACCCAGTCGATTGCGTTTTTCAGTGCAGCCGTCACACTGCTGTTGTATTCGGGCGATGCGATGATCAGGCCGTTGGATTTCATGAAAAGTTCCTTTAGTTTCTTAGCCTCGGCGGGCATGCCGCTGGCAGTTTCCAGATCCTGATCAAAGACAGGCAGGGGATAGTCGCGCAGTTCTATTACCGTCACCTCGGCACTCTCTTCGCTGGCCCCCTCGGCGGCAAGTGCAGCGATTGCTTGATTGAAGGAGTCGCGGCGGATACTGCCGCCAAATGCGAGGATGTGTGGAGTGCTCATGGATCCCTTCGTTGTGACACAAGCTGAGACCGCGTCAAGAGCGCATCTCGGCGCGGGTAGGATCGTTTCACTCTTCGCAAAACAATCAACTGCTCTTCAGTGACCATCATGGGATTTAAAAGTGCTTCTTTAATTCTATGCATTTACTTGGCCCTTTTTCTGATAACCAGAGAAAATCAGTCTTTCAACTAGGGCCACCCCATCTGCTATTCTAGCATAGGGACGATGCCTCATCCTTACTTTAACACCAACCCGCGATAACAAATCATGTCCAACGAATCCTTGTGCCCTTTCCTTAACGGCAACCTAAAACACGCGGTAGCCGGTGCCACCACCAATAGTAAATGGTGGCCCAATCAGCTGAACCTTCAGCTGCTGAACCAGCACTCCCCACTTTTCAATCCGATGGGGGAGAACTTCGATTACGCGAAGGAGTTCAAGAGCCTCGATCTGGGGGCAGTCAAGCGTGACCTTCAGACACTCATGACAGACTCGCAGGAGTGGTGGCCTGCCGATTTCGGACACTACGGTCCCTTGTTCATCCGTATGGCGTGGCACAGCGCAGGAACTTACAGGATTGCCGATGGGCGGGGTGGCGGCGGAAATGGAACCCAGCGCTTCGCGCCACTCAACAGCTGGCCTGACAACGTCAACCTTGACAAGGCGCGCCGCCTGATCTGGCCGATCAAGCAGAAGTACGGATGCAAGATTTCCTGGGCCGACCTGATGATCCTCACGGGGAATGTTGCCTTGGAGTCGATGGGGTTCAAGACCTTTGGATTCGCCGGAGGCCGCGAGGATGTCTGGGAGCCGGATGAGGTGTACTGGGGCCCTGAGAAGACTTGGCTCGGCGACGAACGCTACAGCGGAGACCGTCAGCTTGAGAACCCTCTCGCCGCGGTGCAGATGGGACTCATTTATGTGAATCCCGAAGGACCCAACGGCACCCCTGATCCGCTGGCCTCAGCCAAGGATATTCGGGAGACCTTCGCGCGGATGGCGATGAATGACGAGGAGACAGTGGCCCTTATAGCTGGGGGGCACACCTTCGGTAAATGCCATGGAGCCGGTGATGCCAAGCATGTTGGTCCCGACCCCGAGGCGGCCGATCTCGAGGAGCAAGGCTTTGGATGGATCAGCAGCTTCCGTAGCGGAAAAGGTGGGGACACCATCTCCAGCGGCCTTGAGGTCACTTGGTCGCAGACACCCACAAAATGGAGCAACTACTACCTTGAGAACCTCTTCAATTATGAGTGGGAACTGACTAAGAGCCCTGCCGGAGCTCATCAGTGGGTGGCCAAGAATGCCGAGGCCTCCATTCCGGATGCCGCCGACCCTTCTAAGCGTCACCTGCCGTCCATGCTCACTACGGATCTCGCATTGCGTCTTGATCCCGACTACGAGAAGATTTCAAGGCGTTTTCTCAAGAACCCGGAGCAGTTTGCCGATGCCTTCGCGAGGGCTTGGTTCAAGCTCACCCACCGCGACATGGGACCTCGCGCCCGCTATCTGGGACCCGATGTACCCGCCGAGGAACTTATCTGGCAGGACCCCATTCCCGCAGTCGATCACCCGCTCATCGAGGAAGCAGAGATCCTTGATCTCAAGAACAGGATTCTCAACTCCGGCCTCACGATCTCGGAACTTGTCTCGACCGCCTGGGCTTCCGCCTCCACCTTCCGCGGCAGTGACAAGCGTGGCGGTGCCAACGGGGCCCGCATTCGCCTTGCCCCTCAAAAGGATTGGGCGGTCAACCAGCCCGCCGCGCTCGCCAAGGTTCTTGATGTATTCTCAAGAATTCAGCAGGAGTTCAATGCTTCTCAAACCGATGGGAAAAAAGTCTCGCTTGCCGATTTGATCGTGCTGGGTGGCTGTGCTGCTGTCGAGGAAGCTGCCAGAAAGGGAGGCCATGTTGTGAGCGTTCCCTTCCTTCCGGGGCGTATGGATGCGTCGCAGGAGCAGACAGATATAGAATCATTCGCTGTCTTGGAGCCGCTTTCAGATGGCTTCCGCAATTATCTCCACAAAGGGCATGAGGCCTATGCCGCGGAATTGCTTCTGGATCGGGCCAACTTGCTGACACTCACGGCTCCCGAGATGACTGTTCTCATCGGCGGGTTGCGCACCTTGGGTGCCAACTATGGAGATTCGAAGCAAGGCGTCTTCACCAAACAGCCTGAAAAATTGACCAACGATTTCTTCGTGAACCTCCTCGACATGAGCACGAAGTGGCAGCGCTCCGCTGCCGATGCTGCCATCCTCGAGGGGCGCGACCGCACGACGGGTCAGCTCAAGTGGACGGGCACAGTCGTTGATCTCGTTTTCGGGTCGAATTCCCAACTGCGTTCCCTTGCGGAAGTCTACGCTAGCAGTGATGGAGGCCAGACTTTCGTCAACGACTTCGTGGCGGCCTGGAACAAGGTTATGAACCTCGACCGTTACGACCTCAGGTAAGCAGGGCAACGGTTCCCAGTCCGTGCAAACTCTCTCGATGCAGCAAATCCGTACCGAGGCGGAGGAGCAGCACTACCGCGAGTTTCAGCGACTGGCACTCGACCGCGCCCGGTGCGGCGAGACAGAGGCTCTGGCCGGAATGCTCCGTCAGGGACTTCCGCTAAATCTCTGCGACCACCACGGAAACTCCCTCCTCCTGCTCGCCTGTTATCGGGGACGGATCGAGACGGCTCGGATGCTTCTGAAGTCGGGAGCCGATGTTGATCTTCGCAATAGCCGCGGCCAGACACCGCTGGGAGGTGTTGCCTTCAAAGGGCATCTCAAGATTGCGGAGTTGCTGCTCTGGCATGGAGCTGACATTCATGCCGACAACGGAGGGGGAATGACTTCCGTAATGTTTGCCTCGGTCTTTGGTCGTTCATCGATGGTCTCCCTCCTAGAGCAGCATGGAGCGGCTCTCATCCCGATTCATTCCCTCTCCATCCAGACGCGGTTGCTGCTTTTCCTGGCACCTCTGATCCGGCTCTTTGTTCCCCGAACTTGAACTTCTGCCGGATTCCCTCTGCATGCATCATAAGAGAGTCAATATGAAGGTCTGACCTTTTTAATGACGGGTCTAGCTGATGGCGCGATTAGGCAGTAATATCGTACCGCCCCCCGTGATCTCTATCTCAACAAACTCCTCAGTCTCGACTTCCCATCGAGTATCAGTAGGTCATGGCTGGTGCCGAGTCATCACCCTCAGAAATGCAGGGAGCGAAAGCCAACCATCAAGGAGCCTTCGTCGCCGCATTCGCTCGGGAGAAGAAGTGATTCGATTCCATTCTGGGAAGATTAATCTGCAAAATGTTTTTATCGCTTTGAAGTAGCCTCATACTCAATCGAATGAAGGTCGAACAACTGAAATACATCATCTGGGCCGCGGATACAGCCAGAGCTGTGAAATTTTATAGCACGGTTTTCAATGGGAAAATCATCAGAGAGAATTCAGCAGTTACGGAGTTAGAGGTTTGCAACAGCATCATTGGGATCCATGGCGGTGGGGAGGGAAAACGCACCTGGACTGGTATGAGCTTCCAGGTGGCCGATGTGATCACCGGTGCTCATGAAGTTGTCGCAGCTGGAGGACAACTCTTACGGGAGCCTCAGCCAGAAAATGGAGAGCCACCTCACTTGGCTATGTGTACAGACACAGAAGGGAATGAAATCATGCTGAACCGAAAACGCCGCTAGGCATTCATAGATGGCGTTGACGCCGACGGTGCAGACCGTCAGCGCCCTTAGGGCCCACCTGCGGTGGCTTTGACTCGGTCGTACCCAACGACCTCGGCTAATGGAACCAATGCGTATCAGGCTTTCGTATAGAGTTCGGCGCCCGCCTCTGCGAATTCGCGGGATTTTTCCTCCATTCCTTTCTTGAGGGCTTCCTCTTCGGAGATCGCCTGATCGGCAGCGTATTTGCGAACGTCCTCGCTAATCTTCATCGAGCAGAAGTGGGGGCCACACATGGAACAGAAGTGAGCGGATTTTGCTCCTTCCTGCGGCAATGTCTCGTCGTGAAATTCGCGGGCAGTGACGGGGTCAAGGCCGAGATTGAACTGGTCTTCCCAGCGGAATTCAAAGCGGGCTTTGCTCAGCGCATTGTCTCGGTATTGGGCGCCAGGGTGTCCCTTGGCTAGATCGGCGGCGTGGGCGGCGATCTTGTAGGTGATCACGCCATCCTTCACATCCTTCTTGTTCGGCAGGCCGAGGTGTTCCTTCGGCGTGACATAGCAGAGCATGGCGCAGCCATACCAACCGATCATGGCGGCACCGATTCCGCTCGTAATGTGGTCGTAGCCGGGGGCGATATCCGTAGTGAGGGGCCCCAGCGTGTAGAACGGGGCCTCGTGGCACCATTCGAGCTGCTTGGCCATATTCTCCTCGATCATGTGCATCGGGACATGGCCTGGGCCTTCGTTCATGACCTGTACTCCCTTGGCCCAAGCGCGCTCAGTGAGTTCACCCTGCACCTTCAGCTCGCCAAACTGGGCCTCGTCATTGGCATCAGACACCGATCCCGGACGGAGTCCGTCACCAATGGAGAAGCTCACATCGTACGCTGCCATGATGTCGCAGATGTCATCCCAATGGGTGTAGAGGAAGTTCTCCTGATGATGAGCCAGGCACCACTTGGCCATGATGCTGCCGCCACGACTGACGATGCCGGTCATGCGCTTGGCAGTGAGCGGTACAAAGCGGAGGAGGACTCCGGCGTGGATCGTGAAGTAATCGACCCCCTGCTCGGCCTGTTCGATGAGGGTGTCGCGGAAGATTTCCCAAGTGAGGTCCTCGGCTTTGCCGTTGACCTTTTCGAGAGCCTGATAGATCGGGACGGTACCGATGGGGACGGGGGAGTTGCGCAGGATCCACTCGCGGGTCGCGTGGATGTTCTTGCCGGTGGAGAGATCCATGACGGTGTCGGCTCCCCACTTGGTGGCCCAGCGCATTTTCTCCACCTCTTCCTCGATGGAAGAGGCAACGGCGGAGTTGCCGATGTTGGCATTAATTTTTACCAAGAAGTTGCGACCGATGATCATCGGCTCCAGCTCGGGGTGGTTGATATTGGCCGGGATGATTGCGCGGCCTGCGGCGACCTCGGAACGAACGAACTCGGGTGTGATCTCCACCGGGATGCGCTGGGGAAACCTGCCGAAGATCGATGGGGTGTAAGGGCTGTCGGGAAGCTGGCCGCTTCCTGCATGCTGCTTCGCTAGTTCGTTGCGTGCGATGTCACCGGAGAGATCGGAGAGAATTGTCTGCTGGGCGCGGCCCATGTTTTCACGGATGGCGATGAATTCCATCTCCGGCGTGATGATCCCCTGTCGGGCATACCAGAGCTGGGTGACGGGATGGCCTGCCGAGGCGCGGAGTGGGTGCTTCTTACTTCCGGTCATGCCGGGAAATTCGATCAGTCGGTTGCGCTCCGACTGGCTGGCATATTCGGCATGTTTGCCGGAAAGATATCCATTGTCCATCGGCTGCACTTCGCGGCCTTCGTAAGCGGCCACATCGCTGCGTTTTTCAATCCAAGTCTTACGCAACGTTGGGAGTCCCTCGGTGGCATCACCTTCGAAATCAGGATCACCCCACGGCCCGCTGCAATCATAGACACGGACGGGAGCATTGGGCTCTAGCTCTCCAGAGAAGTTCTTCGTCGCGGAAAGCTCAATCTCCCGCATTGGCACGCGCACCTCTGGATGAAGACTACCTTCGACATAGACGCGACTGCTGGCCGGAAGGGCATCGGTGCTGGAGAGATCTGCGTCGGCAGGATCGATGGTATTAATAGGTGAAATCATGGGCAGAGGATGGAACTTGAAAGCTGAAAGCTAAAGAGGGGAGTCGAAGGACGTTGGCCGAAAGTCGAGGGCTGAGTTGGGTGATGATGAAAATAAAATGGCCATGCGTGGTGAGCACGGCATGGCCTGAGTCCTCTCCCTGTGACGGCATTACCCGGATCAGGTTCAAAGGGTCGTCCGGTTTTACCCGAACCTCTCAGCCAGTCAGCTCCCCCGCGTGTGTTGTTGAAGTTACAATAATCGTCCTGCGCCTACGGTCAACGAGGCAGTTGATATTTTGTCAGATCATGCGTTCCAGAAACGAAGCCCGCTCGAAGAGAGCGAAATCCCCCGCCTGTTCGCCGCTCCCGACGAATCGGGGATGGATACCAGTCTCTCTGGCTACGGCTACGGCTACACCTCCCTTGCCCGAGCCGTCGAGTTTCGTCAGGATCAAGCCGGTGAGCTTGGCTGCCGCGTGAAATTCCTTGGCCTGTGCGACAGCATTGCTCCCTGTCGTCGTATCGACGACGAGGAAGGTTTCATGCGGTGCGGTGGGATCAAGCTTGGCCAGGGAGCGCGTCACTTTGGAAAGTTCCTGCATCAGATTTGATTTTGTGTGCAGACGCCCGGCGGTGTCGCAGATGAGGAAGTCGATGTTAAGACGCTTCGCCTTGCTCAGCGCATCATGGCAGAGTGCAGCTGGATCAGAGCCGTAGGTACTGCTGACGACTTCCACCCCGAGTCGATCACCCCAAGATTTTAACTGCTCGACCGCGGCAGCACGGAAGGTATCGGCGGCGCAGAGGAGAACGCTATGGCCTCGGGATTGCAGAAGTGCTGCAAGCTTGGCACTGCTGGTGGTCTTGCCGGTGCCATTCACCCCGACCAGCAGGATGACGACCGGGCCGTCGGCTGAAGGAGAGAAGTCGGCACCTCGTTCAGGCAGATGCCTGGCTGCCTCCTCACGGGCTGCGGCGAGGACATTATTGGCATGGAGAGCGAGGCCTTTGGCACGGAGGGATTCCAGTATCGCCATCGCAGTGGGTGCCCCGAGATCGGATTGCCAGAGGACCGCTTCGACCTCCTCCCAATCAACCGCCTGATGGGTTCCGGTGATGCGTCCCAGAACCCCCTTGAGCCAGCTCATGATTCGTTCTTAGGTGATGGAAGATCTTCGTCGCCCTGAAGGGCCTTGGCCGAGGTGCGTTCCGGCCTTTTCAGCGTCGCCTTGATGCGATCGAGTACTCCGTTGACGAATCGGCCAGATTCCTCGGTGCTGTATTTCTTTGCTATATCAATGGCCTCGTTGATGGAAACGACGGGAGGAATCTCCGGACAGAAGAGCATCTCGTGAATGGCAAGGCGGAGGATGTTGCGATCCACGGCGGAGAGTCGGTCGAGTTCGTAGTTCTGACTATGCGTGCGCAGGGCCTCGTCCACTGCGGTGGTGTGATCAAGAATGCCTCGCACAAGCCCCTCGCAAAATCGACGCGCAGCGGGACTGAGTCCCCGGAAAGCATAGAAGTCCTCAAGATCAGCCACGCCAGCACCGCCCCCGAGATCGCGCTGATAGAGAAACTGGATGGCGGCCTCGCGGCCTTCGCGTCGGACTCCCATGATGATCAGCGTGACACGATATTCCGGGATTCACGAAGCACCTCGATGGCTGCCCTTGCGGCCTCAGTTCCACGGTTGAACTCATTGCCAAGACAACGGGATTTGGCTTGTTCCTCGTTGTTGAGCAGCAAAACACCGTGTATCACGGGAGTGCCGGTTTCCATCGAAAGATTGCAGAGCGCATTACTTACCGAAGCAGCAATGAGATCCGCATGGCCGGTTTCCCCCCGGAGAATGACTCCCAGGCAGATGACGGCATCGGGCTTGCGGTATTCGATGATCTGGCGTGCGAGAAATGGAATCTCAAAAGAACCAGGTGTATATACCACTTCGATCAGTGCTTGGGATTCGATGGCGGTAATTTCCTGCTGAGCCTTGGCTACCATCGATGAGACATACTCATGATTGTATCGACTGGCTACGATCACAAAACGACTTGCTGCCAACACTGTCGTGCGCGGGCGAGTAGGAAGGGTCTTGAGCATGGAACAAAGAGAGATAGAACCTGAAATTTGAAAGCCGAAGAAGTCTGAAATGAGAAAAGGTGAGTGAAACTCAAAAAAAGAATGAATTTCTCCTACAACAAATGCCCGAGTTTGTTTTTCTTGGTGGAGAGATACCGGGCATTGTGAGGGTTGGCCTCGGAACGAATCGGCACTCGCTCGACGATCTCCATCCCATATCCCTCGAGACCCACAACCTTGCGGGGATTGTTGGTCAGGAGCCGAATCTTTCGGATTCCAAGGTCTGCGAGAATCTGTGCGCCTGTTCCGTAATCGCGAAGATCCGGGGGATACCCCAGATGTTCATTGGCCTGAACTGTGTCCATCCCTTCTTCCTGGAGCTTGTAGGCATGCATTTTGGCAGCCAGGCCGATGCCTCTTCCCTCCTGACGCATGTAGACTAAGACACCATGACCGCTTTCGGCGATCTGCTTCATGGCAGTGTGAAGCTGACTGCCGCAATCACAGCGCCTCGATCCGAAGACATCGCCCGTCAGGCATTCGCTATGAACCCGGACAAGAGCAGGCTTTTCTGGATCAATGATCCCTTTGACAAGTGCTAAATGGTGACGGTTGTCGATTTCCGAACGGTAGAGAAACAGTCGAAAATTTCCGAAGTCGGTTGGCATGTCGATTTCCTGCTCCCGCTGCACAAGCTTTTCGCTTGTGCGACGGTAAGCGATGAGATCGCGTATGGAGCAAATTTTCAGGCCATGCTTTTTTTTGCATTTCAGAAGATCCGGCAGGCGGGCCATGGAGCCATCCTCATTGAGAATTTCGCAGATCACGCCTGATGGATCGAGTCCCGCGAGTCGGGCGAGATCGACGGAAGCCTCGGTATGACCGGCTCGTCGCAAGACTCCACCCTTGGCCGCTTGCAAGGGAAAGATGTGCCCCGGTTGATGCAGATCGCCGGGGGAGGAAGCAGGATTACTCAGTATCTTGATAGTTATCGCCCGATCCCGGGCACTGATACCCGTGGTGGTACCGACTGCGGCATCGACCGATACCGTAAAGTCAGTGGCGTGAAGTTCACGGTTGTGGGCAACCATGCGCTGGAGTCCCAACGTAGTGGCGCGTTCTTCGGTGATCGGCGCGCAGATCAGCCCGCGTCCGTGATGCGCCATGAAGTTGACGGCTTGAGGTGTGGCCTTGGATGCCGCCATGACGAGATCGCCCTCATTCTCCCGATCTTCATCGTCCGTGACGATGATCATCCTGCCTTTTCGTATCTCCTCAATAACCTCGTCGATGGGATCGAAATGAGTGCTGGGTAGCGCACGGCGAAGGGGTGATTTTCTCACCTTGAGGGCTGAAACAATGGGCGGTTTTTTCTTCATGCCAGAGCGGTTTCAGGGAGAGGATGCCTTGCCTGAACTTTTGTGCGGCGGGCAATCCAGCCACCACCGATCACGCGGTCTCCATCATAGAAGACTGCGGCCTGCCCGGGAGTTACTGCGCGAAGTGGTTCTGTGGGGCGCAGTAAAGCCGTCTCATCAGTTCCCAGGGTCAATGTGGCAGTATCACCATGATGACCATGTCTGACTTTCACGGTGATCGGATGGGTGATCGTGGCGGGATCGATATGCCAGTTCACTCGCCCGACGCTAAATTCGTCGCAGAGGAGATCGGCCTCGCCGCCAAGAATGACCCTGCCATTCTCCGCATCAATATCGATGACATAGCGCGCAGAGCCTGCTCCGCCGGGGAGACCTTTGCGCTGGCCGATGGTGAAGAGTTCAATGCCCTCGTGGGGGCCGAGGTAGTTCCCCATCGTATCGTAGAAACCTCCCGCGTGGAAGATTTCGCCGCGATCCTTCAGAAACGCCTTGTAATCCTTCCCAGGAACAAAACAGATTTCCTGACTATCCTCCTTGTCCGCCACTTTGAGCCCCAGCCTACGGGCTATGGAACGAATTTCCTCCTTGGTAAGAGCTCCGAGTGGAAAAAGGGCACGGGATAGTTGGGTCCCGCGAAGGCTGAAGAGGAAGTATGACTGATCTTTTTTGGGATCGAGTCCTTTGCGTAAGATGGGTGCCGCATTCTCAGGATGCTCTACCGATGCGTAATGTCCCGTGGCGATGTAGGAGGCGCCCAATGCCGTGGCCTTGTCCCAGAGATTACCGAATTTCAGCTTCTCATTGCACATGACACAAGGATTGGGAGTGCGTCCCGCGCGGTATTCTTCTGCAAAATAATCAATGACCAGCTTTTCAAACGGCACCGCTTCATCAATGACGAAGTGAGGGATGCCCAATGCATGCGCCACGCTCCTCGCATCGGCGATGGCTTGAGGTCCGCAGCATTTATCCTCCGCCCTGCTCATGCAGTCCTGTGGCCAGAGTTTCATGGTCACGCCGATCACCTCCCATCCCTGTTCCTTGAGAAGCCATGCGGCGACACTAGAGTCCACTCCACCGCTCATGCCCACGACAACGCGTTTACTGGCGGATAATGGAGTGGAATCAGTCATGGAGAAGTCGGTCGGACTGTGAATTCTACCCCTTCTCTGAAGCGGGGTCAACGAAGCGGTTGAATTGGGCGATTTAATCAGTGGATCCTTAACAAAAAGAAAGGCCCCGGAGTTTCCTCCGGGGCCTCTGTAAGTTTTGTTATTCTAGAATATTAGAATACGAAGCGGACACCAGCGCGGCTCAGGCTCTCGTTGAGGCCCTTGTTACCATAGATGTAACGGGAATCAACGAAGAGACCGACTGCACGGTTGATGCGGTACTCAAGACCACCACCAACGTTGCCATTGCCCTGGGCCTTGTTGTTGCCCCAGGTCGCACCACCGCCAGCGATGGCGTAGGGAGCGAGGTGCCAGCTCTCGATTGGGTAACGAGCGATCAGGTTGCCCTGAAGGTTGTCGAATACCTTGCCGCGAGCTGAGCTAAGACCGCCAAGCGTGTCATCAACACCGATACCGAAGTAACGGGTGAAGAAGTAGCTCAGGCCAAGACCGCCACCGAGACCGTTGGCATTCCTGCCGTTGAATCGACCGGCTGCTCCGGCAACGAAAACATCAAGCTGGACTTCGCCGGCGCGGAACAGATTGTCCTGAACTGGAGCGACGACGACTTTCTTCGAGGAGACGGCTTCGCCGGCGAACGAGGTCGCTGCGGTAGCCAGAACAACTGCTAGGAGTGTAAGGGTTTTTTTCATATATATAGGTTTGTTTGGTTGATACTGACGGGCAATGGGATAAGTGAATCACGCAATAATGTCAACAGGAAAAATAGACAAATGCTCGTGATCCATAGGGTTGCATCAAGAAAGGAGATGCCGCGGCAGTGGCATCAAAGGATCCAAACCGTGCCCTTACAAAGCATTCAACAGCCAGGATGCAGCGCACGATTTGTGCAGCATCTGCCGATGTGACGATTCATCCTTGAAAACCGACAACGAGCTGTTACCTTCTCCCCTCTTCGCCAGGGTAGCTCAGCGGTAGAGCAGGGGACTCATAAGCCCTTGGTCGGGAGTTCGATTCTCCCCTCTGGCACTTCAGATCATTCACCGTCCAACTCTCACCCCATCACTCCATTTCCATGGCAACCACAAAAGCACCCGCAGCCCTCAAGAAAAGCAGCTCCGCGATCAAGCGTTCCCGTCAGGGGGATATTCGACATGCCCGTAACACCAGTGTCCTGAGCCGTCTTAAGACCGATGAGAAGAAGCTGCGTGCGGCCCTGGTGAGCAGCCCTGAGGAAGCGAAGGCACTCTTCGTGAGTTTTATCTCCGCGGTCGACAAGGCTGCCAAGCAGGGGGTCATCCATAAAAATGCAGCAGATCGCAAAAAGAGCCGGCTCAACATCCGTCTTGCCGGCGGTGCTGCACCTGTGGCAGCCAAGAAGAAGACCGCTGTGAAGAAAGTCGCCGTCAAGGCCAAGGCCAAACTGAAGACTCTCAAGAAGAAGTAGCCTTCACGCGGATCATCAATCTTCAGCCACTTTACCAACAGCCCCACCGTTGCAGAACGATGGGGCTGTTTTTTTAGGCTTTTTTTCGTCGGGCCGACTATCGTGACCGTACAAAGGCGGAGAGTTCCTCGGTTGTCTGGTAGGCGAGGAACGGAGTCATGAAATAGATGCCGGGGAAGTGATCGAGTACGGCCCGGGTCACCTCCTTGGCGATCGCAAGACCGGCTTTGCGGCCCTCGATTCCTTCGAGTCCCTCCATGCAGGCCATGGCCGATTCAGGAATCTTGATGCCCGGGACCTCGTTGTGAAGGAATCGAGCCTGTCTTCCGTTGAGAAGTGGCCAGACCCCGATGAATACCGGCACGCCAAAATGGGCGGTGCGTCGCCCGGTCTCCTCAACCAGAGCGGGCTCAAAGACCGGCTGCGTCATGACATATCTGGCTCCGGCTGCGATTTTGCGCTCGAGTCGCTGGATCTGCGTGTCGAGGTTGCGGACATTGGGATTGAATGTGCAGCCTGCAATCAGCTCGGGCCTAGCCTGGAGATCGGTTCCCGACTGCGTGTAGCCCTCATTGAGCCGCCGGATGATTTCCAGCAGCCCGACCGAGTTTACATCATAGACAGAAGTCGCTCCCGGATGATCCCCCCCTTTGGCTGGATCCCCAGTGAGTGCCAGGACATGTCGCATTCCCAACGCGGCCATCCCGAGCAACTCGCTTTGCAAGCCAATGAGATTCTTATCCCGGCAACTCAGGTGCATCAGCGGGGTGATGCCGCGCTCTTTAAGCAGGGCTGCAACGGCAAAGTTGCTGACTCTCAGGATGGCGAGGGAGTTATCGGCGAGAGTGATGGCGTTACTTCCGGCGCGAGTGATAGCTTCCGCTGCGGAGAAAAATTTCTCAAGGGGTAGTGTCTTGGGTGGATCAAGCTCGGTGACAATTACTGTTTTGCCAGCATCCAGAAGATCCAGCAGGCTTGGTTCCAGAGTCTGTGGTGCTGGTGCCAGCACCTCAGGAACCGAGATGCTCAGGGATTTTCGGGAAGTTGGTTGGAGTCCGTTCAACGCCGAGGCGAGCGCCTCGATGTGCCGGGGTGAAGTGCCGCAACATCCTCCCACCACCGCAACTCCAGCCTCTGCTATCAGACGCCCGAAATCGGCAAAATATTCAGGTGTGGTTCCATAAAGAATACGACCTTCCTGATAGGACGGGCGTCCAGCATTGGCAAAGACCGCAAGTGGGCGCGTAGGAGCGATTTTCTCTACCAAACGAAGCATAGCCTGAGGGCCATTCACGCAATTAAGCCCCACAAGATCCGCCCCCTCATGGCCGAGAGTTTCAAGGACATCGCCGATCCATGCTCCCCCGGGGAGGCGTCCAGTTTCCGGTGAGGCAATCAAGGCGATGACGGGGATCCTGTGATTGACCGTTTTGACGGTGCTAAGGGCCAGGGAGAGTTCCTTGGGATCCTGGAAGGTTTCCAGCAGGATCACATCACAGCCGCCTTCCAGCAGACCGGAGAGTTGTTCACGGAAGAGTTGCCCCCGATCAATACCGTCGGCCTCTGCATCCTGTTCTGTCAGGCCTAGCGGCCCCATGCTTCCAGCCACCCAGGCAGGGTGTGAGCTGGTCGTTTGTTTTGCCAAGCGGGCGGCAGCGAGATTGATCTCATGGACTCGATCGGCGAGACCAAAAAGGGCAAGCTTGAACGAATTGGCCCCAAAGGAATTGGCCGTGATAAGATGCGCTCCGGCAGCAAGATATTCGTGATGGATGCCGGTGATGAGGTCTGGCTGGGTGAGGCAAAGTTCCTCATAGCAATTTCCAGCCGGAATACCGCGTTCCGAGAGGAGAGTCCCCATGGCTCCGTCGCCGCAGAGAACCCGCTCCTTGAGTGACTTCAGGAAATCGTGCATAGGTCGGTATCCAAAGGGAGGCTAATGCCGCCGAGTCCGTTTTTTCACAAGATGAACGCTAATCACAAAAGTGACCGCTCCAAAGAGAGCCGTGATCGCCAGGGCGGGCAGATAGTCAGCAGGGAATGCAGTGCCGCCGGTCGCAGCAAAGGCCGAACGGATTGCCGTGACACCGTAGCTGACGGGATTGAGTGCACCGACCCAGAAGAGCCAACCGGTTCCGGCAGGCATCGGGAAGAGGGCCCCTGACATCATCCAAAGCGGCATCAGGAAGATGTTCATGATCGCGTGGAATCCCTGCGTCGAATCCATCGGCCAGGCAACCAGAAAGCCGAGACCCGTCATGCTGAATCCGACTAGGATCAACGCGGGAAGAAGCAGTGTGATCTGGTGGAGACCGATGGGCATCCCGGCCAGGGGAGCAAGGACGCAGAAGAGTGCGGCTTGCAGGACGGCAAGGGTGGTGCCTCCCAGAAATTTGCCGAGAGGAATCGCGGCAGGTGAGAGCGGGGCGACCAATGCTCCCTGCAGAAACCCTTCGCGACGATCTTCAATGACTGAAATCGTGGAGAAGATCGCCGTGAAGAGCATGATCAGGACGAGTGTGCCGGGGAAGAAGTAGGCCAGATAGCTGGTTGCGTGGGCAGCACCGGAAACTGCTGCGGGATTGCGAAAGGAGGGGCCGAAGCCTGAGCCCACCAGCAACCAGAAGACCAGCGGGGTTGCCAGCGCACCAATGATGCGATTGCGCTGACGAAGAAAGCGGATGACATCGCGCCACCAGAAAGCGAGGGTAGGAGTCCAGAGGAGTTGTGGTGAGTTCATGGGATTAAATCGGCGTTTCTTAATGCTTTCCGGCTTTCTTGGGAGAGGCCAAATCCAGATCCTGATCGGCAAAGAGTCGGCCTGTGCGGGCAATGAAGACATCTTCAAGTGTGGGTCTTGCGATTCTGAGAGAGATGATCTCCGCGGGAAATTCGCCCGCCAGTTTTGCGGCGAGGGCATAAGGCTCGGAAGATTCGATCCTTACCTCACCCTCCACGATAGAGGCCGGAATACCCAGTCTCTCTACGATCATCTTGGCAAGGTTATCCGCTCCCGTTTCCCTGGATGCACCAAGGCTCACCACATCGCCGCCGATAGCCTTGGTCAACTCATCTGGCGTGCCAAGAGCAACAAGCTTGCCTGCGCTGACGATGCCGACGCGATCGGCCCTTGCCGCCTCTTCCATCAGATGAGTTGTGCAGAGGGCGGTGACGCCATGTTTGGCCCTAAGCTGTTCCAACGCTGCCCAAAGATCAATGCGGGCACCGGGATCGAGACCGGTGGAGGGCTCGTCCAGCAAGAGCACTTCGGGGCGGATGAGAAGACATTTGGCAATTTCGGCACGGCGTTGAAGGCCGCCGGAGAGAGTCTCCACCAAGTCATTCAGACGATCAGTCAGATTGAGAGCGGTTGCTGCCTCGGCAATACGGGATTCCAGTCCCTTACCTTTCAATCCATAGAGCGCGCCGCCGCAGCGTAGGTTTTCGAGAATGGTCAGTTTTCCATCGAGGCTTGGGGACTGGAAGACCACTCCCAATCGTGCGCGGACGCTTGGGGCATCGGTGATGACGCTGTGACCCGAGATTTCTGCCGTTCCTGAGTCGGGGAGAGAGAGGGTGGCAAGGATTCGGAAGAGAGTGCTTTTGCCACCGCCGTTGGGGCCGAGAAGGCAAAAAAGCTCTCCTTTCAAGACTTCCAGTGAGATGCCGTCGAGTGCGCGGCGATCTCCGAAAGACTTCTTCAGGTCGCTGACTGAAATGGCAATTGGTATGCTCATGAGTGGGACAGCATCGTCGGCTAGCGAGCCAATGGCAAGGCGTGGGGTTGTGACTCCTGTGATTCCAATGCAGCAATAGCCTCCATTACACGGTCGGAGAGATATTGATAAAGAGCCCGTTCGTCCCCTCCGTGAGATTTTGGATCAAGTTCCTCGCTCGTGAATCGGATCGGTTCTCCAACGGCCACAGAAATGGGAGTCAGGGCAATCCTGCCCGATCCCTTGGGGAAGGCCTCATAGGAACCAAAGATCCGCATCGGCTGAACGGGGGCACGGGTTTTGGCAATGATCAGACCAATGCCTCCCTTGCCACGCTGGAGATTTCCATCAAGAGAGCGGGTTCCTTCAGGAAAAAGGACGACCCCATTTCCCTCGCGGATGAGTCGGATGGTTTTCTTCAATGCAGACATATCATTCCCATCGCGATCCACAGGGATGACATTGATCTCGGGAAGCAGGGGGCCGAGCAGGGGGATATCAAGCAAGGTTTTGCGGGCGAGATAATAGACCGCACGCCGGGAGCAGATACCGACAAGCGGCGGATCAAAATAACTCTGGTGATTGGAGGCAAGAATCACGGGGCCTTCCTCGATCAGACGCTCCCGATGCAGAACCCTGAAGCTGAACAGACCCCAAGCCAGAATCTTGGAAATGGTGTACCAGAAATAGTAGGTGAAGGTCATTACGCTCCCTCCTTTTTGAGGCGTGAGAGCACGGCCTCGATCACCTGCTGTAGGTTCAGTTCCGTGGTGTCGATGACCGTGGCCCCTTCGGGAATTTTTAAGGGTGCCGTGGCTCGAGTAGAATCAAGGCGGTCGCGCTCGCTGACCGAATCGACCAATCCCTCGCGTGCCCTGCGGCGAGCCCGTTCCTCCGGTGATGCGTCGAGATAAAATTTATAAGGTGTGTCGGGAAAAACAACCGAACCGATGTCTCGTCCCTCCATGACAAGATCGAGGGAGTTTGCCAGGGTGCGCAGCTTGGAGTTGACCAAATTCCGAATCGAAGGGATTGCCGCGGCTTGGGAGACCATAGCGGCAACCTCCGGGGCGGAGAGGTGTCCAGTGGCTTCCTGCCCGTCGAGAAAGATGCGGGAGTTTTTCAGTTCGAGGGAGAGGGTCGGCACCCAGGCATCCACTTCCTTGGCTTGCAGGGGAAGGGGGAGGGCATCCCTCAGGACTCCCCAGGCAATGGTCCGGTAGAAGTGTCCTGAACTGACAAAGGTGTAGCCGAGCGCCGCCGCAACTCCCTTGGAGACGGTGCTCTTTCCCGAGGCAGCAGGGCCGTCGATTGCGATGACAGTGCCAGGCATGATGGCTTAGGTAAGCAGGACGGTTTCCAGCGTGGAACCGAAGGTCGGATAGGAAGTGGCCACACAGTCGACATTCTCGATGACGGTTTCTCCTTTTGCGAAAAGTCCCGCTATTGAAAAGGCCATCGCAATGCGGTGATCGCCAAAACACTCGAGCCGTGCTCCATGAAGAGGATGCCCTCCTTCGATGATCATGCCATCTTCAGTTTCGGTAACATGGGCTCCCATGAGACGAAGATTTCTGGCCACGGCGGCGATCCGATCCGTTTCCTTAACCCGGAGTTCCTTAGCATTCCTGATGATCGTCGTTCCCTGAGCCAGGGCTCCGGCCACGGCGAGAACAGGTAATTCGTCAATAACATTGGGAATTTCCGACCCCCCGATCAACGTTCCCTGAAGTCGGCCTCCAGTCACTCGTACATCGCCGAGTGGTTCTGCGCGCTGTCCATTGAGCGGGGTGATTTCTATCTTGGCTCCCATGCGCTGAAGGACGGTGATGATGCCGGTGCGGGTGGGATTTAGTCCGACGCTTTCGATCATGATGTCTGATCCCTCTTTTGCCGCGGCTGCCACCAACCAGAAGGCGGCACTGGAAATATCGCCTGGTACGGCAAAATCCCGAGCGGTGAGGGTCTGTGGTCCTGAGAGTGCGATGCGTCGTCGGCCATTGGCATCCGCCTCTCCGAGTTCGAGATTTACCCCAAACTCCTGCAACATCCGCTCCGTATGATCGCGGCAGGCAGCAGGCTCGATCACGCTGGTTTCTCCCCTGGCAAAGAGGCCTGCAAGGAGAATGGCACTCTTCACCTGAGCACTGGCCACAGGCATTTCGTAGCAGATAGGCCTGAGCGCTCCCCCTTCGATGACAAGTGGCGGGTGGCCTTCTTCAGAGCTGAATCTACCGCCCATTTCAGTGAGCGGATTGATGACGCGGCCCATCGGGCGCTTGGAGAGAGAGGCGTCGCCAACGAGTCGGGAACGGAACGGCTGTGCCGCAAGAATACCCGAGATCAGGCGCATGGTGGTACCGGAGTTGCCACAATCGACATTCTGATTGGGGGCAGTGAATTTCCCGCCACACCCTTCGATGACAAAAGTGCCCGGGCCTGTTTGTTCAATCCTAGCACCCAGTTCTCTCATCGCGTTGATGGTGGAGAGGCAATCCTCACTTTCCAGAAATCCGGTGATGATGCTGCGGCCTTTCGCAAGGGATGCAAACATGGCGCTGCGATGGGAGATGCTTTTATCACCTGGAACGCTGATGCTGTGGCGGATCGGACCGCAGTGTCGGACAGTAAAATCTTTCATAAAAATTCGTCTGGCCTAGGAAGTGGCAACTGATCCCGATGTTCCTTGGCGCGTGTGAGAAAATCGAGAATGGAGTTGCTGTCACCAGACTCCAGTTGATGTGCCATGCCGGTAAGCAGAGTAGCCATTTCGCGCAGGGCAGAGCCGACTTCCTCCCTGTTCTCCGAGAGGATGCCTGCCCAGAGTGAGGGATTGCTACCCGCAACGCGTGTACCATCACGGAAGCTTCCTCCTGCAAGAAGAGAGGCCTTCTCAGGAAGGGTAGAGGAGACGAGATTTACCAAGGCAAAAGCGATGGCATGGGGAAGATGGCTCAGTCGTGCCACAAGTCGATCATGTTCCGACGGGGACATCGTTGTCACGCTTGCACCGAGCGCGGCCCAGAATTCAGTGATGCTCGCAAGAACTTCAGGGGGTGTCGTAGCAGTCGGAGTGAGTATGCACGGGGCGCCGGCAAAGAGCTCCTGTCGGGCCGCATCAAGACCGGATCGTTCGCTCCCTGCCATCGGATGTCCTCCTAGAAAGCGATTTCCCAAAAACGGGGTGAGCTTTGTTACCACACAGTTTTTGACGCTACCCGCATCGGTGACGAGCGCATGAGGCTCAAGATGAGGGGCTATTGTTTTGGCAATCTCCTCCATCACCCCGACGGGTGTGCAGATCACAACGAGGTCGGCTCCCCGGACAGCTAGGACAGGATCCATCTCGACCGAATCCGCAAGATCGCGCCGAAGGATTTCCCGTAGCAGTTCCGGCTTGCGTCCCCAAATCGTCAGGGATGTTTCCGGAGTTCGTCCTCTCAGGGCCAGAGCAATGGATCCTCCGATGAGGCCGGGGCCGAAAATTGCTATTCTCTTGAGCGGATACCTACCTGGAGAAGTATCGATCTCCGATCCTGCGGGAGAGCTCAAAGCAATACCTCAGGGAACGAGGAATATCTTGCCCGAGTAAGGATCCTTCACTTCGGACCCGGGAGGAAAGCCCCTGACATCGACATACCCTGCGCTTGGCGAATGCGGACTGGTGACGAATCCCGGCTTGCCGGGAACCGGAGTTCCGTAAGGGAGGTCGCGTGGAGGTGCAACTGGGACAGGGGTCGGTGTCGGGAAGGGATTGGAGGGGCTACCTGAAATCGTGTTGCTTCCCGCGTTATTGGTATCGGTTACCGTTCCGTCTGTCGGCGGAGCCGAATTGGTCATGGCTGGATCAGTGGTGAACTGTGAGTCATTGGTACCGGCTGTCGTAGCAGGTTTCTTTTTGGATTGAGGGGTTTCGCTGTCGACGCATCCCGCCAAGAGCAGGATCAGGAGGAAAGGGATAAGTCTGAAGGAGTATTTCATGGGAGAGCTGAGTCGTAACACGCTTTAAGTTGATCCATGATTTGAGGCGCGACTTCAATTGTTTTCCTCATATTTGGGTCTAAAAGGTTGAATTTTTGAATGTGACGAAATTGACACATGATTCTTTTCTATTGCCAAAGTAGTCTGCTGGCACCATAGCTTGCGTCGAGATCGATGATAGCGTTTCAGGTAATGCAGGTTCCCCGCCGAGCGGGAGGACTGCTCCAAGTTCCCTCAAGTGAGGGACTGGTGCATTTCGAGAAGTGGCCGTCAGCGTATCAGGAACAAAAAAACAACAAGTAAAGTAGTATCAGTATGAAACTCTATATAGGGAACCTTCCCTTCTCAGCAACAGATGCCGACCTCCGTGAGGTTTTCGGCCAGCATGGCACAGTAACGGATTCCGTCGTGATGATGGACCGCACAACCGGACGCTCCCGCGGATTCGGATTTATCACAATGAGCACCGCGGAAGAGGGGCATGCAGCAATCACTGCACTCAGCGGAGCCGATCTTGGTGGCCGTAAACTCACAGTCAATGAAGCCCGCCCAATGGAGGATCGTCCTCGTGGTGC
>JBAXTN010000022.1:0-40048 GCA_037130175.1 bacterium | reverse complement strand
CTCCCGTGATGGCTCCGTTGAGGATGATATTCCCCCCGCCAACCGTCGGGGTGATGGTCTCACTCGCTCCCAAGGTAATATTGTCATTAATAGTCTGAACATTCTTGCTGCTATTAAGAATCGCCCCGTTGAGCGTGAAGGCATTGCCAGAGATGGTGAAGGCGCTCGCCCCCGCATAGAAGGTAATCCCGGTAACACTAAATGGCGTTGTGAGATCGTTGTTCAACGCCGTGATGGTGCTGTTGGTGAAGGCCCAAGCATTGCCAGTAACGGGGACTGCATTGTTGCTCCAGTCTGTGGCCGTATTGAAATTGCTCGAAGTGGGAGCGGTACTCCATGTGTAGGTCACCGCTTTGGCAGAGGGACTTAGCAGGCCCGTCACTCCGAGAAGCAAGAGTGCAAGGAATACCCTGACTGCTGCCGTGCAGCCGTGGCCAAGGTTCTTAGGAAATGGGGAGGAAATCATCATAGTTGGTGATGGGGGAGAGGTCAGGGGGTAACGGGCAAGAAGTCAGAAGGGGGATTTTCTAGGGGGTGAAAAAATTTGGCCCCTGCACAGCCCGAAAACTTAACTTCACGATGAGGTGAATGCTGCAAGGGGCTGCGGAGCGGCTTGAAATCAAGCTTCGCAGGGAGAACGACGGTTTCGTTCCGGGTAAACTCTGGGGTGTGATAAGCATCTGTGGGGCGCTCCTTTATGGAAGTTCGGAGAAAAGTGAAATTCAAGCAAGGATTATTTTCAGGGAGGGGTGAACTGAAAATCTTAGGAAGCTCTGACTGAATCGCATTGAGAACGTTGCGAGAAGCGGTAACGGATGCGAAGCAACGACCGGGCAAGCCATGAGCCGAGGGCGAGGCGGATTGGCAGGAGCATCAGCGCAGCGGGATGAAAGTGCCAGGCAAGCACAGGAGGCTGAATCGAGGGGCTTGCCGAACTCATGATCAATCATGCTGAAATGTCGTCCGAACTTTCCCCTCACCTGCTTCCCAACGCACAGAAACTTGTTCAAGAGATACAGAATCAGAAACTGCTCCTCTAGGCAGAAAATCATGATCTCGATTGCACATTCACCCCCATCTCCTCGTTGGTGCTAATGGAATCCCTAACAACGACTTACCGTCATCATGAAGTGGGAATGTCCAAATCGGTGGTGACTGATTCCGATTCAAAAAAATGCACGCTGATTTCCGACGAGGCAATCCTCCAGAGAGTCCTGGGTAATCTCCTGAAAAACGCCCTTGAGGCAACTAATGATAGTGGCACGGTAAGATTGGGAACAGAAACAAAAGAGGGCTATGTCATCTTTTGGTGCTGGAATGCGGGTTACATTCCACGAGCATCACAATTGCAGATTTTTCAACGCAGCTTTACCACCAAGGGCATAGGGCACGGCATAGGAACCTACAGCGTGAAACTCCTCACAGAGCGCTACCTTGGAGGAAAGGTCTCCTTCACCTCCTCTCAGGAACTTGGAACACGGTTCCAAGTCAAAATGCCCATTGATGGGTCAGACCCTAATGGAGCCCCCCCCGTAGAGGCTACAACTCAAGAAGCCAGATTTCAGGCTTTCTTACGCCTTAATACTATAACCAGAGCCAGCGCACCAAGGCCGCAGAGAGCATAGGTCGATGGCTCGGGGACTGCAGCTCCAAACTGGATCGAGTTTGCGCCGGGTATTCCACCTCCCGGAGCAGTGATGGTTAGCGAGGTGATGGCAGAGGTTGATGTGAACCCTACAAAACCACTCGCAGCATTGATAAAGTAGTTGGTGCCGTCGTTCAAAGTCGCCAAGACATTTTGTGCTGCACCATCAAAAAAATTACCACCAATAGCCGTCACATTATCTCCCAAAGTGAATGAAAATATCAACGAGACATTACCACTGTCAAATATATGGCCACCAGAGGCATCCAGGTTATTTCCTGATCCTGTGGTGATTGCGGTGCTGTAACCGTTGCCGGAGAGGCTAAATGGTTGGCTAAGCGTCCCGTTTAAGCCGATAAAATTCGTAAAATAGTTCGGCGTGGAAATGGCGTTGGAAAAAGAGGCTGCATCTGTATAAATGCTATCGGCCTTGGCTTTACCAACGAAAGCGATGAGTCCTACTGCTAGGAGTAGAGTGAGGATGGATTTTTTCATCGCTTTTTAAGGATTTTAATTTACTGCTCGGCTAAGGAAAGGGAAAGAGGATTTTGAAATGTCTCTTCAATCAATAAAAAAAGGGCGCCTCATAAAGAGACGCCCCTTCCCCATAAAAAATATTCTTAGCGCCTAGGCTACCTGCTTGGTGCGGCGAAATGCTTGAAGGAGAAGCACTCCAGCGAAAGCGAAGCAGGCAGTCATCGGAGGAGCAGGAGCCCCGGGGGCTACAGCAACGTTTCCGACGTTGATTGCAAGCTTGTCAGTCTGACTCTTACTGTATGTAGACAAGCCGTTTGGAAGATTGAGAGTGCCGGAAATGACGAATCCATTGGCGAGAAGACCAGAGTTATCAACGATTTGGAATTCTTTGTAGCTGTTGTAGCCGCTGCTGATGGACTGAGAGGTCAGGAAACTGGTGGTTCCGTCCAAACTTGTCACAGCAAAGTTGTTAAAGTTGATGATGTCACTAGCTCCATTCCTAGCCGAGAGCTGGAAATGAATCTCATTGATCGTTTTAGCAAAGGCAGGCTCGGTGAAGCTCTTAGTGATGCCTCCACCAACGAAAGTCTCGACATGAGAGCTTGGATTGCAGGTAAAGGTGAAGGGGTTATCACCCTGAACCCACTTCTGAGTACCAGCCCCATAGGGTTGATTGTAGGAGAACTGACCACCGACTGCCTGATTGCCAACCATGACAGTCTTATTGGCAGCATTGTTGTTAAAATCGGTAAGCGTAAGACCGTAAGCGTCATCCACAGTCGTTGGATCTACAAAGTTATTGAGCGTGAGAGCTGCGTGAGCTGATAAAACCGAACCGAGTACTGCTGCTGTGAGGAGTAGGTAGTTTTTCATGGGATTGTTGTTGATCTAATATCAAATTACAATGAAATGAATTTTACGCAAGAACTTTTTTATAAAAAAATTTTGGGTCTAGCGCTTGGTCAGCGGCTTCTAGGCAAACTGATGAAAGCGAATTCGTTTTTTTTCTGCATTGAATGATTCATGGTTCGAAATCGTTCTGTTAAGATCATCTGTGGGTAGATTCAGCACCCATAAAAGCCTGTCTAAGCGACTCATTTTCTTATCTCGTGTAGCTACCAATCAGATGGATTTTCCTTAGATTGTGGGCTAGCAATCGTTTTGCAAATCATTTTTGGCCTAGCCTCGTCACAACCAACACGCAAAGGCGAGTGTTTGCCCTTTTCGTTAGAAGTTGAGCTGCGAGCGGTATGGTTAGACCCCATAGATGAGTTTCAAGTCCGGGGTAGTCTTGGGCTATGAAACTATACAGCACCACGATACCAAGCGTCTCAGTTCTTCCAACTTTTGGAACAGAGGAAGAAGTGGACGCGTTCATTGATCAGCTCATTTCAATTGCCGATCTTCAAGATTCTGACGCAAAAAACGTCCTGAGACTGGGAGGCAGGGAAGAAAGGCCACCACAGGGTTCGAGTAATTAAATGAAAGCCGCGATCCCCTTCATCCACACACCCGAAGTAGCTTCATACAATCAGGCTAACTGTAAGGAATTTAATTTTCTTGCGATTGTTTGGACAGCCTACAAGCAATTCACGAGCTATGAGCCAAGGCCCGAAGAAAATCACTGGCTTGGCATCGAGGCTACCGATCCGCCACAAGGTAATGTGCCTACATGTGACAATCCGTGACAGGTTCGGAATCCTCCACCTATTTGTCACAAGCACTTTTTCCATTTTCTCCCAATCGGCTAGCGAACCCTTATAAACGCTTGGTGGAGCCATGGGGATTCGAACCCCAGACCTCCTCAATGCCATTGAGGCGCTCTACCAACTGAGCTATGACCCCAAGCGGTTCTCCATGTAACCTTAGCTAGGTTGCTCGGAAGAAAGTTTGACGCTAGGATGAATCGGCCCGTTGGGCAACAGGATTTCACGGTAAAAAACAGTTTTTTACAAATCATCAATTGACAACGGGGACACGGACGGGCATTCTCCACAATCCGATTCTTTAAGAACCTTTTTAGACTTTTTTTACGACATGAAGCGCACCTACCAACCATCCAAGCGCACGCGCAAACAACAATTCGGTTTCCGTGCCCGCATGAAGACCAAGAGCGGTCGCGCTATCCTAAGCCGTCGTCGGCAGCACGGACGCAAACGCCTCCTTCCAAAGGGCGTTGAGATCCATTTCGCACGCCACACCCAAGCTTAGTCCATCGATGCTTAAGCTCTCGATGCTTAAGTTTATCGATGCTTAACCTATCCTACCCACTGCCGCGATCCGCGCGGCTTCGTTCGGGGTATCAGCACGCGCAAGTCCGCTTGGAGGGACTTTGCATGCATGGTTCTTTGATCCACATGGGGCTTCTGATAGATCGTCCAACTGCGACCC
This sequence comes from bacterium, assembly GCA_037130175.1. Lineage (GTDB taxonomy): Bacteria > Verrucomicrobiota > Verrucomicrobiia > Chthoniobacterales > UBA6821 > UBA6821. The sequence goes on along the minus strand of JBAXTN010000022.1, from coordinate 35,535 downwards.
AATCTGCTGTTGTGGTATCCCGTCGCGTGGGATCAGCTGTGGTCCGCAATAAGGTGAAGCGTCGCCTGAGGGAGATTTATCGTCACGAACTCCCTCGACTCAAAAAGGGAATTTGGCTTGTCGTCACTGCAAAACCCGGAGCTTCCAAATCATCGCTTGCAACTCTTCGCTCGGAATGGTTGCGTCTGGCCGCGCGTCTCTCTATTTTTGCCGACTCATGAAGTGCTCTTCTTCCCAGAAAAATCCTTTCGGAAAATTCATGATTTTTCTTTTTTGCATTCCAATCCATCTCTACCGCTGGCTGATTTCCCCGATTCTTCATGCTCTGAGCGGGGGTGGCGGATGCGGATGTCGCTTCCATCCCAGTTGTTCGGCTTATGCTCTGGATTCCCTTTCCTCACACGGTGTCCTTCGCGGATCAAGGCTCTCAATCAGCCGTCTAATGAAATGCCATCCGTGGAGCGCGGGCGGATTTGATCCGGTCCCTGTCGGCTCCAGCAACATGCACACCAACAACACAACCCCTCTTGCTCTTCAAAGACCTTAGCCCATTCTCCCTTTCTATTTATGTTTGACCGCACCACATGGATTGCCATCGCCATCTCCGTAGCAGGACTCGTCGGCTGGCAATGGTATTATACCAAGACTTACGCCCCCTACATCGCCCAACAGGCAGAGGCTCAAAAAGCGGCGAAACTCAAGACCGAATCCGCTGCCAAGACTTCCGTCACCGCCACCCCATCCGCCACGGCAACTCCGCTTCCTGTCATTTCTTTGTCATCGGTTTCAGGGAATTCGAAGTCACCCCAGGCTATTCCCGAGCTTTCCGCACGACGGGAAACGCTCGACACCAGCCGTGCAGAATATCTCTTCGCGGGTAACACAGGAGGGATTGAGGGAGTCACTCTCTTCCTCCATCTGGGAGCCAATCTGCAAAGCCTTCATCTGAATAAAGACACAGGTGTTCCGATCGGTGCCCTTTGCGATTCCAATGGCGTTCCTATCGGTGGCTTCACCATGCATTCCGATAAGCAAAAGGCGATCACTCAATTCACCCTCTCCGCACCAAACGGACTCTCCATCACCAAGAGTTTCACCCTTCCGCAGACCATCGGATCTCCCGAAGAATATCTAGTTGCGCTGGAACTCACCTTTCAGAACAACGGGACGACTCCCCTCGCCCTTCCCAACTACAGTATCGCCGCCGGAGGGGAAGCTCCGGTTCATATCAATGATCTCCCCACCTATACCTGCTTTGATTGGTACAGGGACGGGAAGATGAACTCCATCAATGTCAGCTGGTTTGAGGCAGGCAAGATTCCCCTGATCGGCATTGAGACCCGTGCCGCCAGGGAACTCTACTCCCAATCCGACTCTTCCATCCTCTGGGCTGCCGTTACGAGTCAGTATTTCACAACGATCATCACCGCCCCGAAGGATCAGCCGGGAAACGGCGTCTGGGCTCGCCGGTACGAGGCATTGAGTGCGACCTCCGCTGCCAATGGTCAGGCGGTTTACGGTGTCACGGGTGGCCTCGGTATCGGGCCGATCTCCCTCTCTCCAGGGGAGAAAATCACCCGCCACTATTCAATCTATATCGGGCCCAAGGACTTCACGGCGCTGAGCAAGCTGAGTGATGACCAGCAGAAAGTAATGAATTTCGGCATCTTTCATTTGGTCTCAGAAGGCCTTCTCTGGGCCATGAATCAGCTCAAACCCCTACTCGGTAGCTATGCTGGCGCCATCATCGTGCTGACCATTCTGATCAAATCAGCCCTTTGGCCCCTTCAGAACAAGGCCACTTCCTCGATGAAGCGGATGCAACTTCTCTCTCCGAAGATGACCGAATTGCGCGAGAAATATAAGGACGATCCCACCAAGATGAATGAGGAGCTGATGAAGCTCTACAAGCAGTATGGTGTGAATCCCTTCGGAGGCTGCTTGCCGATGCTTGTTCAGATTCCCATTTTCTTCGGATTTTACTCCATGCTTGGCAGTGCCATTGAACTACGCAACAGCCACTTCCTCTGGATTCATGATCTCTCCCAGCCTGATACGATTGCTCATTTCATGGGATTTCCGGTCAACCTGCTTCCGATCATCATGGCGGGTACGATGCTCTGGCAAATGGCAATTTCCCCCAAGAGCGGCGACGCCGTCCAGCAAAGGATGATGTATTTCATGCCGGTGATCTTCCTTTCGTTTGCCTATAATTATGCCTCCGGTCTTGCTCTCTACTGGACAACACAGAATCTCTTCTCTATTGCGCAGTTGTACTTCACGCGCAATCAACCCCTTCCCACTTTGGAAAAGATTGTAAAACCCAAATCCAACGGCGGAAAAGGGACTGGCAGCAGTCGCAGGCGTTGATCTGCACCAACTTTAACTTATCGAGCGATGAACTCCCCCAAAGAAATCCTCGATACGATTTTGGGTCGCCTCGGTTTCATCGTGGAGATCGAGGAGCAGGAGAAGGAGGGTCACCTCGTCCTCCAGATCAGGACAAATGATCCGGCGACCCTGATCGGACGGAGGGAAGAGCGTCTGGACAGTCTTCAGTTTTTGGTAAACCGCATGCTCTTCGCGCAGAATCACGAAGCTCAAAGGGTCGTCGTTGATGTCGAGCACCACCGCTCCATGCGTGAAGATGCGTTCCTTCACCGTATTCGGCAGCTTGCCGATGCCGTGCGCCAGTACGGGCGACCCATCGAGACAGAACCTCTAAACTCCTACGATCGCAGACTGGTTCACAATGCTCATCGCGAAGATCCTGAACTGACCACGGAGAGCGAGCCAATCGAGGCGAAGCTCAAGCGGATCACAATCCGGCGACGGGGATAGGCTGGTTTTTTTCGCGAGGGGCGTCGTTGTCATCCATCAGATTATCTTCAGATAGTCCTCGGTCTTCTGCCTTGTCCTTCGTTAAAACTCCTTTGCCGCTAAAGTGTAATTCCTATTGATACTTGGTATTACCTCTCTACAAAGCCAGGGCACGATAACCATCACATTGATAGATTCTCACCGTCACCGGCTTCCCATTTTTGAGCAGTGTCACTTCCTCGAGCAATCCGACCGCGTTGAATGCTCCCGTGATGGTCTGAGGGAGTTCATTGGGAGCTTCTGTCGTGATGTAGAGGGCATTCCGTCCCAGAAACGGACTGACGGTTTTTTCCTCGGTGTAGAGAATGTCTTTTACCGCAGGGACAATGGCATCCGCATAATTAGGCCAGAGGGAATATGAGCTGTTAAGACTTGGTGACTCAGCCACAAAAACAGGAGGGGCTCCCGGCATTTCCCGGTATCCTGCGCTGATTTTCTGCCCCAGCAGGGAGGCAAGTCCCGGTGTTGAGGCTATCAGGAGAGGCTCCTTACCAGAGGAATCGGCCCTTTGGGTTCGCAATTTAACAATCTCATGGGCAAGTTCCCAGCTTCCCTGCACACCGCTCGGAGAAGGAAGCCCCCCGGGGATGATGCTGTCTGGTATCATGAGCACTGCGACGCTTGAAACCCCCATTAAAATGAGCATCACGATCATCCCTCTCCTCCACCAGATCCCCGAGGAGGCAAGGAGCACAAGAGCGGGAACGAGCAGGGCTGAAAGCGTGATCCATAGGGATAGGGAGATACTGAATCCGGAAATGAGATAACTATCGAAGGACCTTGCCACACTACTCCACTGAATCCAGCCATGGCGGGCGTTCCAGGAAATCGGGATAATCCAAGCGATCGTCAGTAATGCGAACGAACAGAGGAATCCCTTCCATGGAAACTGCTGCGTTCCATGCAATCGCAAGGAAAGTACCACAGCAATCGGAAGTAAAAAACCGATGGGGTAGTAAACGAGGGTTCCCAGGGCAAGCACGATGCCGAAGAAAATCCACGGAAGCAGCGAGGGGCTTCCGCTGCCTTCCTTTTTTGGATCCACGGCATTCCATCCTGTAACAATGGCGAGGAGCAAAATCGAAGCCGTCAGCAATGCCCCATCAGCAACTAGAGAGGCGAGATTGACCCACGGTAAAAGGTTCACTCCAACAACAGACCAGAAGGCGACAGCGGGTCGGCGGATGGCCATCCTGCGGGCAATTTTCCAGACACAATATGATAACAGAAGCAAAGCCACGGGAGATATCCAGCGGATCGAGTGAAGGAGGGAAGCATCCGGGTGCATGGAATGGAGCCATAGCGGCAGTGCGTAGAGCAACGGCACGCCGCAGGGACCCTCGACATAACCTCCGGCCGGATGTGCCGCGCATGAAATCAGGATGGCTTCGGATTCCTCCATGAATCCCGACCACGACGCCCAGAGGCGGAATATGGCCAAACCCCAGACTCCAATCCAAAGGGTGAGCATGGAAAGATGCCCCAAAGATACCTTTTTGGAGTTTTTCTTACTCATGGAGTAGATTTGGATGCTGTGCAAACTGAACGGGAAAAAATTTGTTTCCCCAACGCCGCCAGAGAAGTTGGACAATCCAGACCGCAAGCCGTCCGCCCATAATCCCGAGAATAATGCCTGCCGCGACATCAAGTGGCCAATGCGACCCAGTATAGATGCGCGCATAGCAGATCGAGAGGGCTATCGGCAGATAGAGCCAGCCTCTACGGGGGTAGAAAAGTATAAGCACTGTGGCCACAGCCACGTTATTGGCAGCATGGCCGGAGGGAAACGAATGTCCCGTCACCTTTTCAGAGATCAGCATTCCTGATATCTCAGGAGGTTCCGTCCCATGGGGATAATTCACCTTCGGTTCGTAAAGAAGTCCCGCGATTTTTGGAAAATGTTCGGGAGCTACCCCCATTTCAACAAAGCGTACCCCGGGCTCAACCTGACTCGGTCGGGGACGGGCAACTGCGTGCTTGAGAAGATTCACGGCAATCCCGTCGCAGAGTCCGATAGCCAATCCCGCAGTCAGCAATGCCACCCGGAGTTTGAAATTTCCAAAAATCGCGGCCATTACTACAAGACCTAACAGCCATGGAGCCCATGCATTGTAGTTGGAAAGAAAGGCAAGCAGATGATCCGCCCACGCAGCAGTCCATTCCCGATTGATAAATATTTCCAGCTGCTGATCCATCAAGGAGACGGTAACAGGGTCACTCTCTGATGTCTGGCACTTCGTTGCATATTACTACCTTGGGAGCGAAAGATCACATCGCTGACATCACCGCTTATTCATGAATCGGGAAGGGAGATTGCCATTCACAGGCTCCGCAGGAGATACGTTTCAGTTTGCAAAAGGGGGTGTGGCACGTACGCCTACAGGAGATCCTCCGAGGGGAAGTGCCGATGTGCTAGGGCGGGTATAGCTATTCATGGAAGGCGATCGTTTGGCATTGTTGCGGTCTTGCTGGTAGAGGTTTGCCCCCTTTCTCAGCAGGGCAAAGGTATTGTTATCACCATAATATTTCCAGGGACCATCTGGAACGCTCGCGGAATCAACGAATTTCCAGTCCGTAATGTCATTTTTCTCCATTCGTAGGTAGTCACGCACAGCGGGAGAGATATCGAGCCCTGCCCCACGGTTCAGATTGGGTCTTGGCATCACACTCCCGTTCCCAAAGACATATTGCCAGTGATCGGTGCGGAAAGGTCCGCAGTCCTCCCACTGGGCAAAACAGGTGCGTCCTGCGTGGTGGATTGCTATCCAGCGCCCCTTGAGAACAGACTTTCCCTGTCTGACAAAGCAATCCCGAAACCAGGGAATCACACGACCTGCCTCTGGTTTGGTGTTTCCATGCGTGACATCACAGTAAGGAAGGGCCACATAGAAGGGGTTTTGCCGGGGTGTAAATCCAATCGGAATAAAATTCCGCCGCCATCTTTGGTCCGGATTGTCATATCCTCCGTAGTTGCGCGCCCAATTTGCATCCCATGCACTTCGGTTATTGGGAACAGGATTGCGGGCCGTCGGCCGTTCCCCGATCCAGAAAATGGTGGTCATGATATTCCGGTGCCATGGATATTTCCCAAACCCAATGACAGGTGCTGTGGGAATACTTACCGTGGGGGGGCGTGTCTGCTGGATTGCCTTTTCCCGAATCTGCATCGCCATGCGTTCAAAATCCGAAGGGGTCATGTTTCCGGAATCCTTACTCCCAGAATCCCCTCCCCCGATCAGTGATTTCAAGGAATCGGAAACGGATGCGCTTACCAGCGTCGGCATCATCAGAAGAACCAACAGAATAAACCACCGAGAAAGAATCAGCATCAGGATATCAAGTTAAGGTAGGACGGGACTTGAGCAAGGGGAAACAAATATCTTGGAAGTTGTGCGTTGGTTGTCTGCAGGGAAAGCCCGAATGAGAGCAAACCAGCAAGCAGTACAGGGCTTTATCGTGCAAAGCTCAGGACCGTTTGAGCCATGAGCGGCAGAACATCATCCAAGTCGGATACAAAAGCAACCTGCCAAGTTCCTGATTTTATACTTTAACCGCTTACGCGAGCCACTCTGTATGAAAGAACTCCCCGGCAGGCTTATCGATGCGCTCATAGGTATGCGCACCGAAGAAATCACGCTGCGCCTGGAGCAGATTGGCAGGGAGGCGTTCACAGCGATAGCTATCGTAATACGAGAGGCTTGCACTGAATGCGGGAACTGCAACCCCCTGTTCGATCGCTGTAATGACAGCATGACGCCAGTTGGCCTGTGTCTTGGTGATAATCTCCGTGAAGAAGGGATCAAGAAGCAGATTTTCCAAGGAGGGATTACGCTCATAGGCCTCCTTGATACGGTTGAGGAAATGGGCGCGAATGATACACCCACCACGCCAGATTGTGGCGATGTCACCAAAATTGAGATGCCAGCCATAAAATCGGCCAGCAGTTCCCAGAAGATCGAGACCCTGAGCATAACTGACGATCTTGCTGGCATAGAGAGCATCGCGGACGGAATCAATCAGACGCTGACGGTCCCCGCTGAAGGGCTTGATCTCGGGAGCAGGGAGAATCTTGCCCGCAGCAACACGCTTCTCCTTGAGGGAAGATAGGATGCGGGCCTCAACGGCGGCATTCACTGTCGAGAGCACCACGGCATGCTCAACGGCGTTACCAACCGTCCATTTGCCAGTCCCTTTCTGACCCGCCTTGTCGAGGATCAAATCAACGATCGGTTTGCCGGTTTCGGGATCCATCTTAGTGAAGATTTTTTCCGTAATGTCGATCAGGTAGCTATTAAGTTCGCCCATGTTCCACTCTGCAAAGATGCTGTGAAACTCTTCCGCAGTCGGATTGATGGTCGCCTTGAGGATCGCATAGGCCTCACAGATAAGTTGCATATCGCCGTATTCGATACCGTTGTGCACCATCTTCACATAGTGACCCGAACCGTCCGGCCCCATGTGGCGGCAGCAGGGCTCTCCGTCGACAATAGCCGCGATCTTGCGAAAAATCGGCCCGACAAATCTCCATGATTCTTCGGAACCCCCCGGCATGATTGATGGGCCCTTGAGGGCTCCCTCCTCACCACCGGAAACACCGGTTCCGACAAAATGAAGCCCCTTCTCCTTGAGGGCCTTTTCACGACGCTGGGTGTCGGTCCAGAGACTGTTACCCCCGTCAATGATGATGTCCCCTTTTTCAAGAAGGGGCACGAGCTGATCAATCACGGCATCCACAGGGGCACCAGCCTTGACCATGATCATCGCCTTGCGCGGTCTGGCGAGGGAGGAGACAAAATCTTCCAGTGTCCGAGCTGGATAGATCTTCTTACCTTTGGCCCTTCCTTCGGCAAATTTTTCCGTCACAGCAACCGTCCGGTTATAAACGCTTACCGAAAAGCCCTTACTCTCCATGTTGAGGACGAGATTTTCGCCCATGACGGCTAGTCCGATTAAACCAATGTCGCTTTGTTGTGTGCTCATAGAATTTTTAGAGTTTCAGATTGTCCGAAAGGAACGGAAACCTTATCTCCCTTAAATGGTGGCTGGCAATCGTGATCTGCCCTTTACTCCTTTTCTGAATATTTTCCGCAGATGAACCTTCCAAACCGTCTTACACTCGGCAGACTTTTTTTGACCGCACTCTTTGTCGGCTTCCTAACCAGCAGCACGCACTGGGGTGATGTTGTCGCGCTGCTGCTCTTTATTGCGGCTTCGCTCACAGACTGGCTCGACGGTTATCTTGCACGCCGCCTCAATCAAATCACAAACTTTGGTAAGCTTATGGATCCCTTGGCGGATAAAGTTCTCGTCGCCTCAGCCCTGATCTGTCTTATTCCGCTGAGGGCACTCCCCTCATGGGCGGTCATCATCATCATCACAAGGGAGTTTTTAATCACGGGTCTGCGGCAACTTGCCGCAGGACAGGGGGTCATCCTTCCTGCCGATCCTTTGGGAAAGCACAAAACTGCCTGGCAACTCATCACCATCATCTTCTTTCTGTTGCTACTTGCCGCCGGAGATCTGTTCGGGGATGAAACTCTCTGGCTACGATTCCTCTGGGTCAAGATCGGCCCTTTCCTTATCGGCATCACCATCGCATTGACCATCTATTCGGGACTTGCCTATCTGTGGAAGAATCGAAATCTGCTACGATAGGAAAAACCGGTTACTCCTCCGTTTTCATATCCCCTTCATCCTCGATTCCCGCCCGCATGGGCCGTGAAAGCAGAGGACGGATAAATCCATAAAGCAGGAAGGCCACGAAAAGGATGGCCGGCATCCACTCATAATTTAGGCCGGCAAAGGCCAGCACCACAATGATGAGGAGAAAGCGGGGAAGCGAACGCTGGGTGCGCCAGCTCAACCCTTTGAAACTGGGGTATCGAACATGGCTGAACATCATGAAGGAGAGGAAAAGCAGCAGAGCCGGGAGTGCAAATTTCCATCGGCCGATCGTCCGTTCACCCTCCTCCAGCCACAGCATGAATAAAGTAAGAGAGGCTATCAGTCCTGCTGCCGCCGGAATTGGAAATCCGATAAATTCATTGCAATGTTGTTTGACCTCGTCTGCTTCTTTTGGCACCGCGGCAATACAATTGAATCGGGCAAGTCTCAGGGTGCCGCAGAGAAGATAGACAAAGGCAATCACCCAACCCGTCCGGTGAAAATCTTTCAGAACGATCTGATAAACTAGTAACGCAGGAGCCAAACCGAAGGAAACCACATCGGCCAAAGAATCAAACTCCCGACCAAAGGGGCTTTCGTGACCTCCAAGCCGCGCCACGCGTCCGTCAAGCAGGTCGAAAACACAGGCTCCCAGAATAAAGGCAAGGGCTTCGTGATAGCTGTGGGCAACAGGATCTCCGTTGTTGTTGAGCAGGGCAGCCTCGATAATCTTGAGCACCGCAGCAAACCCACAGAAGAGATTCCCAGCCGTCATCAAATTGGGAAGGAGATAGATCTTTGGTTCGTGACGATTCATGGAAATCAGGACTGATTGTTCAAGCCAACCATTCTGGCGACAGCGGTTTCGCCTCCATTGACCGTCTGCCCGACTGCGACGAGCACCTCGGCATCCAGAGGAAGGTAAAGGTCGGTGCGCGATCCAAAACGGATCATGCCAAAGCGCTCCCCACGCTGCATCTCTTCACTAAGTTCAGCCCAGGGAACGATCCTTCGGGCAATGGCTCCGGTAATCTGCTTTACCCCAACGGCTTGAATTATTGCATCCTTAGAACCAATGGCCCAAAAGAGACTCTCATTTAATCTGGAAGCCTCCTGCTTGCGCGCATCAAGATAGAGACCTCCCCTACCCTCGGTAAATAAGACTTCGCCCGCAATTGGGGATCGATTTACATGGACATCAAAGACAGAAAGAAAGATCGAGATGCGTTTCATCCTCCTCTTGAAAAACTGCACCTCCTCCACCTCATCAACCAGAGTTACCGTCCCGTCAGCGGGAGAGACCGCAAGTTGAGGGTCAGCAGGTGGCCTACGCTCGGGATCACGGAAAAACCAGAGACAGAATGCAAACAATGCGACGCCCAGAAGAAGGACAAGACGAAGGTGGAGAAAATCCGCTCCGATGCTCCCGAGAAGAATGATGATAAAAATCCACCGTCCTTCATACATCGCTCTGGCTGACCTCGGGTTCTTCATGCGGGCGAAACCTTAAAGCTTAGCGCACGCCCACCGCCAGAGGATAATGCATCTCCATCTACTGAGTCTTCTGCAAAACCTTGGGGAGGGTATTATTGAATTCGAGCGGTGACTGAAAGTTGGCATCCTTGGTTGGTTTAAGAGGTGATAGATCGACCTTCGGACCGGTATCGTGTGTGGGAGGAGCAGGCTCATCCGCCTGTTTGACAGAGCGCATTTGTTTCATTTTTTCGCTCATCGAGTTCATCTGCTCGCTCAGAGGAACCTCCAGATCCTCATTGACTGTAGAAATTCCATGGATCTGGTGCCCCTGCCCCAGTTTGGCTGCTTTTTCTTCTGCCACTTTTTGGGAGAATGTATGATTCCCCTGATAAAAATCGACCATGGCCGTACCCCCCTTTTTGGATTCATCGGTGGTGAAAAAATAACGCTTCCCGCTAAAATGAAGGGTGACCCCAACGGCACCGACAAGCAGCAATGCACAGATGATAAGAAGCACGCTCAACTGATCAGCCCTTTTTGCATGATTTGATTTTTTGAGAGGGACATCAGGTTTCCAAGCGAGCTCAGGTTGCTCCCCCTGGTGCCAATATTGCACCTTCATGGTCTTGGCTGGGGTTAGACTGTGCCGAACCGATGGTCTGGGAGATGATGCTAAATCAATATCACCTTCCTGATGTTGACTGGAAGGCATCGGCGTACGAGGAACCACCGGAAATGGCTCAATATTATCGATTTGCTCTGGATCCCCCATAGTCGTTGTGTGTAGCAAGATACTCCTGGTTGCATTGGTTTCCACCACAAAAAGGTTACAATTCCGTCACGGTCAATTAACCTCCGGGCGATTTTTTGAACGGGAAGGCGTGCATGAATTAGAAAAACTGGCAGTATCTTCCGATGCCGTCATTATTCCCAGAAAGTATCCGTCGTGCTCTCGACCGGTGCTCCATACCCGGACTGATCCGTTTCGTCGTCCTCTTCAACGCCCTGGTCTTCATCCTGCATCTACTTGCGCCGGGATTTATCGGAATGCTGTCACTTGATCCTAATCTCGTTCTTCAAGGACAGGTCTGGAGGCTCATCACCTGGATCTTTATCCCTGAAACACTGAGCCCGTTTTGGATTTTCTTCGCGCTCCTTTTTTTGCTTTATGTCGGAGACGGCTTGGAACACGCAGTCGGTGCTTCAAAATTCACTCTTTTTTACCTGAGTGGAGTCATCGCCTGCACGCTTGTCTCCTTCGCGTTCGGACTAGCAGGATCAGGAGTCCCGATGGCCAGAGCCAATACCTTTCTTAACCTTTCTCTCCTGCTGGCATACGCCACGGTCTATCCCGACTTCAAAGTGCTTGTTTTCTTCATCATCCCGATGCGGATCGCATGGTTGGCTATCCTAAGTGCCTTACTGATGATTTTCTCGTCACTAGGGCAACCCCTCGTCGTTGCAGGTACGCTTGCCGCCGCCTTTCTGAATTACTTCCTCTTTTTCCATCGCGATCTGATGGCGCATTTTCCATTATTGAACGGGGGTAGCAGTCGTATCACCGCATCGCTGCTTCCATTAAGACCAGGCATCGAACCTGTAGAATATCTCCACCAGTGCGAGACCTGCGGTCGCACTGAAGTGAGTCATCCTGACCTTGACTTCCGTGTTGCCGCTAGCGGCGCGGAATATTGCAGGGAACACCTGTCAAAGTAAGAAAAAGGCCGAAGCGGTTTAGACTGAAGCCTGAAGGTCAGAATCCCGAACCAAACCGATAGCTAAAATGAAAAAACTGCCCTGCCTCCTTCGTTTTTCAATCCACCTGAATAGGATTATATTTACTCAATTTTCCCCGATTCCCTAACTGCCTTCAGTCTTCAGCCTAAGCCCTTCTTCCTCTGTCATAACGGCATCGTCGCATTGCCAGAGCCGGCAGAGTCTTTTAATAAAAACGAAGTCATTCCTATCCGCCATGTCCAAACTCCTCTACCTCGACCACAATGCCACCACACCGATTGATACCAGCGTGTGTGAAGCCATGCTGCCGTGGCTGAAAAATGAATTTGGTAATCCATCCAGCGTTTATTCTTTGGGACGGCATGCGGCCGTTGCACTGAACACAGCCCGCTATCAAGTGGCGGCTCTTGTTGGGGCGGATCCTTCGGAGATCATCTTCAACAGCTGCGGCACCGAGGCAACTAATACGGCCATCCTCTCCGCTCTCGCAATTGATCCCGACAAGCGCCATATCATCACCTCGACCGTCGAGCACAGCGCGACCATCAAACTTTGCGAATACCTAGCCACACGCGGCTACGAAATCACTTGGCTTCCGGTTGATGCAGAAGGAAAGCTCGATCTGGCAAAACTGGAAGCTGCCATCACTTCCGAAACCGCTGTTGTCTCCCTCCTCTGGGCCAACAACGAAACCGGCGTTCTTTTTCCCGTGGAGAAAATTGCAGCCATCTGCTCACGGAAGAAGGTTCTGCTTCATCTCGACGCCGTCCAGGCCGCCGGCAAAGTCCCGATCAATCTGAAATCACTGGGAGCACAGTATGTCTCTCTCTCGGCTCACAAACTCTACGCGCCCAAGGGGGTCGGTGCCTTGTATGTGAACCGCAGGGCCCGCTACACTCCTCTCCTGCGGGGCAGTCAGGAAGAGACCCGTCGCGGCGGCACCCAGAATGTGGCCTCCATTGTAGCTTTTGGCAAAGCCGCTGAGATTGCACTAACCTCACTCTCTACCGCTCCAGAACATATCAAAAAACTCCGTGATCACTTTGAGCAAACTCTCCTCTCAAGCATCGAGGGAGTCCGACGCAACGGATCGGAGGGACTGCGTCTCCCCAACACAAGCAACCTCACCTTCTCGGGTATCGATGCAGAATCAGCCCTCATCCTTTTTGATCAGGAAGGGCTCTGCTGTTCCGCAGGATCGGCCTGCAGCAGCGGCTCCATCAATCCCTCCCATGTTCTTACCGCCATGGGTGTCTCACGAGACGAGGCCCGCGCAAGCCTTCGATTCTCACTTGGTCGCACCACGACCGAAGAGGAAATCGACCGTGCCCTGGAAATCATCCCACGCATTATTACCAAGCTTCGCTCCGCACAGCCGGTTGGCGGCTCGCCGGTGCATTCTGTAGTTTAAGAAGTACGGTCGCTTGCGTCGGATGATTTCTAATGATTGCGATTAAGCAAGCCGGTTCACGCAGTTCAGATCCTCGAAGGAAGAGAGAAGGCGTTTTGTGAAGGAATCCTCAGCGGCACCGACCCAGATACGGGGATCATAAATTTTTTTGTTTGGAGAATCAGGTCCTGTCGGATTGCCGATCTGCCCCTGGAGATAATCGTGATGCTTCGCCTCGTAGGCCCGGATGCCGTCCCAGAAGGCCCATTGGAGGTCGGTGTCGAGATTCATCTTGATCGCACCATAGCTGATCGCCTCGCGAATCTCCTCGCGGGTGGAACCGGAACCACCATGGAAGACGAAATTCAAAGGCTTCGGCCCGGTGCCAAGTGTCTTCTCGATGTAATCCTGGGAGTCTTTGAGAATTGTAGGTTTAAGCTTCACATTGCCGGGCTTGTAAACACCGTGCACATTGCCAAATGCAGCAGCAATGGTGAAATTCGGACTGATTTTCCCGAGTGTCGTGTAAGCCTGGGCAACCTCTTCCGGCTGCGTGTAGAGCCTCGATTCATCAACACCGGAGTTATCCACACCATCCTCTTCACCACCCGTGACACCAAGTTCGATCTCAAGCGTCATGCCCATTTTGGTCATGCGTTCGAAATACTTCGCACAGATTTCCAGATTCTCACCCAGCGGCTCCTCGGAAAGATCGAGCATGTGTGAGCTGTAGAGAGGCTTTCCGGTCTTAGCAAACTGCTCCTCACTGGCGGCGAGCATCCCGTCAACCCAGGGAAGTAGCTTCTTCGCACAATGATCTGTATTAAGGATGACAGGGACTCCGTAAGCCTTTGCTGCGGCATCCACATAGTGCGCTCCGGCGATACCCCCCAGAATCGACCCGGTCTGTCCTTCCTTGGTAATGCCCTTGCCGATGAAGAAATGAGCCCCTCCGTTGGAAAATTGCACCATCGTTGGCGAATTAATCTCACGAGCAGCCGCAAGCGTCGCGTTGACAGTACTTGTGCTGATACAATTGACGGCGGGCAGGGCAAAGCTGTTTGCCTTGGCATAATCCATCAATTCCTTGACCTCTTCGCCGAAGAAAACTCCGGCACGAAATTTTTTACTCATAACTGGTACTCTGGTTGGTTGAACGGGTTGTGTTTTTGCTTTTCAGTCCCAAGGATCAGGGAGTGAGAATACATCCCTTACCAGCAGAAATCATTCCAATTCGGTAAAAAGACTCATCAGGTAGCGAAGAAACCGAACCGATTGCCCGGAATCGATGAAGATCAGGGATATCTCACGAAGGAAACTTCCATTCACTCTTTATGAAGGTGAACTCTCTATGGTTTGGCCAGAGCCTTGATTTCATCAGGTGTCAGAATGCGATTATAGAGACGGATCTCGGAGAGCTTGCCGTTGAATCCAGGAAGCAGGGTGAGCTGCGGTTGGAGGCAAGGAACAGGGGTCTTTCCCGATCCCACTTCCTTGCCATCGAGGTAAAGGGCGATGGAGCGCACCGGTTTGCCGCCGAATGTGGCCGTCACGGTGTGCCAAGCCTTGTTTCCCAGGATATTGGGCTCACTCTGTACCACATTGTAGCTACCGCCGCCCCCTGCGTGTAGTCCGAGTTCCTTAGTCACATCGGCAAAGAGACCCTTAGGTCCATAAGTCTCCTTGATGAGACTTCCGGGACCCGTGGGCTGAATCCGAAACACCAGGGTGAGCTGATTTTCAAGAATGGCGGGATGGGACAGAATAATCGGCGCGGAATGATCCAGGACGAAAACTTTTCCCTGCTCAGGGTCATCCTGAATGACAGTACCTACAGGTATCGGGAGATCGCCTGCCTTCCCTTCAATCTGATTCACGATGGCATTTGATGATGTTTTTGAGGCGGACCAGACTCCCAGCAGTCCCAGAGTTGGCACTTGAGAGTGTGTGAATGCGACGGAGCTTTCCACGCCAACGGGCTTGCCTTCCGAGAAAATCCGGGCCCTGAGCTTGCAGTTCTTGTCGATGGTGAAAGGTGCCTCGTAGTGCTGCGAGGTGAGGGTGGGTTCGGAGCCGTCAAGTGTATAGCGGATCTCCTGCTTGCCCTCTGCCGGCAGACCAGTGGTAATTTGCACCTGCGTCGGCACATTCAGTTCATAGGTTGCTGCCCCCTGCGGAAGTCCCTTGATTGTGACAAGAGGTCGCACCTCCCGCACCACATCTTCTGGTGTAATCGGCTGCCAGTCTTGACCCGGTCCCTTCCAGCGGACGAGCCCGCTCCCCTTGGCCAGCTTGACCGTGTAGGGAATCAAGCCGGAGCCCAGCGTGACGGGTTGGCTCACATTCCCATCCGGAAAACCAACGCGTGAAACGACTGTGTCACCGAGCGAGACTTCTCCGATACCGTTCGCATCCAGACGGAACTCATAGACCCCGGGATGCGTCACACTCAGATAGCCGCGACAGAGATGCAGCAGATTGGGCGATGAATCCGGCGTTTCAGTATTGGGACGGATTCCCTGCTCAAGTGGTTTGGCCCCTGAAACCTCTAGGAAGGAGAGCTTATTGGTCTCCGCCGTCCGATCATAGGAGGCATATTCCAGGCCCGGTTCTGTCACGAGATCCGTCTTGGCAGGGACAGTTGGTTGCTGCCGGATGGCTACTGCCTTTCCGGGTTCGCGGCTGAGCAGATCAGGAGAGATCTCGGAAAGAGCGGCTCCGGAGGGTGCCCAGAGAACCTCAAAGGCCCAGGAACCATCCCCCTTCCCCTTGCCAAGGAGCAGGGCAGAATCGCAGTTCGCTGCGACGATCTTGTGCAACCCGGCACGCAGGGCGATTTCTCCGCTGCGCGTCTGCACAACATGCGGGCCGTCATGATCAACAACGAGCTGATCATCGATCCAGAGTTTCCCCGGATCATCGCACTTCAGGGCAAAGGTGTAAACCCCATCGGCTGGCACTCGAATGTAGGAGCTGCCGAGCATTCCAAACCCTTTGGCGGGTGTGCCAGGTGGAAGAACAAAGCGATCGGTCACTGTCTCGAATTTGGGTTTTTCCTTGGTAAAATCGGGCAACTCGTTCCAGAAGCCGTCATAGACCACAACATTCACTCCGGGTTCCTCTTTGGAAAGCGTCACGGCATCCCGGGGAGCTTCCTTGCTGAACTTCGTCTCGGTGATACTACTCCTGCGCTGATCCCCAAAATCCCAACGGCGGGCAAAAGTGGCAGCTTTCAGTGTTGCCGACTTGTCGAGCGTCACGGGCCCCGTGTAGAACTCCGAATCAGGTTTCGGCTCGCTTCCGTCCAATGTGTAGCGGATTTCCTGATCGGGGCCGGGAAGAGCCAGTTCCACCTTGCAGTGATCGGTGAAGACTCTTTCTTTGGAAAGCAGCAGCGGGGCAGCCGGTGCGGCCTTGATAGTCGCCACCGGTTGGTCATTGCGAGACATCGCATAGACCGTGCGCCCTGCATCGACCGTCATGAAACGGTAATGGTCGGCTTGATCTGGAAAAATAATGTCACACGCTGTGTGCTCGTCATTCCATCGCACATCGGGCATCGGAGTCCCCTCAATGAAGGGATAGAGTAGAACCTTAAACTGAGGGTCAACACTTCGCGAGGGGATCACCAATCGCTTCCTGAGCTTGCCCGAACTAAATGCATCATTGTCCGCAACGGTGGCTTCAAGACGCATGGACATCCCATCTTTCTCCTGAGGAATGGCAGCATCAACAATCTGCACAAGGAGTCGACGCTTGTCTGGCTGTGGCTTGGCATCTGCTCCCTTCGCTTTTGGATCAGGGGGATAATTTTTTGCGCCCAAGACCATCCAGTTGCCGCCGGATTTGATAACTTCCACATCTTCGGGCATCTGCATCGCCCATTCATAGAGATGCGTGGAGTCATCCTTCTTCACATCATCCACGATCAAAATATAGGGATGCTTGCCGCGCACGAGTGCAGCTGTGCGGAAAGCTCGTTCAACAGGATTCCATATCGCGCGAAGGATCGGGCCATAGTGCTCGAAGATCGTTGGTTTGGTGCGATTCTCTTCTCCGGCGAAGAACTTGGCGACTGACGGACATGTCTCCTTCTCCCATTTTTCAGTGTTGGCGGGGGGCGTTTCCCTGCCGACTCCATAGGCGGAAGCCGACCAGCGGTAATCATAAGGATGCTTCGCATCGCTGACACCGATCGTGATGTCCGGAGAGTCAATGAAATCAATCCACTCACCTCCCGGGGTCGGCCAGGGAGCCTCGGAACGACCATCCACGAGCACATTATTATGCAGATGGCCTGCGGCTGCGTGATAGCCTACCTCTGTCGCCCATTCCCGTCCGAGGGCAGCAAGGGTGAAATTATTGGCATCGGCATGGTTATGCCCGACAACGGGGTAATCCTGCTTGGCCTCAAAATCGAGCTTGAGTGCATTGGTATCCCAGCCAGTACGCGCGATCATGTAACCTCGAACAGGACAGAAGTAAGTATCAGGCAACTTCAGGTCTGCAGGAGAGAGCTTGTTGGTAAGGTATTCATTATTAAAAAGAACCGCAACCCAAGCTCGTGTGCCGGCATCATTGCCAGCACCTTGGTTTCCATAGTCCTCGCCGACGCGGTTGCGCCAAGCCACATCGAGAACGGGATCGGTAGGATAGAGGTTTTTCAGGATCGTCCAAGTTGTGTAGAAGCCGTTGCCGCCACCATCCTGATGGCTCATGAAATCGGTGCCCCACGGCTCGAGTTGATTGATCAGGTGATACTTGAGTTGTTTCAAATTGCTACCAGCACCCAAGGCTTCCGGCTCCCCTCTTTTTGCCATGGCAGTAAGCACGAGTCCGCTCCCTTGGAACCCGAGTGAGAAATAAGTGATATCCTCGGTTAGTGCCCCGGAAGGATGGATGTTGTATGTACAGAAATCACGGGCTACCACCTTGGCCTGATCCCAAAGATGGGGCTTATACCCTGGCTCTCCCTCGATGGCAAGTGACCCCCACCCTTGATAGTCATGCAGACCCGACCAGTTCCACATCCGCCAATGGGCGGGTTTGTCCCATGTATAGATGTCTATGCCGTCGCTCATCTTGGCTATGAACTGACGCACGGGTTTACGCTGCTTTTCGCTCATCGAGGGTGCGATGAAGTCGTAGGCGAGACAGGTCATCGTATCGAAGCTGTTGTGAAGCCCGATGGGATCGGGTTTGCGCACCCAGTTCTTCATTTCATAGACACCCCATGAGGAGAGCGCCTTGCCAAGCACTTCCCCACGGGCCTTTTCGTTGGCAATCTGGGCATCAATGCCGGCCAGAGCCAGTAGGTAGCTAAATTCCGTGCAGGCCGCAAACTGGGCGTCTGAGGGAGTCTTTCCCTCCCTGATCAGGGCCATCACTTTTCCTTCCGGTGTGATCGGATTATCCAACCCCTCGGCAACCCGTTTGCGCAACGCCTCATAGAAGGCTTTCCTCGCAGGTGACTTGGCAGCCCCCCTCAGCGTGGGCAGATCCTCTGGTGAGAGAAAGATGCGCGGATGGATGCCCGGAGCAGGAACCGGCGAGAACTTCCTCACCTGTGTTCCGTCACTGAGTGCCTGTGTGGGTGGGGTATCCGCAAGAAGAGCCTTACACAGCAGGAGGCAGACTGAAGCAACTAACGCGCACACATTGGGAGTGCAAGAGAGGATGTATTTGTTCATGGGGGGGATCTTATTAAAGCTCGTTCGGATTACTCACCGATGGCGAGCTTCGGAGAGGTAAAGCTTCTGTACCGTGTCGCCATCAAGCGCTTTGTTACAGATTCGAAGCGAGTCAAAGGAGCCGGTGAAGCCACCATACGGTCCGCCTCCAAGCTGAACACTCTTAGCGAAGGAAATTTTGCCTGTCACTGGGATGGTGACCTGTGGCGTGCCATTGCAATAGAGAGTCACAGACCTTCCATCCACCGTGATGGTGTAGTGAGTCCACCCTGTCAGCAGTGAAGAACTCAGCGGTTCACCCTGCCGCATCGCATGGAAATTCAATCCTGCTTGCTGAAGATCAACGGAAAAAAGACCTGTGCTGACCACAACTCCCATCCATGGTTTCGTCTCAGACTTGACCCAGAAGGAGAGTGTCATCTCCTGATTCGTGTCGCTGATCAGGGATTTCAGATCGAGTGGCACGACAACCCCGTTGCTGGAGACATTCATTGCATTGCCGACGACACCCGATCCCACAGTAGTATTAGCTGCGGGGATACCCGGAATGTTCGTCTGAGCAGCGGAAAAGACTCCATCATTGACCTGGTCGAAGCTCCAAGAGGCGACCAATCCTGGCAACTTGTCGGCATCAAATCCCTTGAGCGACGCTACTTTTGCTGGGAGTTTGTTTAGCTCCTCCGTCAGGCGATCAGAATCTGGATCGTTCAGTTTGGGAACAGGTGCATTGACGGCGATGATCTCAGCTCCGTCACGCTTGATCGTAAAATCAGTCTTCCCAGAAGGAGAGGGAGTGAAGGCAATGCTATCCTTCTGATCCGGGAAGTTGATCTCAAGATCGGTCTCGATCGCATTCCACTTCGTCTGGGGAAGCGGCTCCCCCCCCTTGAAGGGATAGAGCATCAGCTTGAAGTCCGGCGACTCCGCCTTGGTCGATAGGGTCAGAATCTTCTGCTTATCTATATCCTGAAATAACGGAGGCTGGAGATCGCCCTTGGCCTGAAGCATCCGGATCAGCAGGGCTGGCTCACCCGGTTTCAGGGCACCATTCGTCTCAATGCTGTTGGTAGCTGTCATCACAATATCTCCGGGGAGATTCCCAGGAAGAGGAGTCTTCAACTGCATCAGATCATTGTAGAGATTCAGATTGAGTTCATATCGAGCTGGCAGGCCGTTGCGCTGAATATCATCCACGATCAGTGCGTAGGGATGCGGTCCACGCACCACGCCAGCCGTGCGGAATGATTTCAACACCGGCGTATTCGCTATTCTGATCTTGCAGTTATAGACCCCATCGGGTGCTAGCCAATCGGCAACATACTTGATGGGCTGTTGGTAGATCGGGGTGTCGATCTTGGTGTAGGCAAAGTCGTTGAAACTCTGCTCAACAGGCTTCCACGCCTGACCGATTTTTACATTTCCTTTTTCAATATCTCCACGAGTGAGTGTGTGGCCTTCGATGGTTTTACCGTTAGTTGACTGTTCATCAGGCGTTTTGGCTGCTGTTCCCCAAACCCAATCCCAGCAATATTTCGTATCACCCACGGTGAAGGTCGCCAATGGCTTGTCCACAAAATCGACCACACGACCGGGTGTCGTATTACTCTGATCCGCTCCGTCAATCAGTACGGTATTGCAGAGACGACCGTCGGTTTCACCTCCATGGCCAGGAATCGTGATCCAAGGCCGTCCTTTGCCGGTGAACATGATCCCATTGCGATCTCGATAGGGATGACCGCCGCTGGCTCCACGCACATGCATGGTAAGGAAAACGGCATTCGTATCCCAGCCCGAACGGGTCATGGTCACTGCACGCTGGCCGCAGAAGAAGGAGAAAGGCAAGTTAAGTTTCTCAGGCTCAAGCTTGGGATCATACGCAGTTGCAAAGATTGCCGAGATGATCTCCTGATGGGCTAGCGAATGCAGACTATGTGGGAGCGTGCTGTAATCATCCCCAACAACTGCACGATAGACAAAATCCACTGTCTTATCCTCGGGGTAGAGATACTTGGCTATTACTACATCATGAGGAGTGGTGAACCCCCCCTTGATGCTTCCCAAGATGTCGAAAACGGCAAAACCATCCCGGGTCGGCAGCATGGCCTTTGAGGAAAAATCCGAATAGTAGGCCCGGGGCAACGGATGTTGGGTAAGAAGTTCCAATCCGTATTTCTTGGCCACACGGTCGAATGCAACAGCTGCATCGAGTCCGAAGAGAAGCTTTCCCTCTGCCTCATAGGCCGCCCCGCTTTTGAAGAAGGAGTAGTTGTAGAAATCCCTCCATCCACGGTAGAGACCGCGGAATTTCAGGTCGTTGAATCCTGGTTCTCCCTCAATAGCCATGAGGTCAAAGACCCAGTAGGAAAAGGTTGCCCAGTTACTCCGACTGGTTTCCGCATTGTTGAATGTGCCGTAATTGTCATCCCATGCGGAGAGCGTTACCAGTTCGTCATGCACGATTTTCTTCTGCTCGGGTGTCATCCAGTTGTAGATGAAATCGTAGATGAAACCCAAGGCACAGGCGGCTGTTCTGGCGGTCGAAGGGTGTGGTGGTTCACCTGATTTCACAGGCTTATCCATCTTGGCACGACGCTCCTGCTCAAGTTTCACGGCAGTCACAGTCGCAGCAGCAAGTTTTTGCGCTCCCTTGGCATCATCATCAATCAGACAGCGGAAAGCCTCGGCGGCACCGGGCTTGAAGAAGTTTGCAGGGGAATCCTTCTCGAATGACTTGGGTGCTTTTCCCTCTGCAAGCAGTGCATAGTAATCCTCCCGCTTCGGATCGTATCCACCGATGCGCATCAGGTCGGGAAAGCGTCCATGAACGCGAAAGCCACCTTTGGACCAATCCGGCTGGGCATAGTCAGCCTTCTCGTCGTAGGTCAGATTCAGGGCATGAGACCACGCCAAGATGTTTTTCCAAGCTTCCTGAGACCCTTTATCCTCCTTGATCCGCTGGCGAATGCCGGGGAGATCCTCGGGCGAAAAGAAAATACGCGGATGGACACCTGGAGCCGGGGCTTCGCCAACAGAACGCACACCCTTGGGCTCGAATGTTACTTTGAGCGAACCGAAATCATTCGGATGAAACATTGTCCACGGAAGCGGATCCTTGGCTGCATAGGACCAGACCGTCTTATCCCCATAGGCAGAAGCTTTGACAATGGGGTCAACTGGAAGATTCGTTTGCTGTGGAGTGGCTGTCTGAGCGTTGAGAAGAGGAGTGGTCAACACGCTAAGAGACAACAAAATTAGGGGGGTATTTTTCATGGGGGGAGGAAACTGGATTGAAGATGATTTATTTGACTGATTCCAGTCATAAACCCGAATTTTACTAAAGAATCAGGGAAGCAGTAAAATCTTGTGCACCAAAGTACTGAAGGGACTAAGTTGAAGGAGCGGTAAAAATATGGAACTCATGAACTCATACTGCACCAAATCAGCGACTGGCGGGAGCTGATAGAAATGTGCGTAGCACGAGTCCCTTTGGGACTCGTGACTCGGGAGAGTCCGAGTTCAAATGCATAGCAACGGCCAGGCAAGCAAAGGAAGTGAAAATGACCTTTTTTGTCTGCCGGTCGCCCCCGACCATGCATCCTCGGATCTGCTGCTCCTCGGACTTCTCGGCCAATGCCTCGAATGAATAAGCCGCATTTCCACGCTCCTTTTTCTGAGTTTCTGAGTTCCATATTAACTCTTTTCAGCATCTCTGCCCTTGAAAATACTGATCCCCGCATCAGGTTCAGGCGTCCAACTTTTAATGCAATTTCTGGGATAATTTGTCGTATCATACTTACTTTAAGAAGAGCTGATTCACTGATTTTTCGAAGTCAGCACGATCCTTTCGTCGAAGCTAATCTCGGCAATAGAGGGGGTGTCGCTTGCTTCCTGGATATTCAGCCGAATTTTACTCACTGTCACAGGGGCAAAATCTTTCTGAAAATGCTCGATGGTTCCACCGAGGGATCCTCCCGTCAGGATCGTCTTCCATTCAGTTCCCTGCTGATATTCCAAAGCAAATTTTTTGACCCGGTCTCCGCCCCCTTCAAAAATGGCTACCGAACTGATGGCGGTCGGCTTGGTAAAATCAATCTCGAGCCACCCCGATTTGATTCCGGCAGCGGCTGACCAACGGGTTCCATGATCTTCATCAATGGCTAACTCCGGTCCATGTCCTTTTTCTGAAGAAGAGGCGATTGCCGTCAGTTTAATGATCGGTTTGATCGGCGCGATCTTCATTGCATCCTGCTTCATCGTAAGTTTGATAATCGTATCGGGAATTTTTTGATCAGCGGAAGCAATGTTGAGTTTTAGTCCTTCGGGCTTGTTTTCGACCTCGACCTTTCCACCGGTCAGCAGACTCGATTCGACGATCTGGGCTCCGAGCGGAGGAAGGGTGATCGTCTCCCCGTTCCATTTGAAGATATGTAGATAGATGACATTTCCGAGTCTCGTGGCGGCATAACGCTTCGTGGGATAATAAGGTCCACCCCGTGTCCCATAAATTGTTTCTCCATATTCTGAAAGCCAGCCTCCGATCTCTTTGAGGCGTGCCACTTGATCGGGGTTGATCGCCCCGTCAGGACGGGGGCCAATATTGAGCAGCATATTGCCGTCTCCTCCGGCACAGTTCACAAGCATGAAGATGCAATCAGCCAGACCTTTCACCCCATCTCCCTCCCCTCCCCAAGCCCAGTGATTATGAGCAGAAATGGTCATGCAGGACTCCCAAGGGCGATCCATGTTGAATCCTCCCACCCTCTGCTCGGGTGTGCTGTAGTCACCCTTTGCTCCCGTTCGATCATCGATCAGGAGATCCGGTTGGATGGATCGTGCGAGATTGATGACTCTCTGTCCGCGGTTGGCATCGAATTTCTGCGGCACATCAAACCAAAGCGTGACCAAGGGGCCGTAATTTTTAAGGAGTTCGCTGATCTGGGCTTTCAGATACACCGTGTAGCGCTCCAGATCGGAGTGATCCCTCACGGTTTTTCCACCGGGGCTGGTCACGGGAAAATCCGGGTGATGCCAGTCGCAGGTTGAGTAATAGGCACCGAATTTTATCCCCTGCTTCTTGCAAGCCTCGGAGAGTTCCTTGACCACATCCCTCTTGAAGGGAGTCTGCATGATGCTGTATTCGGTCTGTTTGGTATCCCAGAGGCAGAACCCATCATGGTGCTTGCAGGTCAGAACGATGTATTTCATTCCGGCAGCCTTGGCAGCAGCCACCCATTCATCAGCGTTGAATTTCTGGGGGTTGAACTCCTTGTAGAGGGCATCGTATTTCTCAACAGGCAGTTCCTTCGAACCCCGAGACCAGCTGATTTCCTTACCCGTGAGACTCACTGGCCCCCAATGAATAAACATCCCGAAACGATCGTTCTGCCAGTTCTTCAGTGCCGAGGAGTCAACAGGAATAGGAATGACCTGTGATGCCGAAGGGCAAGGACTTGGCGTCTGAGCCAGTAGTGAGGCACCTGCTGCTACAATCGCACAACAGAAAATAAAGTGAATGAAGAGAGGTCGAGTAGGCATGAGGGGATTCAAGATTCTCTTTTCGAACAACCCCGCATTCAAGCATCGCAATCCCTTATTTTAGGCCATAATCTACAACCCAAATTCATTTTGTGTACCACCTTTTAAGTCTCAACACCTGATCATGAGCCTCATCAAGCCGTTCCGTCTCGCCCTTCCGGTCAGCGAGGAGCATTTTCACGATCCTCTCTACCTGACTCATGCCGGGTGGGAGGAGATAAAAAAGGGTGATTTTTTTGAACGGCAAGACCCACCCTATTTTAACTTTCATTGGGAGGAGGGACGCATCCTTGGC
Organism: bacterium; assembly: GCA_037130175.1. Lineage (GTDB taxonomy): Bacteria > Verrucomicrobiota > Verrucomicrobiia > Chthoniobacterales > UBA6821 > UBA6821. The sequence goes on along the minus strand of JBAXTN010000022.1, from coordinate 10,868 downwards.
GAGTTCTGCCTGGCGCTCGTCACTTCTGGAAAAGGGGAATACGAAACCAAGCAACATCATCAAGGAATCATAGCGGGGAATGCCTTCTTTTTCCGTCCCGGAGAATGGCATCGGCACAGACCCGATCCCAAAACCGGATGGACTATCAAGTGGATTCATTTCAATGGAACAGCCCCCCTCCAATGGATGCGGGAGGATCTCTTTCTGCTCCGGGGCAATACCCCCGTCGTGCGGAAGAAAGCGTTGTTTCGAGCCCAACTGGAATCACTCCTAGAGGAGGCGCATCGCCTCTTCCCCAATAATTCGGCCAATCTGTCCAGGCAGGCAATGGGACTCCTGGCTCAGTTTCTAGGCGAACCATCAGCACTACTGGGACATACAATTTCCACCATCAAGGATGCATCGATTCGGCAGGCTGTGGAATACATCTGGAACTTCAGCCATGGCATCGTGGATGTTCCTTCGGTGGCTGCCCATGTGGGAATCCCGCGCAGAAGTTTAGACCGAAGGTTTAGGATGCTCCTGGGGAAAAGTGTGCTGGATGAGATCCAATTTTGCAGGGTCTCGCGTGCGGCAAAGCTCCTCGAGGAGACTCAATTGCCGGTAAAGAATATCGTCCATCGCGCGGGTTTCCGAAACGAAGAACATCTCCGACTGGCATTTCACAAGGTATTTCATCAATCGCCCCAAGCACATCGTTCTCAATCCAAATCCATGCCTCACTAACGGAATCGGCCAAAGCAGGGAAGTTGATTGCCTAGAGCATATTGCGTTTAATCTGTCGCAGAAGGAGAGACTCCAGTTTTTATCTAGAATTGCATCCCGGTCGTTGCAGTCGCTTATTCCCCGATGACTCCCAATTCGGCAACCGATACTCCTTCTTTTGGCTCCAAGGTATGAAGGGCAACAAATCGGAAGTAGCGGGCCTGGGTCTTGGGAAACACAACCGTCTGCTCGATCGGGGATGCCTTGATATTGCTGAATTCTCCTTGAGCTACCGGCTTGCCCCAATTCTTCCCATCCAGACTCAGGTAAAACTGGTATTGATCGACGGTGGCACTGACTCGCCCCGGATTCGGAAGATAGGTGAAGCCGCTGAGAGTGGCGGGGGCTCCCAGATCGACGGTCACAGACTGGGGGGCAGGATGTGGTACCTGCGAACCTGCCTTCTTTTCCACGGTGTACCAATCGGTCTTGGGGTTCTCGTCAAGTGCCCGGCTCGATCCATCAGGGAAGGAGCTTTCGACCACAGTCCATTTGTCTTTGGCTAATCCGAAGTTTCTTGCCGTCACAGCACTTTGTTTTTCCCCATCCAGAATACTGCGCACTTTGACCAGGCCACCCTTGGGCAGTGAAAAGGGAGCCTGGTACACGGGGGATGAGGCGGTTGGTTCCGTTCCGTCGAGCGTATAATAAAACTGATGGGAAGCGGCTTCCGGTCGGAAGGAAACCATGCCGGATTTGTCTCTATCAATTTGAGGTTCAGCCAGCATCGGAGGCATTAAATAGAGACTGAACCGTGAAAAGGCGGGTGAAGCAGCGGCTTCAAGCACTCGGACACGCACCTTGTCGGTGGTCGTCTCCGGGATGTGGACGAGACGCTGACTTCCGATTGAGGGTGCTTGGGCAATCTCGACCCATCCGCTGCCATCCCAGCTATCGAAGGCGACGCGCCCCACCCGCTGTCCTAGCGGTAGGTATTCCCTCAACTCGATCACATTGAAACGAACCGGGTGGACCAAGTCGGCGGTGAATGAAGGCGTCTTCTCCTGATCATCAGTCGCCCAATAGGAATTCGCGGCTTTTTTTGGCCTGCACAGCATGTTTGCCGCGGTGTATCGGGGATCATTCCCTCGGGTGTTGGACGCCGTCATCCGCGCCCCAAGAGCAAGGTCGGTTTTAAAAGTTTTCTGCATCACCTCATGCCATGCCTTGAGCGCAGCTACATCAGCTTCGGGAATGACGCCGCGCCGGTCAGGCGGCAGATTGAGAATCAGATTAGCTCCGCGCCCGACACTCTTGAAATAAATATCCATCAACTGCGCCGGAGTTTTGATTGAAGCCTCCTGAGCCGGGTCAGGGTTGTAGAACCAGTCCTTCCGCAGCGAAACATCCCCCTCTTTGGGAATCCATTTTTTCCCGTCGCTCATGCTCGTACCGTCGGTCGCCCAGCACGGATCCTTTACCATGCCGCTCTCGCTGCCGCCCCACTGCACATCACCCTGGGTATCGGGCGTCCAGATGATCGTATCGGGCTGTAGTTTGTGAATGAGGGAGAAGGTGCGGGGCCAGTCATAATAGGTCGATGCATCGATTTTCCGATGTTCCTTTGCGCCGCCGTAGTAGCCGGTTCCACCATTTGCACCGTCAAACCACATCTCAAAAACGGGGCCGTAGTTTGTCAGCAACTCCTGGATCTGGTTCCGGTAATACTTGATATACTCCGGGCGTCCGTAATCGGCGCGGTTGCGATCCCACGGCGAAAGATAGGCCCCAAACAGGATACCCTGTCGGTGGCAGGCTTCGGAAAACTCCTTCACGACATCTCCATGTCCCCCGCGCCATGGGCTGTTCTTGACAGAATGCTCCGTGTAGACACTGGGCCAAAGGCAGAAACCGTCGTGGTGCTTTGCCGTCAAAATTAACCCTGCCAGGCCCGCATCCTTTACGGTGCGAGCGATCTGATCAGCATCAAAGGCGGTCGGGTTGAACACCGAGGATGCCTCGTCCCCGCCGCCCCATTGGTTTCCCGTGAATGTGTTCATTGAAAAATGGATGAACGCATAAACATGGAGACCCTGCCAGTTGAGTTGCCGGGCATTGGGAGCGGGGCCGTACGGAGCAGGAGGCGGCACGCTCAGCTGATCCGCTTGGGCAAGCCCGGTCAAAAATAAGACCGTCAGAATCAAGGCTGCCATAGGGATCAGAGAAAATTTCATTGCTTGGGGAACCGCTGATTGAATCGCATGGAGTCCGTTGAGTAAAGACGTACCCGCCTCACTAGCGCTGAGGTCGCCGAGCAATGCGGTTACAATAATCCTCTCTATTTTTCGCGCGTATTCCGGCGTCGCTTCAGTTGTCCCCCCTCTTCATTTAAGAAAGAAAATCGACTCTAAAATCACGACATCTTAAGCTTAAGCAATGGGAGGGAAATAGGATAAACCCTTGCGATCTGTAATGAACATCGTCGCAGGTTGTTGACTGATAAAATCATGGGACTGCAGATCTACTTAGTCTTGGCGTAATATCGGATGTAATCAAATTCTGCCACCGCCGGCAAGGCAGAGTCGTCAACAGCCTTGGTTCCACCGAGCGAAGAAGCAATCGAGGTCAGCCAGATGTTCTGGTCTCCGTGCTCAAAAGCAAAGGAGGTACCGTCTTTTTTCCGTGCAGAGGTAACATCCACTGTTTGCACCAATTCATTATCAAAAAAATATTTCACGGTAGAAGAGGTGAATTCGCAGCCAAAGAGGTGAAAATCAGCGGTGAGATCGGGTGTCTGGACAGTCTTCCCTCCGAATGCGATGTGCTCACCTTTCCATTTGTGAATGTTCACGCCGTAACTCTTTTTGTGGACAGAGTCATTTTCGATGACATCCAGTTCCTGACAAGCAGAGTTTGGGCCGGTGCCTCCATGACCCGCGTGCAACATCATCCAAAATGAGGTATGCCACCCCATGCCAGGTGGTATTTTCATTCGAGCCTCATAGTATCCATACTTGAATGCTGCACGGCTGATGACTCCACCTCCTGTGTAATGCTTGTCTCCGGCATCCTCTCTCTTCAACGCCAAGCGCAATGTTCCGTTGGCAACGCTGACATTCTCCGTCTTCTGTGTGCTCCACATTTTGCTATCGGTGCGATAGTCCCATTTTTTTGCATCCAGGCCTGTGCCGTCAAACTCGTCCGACCAGACCAATTGATAGCCTCCGGGTGGAGCAGCGAAGCACACCATAGGCATCATGAAAACTATTAGCGTTTGAAAGAATGATCTGCCGCTCATTGCTTGAGTTCAATATGAGACTCAGTTTTCGAACTACACTTTATACTCACTCGAGGTAAGTTTAAGCATAAGTTGTTTTTTCTGATGATGAGGTTGGAGCAGACTGATGTGTCTGTTAATAGTCAAATCCTGAAGCAGACCTAAGGGATGCTTGGCCTTGGAGTCGCCGCTTTGACGGGTATAGCGATAGTCGCGGGCTTCAGACCGTCCCCGGCAGCTGTCAATTCGACGGTACCGGCTTCGCCCGTGGTCTGAATGATGACCATGGCAAGCCCATTAAAGAGCGAACGGTGAGGCTCAATGTCTGACTCATGGCAGCTGGGATCGCCATTGCCCACACCCATTATTTTTCCGGGCCCTTTGATAGAGAACTTGATTTCATTGCCGGCAGTGGGGACAAAGCGGCCCTTGGCATCAAACGAATCGACCGTGACCAAGGCGATATCCTCCTTGTCCGCCAGTAAATCCGCGCGGTTTGATTTCAGCCGGATCTCGGCTGGCTCATCCGTGGTCTCGATTTTCTCGGACAGGACAAGTTTCCCATCCTTGTATCCCTTGGCCTCAATGGAACCGGGCACGAATGGGATCTTGTCCCACTCGGCATGGGAGTTTGGAGCTACTTTCACTCGACCTTTTGATTCACCGTTGACGAAAAGTTCGACCTCGTCACAGTTACTCTGTGCCCAGATGTCGATGGGTTCATTAACCACCGAGATCGTCACCTGATCCTTGGGTATCTGTACTGGCTGGTTGGTAAATACTGTGTTGGTATTCAATGCAGTATCGGGATGCGTCGGATCATATTGCGGTGCGCCCGGAGATGTCGATGCAGGCGTAGCAACTGGATCCAGATTCGTGGTCAGTGAAGTCGATTCAGTGATGGGAATCGTCTTGGAGGCAACGACTGCGCCTCCCTGATAGGCTTTGACAGTCAGACTGCCGGGAGAAAACAGAAAGGGAGGAAACTCGACCCCCTCTGGGGAAAGCTTTCTCTTTCCCTGCGTCTGATCGTTGAAAAGAACCTCCGTCTTTTCCGAATTCCCTGAAACTTTTATTCTGACCGTCCGATGCTCGACCTTGTTCCAGTTCCAGTGAGGATAGAGATGCAGAACCGGCTCCTTCGTCCACCATGCCTTATAATAATAATAGTTATCCTTGGGAAAGCCGCAGGTATCGACTATCCCGAAATGGGAGCTGATGTTAGGCCATTTGTAAGGGGTCGGTTCCCCCCGGTAATCAAAACCGGTCCAGACAAATGCCCCTCCAACCCATGGACGGGTTTGATAATGCTTCCACCATCCCTCCGCAGTTGTTCCCCAACCGGGGGTATTGCCGGGGACATCATAGGATGATTTATAGGCCCTGTTATAGTCATCGAAATATTGGCCGCGTGTAGTGACCGTGCTAGCCTCCTCCGAAGTGATGAAACGCCAATCGGGATGGGCAGCGTGGATCTTGTCCATGGATCCCCAAAGGCGCAGATAGTTGATCCCAATGACATCAAGAACAGTCACAAACCCTTCCTTGTCCTCAGCATGATTCTGGGCGAGCGTGCACATCCTTGATGGATCAAGTTGATGGGCCAACGCTTGTGTGACCTTCACAATCTCTGCACCGGCAGGTTTGGTTTGCAATCCCATTTCCTCATTGCCCAATGACCAGATCACGATCGATGGATGGTTGCGATCACGACGGATCATCGTCTCCAGATCGCTCATGGGCTCTGGATATTTGCCGAAACGACGGGTCTCATCCATGACCATCATGCCCTGGCGGTCGCACTCATCAAGCAACTCGGGATTCGGAGGATTGTGGGACATTCTCCAACCATCGCATCCCATCTTCCTCATCATCTGAACGCGATATTGTTCAATCCTGTCAGGAACAGCCGACCCCACTCCTGCAAAATCCTGATGATTGCAGACCCCTTTGATGAAGCGGTGCTGACCGTTGAGACTGAATCCTTCCTTCGCATCAAAAACGACTGTGCGGATACCGATGGGAGTTTCATAGATGTCCACTGGTTTACCCTCTTTCTCAATCGTGGAAACAACCTTATAAAGATACGGAGTCTCGGGGGACCAGAGATGAGGTGCATCCACGGCAATACTCTGATTCAACACTTGCTTCCCCTTTGCATCAACTTGAAGGGGTGACTCGGCCTTTCCAATCGCATTGCCTGATGCATCCAAGAGGGTGGTGACAATTTTGGCTTGAGCAGAGGCCCCTGCATCGTTGTTCACTGTCGTCTCGACATTTACTGTTGCCTTGGAGCCATCTACCTTGCTGGTAACATAGGTACCCCATTGTCCAACATGGAGAGGTGAAGTCTTGATCAGCCAGACATGACGGTAGATCCCCGCTCCCTCGTAAAACCATCCCTCGTCAGAGGCAGCATCAGTGCGAACCACCAGTGTGTTCTTTCCTCCGAAATTTGCATAAGGGGTAAGGTCATAGGTAAATGAGGTGTAGCCGCTTGACTTGCGACCAAGACAATGTCCGTTGAACCAGACCATTGCATTCCGATAGGCACCGTCAAACTGTACGGTGAGAGATTTCCCATCATCAGAGGCAGGCAAATCAAAGGACTTACGATACCAACCGATCCCTGAACTATCTTTGCGATCCAAGTGACGATGACCTTTGTTGTTGTTATCCTTCTCACGAAACTCCTGCTCGATGGCATAGTCATGGGGAAGATTCAGCAGACGCCATGAGCTGTCATCAAAGCTCTGTTTGACAAAGCTTAAGGCGCCTCCGGTATTTTCCTTCACAAGATCGGGTAGAGTGGGTCGTATCGCCGCATCTTTTGCTTCGGAGCCCTCTCCCTGTTTCATCAGATCACTCTCGTTGGGCACAAATTTGAAGATCTCACCTGCATCATCCGGATCACCCTGATGAAAGCGCCATTGCGGGTCCAGAAGCAACTTTTCCCTAGAAGCGTCTGCGTAAGTCGAGGAGCAACTTATGAAACCAACGGCCAGAGAGAAGAGCAGAATGCCGTAGGCCGGCATGAAACGGGGGGATGTCATCCGTTTACTCTATTTAAAAACAGCTTCAGGGAAATGCAAATTTGATCCGAAGAATACTATTGAAAACGAATCGTTGTTTAGAGCTGCCTTTAAGCTCATGAGTGAGAAACAGACTCCATCATTTCAAAGCTGTGATTGCGTTTAAGAGTCAGGCCCACTCTTTAAAGCAGATTCTGGAATAGAAACAGGGAAGTCTTGTTAACCAAGGTGGTGAAGAGACTGAAAAGAGAAGCATAGGAAAAAATCTGGAATTCAGGAACTGAAGTGATGAAAGAGTGTTACTTCTCCCTGGATTCGAGGCGGCAATGACTAGATGACCGAGTCACCTCAAGTGTCTTTTGTTTCCTGAGTTTCTGAGTTCCAAATTAAATCCTCGGACATTTCCTCCAATGCCAATACTAATCCCCGTATTAGTGGTTGTAGTCTTACCTCTCATGCATTTTTTGGTTTTATCTTTTTTTCGCGCGAATCAACATCACACACTTACTGACGCCCCCTCGATCCCCCACGACCATGACTTCAAAACGAGACAATCTTGCTATATTAGTCATTGTAATTCTCCTACTTCTGAAATCAGGCCTCTGTTCAGAGGCTCCCTCCATTCCCATCGTTTCGGTGGTTCCGGATATTGCGAAGGTGGCAAAGTGGGACGATTCAAACGGAGACACCGCTGATCCATTCTGGGCAGACGACGACCAGCTCTATCATTTTCAATGTGACGGCCGGGGCTTCGGCACGACTCCGCGTAACCTATGCTTCAATAAACTTAGCGGCACGAATCTGGCAACACTGACCGGTTCATTGGTCAACTCTATGGATGAGTATGGAACCAACGGGGCCTCAATGAACGGCACCTCAAAAAACGATGGAGCCAATTGGAAGGTGACTGGTCAGGAGTGCATCGACGGCGTCTTCTATGCGTTTGTTGCGAGAAACCACTACGGCAATCACTCCATGGATCCCCTTCTCAGGCAGACCTCGGTCAATGCCAGTCTGATTAAATCGACAGACCGGGGACTGACTTGGCAGCGCAGCGCGCAGGAAAATTACGACAAACCTATGTGGCCTGGCAACCGCTTCGGAGCCCCTGCTTTCATCCACTTCGGTCGCAACGGAGGGGCTGTCACGCACGACGGAGCAGATACCTATGTTTACGCGATCTCCAACAACGGCTTCTGGAACGGTGGGGATGACTTCATACTCGCGAGAGTTCCTCGGAAGGAACTGTCAAAATTGAAAGCAGCAGACTGGCAATACTTTACCGGGGGCGATGGACTGGATAGCGCATCTTGGAACAACGATCTCTCGAAGGCAGTGCCGATCCTGAGCCGCCCTGCCAAACTTGGTTGGACCTCGCCGGTTTTTGTCCCTTCCATGAACCATTATCTGCTCGTTTCTTGGTACATCACCCCGACGCTCAAGGCGTGGTTCGCGCCGGAGTGCATCACCTATGATTTTCTGGAGTCGCCTCATCCATGGGGCCCATGGACACAGGTGGGTTCTATGGATGACCGATTCCTTGGAGGCTGCCACATGTACGGCCCAAACCTTTGCGCCAAATACCAGGAGTTAACGCCCGATGGTGTCACTATTCAGTTATTCACTTCGGGATGCCCGTTTCCTGACAAACCCGGATCCCTTTACAAGAATTGGAGATTTCCAATCACTTTGAAAACAAAACCAACTTCCGAGGGAACCATGGTTAACGACAATGATCCATCGATCAGTTACTCGAAAAATTGGCAGGTCGTCGCCCAGAATAATTCTCACGGTTATCAGAAAGATGCGCACTATACCCGATCCGCCGGAGCCACAGCCGAATACAGTTTTTCCGGGACAGGCGTGGAAATCCTTACTCAAAAGTATCAGGACAGTGGATCGATCAACATCTTCCTAGATGATACACTGGTCGGATCGGCCGATTTAAAACTGCAGAATTTTCCAAGACTTTTCCAGGTGCCCATCTACCGAGTCGAAAATCTCCCCCTAAAGGAACATCGTCTGAAGATCGTCACTAAGGGAAACGGGAGTGTCTCCCTGGACGCCTTTCGTGTGCTCAAGTAATTCTCTAAAAATCCACTTTCTACATCCGATGCCCTCACTTAGGAACGCGAGTGAAGAAGGAAGAACTTTGCAAAGCACTCTTTCTTCTCGCGCAGCACTCATAGTTTATCCCATCAATGGACTCATGAATCTCCATTTTGGCGCCGCCTATTACCCGGAACATGTGACTCCCGAACGAGTCGTCGAAGATGCCATACTGATGCAGGAAGCTGGTATGAGCCTTGTTCGTATGGCTGAATTCGCATGGATCAGAATGGAGCCTGAGGAAGGGATCTATGATTTCTCCTGGCTCGACCATGCCGTTGAGACACTCGCAGCCCATGGCATTCGTTCTCTGCTCTGCACCCCTACGGCCACGCCACCGAAGTGGGTGATGGACAAATATCCTGACGTTTACCAATACCATGCAGACGGTCGCAGAAGGGAGTTCGGAGCAAGACGCCATTACTGCGTCAACAGTCCGAGTTACCTTCAACTCAGCAAACGCATCGCCCATGCGATCGGTACCCACTACCGCGATAATCCCAATGTCGTCGCCTACCAGATCGACAATGAACTCATGGCCGAGGATCCGTATTGTCACTGCCCAACCTGCGTGGCCAAGTTCCAGGCATGGGCAAAAGACAAATTCGGATCGATCGATGAACTCAACCGCCGATGGGGTCTAGATTTTTGGAGCCAGTGCTACCGATCTTTCGACGAAATCGCACTTCCCAAACTAAATTCCCACCAGAACCCCTCCTCCACACTCGATCTTCAGCGTTTTTTCTCCGAGTGCTTTGTCGAATACGCAGATCTCCAGGCGCGTGCGATCAGGGAGACCTCACCAGGCAAGCCGGTCACTCACAACATCTGCTCCTGCGGATTTCTCTATAAACTCGACCTTAACAAACTCGGCAAGCGGCTCGACTTCGTCTCGGTCGATAACTATCCGATCAGCTTCACCTTTGAGGGTGAGTACGGAAACACAGGCGATTTCGACTATCACCCCTCCTACGCCTCGATGGCGATGGCGATCACCCGAGCGACAAAAAGGGCTCCATTCTGGGTCACCGAGGCACAGTCGGGACGCACCCTCCGTCCTCGCAAACTGGTCGAACCCGGTCTCCTTAACGTCCTTACCAGACAGGAACTGGCGCATGGGGCCCGCGCCGTTCTTTACTTCTCTTGGCGAACATTCCCCTCAGGTGTGGAACACATGCTTTCCTCAGTTCTCCCATCGGACTCGAAACCGCGCCGCACCTACCGCGAAATCAAAGAACTTATCGCAGAGACCACGAAGATTGAAAAAGAACTATCCAGCCTGATGCCTCGCGCAGAGGTTGCTTTGCTCCGAGACTTTGACTGCGACTGGGCACTTGATGATGGTCATCCTCATCCCGATTTCCGTTACCTGCGCCATCTGCACAACTATTATCAGGCTCTTTTTGAGAACCATGTGAATACAGATATTGTCTCCCCAGAGGATGATTGGTCGATATACAAGGTGCTCGCGGCCCCCTCGTCTCTCCTCATTGACGAGGCCCGTGCAGAGAAGTTCCGGCGCTTCGTTTCGGAAGGCGGAACTTTGGTACTAACCTGCCTCTCCGCGATGAGGGACATGGACAATATCAATCGTCCAGAGACTCTTCCCTCCCTCTTAAATGATCTTTGTGGAATTGAGATCGAGGAGGTGCTTCCACTAAAGTTCCAAGATAAGGTGAAACTTTTGAGCAACGACGGCACGCCCCACGAGGGGTCCTACTGGTTCGATCTTCTTTCCCTGCATG
>JBAXTN010000021.1:0-40843 GCA_037130175.1 bacterium | reverse complement strand
TCGACCTGCCACCCTTCAGACCGTTACTCACCCACTCGAAATAGCGAGGAACCAATAACTTTTACCGTTAATCTACTTGGTAGAGTTTAGGATGGCCAAAACCTGTGGGATAAGTTCAGCGGCAATCAGGGCATGTCCTCGGTCGTTGGGATGGAGTCCGCTCATTAGACCATTTTTGTTGTCAAGATTTCTGGCTAGGCCCGAACCAAGATCGATGATGGCAATCTTCTTGTCGGCGGGGTTTTCTTTCCGGTGTTTCTCCACCGCTTCCTTTATCTCGGATGCTTCATACTGACCGAATGGGATGAGCAGGATGATTTGTGCGTCGGGTGCTGCCAAGCGCAAGGCTGCAAGGCACTGGGTGATGCTTGCAATGAGATCGCTGGAGTTGGCTTTCCGCAGGTAATCATTGGTGCCGTAGTTGATCAGGATAAGCGAGGGTTCCTGCCCCTCCTGGCCGTAGGCACTAAGATGACCATGCGAATCGAGGAGAGAGTGACGGTTCCCATCGATCTTGTTCCAGCGACTCAGTGTTTCGTTATACTGGCCATCAATTCCATTGGTGGAGCCGGATACAATATAATAGCCGGGGACATCACCGTCGCTGTCCCCAACCTTCAGCCATCCACTATATCCGCAGGCGTTGATTCCGTATTCATAGCCCTGTGTCCTCAGGGCATGCCCTAGTAGATTGGAATAGGGCATCAGCGCCGACGTGGCGCATCCTTCCGTAATGCTGTCCCCTACAATCAGAGCCCATTTTTTGGATGGGGATTCGGGGAGGGGGATGCTACCTTCATCAACCTTCAGGCCGGTGACTTTCACGACATTCAACCCGCTTGCGCCATCACTGCCCCAACGCTGTCGTTGTTGGGAGTTTATGAGATAAACATCCAAGGTGTGCTTCCCCAATCCGCTGATCTCCGGAATGGCAATTTCATTCGTGCAGGTAACCGGTGCCTTCCAGACTCCATCAATGCAGTAGGCAAGATTTGGCGGAGGGTAGTTGCTGGAATGGCCGGAAGTGTCCAGAAGGATTGAAACTGATGGGTTGGTTTTCGCAGATTCCCACCCAACCCGGAAACAGGCATACGGATTCCAAGACTGGCGAAAGCGCTTCCCAGTGCGACCCTCGTCACCGCTCCAGTTGCCGGGGGAAAAAACAAACGCTGGTGAGTCAACGGGAATCGTCATTGCCCCCGTAGTCGGTGCGATAGGGGAAGTTGTTGCTGTGGGTGTGGAATGCTGTGCTGAGGAGTTCGTTGCAACGGTCTGCGCTTGAAGCTGCGACAGCAACAGGCTGATGACTGGGATGAATGCGTATTTCATGGATGGTTGGGAACAAGCAGAGGGTCAGAAAACTGACAAATCCCAGGCATCATGCCACTCGATCGTGAAACGATCTTTATCGAATTGGATTGGAAGCCACAAATACCCTCCGGTAATATGGTTCTCAGGACGCCAGACATCGAACATTGCGATGAAGGCATCGGGGCGTGCATTAACCGGAAGGACATGAGTACTTTGGCCGCCGAAGGTGAGGTCGGGGCCGAGTTTTTCGTGAGGGGTCTCGCCAACGCACGGATTACCGAGTTCCGTCCAAGGCCCCCAGATGCTCTCCGCCACGGCGGAGCGTGCGGCATTGGGATTCCAGCCCGTGCAATGAGAGCTGATCATCCAGTAGCGACCGTCGTGTTTGAAAATGGCAGGTGCCTCATGCCAGAGGTATTCAAAAATGCGCATCCACTTGCCGGAGTGCGACAGGTAGTCGTCGCTCAACTGCGAGATGTGCAGCGCGGAATTCTCCTCCGAGGAAAAGACATGGTAGGCCTTCCCATCGTCATCGACGAAGAGGGTCATGTCCTTGGCCATCTGGCCGCCGTAAAAATCACGAGCCAGGAAATTCATCCTGGCACGGTCGGGATGCGGACTGCCCCAAAATACAGTACCGATGAGTTTTTGCGCTTCATCCAGCCCTGCCTTTTGATGCTCCGTAACATTGATCGGCCAACTTCCGGCATCAGGGCGCACGGCTCGCTGAAAGGTGTAGGGGCCGGTTGGTGAATCGGCCACTGCAACGCCGTTCACACCGTCCTTACGCCCCTTGCCCTTGCGCTCCAAGTGGAACCACATGATAAATTTCCCGGTGGCGGCGTTGTGAATGACCTTGGGGCGCTCAATAATGCAACCCCGTGCGATCTCGCTGTGCGGATCGTCTGAAACCGCCATTGCGATGCCTTCGTCCTTCCAATTGTATAAATCGGTTGAGGAATAAACATGCACACCCACTTCGGCCTCGTCGCCGCTGATTTTGTGCTCCCCAAACCAGTAATAGATGCCCGCATGAAACATCACGCCGCCGCCGTGCGCGTTGATGTGGACGCCGTTGTTATCCGGCCAAGGTTGGTCGGGGAAAAATTTGGTTCTGGGGAGTTGCATGGTCATTGTTTCGGCAGGGTGGGAGGATTTAAACTGGGCGGTTCACCGATCCGCATCATGTCGCTTGAAACCGTCACGGGGCGGTCATCCGAGATCAAGGCGAACCATTCAGCGGCCTCCGGGGGGAGCTTGGCCTCATAGCTGTTTCCAACACTCTTCACGGCAGTGAGGGCAATCCATTCCCTTTTCTTCACATCATCGGCTTTCAAGTCGGTAGGCTCTGCCTTGGCGCAGTAAACCTTGGCATTCGTGATAGGATGAGGTGCGATGACGCTGAAGCGTGCGACCATCGGATTCGTAGTTTTTTCAACTGTGACCTTGGGAAAAGCCTGGCCGATTCCCTTGAGGTAATAGTCGAAGTAGGGAATCTCCATCTGGATCCAGTTCCCTTTTTCTCCTTTCGGAGTGGGAAGAGGCTGAAAGGCGGTCGGGACGAAATTTTTATCCGCCACCGTGCCATTTGTGGAAGGATTGATATCGTAAGTGCTCCCTCCGGGGACCGGAACCTTGTGGTTGGCATTCGGGGCGAAGAGATGGTTCTTCTCTCCCGGAATAGCATCGAGCGTGGCTTGCGCCGATCGGGGCCATCCGAAGAAATCATTGGAGGCTGCGGCAAGGAAGTAGGCAGCTTTCATGTTCGAGGCGCGGCGACCGGCATCGAGGCACTGCAACCAGCGGTCACGTTCCTCGGGCAGTAGTCTGTTGAGGCTTGTCCGGGGGAGTTTCGGATTGTAGACAGCCGATCCGCTTTGGCTTCCGAGATCGAAGAAACCGCAACCGTAGAGCGCCAGACCTGCCTTCACCTGATCCCCTGCCAGACCGCAGACCATCGTCGTCATGTAGCCACCCCAGGAAACTCCCACAACTCCAATGTGGGAGGCATCGACGTTGGGTTGGGATCGCAGCAGATAGAGTGACTTCATGGCGCTGAGCACCGCATCGAAGATCACACTCTCGCTGGCATCAGGATTCGCAACCCAACGGCTTTCACCGTATTTTAAGGAGGTGAAGCGTCCCTTCGTCTCCGTGAGTTTTTTAGGTTCTGCGATACCGGGGAGATCCTGAGCCACGGCCACAAAACCGCGCTGCGCCCAGGATATGGCTTTTTCCACTTCGGCACTCCCTCCGCCTCCATGAAGGACGAGTATGCCGGGATATTTTCCCGGGGCATTGGGAGATGCGATGGCGGCGTAAATTTCGGAATTGTCCCGCGACCGAAAAACAACCTGCCTCAGTACGACATCTTTGGGAGGAGTGATCGAGTTGGTCACCTCCCGGATAATCTCGGGAGCTTTTCCATCAAGGTAGGGAAGGAGTGGATCTGATGCCCTCAACGGGTTTCCGATGGCACCTAGGTAGAGGGCAATTGTCAGGGCCGTGAACCTCTCAAAAATTCGCGGATTCATAAGCAGAGCCGTAATAAAACTGCTTCCGGATCCCCTTTGGATTCTTTGGATAAGGGGATCCGGTGAAAGGCGTTACTGTTATTCGGTCGTGCGGATGGCAGGGGTGGAGGGATTTGTGGTGCCAGCACCAGAACCCGACTGCCAGTCGTCGGTTCTGAAAGGAGAAGCTGGGAGACCCTCACTGTTATACAAATTGCAACGGGGAGAATTGGCCCAACCGTAACGGACCGAAGCCGGTTTTGGAACCGAAGGGCTAGAGACCACGACGGAATTGCCATCAATTTTGGCCTCGGCCTCGACCCAGCTTTTGTCATCTCCGGCAATGAAGAAGCCTATCAGCTTGTCGGTTGGAAGAGGTTCCACGCCTTTGGCGCACCAAGGGGCCTGACCGGCCTTCAGGCCGCTTCCGGTTTCCTTTAATGAAATGTGTACTTTGTCACCCTCGACCTTGAATCCCTGATAGAGGGGGCCCGAGGCATTGATTTTCTCGCCATAAACATCGCGGCGAGCAAGCAGGGATAGTCGCTGACCTACATCAATTTTGTCCCCGGGATGCACATTGTTGGGGTCGCCGATATCGATCGTGATCGCCATGGAGGTTTTGGGTTCTTTCAACGTCAGAAACTGGGCTTCGCGGAGATAAGGTTCACCGTCGGTTGCCACTGGGGTCTTGTCGGGACCATTCATCGGCAGTTGCACGAAGAGGAAAGGGAAATCGGTTCCCCATTGAGCGCGCCATCCCTGAATCAGGCGTGGAAAGAGCGTACGATACTCCAGGCCACGGCTTGCATTGGCCTCTCCCTGATACCAAATGACCCCGCGGATCGCATAGGGTGCCAGAGGAGCGATCATGGCATTGTAGGAAACGGTCGGTGTCGCCGGTCTCCTGGAGGGATCAGGCATGCCCATCGGGTCTGGGTTGCTTGGCACTGGGCGGGATGGCTTCGGCTTCTCTCCCACGGGCTTGCCGGCCGCCTTGTCATCATTCCAGGCTTTCATAGCTGCGTCAGCTGCTGGCTTGACCTCTTTGTTCCAGTTTTCCAGATCGGCAACGAAATCGGAGACAAGCTTGGGATCGGCTTTGACCTTGGCGTTATCCGTGACAGCCTTGTCCCATTTTACCAAGACATTGGTGAGGGCTGGATTTTCGTTAAGGCTCTTGAGGCTCATCCATGTCTCGATGGGTGTTCCTCCCCACGGTGCGGAAATAACGCCAACGGGCACACCCGCCGATTTTCTGATCTCCCTGGCAAAGAAAAATCCGACGGCGGAAAAGTTCTTGGCATTGTCGGGTGTGGTCTCTTTCCACTGACCCTCTTGGTTGGGAAGCGGTTCGGATGAAACCTTTTTCTTTACATCAAAAAATCGCAGGAGCGGATCGTTGGCCGTGGGAAGAACTTCCGTGGCATTGTGTGCCGCAAAAATAGGTGAACCCATGTTTGACTGTCCTCCGGCCAACCAGACATCCCCGACAAGCACATTGGTGAGTTTTATAGGGGCTCCCGAACCCGTGATCGTGAGATCCTGCGCGCTGGCATTGGCTTTCAAGGGATCAAGTTTCACCATCCATTTCCCAGTTGAGTCAGCCGTGGTGGATTTTTTCTGACCAGCGAATTCAACGCTTATCTGCTCTCCCGGAGCAGCATTGCCCCAAACGGGAACAACTGTGTCCCGTTGGAGAATCATGCCATCGCTGAAGAGAGCGTTTGGCTTGATTTCAGCCTGAAGCTGGCATGCAGCGATAATCAGCAGTAGGAAGTGGAGAAGGAGTCGGGGTAGAGAACATGTCCGTGGATTCATTTTTTAGGGGGTAAAATAGTGAGATATCAATCCTCTACTTCTTGAGATTTATTGCAATCCGTAAAGCAATCCCGAAGATGGCTGCATGAGCAAAAATCCCCCGCTTTCGCTACTTGCCGTATTGGTTGTGAGCTTAGGCACTTTGAGTGCTTCCAATGTCGATCTTCCGGCTCTTCTGAAACCGAATGATGTGATCTGGGATGCACCCGGAAACTCTTCCGCCGATTCCATGCCGATCGGCAATGGTGACATCGGTCTGAATGTCTGGACTGAGCCGAACGGTGATGTGGTGTTCTACATCGGCAAGACGGATGCATGGACCGAGAACCCCAAGGGAACCGTCGGCCTCGCAAAGATCGGCAAAGTCCGCATCTCCACCACCCCAGCTCTTTTTTCGGGGACAAACCATTTTGAGCAGGCTCTCCACCTCTACGATGGAGAAATGCTGATCAAAGGTGATAATGGAGAATTGCACCTCTGGGTCGATGCCAACGCCCCGGTCGTTCATGTCTCGGTGCGCAGTAAGGTCGAGTCGGAGTTGAAGGTATCTCTGGATCCTTATCGGTTGCCCCAACCAGTTAATCCCGGCGCCACAAATCCCGGAGATATTTTTCGGAGTCCCGGAATGGATGAGCTCAAGCCCGACTACCACGCCGAGGGACTCAAGGATCGTCTCGCCTGGTGTCATTTCAACGGGACAACCAACGGACTCGGGAAGCCAACGACGCCGGAAGTGGTGAACTGGGGTTTCGGTGCCCTGATCCAGGGAACTGGAATGACTGCCTCCGGAACTGGAACGCTCACCTCGCCATTACCGTGGCCTCGGGCAAGGCGGAGAGTGACAAGGAATGGATTGAGCAGGTTCTGCAGGTTTCCAGTGCGGCCTTTCCAGCCTCTGATGAAAAGCAGCTTCAGGCCCATCGCGACTGGTGGCATGCCTTCTGGGATCGAAGCTATATTTTTGCTGATGGCACGCCCGAAACGAAGAAAGTCACTCAAGGGTATGGATTGCAGCGCTTCAAGACCGCCTGTGCCGGAAGGGGTGCCTATCCGGTCAAATTCAACGGCTCCCTCTTCGTAATCGACTGGCCCTCAGTCAGTTTCGGCAAGGATAAGGCGACCGGTGTGGAAACCTTCCTGCCCGTAACGGCGGACTACCGGGCTTGGGGCGGGCAATATTGGTTTCAAAACACCCGTGCCATGTACTGGCCACGCCTGAAGGCGGGTGACTATGACATCATGCAGCCTCTCTTTAAGATGTATCTTGAAGAGATTCGGAATAACGAGGCCACCGTCAAGAAACTCTACAACCATGAGGGCTCCTATGTCGCTGAGACATCGCCCCATTGGGGTGCCCTGCCGAATCTCGTGGGGAAGAAAGATGGACACTATACCGACTTCTATTTCACACCTGTCCTCGAACTTAGCACAATGATGCTCGACTACTACGATCACACTCAGGACAAGAGCTTTGCGAAGGAGACCCTGCTGCCCTTTGCCAACCTCGGTCTGACCTTCTTCACCAATCACTTTCCACGCGACAAGGAGGGCAAACTCCTTCTCTCGCCTGACAACTCCATCGAGATGTACTGGATGGTGAGCAATCCCCTCCCAGACATCGCTGGACTCCACTATGTTCTCTCAAGGCTTAAGCAACTTCCTGAGGATCTGACCACGCCGGAGGTGAGAAAATCATGGGCTGATCTTGAGGCGATCCTTCCTCCACTTCCGGTCGCCGATAAGGATGGGAAAAAAGTCGTCTACCCTTACGATCCTGCTCTCAACACAGGGGTAAAGGTTCATAATTTCGAAAATCCCGAACTCTACGCGGTCTATCCCTTCCGGCTGTATGGATTACCTGAACTCGGCAAGGTTGATCTCCAAATCGCTCGCGATACCTATGCCGCCCGCATCCAGAAAGGAATGCATTGCTGGGGGCAGGATCCGATGGATTGCGCTTACCTAGGGCTTACTGACGAGGCGAAGAAACTCGTCGTTCACAACCTCACCAACAAGGACACCCGGCAGAAATTTCTCGCCTTCTGGGACAAGGGGCACGACTACGCCCCAGACGAGGATATCGGCGGCAACGGGGAACAGACCCTCCAACTCATGCTCATGCAGACAGAGGGGAAGAAGATCCTGCTGCTCCCAGCTTGGCCAAAGGATTGGAACTGCACCTTCAAACTCCATGCCCCCTACCAGACCACGGTCTCCGGCAGGGTCGAGGGAGGAAAAGTGCTGGATCTCAATGTTGAACCTGAATCCAGAAAGCAGGATGTGATGATTCGTCAGACGGATAACTCCTGACAATATCAACCATCAGGTAGGATCACTTTCGGGAGGACATCGCAGTGCGGAGTTCCTTCTCCGCTTCGGGTGACCAGTAGCCGCATTCCAGTTGGAGGAAAACCGAAGTATAGGGCTGAGTGTGATTGGTCTTTAGAAGAAGGACATGGAAGGTTTTTCCTGCTTCATCCAGCATCTTGATGATTTTCTCATGGGGAAGCGATTGAGTAGTGCGGTCGTTCAGGAGTTTTCTGAGGGCATCGCGGTAAGTACTAATTCCCGGCGCATCCTTCTCGGAAACGAAGGGCAGTTCACTGTCGGTCATGATCACAGGGCGGACATGCTTTGTTTTGGAAAGGGCCTCTAGAACTGAGCGAGTCACCTCCAACTGCCCCGCGCCCGTTGAGATCGTCTCCACGCCAGGGGCTGTCTGCCATGGGTAGGCCGAGTCAGCGATGACAATCCAGTTGCGGTGGCCTAGAATGGGAAGTTGCTTCTTCAGTGATTGCCTCCAATCCGCTGCATGGAGACCGGTAGAAAGTGTCAGGATGACTGCAAGCAGGAGAGAATATTGTCTGATCATAAGGCAATTATTTCGAGAGGTTGAGAACGAGCGTCAATGCTTCACCTTCCTTGACAACAATCTGATCCTTGAAGAGGAGGGTAGTTTTTCCATCCTTGAATTCAAAGGTAGAGGGGATGTTCACTCCTCCAACTGTAACCTTGATGGAAGATGGTTTTTCAGAAGTGGCTAGACTAAATGATCGCAGGGCCACCTGCCCCCACTTAACAGTAAGTTCAGATGTGAAGGTGTTATCAGTAATTTTCTGTGAATAGCTACCCCATCCCTCCGCAGCGGTAAATGCGGCCTTGAAATTCTCGGGATGAATGCGCGGGGCAAAGCCGATGTGCCCCTTGGGGCCATCATAATCGAAGCCACAGGCTGCCAGAAAGACCCCGTAGGAGGCCATCGAGCGTCCATAGTGATCGCCACATTCCACTTCATTGTAGGGGTTGCGCTTGGATGGCGCATAGCGGTCGTGAATCGCCCGCTCGATTGCTAGTCCCTTGGTCACCAAATCACCTTCCGCTTCTCCTTCCCAGATCATGTGGCCAGCGACCTGATGCTCGAAGCCGTTCATGCATTCGTTGAAGTAGCTTGCGTACATCTCGTTGCCGTTGCCGCTGGCCTTCTTCAGATCCCAGTCGGGTCGTGGGAAGGTGCACATCAGGAGACCGGCTTCTCCACGCTCCGCGTAGTTGCGGCCCTTCCTGAAGACGGCCTTGAAGGGACCGACATCAGGCGCAAAGTTGTACTTCCAGAGCGATTGGAGCGAGGAGACGGTTTCCTGTTTCGGCAGCACCCGTGGCAGGCCGACTTGGAAGGCCCAGCTTTGACCCAGCACCTGGTCGATCTCGCAGCCCGAGCCAGAGTTGATTGTGTTGAGATGGGCCGGATCGATTTTGTTCTGAAAGTATTCACCGTTAAACAGGTGCTTGGTTTGATACTCTTTTCCAGCCTTCGCAATTCTGCGGAAGCGGGTGGCTGTCTCGGGAACCTTCATGAGGTCTGCCATCTGAGCGCTGGCAGTTAGTGCCGCGAGGTACAGGCTATTGTACCAGGAGACTTCACCGTACCAGTCGGAGTCGAGAGTGTTGTGCTGACCCCCCACAATGACCCCCTTCTCGCCGGGATCCTGCTTGATCATATACTCCATTGCCTTTTTTACTCCCGGCCAGATTCGGGAGAGGAAGGTGTTATCAGTAGTCATTTGGTGTTCCCGCAGCGCCCTGAGGATATACATGGCCTGCGCATCAATGGCCGCCTTCCCGCCGTTCTCACCGCGACAGTCGATCCATCCTTCGGAGGAAAGTGAGCTTCCGAAGTCAATCCGTTCGCGTTGGTCGCGCTCAATCTCAGGAAAGAGGCGCGCGACCGCCTGGGCGTAGCCGTAGACATGACCGCAGGTACCTTCGCAGCTTCCAACTCCCTCCCAGGCCCACCAGCGCCCATTTTTGAAGCGGTAGTTGGAGGAGGTGGCGAGGTTGTCAATGGAGACCATTGTTCGGTCCAGGAACCACCAAGGCAGGGTGGAATCGTACCAAGTGTCATGCCAAAGGCGTGTGTCGCCCGTGAGCTGGTCCCAATGGCCAGCGAGATAGCGCACTACGTCCCCAGCCGACGAGAACTTCGAGGCGTACCAACGACCCTGCTCCTTGATGCGGGGGATGTGGAGAAGGTTCGGAAAATACCAGGCGAGTACGAAACGAAGACGCCGGCATTCGCCAGGTTGAAGCGACACGGTACGGCCGATGGCACCCACCAACTTCCCGGAGGCCGGTGCCTCTTGGTTACCGGAGGAGAGATCTGCGGGACCGTCCAGCAGGGCGAGGGCCATCGACCCGTTGTCCTCAGCATCGGCGCGGCTCGCCTGCGTCGCCATCTTGGGATTGTGGAGGATTTCCCGGTCGCTCAAGAAGATCGAGCCGAAGGCGGAGGGGATCTTCTTGTCCGGGAGCGGAGGGGCATCGGCCCGAAGCCTCCCTTCCTTGCCAGCCCACTGGGTTAGATCGAGGGCCTGCAGATGAAGCCCTCGGATATCGGAATGGGAGGGAATAGGTCGGAGACTGGCGACTACCTTCCCATCCACCAGCAGATCAAGGCCTCCTTCATGCCCCGTGCGGCCCCAGGGGAGCATCCACGCGTAGAGGTGTTTGCTGTCGATGGTAAAGGGAGGGCTGGTGAACGAGGCGGGGTTCTTGGGATCAGGGGAAGGGGTTAAAGCAACTTCCTTAGCCCATCCGTTGAAACCGGACTTGACCCAGTCCACCAGTAGGCGGTCTTCCGTGCTGGGTATCTGGGGTTCTGGCCCCATGGATTCCTCAAGCAGGGTCAGATCCCCTTGGCTTACAACCCGGTTCACTCGGGTTCCATTGAGAGCTCCTCGTTCACGAGCCAGAGCGAAGTTCTCAAGGCTCCCCTTCAGCGTCACAGTCACGGGGTCGGGGGAGATATTGGTCAGTGAATACTCCATGACTGTAAGGGGCAGCGACGAGTCATCAACATTGAGCGGGATAAACGGAGAGAAAGCGGTCAACCCAACTGACACTGGGACCGAGGGATCCCGGTAGGTCACAAATGCCATCGGATATTCACCGCGGAAGGTGATATCGGAAAAGCCATTAGTGGAAAATGGAATCTCCCGGCCGTCAATTATCAGGTTGAAGGACTGCTCAAGGGGCTTAGTAACGGGACGCGGGTGGTAGTTACCAGCCCATCCTGTGAATAGGAAATCGTTGAAAACATCCCAGTGCCAAAGCTGGCCGTCTCCGCCAATATATAATTGCCCTGCAAAAAGCCCACCGATGGGCATCCCGATGTGGGCCAGTTCAGGACCTTTGCAGACCTGCTGTTCCCCTCGTTCTGTGAGCGACTTCACCCACCCCGGATTAAGTTTCTTATCAGCCGGAATAAGATCAGAAAGGGAAACTGATTGGTTGTTGTTTGTCTGAGAATAGAGGCTCGTCTGGAAGAACGAAGCAAGGAGGGCGGAAACGATGGCGAGGAAATGGAGGGGCTTCATGGAGGAATGAAAGCAAACGATACGCCGGAATCTTCTTTTCTAAAATCCCTGCTCGTCCATAAAAGATACGCAGAAGTTCGCCATGACAAAGACACTTCCCAAGCGTAATGCAGCTCTGCTCAAGCCCGAGGCGGCGAGGAGAAAGGAGATATCTGAAAAAACCCGATTTCTCGATTTTCCATGGGGGAGCAAAGTTGGATGGCCACTTCGTGAAATCGGCGTTCATGTCACCGGAGTCGATTATCTTCAGGACTCTTATCTTGGAGGTACTCCTTCATCTGTTTCGCACCTGCTTTACTTTATCCTTTCAGGAAATGTGGAGTGCGATACAGGTTCCGGATTTTTTCCGATAGGGCAGGGGCAATGGGCGCTCTGTCCTGCGGGAACACCTCATTGGATTCGTCTCGCAAAGGGAAATGCAGAAGCGCTCTGGGTTCATCTGCTGGATATCCCGAGATGGCGTTTTCTGAGTGATCAGGGGGCCGGTATTCACTCTGTGCATAATACAAAAATACTTGAAAGTTCACTTCTTGGAGCGATTGCTGAGGCACAAAGTTCCGAGTATGGAGCCTTTGATAATGCCACAGCGTATGCATCGATTTTTCGGGTGCAACTGATTAGGGAAATTGACCATGCATGTTGCAGTAAACGCGATCAGATGAGTCATCTCCTCTCTGAACTGTGGTCCAGGGTGAGTTCTAGGCTAGATGAGGAGTGGGATGTCGAGCGCCTTGCTTCTGAAATTCATGTCAGTCGAAGCAAGCTCTATGAGTATGCCGGGCGTATTCATAAAGTGAAACCGATGGGCATGGTCACAAGACTGAGAATCGAACATGCCAAGGATCTGCTGCTTCACACCGACGGTACGCTGGAAAACATTGCCACCGCCATAGGCTACAAAACACCTTATGCCTTTTCGGAAGCGTTTTTCAGGGAGACAGGAGAGAGACCGGGACGCTACAGGAAGGAAAATTGATTGCCGGGATTGCGTAGGCCTTTCAGTCAAGAAGAGGAATGAATGGGGGTATTGATCCTGCATTATGCAAGCACGATGTCATGGTGATGGGTGATCCTTCTCCCAGGTGAACCACTGTTTCACATCGGCGGGAGAAAGCACCCTGTTGTAAATCGCCACCCGCTCCACAAGAGCGGGATGATCCGAGAAGAAGTCGAAGCTGTCGGTATTCAATGTCTTGCAACCGCTTCCTGCGGCAACCTTCTCGCCGTCCAGATAGAGGATGGTGGCATTCTCATCGGAAGTGAGGACTATCTGATGCCAGCTCTTGGGATCGATTTTTCCCCCAGTGATCCTGGCGGGATCGGCACGCAACTGTCCGTGTCCCAGAGAACAGGAAACGGTTTTATAGGATTTTCCAAAGGCATTGTAACCATCCTTCCCAAAAATCTTGCCATCGGCTGTATCGCTCTGAAACCAGAGACCGACAGAAAGGGTGTTATCCTTCATTCTCATGCCGGTGATCTTGAAGCCTGCGTGACCCAGTCCATGGGTCAGATTGACATCCACAGCTTTGGGGTTTCCATCCTCTGATTTCATGGTCGCCCGATTCACAGAGAGGGCTTTGCCTCCGTTGCGACCTGCCACAAGGGAGGCACCGGTTGGGATATAAACAGAAGAGTTGGTATCTAGGGTGCTCTGCCCTGTATTGCCGTTCCAAGCAGCGAAGTCCACATTGGCAATACGATCCTTCTGAGGGATGTTCTCACGGTTGATGGTGACACTGGAAGGAAGGGTGAGAGCCTTGCCATCCATGAAGACGGTCGCCGTGATGGTTGTCGTGGCGTCAAGTGTGATCGGATTTTTATAGATTGGATCCTTCACGGAGGGATTTTTTCCATCCAAGGTATAGTGGATCTCGCCATGCCGCCCTTCTGGCAAATTGAACTCGATCTCTGTCGATCCGTAGATTTCATAGAGGGAGCGCCCACCCTCGACACCCTTGGGATGAATATCGACAAGCGTTGGTCTTGAGAGGAGAGCAGCCGTCATGGGGAGCGTCTGACCATCAGGGTAGGTGACGCTTCCCTCTCCGGGACTCGCACCGAGTCGCAAGGAGAGTTTGTGCCATCCGGGTTGGAGCGTGATTTTTCTCAGTGGCATCCGTCCGTGAACTCCCCGCTGCACGACGATCTCGTCGTCAATGCGAAGCTGGTTCTGATAGGCGGAACGCAGTTCGCCGAGGCCCGCGTTCTGATGTCGTCTAGAGGGAAGGTTAAACTCATAGAGTCCTTCGGTGGGAGCGTGAAACCATCCCTCGTAGTCACGCACGATCTCCGGTCTAAGATTGGTTTGAAACGCGTTGATTCTCTCGCGGCGCAGAGGATCCAATCCCTCCAGATCGAGGTAATCAGGGTCGCGGTGTTTTCCCTGTCGGTCAAACGAGGAGAGC
Organism: bacterium; assembly: GCA_037130175.1. Taxonomy (GTDB): domain Bacteria; phylum Verrucomicrobiota; class Verrucomicrobiia; order Chthoniobacterales; family UBA6821; genus UBA6821. The sequence continues at coordinate 26,917 of JBAXTN010000021.1, read as the reverse complement.
ATGGCACCCGGTTCAAGCCATGCCGGAGGGGTCTGGGCTTCCTTGGAAGGTATGGCAGGCTGTTCTGCTAGATGAACTCCCTTCGCATCAAAACGGAGATCACTGGCTGCAATGGAGGCTGACCCACCTCCGTTTACACGGACGGTGACTTCGAAGGGCATTGGATCAAGGCTGTTCAGATTCCAGAAAACAGGATCGGTCACGATGAGTTCCATCGGATGCCATCCAACATCCAGCACGGCCTCTCCTCGACGGGTATCCTGCTGCTGGTGAAAGACCCCTTTGGCTGCGATGGCCGTCTGGTTTCCGACTTTAAACAGGACGGGGCCGCAGGAGTTCACGGAGAACTCGTAGGTTCCTTTAACCGGTGCCTGATACCATCCCGTGAAGCGGTAGAAGCCCTTGACCTGTTCCGTCATCGGGTGAGTCGGAACTACATAAGGAAGCTGAAAGTCCGGAACACGGGCGGTGAGGGTGGGTGTTTCTTTGGAAAGATCTGGGAGCATGATCTTGGAGGCGTCAAAGAATCCCTTGTCGTTCCAGAGAACGGTTTTTTTCTCGTAGGCCTGTGCAAGCAGTCCCGACTGGCTTCCGTCAGGAGGAGTCTCCTTTCCCTTGGCTGGCTCGACTTGGACAAAACGCGCTTTCAGCGGAGGACTGACTTTGTTGTTTCCTGGCCAGTTTGGATCGAAAAGGCGTGCCTGAAGTTCGGAGCTTTTAATGATCGCAATCGGCCCATCACAAACCGCAGACTCCGCTGTAGGAATCGACCCATCGAGAGTATAGCGAATCACAGCCGGCGCCGTGGGCCGTATGAGGTTGGCCAAGACTTTGTCGCCAAAGTGGTATTCAGGAATTTGATTTTCAAACCGGGTAGTGCGCAGGTCATTAGCATTGAAGCGACTGTTGTTCACCTCCAGCTCAGGCCGCGCAGGGGCAGCGACTGTCGAGATGATCGGTTGTCCGTTCCGGGTCATCGAAAAAATGGTCCGCCCACCATCGGTCTTTGCAAAGAGGTAGATATCCTTGACTCCCTTAATCGAGACGGTCAGTTCCGAGTGATCCTCATTCCAGCTTGTTTCCGGGATCGGATCTCCCTGCCTGTGTGGGTAGAGCAGGATGCGGAATTCGGGGGATTCGGAAATGGCCGGTATGGAAAGATGGGAGAAATTAGCAAACGGTTTCTCAGGAGAGCCGTTGAAGTGCTCAAGCCGGGGTGAGGGAAATCCAAAAGGGGAATTTCTCCAAAGTGAACGGACAAGAAAGAGGGGATCACCTTTTTGGACGATTGGCCTGCCTGTCTGCGGATCACGCGGGGTGTTGGGGCGTGTGATGAGCAGGTCATCTTCTCGTCCTGCTCCGGGTTCCGGGTTTTGGAATTGAATGGCAGGATTTTTGGCATCCAGTAGTTCAACATTTTCAGGAAGGGTAAGATTGAATTCAAAGAGATGCTTCTTGTCATCTTTCCGCGCATCGTCGATCACGAGGACATAGGGATGTTCGCCGCGGGCCAGGAAAACGGTGCGGTAGGCCTGCTCCACGGGATTTGCGGTGCGGTAGGATTCGACCATACGGGTTTCCCCGCTCCACGCCCCGTAATCCGTATGAGCGTAGCCGTCGTTCCAGGCGACCGTACCGGGATGGAAGGCAACCTGCATGTCTCGTGACTGGTCGTAATTCCCCTCGGCAAAGGGGGCGTAGTAGGGGAGTTTGGCCGAAGGGAAATCAAGGGGGTGCACCTGCATCACCTTGGCAAACGAGTAGCCGATTTTGCCATCACCAGCTGCAACAACGCCTTCTGGAGTCTCCTGTACACCGAGCCAGAATCCGGGTGCCGGTGGATAGCTCAGCCCTTTTCCGTCGATGGTGAGCATGTTCTGGAGGAATGTGGCTTTGACCGCGAGCATGTTGCTGTCCTTCACCCAGTTGATTCCATCCTTCCAGAGGATCAGCCTGTTGTTTTCGGAAGCCTCGTGCCCTCCATAGAAGAAATCTTGTTTGCAGGTGAAGCCGAGATGCAAATCTTCCTTGTTCCAACTGTTGCGGGTTTCGACATAACCACGGACATCATCCTTCCAGGTGATGGGGATATTGAGCGAATTAACGCGTTTTTGATCTGTCCAATCAAGGGGCTTTCCATCAGGGGTGGCGATGGCGTTTCCGGCAAAAAGCAACAGGAGATCCGAAGTGATGCCGACCGGTCCAGGCCATCTTGCATTGGAATCCGTCAGGAAGGGATGAGAGGTCAGTGTGGCGCTGTAGAGCAGGTCATCCCCCTCATCCTTGGGATGGAAGTAGTGCATCATCCAGATGACATGGAAAGCGGAGGCCCTCATCTCGTCGCGGATATGCCAGACGCCATCCTCCCAACGCAGGGCCTGGCGGAAGAAATCCATCTTGGCGCGGAGGTGACTGTGCTTGAGCAGATCCCGTTCACGCCGTCCTATCGCCACAAAGGCATCCGTGTTGAGCCAACCCTTGATCGACTCATAGCACATCCCCTGCTCATCCAGATACCAGTCAAGCATCGCACGGGCCTTCTTTGCGGCTAGGTCATAGACCCTTTTGTCGAATCCTTTCTCTCCCTCGATCAGGAGCATCAGTCGGATATACTCCATGCCGAATCCCTCGTGATTATTGATCATCATGTGGTCAGGCACCGTCATGAAGTTGCTGATGCGATCCTTGGTCAACCGGGCAATCACTTTGCGGATTCTTTCGCGTTCCTCGGGAGTCAGCCAACCGTGCAAATAATCATAGTCCAGCAATGCCCAGATTTCGGTCGGCGGGTTCGGATCGCCGGACGCCGTGATCGATTTCTCGACACACCAGATGTTGTCGTGATCGGGTTGTTTGTTGATTGTGTCGATCTTGGGCTCCAGGCTTGCTACCTTGGCCATCAATTCGGAGGCCAGAGATTTGCCAAGGGCATCGTCCTTAGCAACAAGGGCGTAGAAGGCGCTTTTAGAGCGTTTCTCACGCTCCCAGAGTGCCCTGAACTCCGGCGGAGCTTTTTCCCCAATGGCGACTTTGGCTCGGATCAGATCGATATCGGAGGGGCTCATCAGCACCCGTGGATGAACACCCGGTGCAGGAACAGCCGACAGCCTTGATGGGTCGAATGTGGGGTCGTTGTAATCGACTTTGGTTTTGGGCGATGCCGGCCAGAAGTCACCCTTCAGAGCATCGGCGGCAGGAAGGATTGCCCGGGGCTTCCATGCAGGATCGTGATAGTAATCGGAGGGGGAGTTAGTCTGATCGGCGGACAGATTCAGGCAGAAGAGTGATGCTAAGAGAAGGAGTCCAAGGGGGAGGGGGATAGCGGCCATTCCATGAAATTAGCACAGGAAATCTTGAGTGGTCACGGTGCAATCGCACGATCTTGCCAATCAGGCTGGCTTGGTTTCCAATGATTCTTCGCCGCAAGGCATACCCTCCTTCACCGTGAACTGTTTTCACCGCTTTCTATTGCTGATCCCTTTGATGTGCGGTTTGCTCAGGGGGGAAGAGACTTCATCAAGTGGTCAGATTGATATTCATGAGGGAACGAATGTAGCGGAAGTCGGCCCTTCCACAACCGATCAGATTCCGCAGAGACAAACCCTCGTAACCTTCGATCAACGCCGCAAAGCCGTGCTGGAGGCGTTTGCATCGAACCCTTCCCACCATGAGGGATTTACCAAGGCGTTATGCCTCTTTGAGCTTGGTCGAGATGCAGAGGCCCTTAAAGAGATCAATCTCGCACTTGATACACTGGAGCCGGGCAACAAGATAAACCGCTGGATGCATGGCGGCAACACCGGGTTCACCGCCTGGCCCGGCCTCGACTGCTATATTCGCTATGAGGGACGGCTCGACGCCGCAACAAAAGAGCGCTACCGAAGGATCTATACGGGGGGCGTTTTTTATGCCGGCCTGACCACAAGCAATCACAGGATGATGGCCGCTGCTTCCCGATATCTCGCCACGCAGATCTGGGGTCCTAATGCATTCCATGCTGATCCATGGTTCATGAAGAATGATCCTTACATACAGGAACAAACGGCCAAGATGCTGCTCAAGGCTCAGTCGTCGAAGTCGAAATTGCCGGGTGATGTTTGGGGAACTTTTTTTTCCGCCGATGATCCGACCGGCGAGAAACATCTTCGCAGTGTGATCCGGTTCACTGTTGGCAATGGGCCGGGTGAGTATGCATCGCGCCCCTACGGTGCCCAAAATATCCTCCCGTTGCTCACGATTGCCGATTGTGCCAATGAGCCCACGATGCGTGATAGTGCCCGGATCGCCTACGAAACCTGCCTGATTCAACTCGCTCCAGCTTGGCTCAATGGACTCCTCGCGACCTTTGCGCCGCGTTCCTATCCTGACATGGAAAACCAGCATGCGTGGGGCGTGGCGACCCTTCCCTGGCTCTACTTTGGAGGGATCACTCCTGAGTTGTCCAGTGCCAAGGCGGCGTCTCGTGCGGCTACCGATCCCTATCAGCTTCCATCCGTGATTCTGCCTGCCGGCACTGATCGTTCGAAACCCTACTTCTACCGCGCATTCATTAACAACTTTGCCCTAAATCACTATATCACATCGAACTACGCCCTCTTCTCGCACAGTCCGAAGCGGGGAGGGCAGCCGTTTCAAGGCCAAAGTTATCCGTGTGGTGTCATGTGGACCGATCCCGATCCCAATCATGGAACCCAGCTCTGGATCACGAATCCCTGCGCCGATGATCCCTATACCACCCATGGTCTTCATACTCATGGTGTGCGCTTCAATGCGGAGGAATTGCTTGCTCGTGATGCGCTACTCTTCCTCTTCGACAGTAAAAATGATCCCAAAATCATGCCTTACCTTCTGGGCTATGTTCCGGGTGGCTACCGTGCCTCCATCAATGACTCTGCCACGACGGGAAGAATCTTCATCCATTATGGAAGTACCCTGATTGCACTCACTGCTTCGCAACCCTTTGATTGGAGACCTGAAGCAGGGATCTTCGCTCCGGCCTCTCCCCCACGCAACGGGGATTCGGAATTCCGCGTCCGTGCATCCCAGTCTGCCGTGCTGCTGGAGACGGCTTCTCCCGAGGAATTCCCTGGCAAGAGTCCACAGGATCAGCTCACAGCATTCCGGCAGAGCATTCTTGCAAAGAGCAGCCTGAAGTTGGTCCCCGGAGTGCATCTCAGCGCCGAGGCGACAACCCGACATGGCGATCTCATGCACTGTGACTACGACGGACAGGATTCGATCAATGGCAAGCCGCTGGATTACGCGGCGTGGCCTGTTCTTGAGAGTCCCTGGACTTCACAGAAGATTCCCGATGGGCCTCTTGAAGTGACCGATGGAAAAACAGTCAGAACCTACGATTTCAAAAATTGGAGCGTTTCAGAGCTCTCAAAATAAGTTATCATCCCCCTTCTTATGCCACAAATTCCTTCCTCCTCTCTGGAAGAGCTTCTTGCTTCAAATAAGAGCTCATTGAAACTTTCCGTCACATCCGATCAAGGATTGGTGACCCTTCCCTGGATCGGCGAGTGCTCCACTTCCGATGCAGTCTGGAAGGTGCAGACGAGTGTCGAGCCTGTGCAAGGAAGAGAGGGATGTGTGGAGCTCACAAGTGTCGTCCACCTTGTCTCTGGAAGCTCGCCTGCCACAACCATCAATCTCAAACTCGCCTTCGCATCATGGGATTCAGCGAACTATGTCTTTGCCCCCTCGATGGTCTATGATGGCAATCGCTTCGAGATCGTCGATGTGCCGTATTCACCATTCTGGCCCGATGCCTCCCACTATGCCGTGGATAAGCCGATCACCATTACCAAGCAGACACAGCTTCATCGTGACGGTTCGCCTGCAAAGATCGAGATCGACACCTATGGTGTGTCAACTCCTTCGCTCGGATGGTGCTCATCCAAGGGAACTGGGCTAAGCAAAGGATTTCTTCTATTTCTTCCGGCCGACAACGAGCTAGGAGCCTATGGTCTCACCATTGAGGAAAATGGCCCGGCCCGCGAAGCCTCCCTAACGGTCACGACGCCACGGCATCGCTCCAAGATTCCGAACATCATCGGATTTCGTGAGGGGGATCCAGCCCGAAATTGGAAGGCTGGGGATCGAGTGACACTGCGCGTGCGTCTCTGGTTCTTTGAAGCTCCTCGGCTTCAGACACTTTTCGACCGCTATGCCGAGGGGCGGAAGGATTTTGGTGACAGGGAGAGTCTCAGGGCTCTCCCATTCAGCGAGGCTGCCCGAATGGTTCGTGAAAAGGTGAATGCCCTCAATTGGGATGAGAGACTTGGCTATTACCGACACGGCATCGATCCAACGAGCACCAAGGCCTACGACTGGTGGCAGCTTGGATGGTGCACCGGTGGGTTGACGACCCTTCCGATGATCGTGCAAGGGGATGATACGGCAAAGGCACGGGCACTGAGGAATCTCGACTTCATGTTCACCGGCAGCCCGGTAGAGAACGGTCTCTGGCGCGCCCATCATGATGGGACAAAGTTTAACAACGAGGATCCGCGTCCTCCTCGTCCAGGCTATCTTGTTTCCGTGCGCCGATTTTCCGACGCACTTTACTTTGGGATCAAACAGATCCTTATGTTGGAGGCCCGTGGAGAAACTGTTCCGGAAACATGGAAGACCTCGGCAAAAAATCTTGCCGATGCTCTAGTCACGATTTTCCGCAGGTATGGCCAGGTTGGACAACACCTCGACATCCGTACGGCGGAGATCGGTATCGGTGGCAGCACGGCTGCAGGAGTTCTTCCCGCCGGGCTCCTGCTGGCAGCGAAACTCTTCGGGGAGAAATCCTACCGAGAAGCGGCCTGTGATCTTGGCAGGCAACTTGTCAGAGATTGGATAGAACGGGGACTGACCACCGGCGGGCCATGCGATATGCTGACGGCTCCAGATAGTGAATCGTGTTTTGCTTTGCTTGTTTCGCTCGTCGATCTTTACGAGGCCACAAACGACCCGTTCTGGTCCGTTGCCGCAAGCGATCTGACCCGACAGTTTGCCACTTGGGTCACAAGTTATGATTTCACTTATCCGCCCGAATCGCCGCTTGGAAAAGTCGAGGCACCTTCTAATGGTTCCGTCTGGGCAAATATCCAGAACAAGCACGCTGCCCCTGCCATCTGTAATTTCTCCGGTGAATCCCTCTTCCGTCTCTGGCGGGATACCGGTGATGAACTGGCCCTCGATCTCATCCGCGACATCGCAGGCAACATTACCAACTATGTCTCCCGTGAAGGGCATCAGATCGGCACGATGCAGCCGGGGATGATGTGTGAGAGGGTTAATCTTAGCGATTGGGAAGGGCAGGAGGGAGTTGGCGGGAATATCTTCGGCTCCACGATCTGGGTTGAGACGGCCTTGATGCTGACGGTCGCGGAACTTCCCGGTGTCTATGTGCGCAAGGAGACGGGGAGGGTGATCGTCTTTGACCACATCGATGCGGAGTTCTCTAATGAAGAGGGAATACCCAAACTCCATCTTCACAATCCAACAAAATACGATGCGATCGTGCAGGTGCTCATCGAAGATGATGTGTCGGCTTCAAAGCCACTTACGCTTGAACTCCTGAGTCTCTGCAAAGTAATCCCGGTTGCTGCCGGAGAACGGGTTCAGGTGCTGCTTTAAAAATTCATCATTTTTTCCACAGGCCCTTTTAGCGATGCCGTAGCTCGTTACGATAGGTCGAATGTTAGGGATGACTGCTTACCTTAACCGCAAAAGCGCTTTCCGGCGCCAAATGAATATCAAGCTCGTTCAAGGGATTCACGGTGGCGGTCACCGGTGAGTATTTGGCACTCGTATCCGTGGAGTTCGTGGCACTTAGCTTGTGGGCGCTGACTTGAACTGCAGGTTGTTTTAATGGAATGCGCACGGAAACTTCTTCGGGGTGCTTGTTAATCAGAATCAGACTCAGAGTCTTTGCATTGGGGTAGGCGTAGGCAAAAACTTTGATCTTCGGATCAGCCGATGTGACAGTAATCGGCACAGTAAGAACATAATCATGGATCATGCGATGTACTCCCATGACACCCGGAAAAACCCGAGTTCGGTTTTGGTGGGTAAAGGCATCATAATCAAACAGCCCATATCCTGGAACGCCCTTCAAGGAGGGCCATTGGGAAGGCCATGGAAGAATGGCTTGTGCCTGATTGGCATTGATGGTGTCTAGCAGGAGATTGAGATAGACCAACGAGCTGTGAAGATCCCCTGCCATGGCAAAGAACCAATCCGGCCAGAGGACATTGATCTCACCGATGAGATACTCCTTTCCGGATGGAATCACCGGCACCTTGTTTTGGGATAGCCTGAAGAGATCCGTATGATCCTGCTGGCAATACCATTGCCATGGATCAGTACCCTTGCCTCCGCATTTCAAATAGTGATGCCATTCGATCGCGTCGAATGAATCCTTACATGTGTCAATGATGTAGGGTTGTAGATCCTCGTTGATCTGGGCAACCAAACGGAACGAGGGTTGAATCGATTTTACCAGCGGATACAGAGCGCGCAGAGCTTGCGCATATTTCTCCTTTGCCAACTTCGGTTTGGTATAGGGCTCATTTCCCGCCTCCAGATAGACTGGGGTTTCCAAATGCTGGGACGCTACATATTCCGTCATCCTCCGCGACAAATCCAGCACCCGCTCCAGTGGTACACCCGAGGCCATCGCATCAACTGGCAACATGATGAGAGGAACAGTATGTGTCTCCTTACAATAGGAGACAAACTCCTTGAAGCCGAAGCTCCCATAGGCATCTTTTGTGTTTTCAGCCGACCAATAGTTATCCGTCAGGGGTTTCTCGGCAAAGGCATCCCACCAGATCGCACTATAACCCCAGCGGAGCGTTTTGAATCCTGCGTCTGCGAGGGTTCGCGCCATCCAGTGATTGTCTGCATTCCACATCCGGTCGGAGGTAAGGGACATTTCCAGATTCAATCCGATTTGCGTGGTACCATGAAACGGCTTCTCCGCCGCCTCTCCCAGTTGGACGAGAACAGGATCCGCATGAAGTGTGGTAATCAGAACAACGGGAAGAAATGCCTTGAAAACTTTACGAACAAACAGTGAGCCATTCTGACCGTTCATTTTCATGGTTTCATAATCGATTCTTTCGGTGGATGGGATCCATTGAGTCTAATGAGCCGAAATGAGTTGCTAATGACCGGAAACTATTGAAGGGGACTCTGTGTTTGTGAAGAGCGAGGAGACGGCAAGCGGCAACCATCCGCTTGTCCACCGGTGGCCCATTCCCCGTTCCCAAATTTCAAAATGGGGGATGCCGGCCTTCCTGAGTTGTTTCATGAGTTTCTCCACGCCGATTCTGCGACCTGGTCCTCCTCCCAAAACCGTCACACGCACAGGCCCACCGGAAAATTGTTTTGCATACTTTGCCACCACATCCTGCGGGTTGTAGAGTGTGAGGTTGGCCCGTGTTCCATAGCAGGTTTTGAATCCCCATTTTTCCCACTGTTTCTTGCTGGGATTGCCATACCAGTTTTCAAAGACCGCCACTTTGGCGAAGGGGTGCTCCTGGCGGAAGAAAACGGAGAGTGCCCCGATTGCCGATTTGCTGAATCCGATCAGATAGTTGTGATTTTTTTTAACAGGATAGTGGGATTCGACGAAGGGGATGACCGCCTTGAGGATGTGGTCGTTTTCCCGGATACGCGGATTTTCGGGATTATTTCCATACCAGGGAAGAAGGGCAAAGGAGGGACAGACGAAGATTGCCTGATACATATCGGCGAGATGGTTTCTCTTTGCCTCTTTCAGTGGATGTCCCCAGTCGCCCTTTGTTCCTGCGTTGACCGGCAGGCAATAGACCACCGGATAGTGTTGCGAGGGATCGAAATCAGAAGGAAGTAGTACTTCCACCTTGTTCGTTCCTTCCTGATAGGGGGAGGTGATCGACCATGATTGGACTCCTTGTGTTTCCGGCACTCGATCACGAGTTACTTTCACTCCGTCTGGCATATGCTCAGAAGCAAATAGTGAAGCAGGCAATAGTACAGCAAACAGGATGCTCTGAAGTGTGTTCATATCAGGCGATTTTTAAAGTCTCCTTCTACGGAAGTAGATGAAAGGATTGGTAAACCGTTTGCGAAGGTTTGATTCCTCCGGGATCCTTGAATACTCCGACCTGATAGGCACCGACTGTCACTTCGATGGGATTTGTGACACCCGCAGGAACCTCCATGGGGATGAAGGTGCCGTCCCGGACGATCCCCGGCCCTTTGAGGACAAAATAATCAACCGGTAATCCGGCGGAGCTTTTGGCTTTGAGTTCAATTTTTGAAGAATTTACGGGAGTATCCGCTACGGCGGGAAAATCAAGTGTTTGAGGGGTTGCTGACTTGATGATTGCTGCATCAGAAGGAGCGAGTGAAATCTGGCAGGTGCGGCCAGCTGCCGCGAATTCCTTGTCTCCTTCGTGAAAAGCGCGAACAAAGGACATATTGAATCCATCCCCGGGATCAATGCGATGGCGTTTCAGACGCAGTGTGAGTCGCGTTTCCGTAACTCCTCGGTCATCCTTGAACTGCTCGCTTCCCACTTGTACGAACGCGCCTCCATGAGCATTGAATTCAAACGGTATCTGGCTGACAGGTAGATTGGTCATGCTTGGAAAAGCGATGTTTGTATAGGTCAGCGGAATCTCGGGGTGTTTCTTACGGTCTTTTTCTGAAGTAGTGCAGATTTCCGGGGGTGTAGTGAGGCGATAGGTGGTGAGAGTCAGAAGTCCGTCGTCATGAAGCAGTGCCTGTGCATTCGTCATCGGTGCCATCAACCCCGTAGCGAGACTGATCGGCTGGTTCGTAGGATCGAGGAAGGTGAACATCTCGATTTTTTTACGTGGCTCGGACACTCCAAGTTCGAATTGATTGCGAGCTAGTTTTTCATTCGGGAACCAGAGCGCCTCGTTGCGATGGCCTTTATATTCCAGATAGGGGGCAGGCATCGGGTATTCCTTGGGTAGATCACCTGTCGCGGGAATTTTCGAACTCATGAGCCAACCGTCCTTAAGGGGGATAGTTTTCAGGGGATTTCCTGTTGTTTCAGGAAGGCGGGCTGTGGCTATCGCATCGAGCCAGTCAGCGACGAATTGGTAGTTGCGCGGCGACATGTCAAAATGCCCACTGGTCATTTCCCAGCACCCGCTGAAAAGCTCATTATGTGGTTCATAAGTCGTACCGGGATTGTCATCATGATCCTGACGGTAAGCACTCAAGTAGGTTCCATAAGCGTGCGGATAGGCACTCCAGCTGACTGTTTCCTGGCTGCCTGATGAGACGAAGAGGATAGGTACATTGTGCAATGTCATGCCTGCATCGGGATGCAGCGCCTTACCTCCTGGACCAAAAAATTTGTAGGCATCGGGAAGGCCCGCTTTGATCGGGATTGCTGCAAGGCATTGATCGGGATTGCGGAATGCGGCCTCAAATGGAAAGCCACAAAAAGCAGAGTGTCCCAGAGGTATAATGGAAGCAGTGAGAAGTTCGGGATGCCCTGAAAGATCGGCTAGTCGCTTGATGTAAGCATCGTAAAATGCTGTCCGTGCAGGATCGGTCACATCATAAGTATTATCTTTCATCATGATGCCGCCGATATCCTTGGCCCAAGGCGTGATCAGGATTTGCGCGATGCCATGCTTGCGGCAGACTTCACGCATGGGTGCACTCTGGAGGACATTGATCGGCAGTCCATTGTGCATTGCGACCATCACGGCGCGGATCTTGGGTGTATTCGGCGGAATCCAGAGATACATGCCGAGATTCCCCCGATCTTTGGAGGCATCCGACTGAGCGAAATACTGGTAGATGCTGTTGGCATCCGTTAGTTCAATTTTGTTCTGTGGGGCTTCGCCGTAAACCCCAGTGCTCAAACAAAGGAGCGATATAAGGAGTATGGAGATTTTCATGAGGGAGGTGATCGGATGCTAATTTTTAAGAAGTTTGAAGACCCTGCGTCCTTCGGGTGTGACTGATACCTCATAAATATCGGTCTGATCTTTCCATGCAATGGTGAGCTTTGTTTTCCCCTCATTCCAAGTCGTCACGGGAAGCTCATTTCCCTGCCGATGCGGATAGAGCAGAAAAAGAAACTGTGGCTCCACGCTGCGTGATCCGATGACGACCTGTGTTCCCATTCCCATGCTGCGACCCGTGAATTGGTGGGAGTCGTCCGTTTTTTTGTATTCGATCGAGGAGACCATTGGCACGGGTTGAAGTGTCGGTTGGTCCGGTGTCGCGATGTCGAGTGTGCGCATGAGCAGCAACCGATCCACTTTGGCTGGTGTCAGGCCGGTTGTTCCTTGAAAGGCATTCTTTAGCTCCGGCACACCCTGCTTCGTCGTTCCATCACCAAGAAGTATGTCGGAACCGTTGATTGAGACGGTGCGGATATCGGCTGGCATGTTCATCCGCCATTCGTAGAGATGCTCAGTGTCATCCTTGCGGATATCGTCGGCCAGCAAGACATAGGGATGCTTACCACGGGAGAGTAAAACTGTGCGGAAGGCCTTCTTCAAAGGATACCAAGGAGCGCGCAGGACCCAACCATCCTCGTCATCCCACATCCTTGGATCGCCATGTTCCCTGTCGGCGAAGCCTTGGTAGTAAGATGCAACCTTTGGATCGGGTTCCCAGGCCGAGAGAGGGATGCGCTGCTGAAGCCGTTCCGCTGATTCCCAGAAACTGCCGTGGTCGCGTTTTTCCAGTGAGGCCTTGGACTCGGTGAAGCTCGATTTGATCCAACGCCAGTCCCAGCAATATTTGGCATCGATGGCAGCCGTCACAAGCCCGTTGGTGTCCGATTCGGAGATCCAATTCCCGGGCGGTGTGAAATATCCCTGGCCGCGTCCATCGATTGTGACAACATTCATGTATTTGGACTCGGTGTCACGGTAACCGGAACAGGCCCAGGCCCGTCCCAGAGCCGCGAGGGTAAATTGTCCGCGGTCGGGATGATCGTGATTGGCAAAGGTTGCATCGGTACGGCAATCGACATGGAGCACAAGATCGTTCGTTCCCCATCCTGTGCGGGTGTAGAGGCAGCCGCGGTTCGTGTCGTAAAAGCTCAGGGCATCGCCGCCATTGAGCGTTACAGCTTCGGCGATTGCCTTCTCTCTTGTCTCGGTTTTTGTCTGCTCGACGGGCAGGATCCACTGCGCTTCATTTCCCTCTCTCGTGATCGCCGTCCAATCGTTGGAGCGGACCAGAGGATGATTGCGATAGACAAAATCGACCCCCGGTGAGTCCGGAAAAAAATATTTCTGAATGGCAAGATAGCCGAGATTAGGCGGGAAATTTCCCAGATCCGATCCGGATTGCCATGCGCCTCCAAAGGGCTGCATGGCCTGAACCAGCCAGGACTCGGTCTGCCGGCGGTAATGGGGGTGAAGAAAGAGATTTTTTCCCCTGTTTGCAAAGGCGAGCATCGGCGCGGAGAGATGGCCGAAACCCGCTGTCTGATAGCCAATACCTTCCGTACCGAAGCCGAGCGGATCAATGCCGTAAGTCAGATAATCTCGGAAAACCTCGTGAATTCGATCCCGTCCACGCGGATCATCTCCAGCCTCTCCTTCAATGGCAAAAAGACACGAGGCGTAGGAATCGTCCATGCCAAGATGATTCCAGTTGCGCCAGTGAGCGGGGAGATCCATGCCCAGTTCGTATTTGCCGGCAGTTGCCTTCACAATGAGTGAGGAGAGAGCCGATCGCTGTTCCGGGGTCATCCATTTCCATGCCCAGTCATAACCGAAAGCCAGCTCGCCTGGCACCAGATAGCGGGTCGAATACCAGTGGAACTCGTGGCGCGGTTTCCTGTTTGCCTCCTCGACTTTCGGAGCCACATAGGCGGCGTAGGTGGCGAGAGCCGTTCCGACCTTCTTCCCTGCATTTTCATCGTTATCAATCAGGGCCAGCAGTGCCTCGGCCTCCATACCGACCAGCAGAGGATTCCGCACACCCCATCGGACTGTCGCGATGCGCCCAGGTATATTGGATCGAAATCCCGAACCGGGCGGATTGTCATCCTCAGGGCTTTCCTTATAAGCAGCTTTGAAGGCCTCCAAATCTCCTGAGGCAAGCGCGGCGAAGCAGCGCCCCTCCCAGGAGGTGGTGTCATTGATTCCAGCAGCCACCTGCTTTCTCAGCACGGAGAGAATCCTTTTGCCTGCTTCCGTCGTGCTCAGTTCCTTGCGAATCCTGGGCAGATCCTCTGGAGCAAAGAGGATGCGCGGGTGAACGCCTGGTTCAGGCACATGGAACAGGCGATCCTTGGCAAATCCATGGTCATCCGGCTTCCATGGCACCTCCGGTGAGGGAGGAAAATTCATCGTTCCGTTGAGCGCACGCTCCACCTTCTCTGATGGCATCATCGGATCGACATCACCGACCCGTTGGTCTTTAGTTGATCGGCTTTCCGATGGGTTTTTGGTTTCGGCAGTGCTGGTTCCTGATGTCTCAGCTGCAAGCGGTCGAATGAGATACATCATTGCCAGCAAGGCAAGGGGGAGAGTTTTCTTCATTAATTAAAGAGGGGATTCGAGTAACGGTGAACTTGTCCTGCTATTTCAAACCAAGCAATTCAGCGCTGTCTCTTTTGATTTTAACAAGTGTTCGTCCATTCTTATCAGGCGAGAAAGTGATCACATCCGATTGATCGGGCCATGCAACGGTAACAGTCGTGTGATCGGCATTCCAAGTGGTTGTTGGGAGTGCCGTGTCTTTCCTGAATGGGAACAGCAGGATCTTGAATTCGGGACTCACGCAGTTAGCCGTGATGTGGAGCTTGTTGATCTGCATATCCCTCTGTGGAGGATTGGGAACAGCCATCAGTTCGACTTTTGAAGCTGGTTCAGTGAGAGCTGTGGCCGAGAGGACGCGGACCAGCAAGTGGCGGTCGTTCGCTGGGGCGTTGGTGTCACCTTTCTCCTGTTTGAGGTTTTCATTGAGAACGATGTCGGCGGAAGCAGGGGAGTTTGTGCCAGAGGTCGTAGTCACTGAGCCAAGTGTCAGGTCATCGGACAGGATCATTCCCCAATCGTAGGCATGAGCTTTGTCATCGAGTTGCAAGTCATCCACTATCAATGCATAGGGGTGATTTCCACGGATGATTCCGGCTGTGCGAAAGGCTTTTTTGACATCGTATGCCTTGTACCAGGAGAGTTCATCCGAGGGTTGTGCTTTTTCTGAATTATACCAGTTGGGAAGCAGTGAAATCGGATAGTTCATCCAGCTCGTTTGAGATGGGTGCAGCCTAAATTCATTGTAGCTGAAGGTGTTCTGGGTTTTCTCCACTCCTGTCGGAGCCTTCACCAAACCAGCGTTTTGATAGTTCCAAGTGCGTGAAAGGTCGGTTGTGGTGAAAGTGCAGAGGGGAGAGTCGGTGAAGCTCAGGCACTTTGCTTCCATGGTTGAGGAACCGTTTCCATCGGCCAGAAGGACTGAGCGATTGGATGGGAGATACTGGTCATGGATCTGGCGCATGAAGTGATAGATGCTCCAGAAGCGTCCCTGCCCGTAGAGGCTGAAGTGTGAACGGTCACAATACTGATGCCCGCCGGGAATACAGCGTGTCATGTAATTCAAATAGAGGGCGTTGGTCTCCCAACCGGAGCGTGTGATCATATTGCCCGTGTCCTCGCTGAAATAGGTCATCGGCCTGTCCTTGGTCACGGCCTTGTATTCCTCTTCCCATGTTGTCGGCATCATGTCGCTTGGAAAAATTGCACAGCAGAGCGAATCCATTGTGGCAAAGGGATGGTGGGTATTGAGGTTCTTGCTTCCCACGAAATCATAGTTCCCCTCAATCTGGTTTCGGTAGATAAAGTCGGCTGTCACATCCTTGGGGAAAAGGGTGTGATACATCAGCACATCAGCATTGCGGGCTACCTTGCCTCCCGATCCCGCGAGGGAATCACAAAAAGTGAATCCGTTGCCCCAGGGATTCATTGAAGCCATGAAGTAATTCACAAATGCGGATCTGATACTTGTGCTCCCGATGATGTTTTTACCCCGTTTGGCCATGATGACAAGATGCTCAAAGAAAATGAAATCCTTGCCCCATCCCTCAAAGGCTTCGCCTGAGGAAAACATTGAGTTGATGAAATTGATCTGGGCATTCATCGCCTGATTTTCCATCGCCTGATCAAAACCCGGTTCTCCCTCAATGGCGCAGATCGGGAACAAAGAGCGACAGGACCAGCTGATCCAGTTGCTTGGTCCACAGTGCAGTGCGCGCAATGTCTCTCCACCCTGATTCCTCATCCCCTCCGTATCATGAACCAGGAATTTTCGGACGGTGTCCCGCTGAGTTTCGGACATGAATTTATAGGCGAAGTCATACTGGAGACCGAGTTCCCCCTCGAACGAAGGACCCTGACCGACTACGCGCCAGTCTTTTGAGTTATCGAATGGTTTCTGAGATGTTTTGCCGTTATTTGGAGGGTTCTTCAGCGCATTCTCATAATTTGCCAAGGCTTTTTCGTAACGGACTTTCTCATTGGCGATATTTGCGGACAGGTGGATATCGGCGATCTTGGAAAGGGTGGTGATCGCGCCAGCTACTTTTTTACCTCCCTCCGTATCGTTGTCGATCAGGCACCGGAAGGCCTCGTACATCATGATGAATCCGATGCTGTGATCCATCTCTAGCGGCTTCTCCCCCCTAGGGTTGCTCTTAGGATCGGGTGCGGGGAAGGTTTCGTTCGGATACTTGGCCTTGAGTTCGTTGTAGGGAATTGTGAATTCATCGACGAATTTCTGATCCCCTGCAGCGAGCGCGTTGAATTCCTTTCCATACTTTGCAGTCGGTCCGGTAAACATCTGTGTGAGATGATCCCAGATGGCGGCTTTTACTGCCTGTCCAGCCTTTGTTTTCTCCAGGCGTTCCTTGATGAGCGGGACATCCTCAGGGTTGAAGATCACGCGGGGATGGATGCCGGGTGCTGGAGCCGGTTTGAGATAGCTTCTATCCAATCCAGTTTCATCGAGAGGCATGTGCAGCGGAATGCTGAAGTATTTCTGAATTTCCTCTGTAGTGTAGCCGAAGTTGTTGCGGCGCTTGATCAGTTCCGTCTGAACAGGCTGATCGTAATAACCCATCTCTTGGCCGAGATAAGTGGCGACAGAACGAATAAGCGCACCATTGGAATCTCTGATGCCGGGATAGACATCAGGTGGAAGATCCGTGGCTAGGGCGGTGCCGAAACAGATCAATACTAGCAGAACAGAGTGCAGGAAGAGTTTCATAGGGGGAAAACGATCATTTTCTCGAAAATATAAAACTATGCAAGGGAGCACTAATGGACATCCGGTGTGGCTTTTCAGATCGATTCTGATCAAAAGTACTCTATGACCTTACTATCTCCCCGTGTCTTGTTTCTGTTTGCGATCCTGTTGCTGATCCCGATGTCCCTCTGCGCGGATGTCAAATTACCCGGTATCTTTGCCGATCACATGGTGCTCCAGCGTGAGGCACCGGTGACTGTCTGGGGTTGGGCTACTCCCGGCGAGGAAGTCACGGTGAACTTTGGCGGACAACAGGTTAAAGCAACGGCGGATGCCTCGGGTGACTGGAAGGCTACACTTGCTCCGATGCCTGCCAGCGCCGAAAGTCGGGTGCTGACGGTCAGTGGGAAAAACACGCTGACCATCAGCGATGTCCTTGTCGGTGAAGTCTGGCTTTGCTCCGGGCAGTCCAATATGGAGTGGGCTCTTGGCCGCAGCTCCAGAGGACCGGAGGCGCTGGCTAGCTCAACGAATTCCAGTCTGCGATTCTGTACGATTCCTCACAATGCCCAGTTGATGCCTCAGAATGATGTCACTGCCAAATGGGTGATCGGTGGAGATCCAAGCGGGAAGTTTTTCTCTGCCATCGGCTGGTGGTTTGGAAATAAACTTCAAAAGGAACTGGATGTGCCCGTCGCCATCATCAACGATTCTTATGGTGGAACACCAATTCAGGGATGGATGCCTGTTGAAGCTTTAAAAAAAGGATCCTGGCCACAGGACAGATGGAACGATCAGGCTGTCGCCAAGGCTGCATACGACAAGAAAAAATCTGAGCTTCAGCCGGCCTATGACAAGTATCTTGCGGACAAGGCCGTGGCCGCCCAGAACAAGCAAGCAGCGCCTGAACCATTAAAAGGCTGGCCAGGTGATTTTCGCGGCCCTGGGACACTTTGGAATGGAATGGTTCATCCCCTCCAAAATTTCCGTATCCGCGGAGTGGCATGGTATCAGGGGGAAAACAATGCCTATGTCGGCATTGCCAACACCTACCGCCAGATGCTGCCCATGCTGGTGAGTGAATGGAGGGCGGCTTTCCAGCAACCCGATCTCCCGTTTTTGATTTTCCAACTGGCTCCCAATCGGAAGCCTCAGACTGACCCCAATGAGGCGAGTGGCATTGCTGTCGTGCAGGAAGCCCAGCTCCTTGCCTCGCAGAAAACTCCCCATGCCGCACTCATCGTGACCGAGGATCTTGGGGAGCCCGATGTCCATTACAAGCAGAAGGAACCTGCCGCCGAGCGCGCCATGCATCAGGCACTCTCACTTGCGTATGGAAAGCAGGGGGATTTTTCCAGCCCGACCTTCCGATCCATGGAGATCGCAGGAAATCAGGTAGTCTTGCATTTTGATCACGCCTCGGAGGGATTGACATCCAAGGATGGTCAACCCGTTGGTTTTGTCATTGCAGGCGAGGATAAAAAATTCGTCTTCGCCGATGCGAAGATCGATGGGGAGAGAGTGATCGTCTCAAGTCCCTCTATTGTAAAACCCGTGGCTGTGCGTTATGGTTGGGCTGATCTTCCGAAAGTGAACCTCTTCAATGCGAAGGGGCTTCCAATGTCTCCCTTCCGAACTGATGACTGGCCCTTGCCTGAAAAGGGAGGATTTTCCGAAACCCAACCGACCCCGACTCCCCCCCCGGTGCCTCATCCATAGAAGTCCAAAATGGAGGGATTATTTTGCGGGTGATGACGGAGTGGTCTGAGGCGTGCAGACGACCACCTTCTTTTTGAGGCTGGCAGGCTTGATTTCCCAATTCTCAAGCTGTCCCTCCTTCACTTTTCCTGAAATTACTCCGCCATGATGGAGATGGAGTCTGAAATCGACATCCCAGTTAGAAGGCCAAGCGGGTAGAAGCAGAATTTTGCCCTCATCCTCTTGAACAAGCATTCGCTGCAAGGCCACAGATCCCGATCCAAAATGATCAAAGTCCGGACAGGAATCCGGCGTTTCCTTGCCATAGAGAGGAAAGCGGCACATGGAAGAGGCGGTACGAAATCGCCGGACGAGCCCTGCAGCAGCCTCTGCTGCATTGCCTGCGAGTGCCCAGTCGATCTGATCCTGCGACCAGCAACCGCTCTCATTGGCATCCTTGACCGTGCGATTGGTCATCGTCCAGTTCACCAGATCCTCTGAACCAGAAAGTTTTCCAAATTGGGTGAAGGGGAAAACCGGGTAGAGTTCGCCATTTTCATCGTTATGTTTATTTTCCCATTTCTCGGCAGGAGCGATGGCAGTCTTTCCTTGAATCTGCTGCTTGGGAATCTCCGGAACAGATGCTAAAAGTTTTTTCCACGATTCCTGATCATGAGAAGTTCCCGCTTTCATCTTGATCAATCCTTCAAGAATAGAGCGGAGTCCGGCGATGTCGGGTGAGGGATTCACAGCCAGCCACCAGGTCTCTAGGGATTGGGCAGGATCCATCCGCAGCTTGCCCTTGTCATCGCAAGCATAATGCCTGTTATAGAATTTGAGGATTTCGCGAGCAAACGGAACAAAAACTTCATCCCTGAACTTCTCATCCCCCGTGTCCCTGACATATTCCATCATCATCATCGTCGTCTCCAAACCGCAGGTAAAATAATAATCGTGGTAGAAATGGGCCGCTTCACCAGGATTTCGCCTTGCCGGACGACCATCCTTGCCGCAATCCCGTTCGGCACCATCTGGTTCGATATTTTCTCGATAATAGGCCCCGTCATGTCCAAACCATGCCTTCGTGATCGCCTTTCGGATCGGAAGCAGGTGAGCGTAATACTCAAAGAATGGCTTCATCAGATCGTAATCTCCACTTGCCAGCAGCGGCCAGTAGAGCAGTCGCTGATTCTGAAAAGTAAACCGACGCCCCCAGAGGCGGTCATCCTCATGAGTCATCATGCCTCCATCCACTTTCTTCATCTCGCCTGATCGGCGATGGCGTTCTCCCTCGGGAATGATCAACTGCTGAGTGAAGAGGCCTCCATTGAATTTGACTGGAACAGAACCGCGACTCTGGCAGGCCATGAGGAAGCGGAAGACATTGTAGCTTTGAGCTACCAGAGCGGCATCATCCGCATCGGTACGCTTCCCTGCTGAGTCGGCTTCTCCGGAGAGCTTTTCGCGTAACTCGGAGGGAACATCGCGATCGGAGGCGATGATCCAACTACGGTTCCAAAACTCACTCCACCAGGCACAATGCTCCTTCCAGTTTTGTTCCGTATTGAGAGGCTTGTCTGCCTGTTTCTCAATGCTCTTGATCCAGTCACTCGCCTCTGCTGTCTGCTTGGTGAAGGAGTGAATGCGCATGTCAAAGGCCGTTCCCTGGCCGCGCAGTTCCTCTCCCTGGAGTTTCATCTGAGGACTTTCCAGAAGATTGCCAAAAGTATTGTTCCGGAACGGATCGGTTGGCAGATGAGCCGCTCCTTTGACGCCGTAATAGTCGAGATCATTTGGATAAACGCTTTGATCACCCACGGCAAAATACCAGAGCAGCCTATGGTCATGCTTCAGCAGCACATCCTGTGGTGGAGTGGCAGCCGGGGCGTTTGTGGCTCCTCCAGTTTCGTTATAGACACAGCCGTCAAATCGCTTCCAGAATTCTGGACGCGCTGTCACAGATAGCGGGGTAGGGGAGTTGATTTCCACATGGGTGACGGGACGATTGGCATCCGACCAGATACGAATTTTGACCTGATCGGCATTGATGAGGATCGATCCCGTCGCAAGATCGAGAGTTTGCTGAAACGGCTTTCCAGATTGGAGGGGATTGGGATCAAGTGAAATCTTGACTCTCCCCGTTTTGAAGAGATCACCCTGGTAGGTATAGGCATCATTTTTTGCCAGCAGCAGGTAAAGATCCCCGTTCTCGATGGCATAGACACCCGCAGCCACATCTCCGTTTCCGATGGGCATGATACCCGCCGCATTTTTGGAGGGAGAGTTCCAGATGACATTATAGCGACGCATCGCTTCTGCCGGGACAAAAGAGTTCGTGCTCAGGGATTGGGCGGACAAGACGCCGACAGCATGGAGGAAAAGACAGACGATAGGGGGGAGGGAGCGTTTCATGGAAGAAAAAGGCGTCTTGACGCTAGCTCTGAAATGATTCCATTGATCAAAGTGAATCTACTGCTTGATCAGAATGGAGTTATCGGAATGGCTCGGAACTGTTACCTGGGAATCCTTCCCATCAATGGAAAGCTTTAAATTCAGGGTATTGGGACCGGCATTTTGGATTAGAGTGACGACACTTCCATCCGGTTTTAGGAAGGCCGCTGCCTGACTCGCCAGATCACCATTGCGAGCATTCGACCAGTTGGCATCTACTCGCACATCCCCCGGATGCACCGCACGGCTGATCAGGTAGATTGATTGGTAATCGGGATTGTAGCGGACCGATGAAGTTGGGCGGTCGATTGTCACCAGGGAATTCTGTTTCCACTTCCAACCGCTGCTCTGATTCTCATCCAGAATCATGTTCCAGTAGGCAAAGGTATCACAGCCGGTCAGAAAAGCTCCGATGACTTCCCGGAAATGTGCCTGCGCCTCCTTGGCTGTGTTCTTTCCACCGCAACAGTTGGCCTCGGTGTACATAAACCGCAGATCAGGATAGGTATCGGCTAGAGCCTGAATTGTTTTGCCATTGTAATACTGAATGCCAAGGCCACTGATCGCCTTGCGGAAGGGTTCGTTTTTCATGCATTCCGTGGCCCAGGGTGTTTTGGGGCTTTCGCGGAAAGTGCCGGGCCAGATTTCCGTGGAGATGCCCTCATTTTTAAATGCCGGAGCAAGATAGTTCACGACAAGTTTGGTCATCTGAGGTGGTGGCATGACACAGCCCGGATAACCGGGACTAGCATCCATCTCATTCTGGGGACAAAGCCGTGAGATGGTGATTCCGTTCGTGCCGTATCCCTTGATGTATTTCACAAAGTAGAGGGAGTAGGCTTTGTAGATCTCGTCGAGATCGAAGAGATTATTTGTCTTGCCGCCACCATCCATTCTTCCGGTGGTTTTCATCCATGCGGGAGGGCTCCACGGAGAGGCAAAAAATCGCAGCTCGGGATTTTTCTTCATGGCTCCTCGGGCTTCCGGAATGATCGACTTCTCATCTCGATCGAGCGTGAAATAGTTCATCCCAAGATCCCAAGAAGTGTCGGCATAGCTGTAGGCATTGGTGGCGAAGTCACTCGATCCCACAGGTAGACGACACATGGAGAACCCCGCTCCCTTTACGGGATCGAAGAGGCTGGTCAGCAGGGCATCACGAATTGCTTCCGGCAACCCTGCCAGAGCAAGTCCGCCGATCTCGCTGAAGGCGGCACCGATGCCTGCAAAGGTTTGGTGTTTTTTGGAAGTGTCGATGACCAGTGTTTCTGCTGTATTCGTGGCAGTTGCCGAAGATTGCAGCAGAGGGTTGGCACTGATTCCCTGTTCGAGAGAGTGGTCAATCGAGTCAATTTGAATGGATGCCGCTAAAGAGATAGGCAAAGCCGAGCAGGTAATCAGAAGGTAGAGAGGGGCTTTCATAGCAAGTTTTTTCATTGATTCATGGCGTAGATATCGGCTTTCCAGCGAAGGGGGTCACCCCGTTCTCATTGAAGGAATCGATTGTAAACCAGTATCCCGGTGTTGCGTTGAGACTGGTGGCATGCAGTGAATTTGTTCCGCGTACTTCGAATTGATTCCAGAGAGCATCCTGGGCCACCCCGTATCGGATGATATATCCCTCCGCTTCCGGTATGGCAGCCCAAGAGAGAAGTGCTTCGCGTCTTGATTCCGCTTTTCTTTCTACGGTGAGGTGATCCACAGCAACCGGAGCTTTTCCATCACCGTTGCCAAAGAGTCGCAGACCGCGCAGGGAAAATTTTCCTCCACCCGGAGTACCGGCATCAGTGATTCGGACAAAGCGGGCTGAAAGAGGATTTTTCAATTCCAGATAGTCGTGCGGGATGTCGTTCGTGTTGCCCCGTTTGTCGGCTAGGATAGACCAGCTCTTTCCATCGAGGGAGGACTCCAGCAGATAGCGCTGGGAAAAATCATTGGTCCGGTTTTGGCCGGTGATTCCCTCCTCGGCGAAGTTGATTTGAACGGCCTTCAACGATTTCGGTTGTCCAAGGTCGATCTGAAGCCATTCGCCTGGTTTTGAATCAGCGGCACTCCACCAGGTCTTGATATTCTCATCGACTGCATTTTTGGGTGGGTGTCCGGTAAGTGATGAAGAGGCGGTGACCGGCTTTCCATAACTCAGGAGCATCCAGCCCGGGCTGTTCCCTTGTTCAGGGTGGGGACGAGATCCTGGCAGGTATTGGGGATAGTCACCCAAAACTGTCCGCGTGAACATCCGCCCCTCCTTGTCAAAGCCTTGAGGATAGAGCGCAAGGCGGCGTTCAAAGCTGTGATTGACTCCGACGACTGCTGTGACAATACGCCAGAGATTGCCCGTGGGATCGGTAAAGACAGCGCTGTGACCCGCGCTTCCGAGGAAACCGTCGGGCTTGGAGGAGATCGGACTGGTGGAGGTATAGGTGAAGGGGCCAAGCGGTTTGTCCGAGAGCGCACAACCATCGCTATAGCATTTCAACTGAGTGCCTGGAGCTGCGTATTGAAGGTAATACCTTCCGTCATGTTTGGTCATCCACGATCCCTCAATGTAGACGCGGAGGCCATCGTGTTTCTCTCCATTCCGTTCCCATCCCCTTTCGTCCGAATCTTGTTTTAGAAGATCAACGGGCTTTCCGATTTCTGCGAAATGATTTGCGGGATCAAGCTCCACTCCCGAGATTGGGCCTCCTGGGTGACAGCCGTAGTAGAGATAGACCCGTCCGTCGTCATCCAGAAAGAGGTCGGGATCTTGATCGCCACGGACTTTGCCTTCAACCGTCCAGGAATCCGCTTTTTCAGGAGTTTTCGATCGGTAGATTTTTCCATCTCCGGTCGTCATGAAGTAGAGGGCATCCTTGTACTCAAAGACAGCCGGAGCCCATCGATCGAGAGGCAGGATGGGGGGCGTGACGAGCTTCCAGTTCACGAAATCGGGTGACATCCAGTACCCCCCGGATTTTGAGGCAAAGAGATAGTAATTGCCTTTAAAATAGAGGGCCACCGGATCGGCTGCCTCGCGATACCATCCTTTATCATGATCCTTCTGGATCATGTAATCGAGGTTCAGAGGATTGCAGAAAGTCGTCGGTTTGGGGTTAAGAAGATCAGCACCTGAGAGGGTTGGCAGGAATGCTGCGGCGAGGAGATAGCGAAGAAGTCTCATAAATGCATCAGGGGGTGGCTTACACAATCAATCATTACTGTGTTTTGTTGGAGATCACCGTGTTGGGGTTGCCGTCGGTGCAGACTTGATTTCATCCTGCCAATCATCCGTGCGGAAGGGTGAGGCCGGAAGATCGGCCCTGTTATAGAGTTGGCAGGCAGGGTTGTTGGCCCATCCGTAGCGCACGGCTACGGGTTGTTTCACCTGATCGCTCGTGACAACGACGGTCTCCCCGTCAATCACTGCCCTGGCTGGCACCCAGTTCCTGTCCGCTCCGGCAATCGCAAAGGCACCCAGTTCAGCTGGAACAGTGGGTGCCAGATCCGGATACATCTGCGGATGAGCCGCGATCTTGAGGCCCTTGGCATGCTGGAAACGGATGCGGACTTTGTTCCCCTCCACCTTCATCCCGTCATAGAGGGGGCCGGAGGATTCAATCTGCTCTCCGTAGACGAGCTTCCGGGCAGCCAGAGCCAGTCGGTGACCCACATCTACCTTATCGCCTGGATGGATATTGGTGGCCTCTCCGATGTCGATTGCAACGGCCATCCCCGTATTGGGGACTTTCAGGGTGCGCAGCTGCATGTCGCGAATCACTGCCCAAGCGCTCTTCTCCACGGGTTGTGTGGAGGGAGTCTGGAAGGCAGCCAACTGCACGAAGAGAAACGGGAAATCACCTTGCCCCCAACGACCGCGCCAGTCCGAGATGAGTGTCGCAAAGAGCTTGTCGTAATCCCAAGGCATATCCCGGTTGTTTTCCCCCTGATACCAGATCACTCCCTTAATGGCGTAGGGGATGATGGTATTGATCATGCCGTTGAAGAGATGGGTTGGCGTATCGGGCTTCGGATTGCCGTCCGGGAGAGGTGTAGGCATCGCTCCCGGTGGCGTGGGCCGGGTTGGAAGCGGGGCATGCGCGGCCTTGGCGGCGTTCTCAGCCTTGGTGAATTCCTCCATACTCTGCTTGAAGGCGGCGCCGTACTGTTCGTTCCAAGCCTTCATCCTGGCATTGTATTCGGCCCTGCCCGCTGCGGCAGCGGCTTTGAGCGCGGGGGAATCGGCTAGTTCCTTCTCATGCTTCGCGACATAGACGGCAAAGTCGGGATCCTTCTTCAAGGACTCAAGGCTCATAAATGCCTGGATGGGCTTCCCTCCCCAGGGTGTCTGGATGAGACCTACCGGAAGACCGGTGCGTTCTTGGATCTCAGACCCGAAATAATAGGCGACGGCTGAGAAGCTGTCGGGCCATCCGCCGTGACCCACAAGGATCTCGGGAGTGCAGACCTGCCAATGCCCGATCAAGGTGTCGTTGGTATTCTTGGTGGTGTTGTCATGCGCAATACCGTCGAGTGGAGTGAATGAGAAGGTCTTCTGGACCATGAAGAGTCGCAACATCGGACGGTTGGCCTTGGGGATGTCTTCCTTGGCTTTGGTAGTGCTGTTAATGCCGTATTCCATATTGCTCTGCCCGGAGCAGGCCCAGACATCGCCAACTAGGACATCGGAGAAGGTAAGCTTGTTTTGCCCGGAGACGGTCATTGTGAACGGATCCTTGGAAGCCTTCAGTGGCTGGATATCGACCCTCCATTTGCCGTCAGCACCGGCGGTTGCGCTGGCGGTGCTCGATCCGACTGTTACAGTCACCTTTTCGCCGGGATTGGCCTTGCCCCACACGGGTAGTGTGACCGATTGCTGCAGCACCATGTGGTCGCCGAAAATCGCCGGCATCGTGACGTTGGCACCGGCTTGATTGGGGTCGAGAGCCAAAATCGAGCCGATAATGAGGCGTTGCAGTATCGTTTTCATTGGTTATTTTTTGCAATTGATGCGGCTTTTAAGACATCGGTTTCTCCCGCCAGAGTTGAAAAGTGTAATATAAGCTTTACATACCCAGATCGTCTTGGGCGGTTGGGGGAGCGTGTGGGGTCAGGCCTTTCGGAGAAGGATGGTTTCGAAGGGGCGCAAGGTAAAACGGCCCGAGACCTCGCGGTTCTCCGGAATCACCACATAGGGGGAATGTAGGTTCACCGACTGCTCCTCCCGGCTGAAGTTGATGAGATGCAGATGCTCCCCAATGGCGCCATCCGTTCCCAAGACCCTCAACGATTCCAGAAGAGGAGTGGAGGCTTCGGTGACGTTGGGTGTAATTCCGGTTTCTGAACAGAGTGTGCCGAGGAGGTTGCGCAGATAAGGGATGTCGGGGACCGTGCCGACATAGCAGACGCGCCCCTTGCCGTACGAGTTAAGGGTTGCTGCGGGAGTGCCCGTAAACCATTGTTCGTTATAGCTTGCTAGTGCTTCTGCGCCATGCAGGGAAAGAAGATCGAACCAGTAGGACCCCTCGTGGGGCGTGCCGTCGTT
>JBAXTN010000020.1:0-42356 GCA_037130175.1 bacterium | reverse complement strand
GGTGCCACGATGACTGCCATCAGAATGACCGCACCACGATGTCGAAGATCCGGGTGTTCCAGAAAATACCTGACGATGAGTTGTGAATCATCCGCACAGCCCAGGCATTGCTGCACCACCGCCTGACATGCCAGAATCAGAGGGTAGGAGACTAACAGCCAGAGCAGTCCTGTGGCAGCTGACCCCGCAAATCGCGATGGTTGAAGCGAAAAGATGGAGATGGCACTTTGTTTCTGAAATCCGATCACCCCGAAGATGCCGAGAATAAGGGTTCCGTAGAGAATCGAATTGGCGATGATCGTGCCAATCGTGATGTGCTGCGGAGCGTCTAAGCTGCGGGAAATCATGGAGATCATCCAGAGAGCAAGGATACCGGCGCAGAGAGCGTCTGGAAGCGCGAATGGCTGTGTCGTCAGGACAGGGCGAGCCAGATTGCCTCGAACCATCCAACCATAAAAGCAAAGCAATGTCAGAAAGCCACCGAGCGCAAACAAGGTGACGGTATTACCTGATGCGAAGTGAATTGATCCAAGAATCATCTTCACAGGGCGTAGAAGGAGGGAAGCAGATAGAGACGGCCACTCTCCAGTCTGATGCTCCCCGAGGGTTGCAGGTTCAGATCAAGATGGATGTCGCTCTTTTCCGAATCCTCAAAGAAACGCAGCAGGTGTCCTAAGCTGCGCCTTCTCTCATAGCGGACGATTTCCGCTCCGGGTGCCTTGCCAAGTGTGCGCGCCTTCTCGTAAGAATCTTCGATATAGCCGAGTTGATCGACGAGTTTGGCATCGTAGGCATCCTTGCCGCTCAGGACGCGCCCGTCAGCAATACCCGACTGGAGTACTTTTGGGTCAAGATGTCGAGCCTTGGCGACGATGCCCAGGAATCGGTCGTAAGTTTGCATGACGAGTCCTTGGAAATAACTTTTCTCCTCTGGGGTGAGATCCCGCGCTCCATTGAGAGCATCCTTGAATTGACCACTTTTGAAGATCACGGATTGAATGCCGATTTTTCCAAAGAGTTCCTTGTAGTTGAGTGTTGAGATGATGACACCGATGCTTCCTGTGAATGAAGTATCGCTACACAGGATCCAGGAGCCGCCACAGGCGATGTAATAGGCGGCGGAGGTGCCTATGGAGTTGATAAAGATAACAACCGGTTTTTTTGCATTCAGTTTTCCGAGCGCGTGATAGATGGTGTCACCGGCAGTGACTTCTCCGCCCGGTGAATCCACCGAAAGGACAACCCCTTTCACTTCAGGATCTTCGGTAGCCTGCGCAAAGGCATCTTTGAGTGCATCCACCATGGAATCACCGGATGCCGTATTTCTGCTGTAGGAGATCAGTCCGTTGAGATCGATGAGGGCGATTTTATCGGTGGTGTCATGAGCGCGCACAATGGTGGTCTCTGCGAATTTCTTTTTAGAAATGACCCTGGCGGGTCCCGCCCCACGCGTGCCCAGCATGGAGATGAAAATAAGATTTCCAAAAAGGCTCAGGCCGAGGGCCGCAAAAAGCACCAGGGGGAGGCATCCATTCTTTTTCATGTCGAGGCAGGGTGGATCAACTCGGCAAAAGGCTCAAGAAGCGAAGTGGAAAATGGTGAAACTTGAAGAGCGAAAATTGCAAAGGCAAATCTGCTTCCTTTAATCTGGCCTTCCAATCGGGTCTCAAATTTCAAGTTTCGCGGCCCAATGTGAATAACTTGCGAAGAAGTGTGAAAGTCCCTGTTCGGCCTATCTGTGCATGAGAAGATCGTTGCTCGCGCTGCCGGGATGTATTTCTTTATCTTCTACCCATGTCCAAAACCGAACTTCGCGCCCGTCTTGATGAGATCGGGGTGCGTCCGAGCAAGATGCTCGGCCAGAATTTTCTCCTCGATACTAACCTTGCCCGCGCCATCGTCTCCGATCTTGATCCTCAACCGAGCGATCATCTTGTCGAGGTCGGGCCGGGAATGGGAGCGTTGACAGTTCACATCCTGGAATCTCCGGCGCGCAGGATCACCCTGATCGAGCGGGATCATCGACTCGCAGCAGAGCTGCGGGAACGGTATGCGGCAGAGATTGCCTCGGGTCGGTTGGAGATTATTCAGGGGGACGGAGCCAAGGCCGACCTGCGTTCCCTTTACGGTTTTGGCCGTGTGAAAATGCTCGGCAATTTACCCTATAGTGCTTCGACCGCGATCATCACGCATTTCACGATGCCCGTTTCACCCGCATGCAGGCTTGTTCTGATGGTGCAGAGGGAAGTTGGCGAACGACTTGCAGCGACTCCCGGACACGGGGATTATGCAGCATTGACGGTGCAGTTAGGACGACGCTGGCACGTGAAAAAACTCCGTATCGTGCCGCCTGATGTGTTCTGGCCAAGACCTTCCGTCGAGTCGATCGTCATCGAGGTGAGTCAGCGTCCCGTGGCTGGCCTGCCAAGCTGCGATCCGGTGCGCTTTAGTGAGCTGGTACGGAAGGGGTTTCATTCCCGCCGCAAGCAACTCGGATCGCTCCTTGATCTTTCCAAAGAGACTTGGGAGAAGTGGGCTGCTGCCAAGGGGCATCCCCTTACGGCAAGGGCGGAGGATTTGCCCGTGGATGATTGGGCAGAACTCGCTCTGCTGGGCCGAGATGGGCAACATCCCGAAGTCGATCCTCCCGAGGAAATTTTTGATATCGTGGACGCATGCGATGCAGTCATCGGCTCCAAGCCGCGTGATGAGGTGCATGTGAATAAGTTGCTTCATCGGGCTGTCCATATCTGGCTCTTCAACCGGGCCGGCGAGTTGTTTCTCCAAAAACGCTCCCCCTGGAAGCAGAATCATCCTGATCTCTGGTGTTCGAGCACAGCAGGGCATGTCGATGCCGGTGAGTCCTATGAAGAGGCTGCTCATCGGGAGTTGATGGAGGAGATAGGCGTGGATTCCCCACTGACAAAAATCTGGAAAATCGAGGCCTCTGCCGAAACGGGGTATGAATTTCTGGAAGTCTTCGTCGGTCATTCAGAGGGGCCTTTTCGATTTGCGCCGGGCGAGGTGGAAACAGGTTCCTTTTTCCCGGTGGAGCAGATCCAGCATTGGATGGAGCAGATGCCGGAGGAATTTACGCCGCTCTTCAGAATGATCGCTTCCAGATTTTTAAGTGAGACAAAAAGACTCGCGTTGCTTAAATATGTCTCATAAATGAGACATAGCGGCTCTTTATTTGCTCCTCCAGTATTTGTAGATATTTTGTAAGTATATTATTTATAGATAGATAACTATACTATCAACTGCCGGCATGGCGTTTGCTTGTGTAGTAATTGTTATGTCTAAAATTCTAGGAATCGATTTGGGAACGACCAACTCCTGCATGTCCGTCATGGAAGGCGGTGAGCCGGTTGTTCTGGAAAACTCAGAAGGCGCACGCACCACCCCCTCGGTGGTTGCATTCTCCAAGAGTGGCGAGCGTCTTGTCGGTCAGGCTGCAAAACGCCAGGCCATTACTAACCCCACAAACACCATTTTCTCCGTGAAACGGTTCATGGGCCGCAAGTATGACGAGTGCCGCGGCGAGCAGGATCGGGTCCCTTACAAACTGGTCAAGGCTGCCAATGGAGATGCCCACATTCAGGTGGAGATCGACGGCAAGCCCAAGGCATTCTCCCCTCCTGAGATCTCGGCGATGATCCTTGCCAAGCTCAAGAGTGATGCGGAGGCCAAGCTGGGTGAAAAAATCACCCAAGCTGTGATCACTGTCCCCGCTTACTTCAACGATTCCCAGCGAAATGCCACCAAGGATGCTGGTAAAATCGCCGGTCTCGAGGTGCTTCGTATCATCAACGAGCCGACTGCAGCCTCACTCGCTTACGGACTCGAAAAAGAGAAAGATGAGAAAATCGCCGTCTATGATCTGGGTGGCGGTACCTTCGATATCTCAGCACTCGAACTCGGAGACGGGGTCTTTGAGGTTCGTGGCACTAACGGTGACACCCATCTGGGTGGTGACGATTGGGACAATCGCATCATGGAGTGGATCATCAGCGAGTTCAAAACCGAATCCGGCATTGATCTCACCAAGCAGCCTGACGCCGTCCAGCGTATCAAAGAAGAGTCCGAGAAGGCCAAGATCGCTCTTTCCTCAACACAGGAATACGAGATCAATCTCCCCTTCGTGACCGCTGATGCCAGCGGACCGAAGCACATTCAGAAAAAGCTTACCCGTTCCAAGCTCGAGCAGCTTACGGACGATCTCTTCCAACGCACCGTCAAACCCGTCGAGGACTGTCTCTCCGATGCCAAGTGGAAAAAGGGGGATGTGAACGAACTCGTGCTTGTCGGAGGTATGACCCGCATGCCCAAGGTTGTCGAGACCGCTCGCAACATGATCGGCAAGGAACCGCACAAGGGTGTGAATCCAGATGAGGTCGTCGCCATTGGTGCTGCCATTCAGGGGGGTGTCCTGCGCGGTGATGTGAAGGATGTGCTCCTGCTTGATGTTACCCCGCTGACACTTGCAATCGAGACGGCCGGTGGAATCGCCACCCCGATGATCCCCCGCAACACGACGATCCCTACCAAGAAGAGCAATGTCTTTTCGACCTACAGCGACAATCAGCCGGGTGTCGAGATCAAGGTTCTCCAAGGCGAACGGCCTCTTGCCCGTGATAACAAACAGCTTGGAGTTTTCCATCTCGACGGCATCCCTCCAGCTCCTCGTGGTACACCGCAGATCGAGGTCACTTTCGACATCGATGCCAACGGTATCCTGAATGTCTCCGCTAAGGATCTCGGATCAGGCAAGGAGCAGAAAATCTCCATTACCGGATCGAGCGGACTCAGCAAGGAGGAAGTCGAGCGGATGCAGCAGGAGGCCGAGGCTCATGCCGAGGATGACCGCAAAGCCAAGGAAGGAATCGAGGTTCGGAACAATGCCGACACGCTTGCCTACCAGTCCGAGAAGCAGCTTGCCGAAATGGGTGACAAGATCGACGGAGCCACCAAAAAGGCTGTCGAAGATGAGATTGCCAAAGTGCGCGAAGCCCTCAAGGGCAGCGACATCGAGGCTATCAAGTCTGCCTACGAGGCTCTCCAGACTAAGTTCCATGAGGTCAGCGCAGAGCTTTATAAACAAACAGCCGCCGCTGCAGGAGCAGAGGGTACCGCTGGTGCAGGACACGCACATGCCGAGTCCGGTGCCGCCGCAGAGCCCAAGAAGGATGGCGATGTCGTCGATGCAGAGTTTGAGATGGTCGATGAGGACAAGAAAAAGTAACAGGCTTCTTGCCTCTAAACTTCTCAACACCTCACCTATTCAACGCAGTAAGAATTTAACAACACGCCCTCCCGCAAGTGCGGGCAGGGGCAATAGTTAAAAACCCACAACCAAGGAAAAAAACAACATGGCAGTGAATATCCAACCCCTATCGGATCGAGTGCTCGTGCAGCCGATCACCGAGAAGGAAGTCAAACAGGGCGGAATCATTATTCCCGATACCGCCAAAGAGAAACCACAGGAAGCCAAGGTTATCGCCCTGGGCACCGGCAAGCTGGATGACGAAGGCAAGAAGATCGCCTTCACCGTCAAGAAAGGCGACACCGTCCTTATCTCCAAGTACGGCGGAACCGAAGTCAAGGTTGACGGCGAAGCTTACCTGATCCTGCGTGAGGACGACATCCTCGGCATCCTCGGCTAATCTCATTTTCTAACTCAAAACAACACACAGAATCATTATGTCAGCAAAACAACTCCAGTTCGACGAAACCGCACGGCATGCCCTGCTGCGCGGTGTTGAGAAACTCGCCAAAGCAGTCAAGGCAACCCTCGGACCCTCGGGTCGCAATGTTATCCTTGATAAGAAATTCGGCAGCCCAACGATCACCAAGGACGGCGTCAGTGTCGCCAAGGAGATCGAACTCGAAGATCCCTTTGAGAACATGGGAGCACAGCTCGTGCGTGAAGTGGCTTCCAAGACCAGCGATATCGCCGGTGACGGAACCACCACCGCAACCGTGCTTGCCGAAGCCATCTACAAAGAGGGTCTGAAGAATGTCACCGCCGGTGCCAATCCGACCTCCCTTCAGCGCGGTATCAACAAGGCCGTTGACGCCATCGTTGGCGAACTTGCCCGTATCAGCAAGAAGGTAAAGGACAGCTCAGAGATCGCTCAGGTCGCCACTGTCTCGGCCAACTGGGACACCACCATCGGCCAGATCATCGCTGATGCGATGGAGAAAGTCGGCAAGGACGGTACTATCACCGTCGAGGAAGCCAAGACCATCGAGACATCTCTGGATGTCGTTGAGGGAATGCAGTTTGACAAGGGATACCTCTCCCCATACTTCGTCACCAATGCCGAAGCCATGGAAGTCTCCCTTGACAGTGCTTACATCCTCATCTTCGAGAAGAAGATCAGCAACTTGAAGGATCTCCTCCCTCTGCTTGAGAAAGTCGCCAAGAGCGGTAAGCCGCTTCTGATCATTGCCGAGGATGTCGAGGGCGAGGCCCTTGCCACACTCGTGGTGAACAAGCTCCGTGGCACCCTGCAAATCTGCGCCGTTAAGGCACCTGGATTTGGAGATCGCCGCAAGGCCATGCTCGAGGACATAGCCGTTCTCACTGGTGGACGCCTTATCACCGAAGACCTCGGCATCAAGCTCGAGAACATTACCCTTGAAGATCTTGGACGTGCCAAGCACATCACCGTTGACAAGGAAAACACCACCATCGTCGAAGGTGCAGGCAAGAGTGCCGACATCCAAGGCCGTGTGGGTCAGATCCGTCGTCAGATCGAAGAGACCACCAGCGATTACGACCGTGAGAAGCTCCAGGAGCGTCTTGCCAAGCTCGCAGGCGGTGTTGCCGTCATCAATGTTGGTGCAGCCACCGAGACCGAGATGAAGGAAAAGAAGGCCCGTGTCGAAGACGCCCTCCATGCTACCCGTGCGGCAGTCGAGGAAGGAATCGTCCCAGGCGGCGGTGTCGCTCTTATCCGTGCTCAGAAGGTGCTCGATACCCTCAAGCTCGAAGGTGACGAACAGGTTGGTCTTGAGATCGTCCGTCGCGCCGTCGAGGCTCCTCTCCGCCAGCTTGCTGCCAACGCAGGCAAGGAAGGCGCGCTCATCGTTCAGGAAGTCAAGAAGAGTAAGGGCAACGAAGGTTACAATGTCGCCACCGGCGAATATGTTGATCTCGTGAAGGCCGGAATCGTCGATCCGACGAAAGTCACCCGTAGCGCCCTTCAGAACGCTGCCTCCATCAGCGGCCTCCTGCTCACCACCGAAGTAGTCATTGCGGACGCTCCTGAGAAGGAAAAGGCTCCAGCAATGCCACCGGGTGGTGGTATGGGCGGAATGGGAGGAATGGACTACTAAGGTAGAACCTCTTCCAAGAGAATCAAAGAGAGCCGGGTCGTTTACGACCCGGCTCTTCTTTTTTTAATGGACGAGGATTTGCATTTCCAAAGATGATCTATTCCCCTTAGTCAGGATCTTTCTAGGGCAGAGATCGCCGTGGAAGCGGGATCTTGCAGAGTTTCTTTTCTCTACGGTTGCCACGAGTGATAGGCTTAGCGGATGCAAGCCCTTTCTGGATTTGAACTGGTCTCTCTGAAGGGGGGAGGGAGGAGTATTCGTTCGCTGGTTCATGGGGAGACGATGCATGTCGGCACCGACCCTCGCACGGAGGCATTGGAGCTTCATGTCCGACAGCAGTTTCTGTCACAGCGTGTCTCAGCGTGGAGAGATACGGAACCTTTTGTCATCTGGGATATAGGACTTGGCCCCGCAGGAAATGCGATCACGGCCATTGAAGAGTTGCGCGGCACGACGGCGCTGGTCGAGATCCACAGTTTTGAGATCTCGACGACTGTTTTGGAATATGCTCTGCAGCACGCCGTAGAACTGGAATATCTGATGGGCTGGGAGGCGGTGATTACCCAACTGCTTACCGTTGGAAGTGCTCAGCCATTGCCCAATATCCGATGGATTTTGCACCGTGGGGACTTTACACGAGGAACACATCACGCCCCCGCCCCCTCGTCGATTTTTTTCGATCCTTATTCTCCAGCCCAGAATATTGAGATGTGGAATCTGGAGACTTTCCGATCTATCTGGCAGGCGGTGAGCGCCTCGGAAGCTCCATCTTGCATGATGACAAACTATACCCGCTCCACTGCCGTGCGGGTGACCATGGCGCTGGCTGGCTGGTTCGTGGGAAAGGGAGTGCCGACAGGCGATAAGACGGAGACAACCATTGCGGCCAATCGTCCGGAGTTGTTGGACAAACTTCTCGGCGAAGACTGGATCAATCGTGTCCGTTCCTCGACAAATGCCGCACCGATCCGCGGCAGGAATGATGAGAAGGGGCCGATTGCAGCCGAGGATTTTGCAGCACTTATGACCCGGCTCCAGTTCAGAAATCTTCAGATAGGGGTTAAGTATACTTCAGGACTTCCTCGATTGTCGTAATGCCGTCAAAAATGCATCGGAGACCATCCGCCCGAAGTGTCGCCATGCCGAGTTCCATGGCTTTCTGCCGCAGGACGACACCGGGAGCCCTTTCGTTGATCATCATGCGAATCGGATCGGAGATTTTCAGCAGTTCGTACAGGCCTTTGCGACCCTTATAACCGGTGTGATTGCATTCTGTGCATCCCTTGCCGAAATAGAATGTCTTGTCACCGATATCGTAGGCGGAGAGACCCAGTTGAGAAAGGATGGCTTCATCGGGTTCGTAGGCCGTTTTGCACTTGGTGCAGATGCGGCGCACCAAGCGCTGGGCAAGCACCCCTTCAAGGGATGCAGAAATCATGAAGGGTTCGACACCCATGTCCACAAGCCTTGAGACGGCACCCGTGGAGTCATTTGTATGCAGTGTGGTGAAGACAAGGTGACCTGTGAGAGATGCCTGGATGGCGATTTGCGCGGTTTCGAGATCGCGAGTTTCCCCGATCATGATGCGATCAGGATCCTGACGAAGGAATGCCCGAAGTACCCGGGCGAAGTTCATGCCGATGGCGTCGTTGATAGGCACCTGCATGATCCCGTCAATCTCGTATTCCACGGGATCCTCCGCAGTCAGAAGCTTCGAATCGATCGTGTTGATCTTGTTGAGGCAGGCATAGAGGGTGGTTGTTTTGCCTGAACCGGTCGGACCAGTAACAATGAAGATACCGTTCGGTTTCTCGATGACTTCAAGGATAAATTCATAGATATCCTTCGGCATCTGAAGAGTTTCCAGATCAAGTTTGACGGCACTTCTGTCAAGAACGCGGAGCACGACGCTCTCTCCGAACTGGGTGGGCAGGCTGGAAACACGGAGATCGATGGTCTTGCCCGCTACCTGCCTTTGAATGCGACCGTCCTGAGGGACGCGGCGTTCGGCGATGTTCAGATTGGCCAAGACTTTGATGCGGGAGATAACCGGGAGCGCAAGGTGACGGGGAGGGGGCTCCATCTCATAGAGTGCCCCATCAACGCGGTAGCGGATCTTGAACTCTTTTTCAAAGGGTTCGAAATGAATGTCACTTGCCTGGGCCTGGACTGCACGGTCAAGGATGAGATCGACATAGCGGATGATCGGGGTGGCATTGGCTTCGGCGGCAGCAGCAGCAGCATTGAATTCATCCTCGTCGGATGAAACTTCCGTAACCGTGGTGCCGTCGAGTTGTTCGAGTACCTCCTCCATCGAGGTATCCTCGTCACCGTAGTATTTTTTGATGAGTTCCTGCACCTGCCGTCGCGGTGCGACGACCTGATTGATCTCTCGGTTCAGGGTGAACCGCAGATCGTCGAGTGCCTGGGTGTCGAGCGGATTGGCAAGGGCAACGGTGATGATGTTGGCGGATGCCGTGATCGGGAAAACCTCGTGAAGACGGGCCATGCCCGATGGAACCAAATGCAGTAAGGTGGGGATGGGTTCGAATGTCGAGAGATCGACAGCGTCAACCCCCAGTTCTGCCGCCAACGCCTGGGCAAATGTCTCTGGAGAGATGATCCCCTGATCCGCCATGATGTCATCAATGGAATGACCACTGTTGATGGCCTCGTTGAGGAGTTCATCGGCAGTGGCTTCGTCAAGAAGTCCCGAGCGTTTGAAAATATCGATGACCTGATGGGGATTCATTATAGGAAGGGGCGGTTAATGGTCGTCCCCCATGGTGCTGGAGATGACTTCCTCTGCGGTGGTCATACCGGCAAGCACCTTGCGGATGCCATCCTCGCGCAGGGTACGCATTCCAAGTTCACGGGTTCGGTGGCGTAGCTGAAGCGTGGTGGCGTTATGGTTGATCATTTGGCGGATTTCATCATCGGCCACCATGATTTCGAATATTCCCAATCGTCCGCGAAAGCCTTTTCCCCTGCACTTTTCACATCCCACCGGACGCATCGGGGTCGCCTTGGCTATCTGCGAAGGATCCAGATTAAGCGAGCGGGCCTCATATTCCGAAAGTTCCGTTGGCTCCTTACAGTTAGAGCAGAGCCTGCGGACAAGCCTCTGCGCCATGACGGCTCGAACTGCGCTGGAAACCAGGAAAGGAGGAACCCCGATATCGACAAGACGGGCGACTGCGCCGGGAGCATCATTGGTGTGAAGTGTGGAGAGAACCAGATGTCCGGTAAGCGAGGCATTGATGGCGATACTCGCGGTTTCCTTGTCTCGAATTTCGCCCAACATGATGATGTTGGGCGCCTGTCTCAACATGGCTCGCAGGGCTGCCGGAAAGGTCATGCCTGTTTCATTGTTAACCTGCACCTGATTGATGCCGTTCATCTGGTATTCGACCGGCTCTTCCACGGTGATGATTTTCCGATCCGGCCTATTCATGTAGTTAAGGCAGGCGTAAAGTGTCGTGGTTTTTCCGGAACCCGTCGGGCCGGTAACAAGAATGATGCCATCCGGGAGGGCAACAAGTCTTTCAAAGGCTGCCTGATCGTCACTCAGGAAGCCGAGTTCAGGAAGTCCCAGCATCAGCGAGGATTTGTCCAGGATACGCATGACGATGCTTTCACCATGAACGGTTGGGACCGTAGAAACACGAAGATCGACGACCTTGTCCCCGACCTTCATCTGAATGCGCCCGTCCTGGGGAATCCGCTTTTCGGCGATGCTCATCGAGCCAGTCATGATCTTGAGGCGGCTGATGATGGCTCCCTGGAGCTTCTTGGGCGGACTTTTGATTTCCTGAAGACTTCCGTCAATCCGAAGTCGGACACGGAGACTCTTTTCAAGGGGCTCGATATGAATATCACTCGCCCGGTTGTTCTGTGCCTCGATAAGGAGGCTGGAGACCAGTCGAATGATGGGAGCCGTATCCCCATCATCACTTTCCTCTTCCTCCGCTTCAGCCGTGATGCCAACGATGCCTTCCAGCTCCGCGGGGTAGAGGCGGTCGATTTTCTCGGCAATCTGGGCTGGAGTCGCGCAGACAAACTCCACGGGACGCTTAAGGAGGAACCCAAGGCTGTCGAATGCCTCGAAATCCATGGGGTCAGCGATGGCCAGCACCAGCGATCCGTCCGCTTCATGAACGGGAACGGTCTTGTATCGCCTTGCCGTCTCGGTGGAAATCATCCGGATGAGATCGGGATTCGGGGTGATCTTCGAGAGATCCACAAAATCCATCCCGTTCTGTGAGGCAAGGGTGCGCGATATGTTTTCACTGCTGACGATCCCTTCACGGATAAGGGTGTCGACCATGTTGACCCCGCCGGTCCTTGTCATCACATCCTCAACCTGTGTCTGGGTCAGGAGACCGACATCCTTGAGGATCTCGATCACATAGTCGTCGTTGGCTGGCATTGTCCGGTGGAGGAGGGTAAGTTGGGAAGGAGGTGATAGTTCCTTATCCTTGTTGAGAATGTCAACTGAGTGCTGATGAAAGGAAGTGATTTATTCGGAGCTTTCCAATTTCATTCAAATGGCAGTAATATCAGGGTTTTTCGCAATGTCACGCTATCGCACTATCTTGATTTTTGGAGCACCCGGAAGCGGCAAGGGAACACAGGGCAAAACGCTCGGTAAGCTGCCGGGATTTTATCACTGCGCTTGCGGCGATGTTTTTCGTTCCTTGGACACAGCCACTGAATTGGGATCAGCTTTTTTGGAATATTCCAGCAAAGGGCTTCTCGTTCCCGATGAAATGACGGTGAGGCTCTGGCATGAATCGATCCGTAAGACGGTTGAATCGGGAAAATTCAAGCCCGAGCGTGATTATCTGATTCTGGATGGCATTCCCCGCAATGTTGCCCAAGCTGTCCTGATGGAGGAGCTGATTGAAGTAAAACGGATTTTTCATCTCTCATGCCCCGACCGCGACAAGCTTGTGGCCCGCCTAAAAAAACGCGCCCTTCGCGACAACCGCCTTGACGATGCCAATGAAGAGGTTATCCGCAGTAGATTGGCAACCTATGATGCGGAGTCCAAACCAATGCTCCTGCATTACTCGGGGGTGAGGAGGCACGATATTGATGCATCCATGACTCCCTTGGAAGTCATTCATGAAATCATCAAGGGCCTTTTGGAAGAGAGTGGCGCCCCTGTGCACTCCTAATAGTTTCCATGAGCCAGTTTGAGAGTTTCCGCGCCTCATCGCTCTATTGTCAGAAGTGTGCCAAAGCGATGCCGGTGCGCGAATCGTTGCTCCTGGTTCTGCCGGACAAGGAAATCTATGATTATCTCTGCACAGGATGTTCTTCCTCGGTGGGTCAGCGGGAAGTGAGTGTCGGAGAGTTGATGATGTCCCGCGCTGCCGTAGAGCAGCGCAGGGGTGGTATGCGGCGCTCCCGTCTGGGGATCTGACCAATGCGTATCCTCTTTGTTGGCACAGGGGATATCGGCGTTCCCTCGCTTCGATTTCTTGCGGAAAATCACACTCTGATCGGGGTTTTGACCCAACCGGATCGTCCCGCCGGACGACATCGGGAGCTAAAATCTCCCGCCATCAAGGAGGCTCTCCTCCATCTGGATCCTGATGTTCCGCTGCTTCAGCCCGAATCCCCGCGACTTCCCGGGGTTGCTGAATGGATCGGGAAACTTCGTCCCGAAGTGATGGTTACAATGGCTTATGGACGCATCCTGCCCCGCGAACTCTTGGAGTCACCCTCGCTGGCTTGCCTGAATATTCATGCGTCGCTTCTACCCAGACATCGTGGTGCGGCACCGATCCAGGCCACCATTGCTTCCGGGGACAAGGTGAGTGGCATCACCATCATGTATATGGCCGAAGGGTTAGATACCGGGGATGTCCTCTTGGAGAAGAGATGTTCACTGCGCCGGAGAGAAACGGCTGGCTCCCTCTCTGAAAAGCTTGCCAAGTTGGCTCCGCTTGCATTGGACGAATCGCTTGTTCTGCTCTCACAGGGTAAGGCACCGCGCATACCGCAGGATGATCGGCTTGCAACCGTAACTGGAAAAATTACCAGAGAGGATTGCCTGCTTGACTGGAATCGATCGGCCCGCGAGCTGGAATGCAAGATCCGCTCGCTTCAACCGCGGCCGGCAGCAGTGGCAATGCTTCCTCTGGCAATGGGAGGTACGATCACGATCAAGATTCATTCGTCCATTGTAGCCCGCCAAGCCAGTGGAAAGCCGGGAACGATTCTCCGCTCGGATTCGCGGGGCATCCTAGTTGCCTGCGGAGAAGAGGGGATGCTGCTCGGCGAAATTCAGCCCGAAGGGAGGGGACGAATGCATTCCAGCGCCTATGCCAGAGGTGCTGCATTGAGCATCGCCGGATAAGAAAAAATCCGTTAACCTTGGGTTTCGTGTAATTTGCCTTTGCGCGAAAGCATTCCTGCGGTTTCATCATCATCTATGGTCGATACAATATCCCCGCCCAAATACCGCCGCATTGTTCTCAAAATCAGTGGGGAAGCCCTCAAGGAGGCCGGCAGTACGGACAGTGTCTCCCCTCAGATCGTACAGCGTATGGCCGCGGCGATTGCTGAAGTCCAAAAAATGGGAGTTCAGGTGGCCGTGGTGGTGGGTGGTGGCAATATCTGGAGAGGTCTAGCTGCCAGCCATCGTGGCATGAACAGGGCCACGGCTGACTACATGGGAATGCTTGCCACGGTGATCAATGGCATGGCACTCATGAGCGCCTTGGAAAACCTCGGACATACCACGCGGGTTCAAACGGCGATCCAGATGAACAATGTCGCCGAACCGTTCATTGTGCGCAAAGCAATTAGCCATCTGGAACATGGACACATCGTCATTTTCGTCGCGGGTACCGGCAATCCATTCTTTTCCACCGACACTACCGCCGCCCTGCGGGCTAATGAAATAGGAGCCCAGATCATCCTCAAGGCAACCAAGGTCGATGGAATTTACGATAGTGATCCCAAGAGTAATCCCGATGCTGTGCGCTATGAGTCCATCACCTATACCGAGGCTCTCACCAAGCGTCTCAATGTGATGGATTCCACCGCTTTCTCCCTCTGCATGGACAATGCAATGCCGATCATCGTTTTTGACATGTCCAATCCTGAGAATATCCTCCGTGCAGTGCGTGGAGAAAAAGTCGGTACTCTTGTTACCGATGATACCCCCGCCAAATAATAAAATACCTATGAGCGCCGAAGAAATCCTATTTGAAGCAGAAGCCGACATGGAGAAAGCCGTGGAATTCATGATGCATGAATTTGCAGCTATCCGCACCGGCAAGGCATCGCCCGCCCTTGTTGAGAACATGGATGTCACCACCTATGGAAGTAGTATGAAGCTCAAGCAACTCGCGCTCATCACATCTCCCGAGCCCCGTTTGCTGGTGATCCAGCCTTTTGATGCCGGAACCGTTCAGGACATACAGAAGGCCATTCTGGAGAGCAATGTGGGTATTACTCCCGCCGTCGATGGTAAGTTGATCAGACTTCGCATCCCCGAACTCTCTGAGGAACGACGCAAGGATCTGGTGCGCACGGTCAACAAACTGGCCGAAGAAGCACGAGTCCGCATTCGTGCCTGCCGTCGTGAGGCGATGGATGGGAGTAAGAAGCTCCAGAAAGAAGGAAAAATCACAGAGGATGACCTGGATCGTACCGAGAAGGAGATTCAGAAGCTCACCGATAAAAATGTGGCTGACATCGACAAGCATGTCGCCCATAAGGATGCGGAACTCATGAAGGTCTAGGGGGGCCGGTTCCAGCTGTGAATTTCATCATGATACACCATCGCCTACTTTGTCTTGGAATCTTCTCCTTATTCATGGTCGGAGGCATTCCCTTGATCGCCGCCACGGCATCAGAAACGGCTTCAATACTGGCCAACAAGGCACCCGGTTTCACCGGAGGTGCCGATGCCGGTAAAAAGCTCACTCTTGAATCCTATCGTGGCAAGCCTGTGATTTTGGTGATAGCTCCATCGCCCAAAGACGGGGCTTTCCGCAAACAGATGAAAGAGCTGAAAGGCCGCTACGAGCGACTTGCATCCCAGGGACTCATCGCGTTTGCCGCCTTTACTGAGGAAGGGGGAAGAATCCCTTCCAACATCCCGTTCACTCTCGTAAACGATCCTTCATCAACCGCCGCCGCATACGATGTTCAAAAGGGATTCGCGATTGCTGTGATTGGCAGGGATGGGAATCTCGACTGCCTTAGCACCAAACCCCTTCCGGGTTATCGGATCCTGGATCTTGTGATCAATAACGCAGGAACGCAGAGCCTGATCAGGCGTTAGGGGCTTAGCCTTTATTAGAGGGGATCGGAGGCGACGCCCCATCCCCAGTTGGCACCGTCACCCCAGGCATTATAGTCTGCGTTATCCATGTTCACCTGTGCGTCGAGTAGTTTCTCCTCCACCTGTTGATGTTTGAGTTTGAGGGAGCGATATTGCTGATACTGGGCGGGACTACCGACAATCAGTGTATTCTTGGCCTTGTCAGCGAAGACATACACAGTCCCTTTCTTGCCCGTCATGGGCACAACTTTGGATGATTTGATTGATTGAAGCCGGGCTACCTGGGCCGGAGTGGTGGCTGGAACGGTCTGGAATCCCGCTGCGGCCAGAAGGGTTCGTTTTTCCCCGACATTGGAACAGGCGGTAAGGACAAGGAGAGAGGAGCAAATAACGAGTTTGTGCAGTTGGTTTAATTTCATGGCATTGGAGGGGTAATTAATAGTTGGGATCGGGTGAGGGGAAGGGGGTGTCCAGACCACCCCATGCTTCCCATTCCGCAGTGGCATCCGCATTGAGATCCGCAGTGGCGCGTTGATCTCTGGAGAGTTGATTGCTGAGTCGTAGCTGCTTGTAGGCCTGATACTGAGCCTGA
This sequence comes from bacterium, assembly GCA_037130175.1. Taxonomy (GTDB): domain Bacteria; phylum Verrucomicrobiota; class Verrucomicrobiia; order Chthoniobacterales; family UBA6821; genus UBA6821. The sequence continues at coordinate 26,118 of JBAXTN010000020.1, read as the reverse complement.
TTTCCCACAAACAACCGGTTCTGTTTTGCATCGGCCAGCACGAAAAGCGTTTTTCCATTTTTAGAGACAGGCGTGAGGTGCCCTTGGGGGAGTGACTTCAATCGGGCAGTCTGTGCCGGGGTGGAGGGAGTCACTGATCGGAATCCTGCCACGCTGAGCAGTTGTTCCTTTTTCTGAAGGGAATTGCACCCTGAAATGGCAAGTACGAGTAGAAGTAGGGAGGAGAGCTTCTTCATAGAGGTTGATTCAATTTCTAGTATCCCCTCGAAGCAAGAAAGAAAACAAATCCTGAGAAGGCGATGCAATAGTAGCCAAACCATGCCCAGTGACCCTTTTCAAGCCAATTTGAGAGAAGCTTCAGGGCCAGAATTCCGGCGATGAAAGAGCCGACCATGCCAAAGAGACCAGGACCGAGAAGATGCAGCAGTTGAACATGGGTGATCGGAGTGGAAGAAACAGAATCCGCATGTTTCAATACCCGCATCAGTTCCTTGGCGATCGCTGGTGGAGTGATGACGACGGCAAGGGCAAAACTAAACTCCTCAACCCTCTGACGGGTGATACCGAGAAGCACGCCGGTTGAGATCGTTGTACCCGAGCGTGAGAGACCACGGAATGGAAGGCAGATACCCTGAGACACGCCGATCCAGAACGAAGAGGTCAGATCAAGCGGGCGTGTCCCGTCGTTCTTGCGGATCAGGCCGGTGATCAGGATCAACAGTCCGACAACGAGCAGGGCCGTTCCGATAAGGGGTAGATGGCCAAAGAGATCCTCAATTTCATCGTGCGAAGTGCCATGCATGAGAACCTTTTCGATGAGCACCTTCAGGATGCCAAAAACAACCAGCGTTGCGATGGTTGCAACGCCGACATGCCACACGGTTGTCTTGAAGCTGGCTGCATTCACGAAGAAGGTTTTACACCATGCCTTCCAGAAGTAAGCAATGACCGCAATCATCGTTCCGGTATGCAGCATGACCAGCAGGAAGGTCATGGCCGGACTGGCGGGATCGAGACCGATCAGTTTTTCCGCGACAATTACATGAGCCGAGCTGGAGACGGGGAGGAGTTCCGCCGCACCCTGGACCAGACCGAGAAGGAGGATTTGAAGAAGTGTGGGTTCCATAGAATCGTGTTGGGGGGAGTTAAGTTGCTTCCGAGGGATTTGGCAATCTCCCGTAAGCAGAAGCGCATGCTAAATGTGCTTCGAGGGATTTTATAGGTATGTTCTCAGGAATTTTGGGGTGAAGGGCTGGAGAGAGTCGTCAGGACCAGAACCCAGAAGGATTGGGCGACGATAAAAAATGGGACACCAAGCGCAGAGGGGAGTGCATAGATGATGCAGATCAGCGGTATCCAGACCATCCAGTTTGCCATAAGAACCGGGAAAATCTTTAATGCATAAAATCGTGCCGGAGTATGGTTTGCAAAGCCATGAAGAGTGAAGCCGTGATCCTTCCAGAGGAGAATGCATACCGCTTGTGGCACCGCCAGAACGGGACAATAGATGAAGGCATCCACCAGCACTTTTTTCATGATGATGAAAATGGAATCCGAAGGGCCAAAAATCAGATACTGCAAACGGTAAAAAAGGTCCACTTGCATGCCGATCGCTCCCCAAAAGGGAATGCCGAAGAGCAGCCGAGTTCCCAGACCCATGCCCGAGGTGCCTGTTTGCTTCCTCCGCAGAAGTAGAAAGCTTAATGCTTCGGGCATGATCGCAGAGGCAAACGAAGTACCCAAAAACGAAAATAGTAGTCCCCAGTTAGAACGCAGGCAGGCCAACTCTTCAAAGAAATGCCTTGCCGCGGGATTCCAGAGATAGGCGGCACCCATCGAGGCCATGAGGAGTTGGAGTAGAATGCCCGGCAGCAGGTTGGCCCGGAGTGCTTTCAGGGCCTCAAGCCATGATCTTTGAACCAGGGGTGGTGAGGGGGATATCATCTGGTTGTCCGGATTCGATGGGGATCTGAGATGGGCTTGGGATGATGCGTGAAACTCTCTAAGGAAGCACTGAATAAATCGCATTGAGGCCGTTGCGGGAAGCCGTAACGGATGCGAAGCAACGGCCGGGCAAGCCATGGGCCGCAAGGCAAGACGGCTTCGCGCGCGCATCCCCATGCGGGCTGTAAGCGCGAAGCCAACATGGCCTCCGGCCTGTTATCCCTACAACCCCTTGGGGCTGTGAGTATTTGTCCGTTTTCCGATGTTGCTCGCTGGGGCAAGACCGCACGGGTATTGCCTCTGCGCTTCACTCCTAGGAAAACACCCAAATGCTCTACAGCGGCCATCATGGGATTTATTCAGCGTCTCCCTAAAAAGCAAAAGAGCCTCCCGAATTGGGAGGCTCTTTGCAGAAAGGGTAACAACAAGCTTTTAACGCTTGGAGAATTGGAAGCGCTTCCGGGCGCCGGGGCGTCCTGGTTTTTTGCGCTCACGCATACGAGGATCCCTGGTCAAAAGCCCGTCAACCTTGAGGGCTGCACGATGCTCGGGATTAAATTCATTGAGTGCGCGTGCAATGGCAAGGCTAAGTGCCCCTGCCTGCCCCTGAAGTCCGCCACCGGTGGTTTTAGCCTCAATGTCATAGCTCTTCATGGCGTTGACCGCCTCAAAAGGTTTAAGAACGGTGTTCTGCTGAGAGACAGTCGGGAAATATTCGTCGAAGCTGCGTCCGTTAACCCGGATCTTGCCTGTTCCGGAAACGATCTGAATACGGGCGACAGCCGTTTTGCGGCGACCCGTTGTTGCTGTTGATTCTGAAGCTTTTGTTGCGGTGGCCATGTTGGAAAATCTTTGTGTTATGGGGAAATCAGTTTCAGAGAGGCTTCACCGGCTGCGGATTCTGGGCAGCGTGAGGATGTTCGGAACCACTGTAGACCTTGAGTTTGCCGTAAATCGTACTGCCAAGACGATTGTGAGGGATCATTCCCTTGACGGCGCGTTCAATAAGAAGTTCGGGGCGGCGTTGACGGCGCTGACGGAAGGTTTCGGATTTGTGTCCCCCGACAAAGCCAGAGAAACTCATATAGGTCTTCTGAGTCTCCTTTTTACCGCCGATCTGGATGTCGGAGGCATTGATGACAACGACGAAGTCACCTGTGTCAACATGGGGTGTGAAAATGGCCTTATGCTTGCCGCGGAGCAGGTTTGCAGCCTTCACGGCAACATGGCCAAGGTGCTGGTTCTTGGCGTCGATTACCCACCATTGGCGTTTTACCTCGGCGGCTTTTGCGGAAAAAGTACTCATTCGGAATTAGGGAAAGGTTGGAGAGATTAGGAGATCATCCGGCTCCTGTCAAAGAAGAAAAGCGATTTTTTACTGAACGGGTTTTTTGCGAATTCTTCAAAACTGATTTTCACTCGCCACCATAGGGAGTAACCCTATTTTGCAGGGATGACGACGACTGCAACGATCAGTTTTTTGGGGACAGGCTCAGGCTACCCATCTGGAGACCGCTATTTTTCGAGTTCTCTCCTTCGTGCCGGAGGATTTCACCTTCTCATTGATACAGGGGAGCCGTGTGTTCATCTCCTGGAGAACCGAGGTTCCCTGCTGCGTGATATTGATGCCGTGCTTATCACCCATGGTCATGTCGATCATATCGGCGGATTGCCAGCATTTCTTCAGGGGTGCATGCTGAGGGAGCGCACCAAACCGCTTCCTATCTATCTTCCCGGAGAAATGATAGCTCCCGTGCGTGCATGGATCGAGGCTCTCTACCTTACGGAGGAGGGGCTCGGTTTCACCCTGTTCTGGTACCCATGGGTAAACGGTGAGAGGGTGGAAATCCAAGAGACATTGTCTTTCACACCCAAGAGAAACCTCCATCTCGAGCAATGTTACCGTACACTGCCTCGAGCTGATAGGGATCGTCCTTGTGATTCCTATTCGCTGGAGATTGTGGTCGGGGATTTTTGTGCGTTCTTCAGCGGTGATCTCGCATCGGCACGGGATCTTGTTCCGGTGCTTCCCAAATCCTCTGGGAAGGGGGTTAGGTTGGTTTCAGTTCTGATCTGCGAACTCTCTCATTTCCGTGCCGAGGAATTGGCCGAAGTGCTCCAGGAAGCGTCCATCGAGACACTCTGTCTTGTCCATCTCTCCGAAGATTACGCAGAGAATCGTTCCACTCTCCGACTCCAGATGGAAGAACTTCTGCCTAGCATCCAGGATGTCCTTATTCCAGAGGATGGAGAGACCCTTGATTTTTAGAACCCGCGATCCGACTGGGGGTGGTTTCCCGGATGGGTCACTTGAATGACAGGAAGCGGAATTCGCAGGCGGATTTCGTCATCGAGCTGAATTTCAACATGGTAGGTGCCATATTTCTGGAACTGCACCCCCCCAAAGAAATGGACATTGGTGGCATGGGCATTGAGATCGGCAAGAGTGAAGGGTATCTCGGCCTGAGCAATGGCCTGGTCTTCCTCGGGATCATAGATGAGACATTTCTGGACGAAGTCGCCGCTTCCCCCGCACCAGCGGGTCCAGAGGCAGAGTTTGAAAAAACCAATCGGCAGGGATGGGGTTGGTATCGCGCCGAGTACTCCTACAAGTGTCTGCTGGCCGCTGATTTCAGCTCTCACATCCTCACAGAGGATGGCGGATTGCAGGTCTGGAAGAATAATGTTTTCACTCATGAAATGTGAATGATCGTGTCGCAGCTTTTCCCTGAACGCAAGGGAAGCGTGAAAAAGATCCGATGGGGATACCCATGACGATCTGGATAGATGCTGTCCGATTTCAATTTTTTAAGGTTACAGCGCTTTCGGCTTCGGACTTCTTGTTGTCGTTGGTATAACTGCTAGCAGACTTGTTTCGGTATGTTATAGGCTTGGAAAATGTCCTCCATCACCTGCTTTGCTCCCGGTCGTGTAGAAATCCTTGGCAATCATACCGATTATAATGAGGGATTTGTACTCTCCGCCTCTCTTCCCTACGGTATCCGGGTCACTGGTTCGAAGAGGGATGATGGGACGATTCGTCTCTCCACCCACATGGGGAGTGAATTGCTCCAACACGAAGTTTCCGTCGCCGCACCATTTGTGCGGAGTGGTGAGTGGTATGATTATCCCTTGGGGGTGGTGGCGGCATTGCGTGAGGCCGGTATCAATGTCGGCGGGTTTCATGCTGAGTTTGTGGCAGACCTTCCTTCCGGAGCCGGCCTCTCCAGTTCGGCTGCGATGGAAGTCTCCACGATCATGCTATTGGAGAAGTTGCATCATATTGCTCTGCCTGGCATCGAGTTGGCAAAGCTTTGCCGCCGTGCGGAAAATGAGTTTGTCGGCATGCAATGCGGCATTCTAGATCAGGTTTCCAGTCTCTTTGGAAAACAGGATCACGCGATTTTTCTCGATTGCAGGGATAACAAGGTTCAGACGGTCTCCTTTCCTCATGATGTCTGCCTGCTTCTGATCCAGACTGGTGTTCCTCATGCCTTGGTTGGTGGAGAGTACAATGAACGTCGCCTGCATTGCTTTGCAGCTGCCAAATCACTTGGAGTTTCTTTCCTGCGGGACGCCACCTCTGCCATGCTTGCCGCAAGTTCCCTGTCCGATCTTGAGTATCGCCGCGCCGCCCATGTCATCGGTGAAAATGAACGCGTCCTGCAGACGATCGAGTTGATCGCCCGTGGTGATGTTTCCGCGGTGGGGAAACTTATGAACGAATCGCACCAAAGTTCGCGGTTCAATTTTGAGAATAGCACCCCCGCGCTTGATCTGCTCGTCGAGATCGCCATTTCCACTCCGGGTGTTTTTGGGGCCCGTATGACGGGTGGGGGATTTGGAGGGGCCATTGTTGTCCTCGTACGGCGTGATACAGCTAGCGCAGCCGGAGAAGATATTTCCAGGGAGTATGAGCAGCGTAGCGGGAATCATGCCAGGGTGCTCAACTGTGATCTTGCTGACGGTGCGCTGACGATCAACGGCTATGTCTCATAGGTAACACCGTCCGTAGGAAACATCCCGGAGATGCTCTATTTTGACCACAACGCCACGACTCCGCTTTGCGACGAGGCCCGTGAGGCCATGTTGCCCTGGATTGGACAACTTTTTGGAAATCCCTCGAGCATCCACGCTGCCGGTCGCCAAGCCCGTGCGGCCATTGATCACGCACGTGACCGGATAGCCTCGCTCTTAGGTGCCAAACCACACGAAATTATCTTCACATCGGGTGGAACGGAGAGCTGTAATCTGGCGCTTGCGGGTTTGGCCCACAGGCATCGTTCGGCAACGAAGAATCATCTGCTGACGGTCGTGACCGAGCATCATGCGGTGCTTCACACCATGCGGTCGCTTGCGAAAAAGGATAGGTACGAGTTGACCGAGATTCCGGTTGGCAGCGACGGTTTGATTGATCTTCCTGCATTTGAAAAATCACTACGGCCGGAGACGCTGCTCGTTTCCGTGATGGTCGCCAATAATGAGACCGGAGTCATCCAGCCAATCCGACAACTCGCCTCACTCTGCCGGGAGCGCGGGATTTTGTTTCACACTGATGCGGTTCAAGCGTATGGCAAACTTCCTTGCTTTCCCAATGAGCTTGGTGTCGATGCTCTCTCTCTTACAGCCCATAAATTTTACGGCCCATTGGGAGCCGGTTTGCTCTGGCTTCGCTCGGGGGTCTCCATCGAGGCGATTCAGCATGGGGGATATCACGAGAATGAACGCCGTCCCGGTACCGAGAACGTGGCGGCGATCGCAGGGATGGCTGCAGCCGCAGAACGCGCCGGGAGAGAGGTGAAAGAAGGGAGCGAATCGATGCGTCAGGTTTCATTAAGAGATCGTCTCTGGCAGGGGATCTCAACGATTGATTCCACCGCTTTATGGAACGGCAAAGGTGGTATGCTGGTCGCCAACACGCTCAATGTCAGTTTCCCAAAATGTGATGGCGAAACGCTGCTTATGGCACTCGATCTCGAAGGAGTCGGCGCTTCGAGTGGATCAGCATGCATGGTGGGTTCCATTCAGGCTTCCCATGTGCTAGTGGCGATGGGTTTGACGGAGGAAACGGCACGGGCCACCGTCCGCTTCTCTCTTGGTCGCCACACGACAGAGGGAGATGTCGATGCGACGCTGGCTGCGTTGGGTCGGGTATTAAACCGTCAGGTGCGTGTATGAATTTTAAGCAGCTGCGGTTCCTTTTTGGAGGAGTAAAGCCCCAAGGAACCGCTCAACCTGCTCGATCTCATCACTCCAAGCACCGTGATTCCGGATTGGAGAAGAGGGCCAGGTCGATGATTTCCACTCTGGCGCCCGAACTTGTGCCGAGACTTATCGTGGGATGGAACCCCCGTATGAGAACAACCGCGGGAGTAGCAATCCATTCACGATATGAGATCTGGCTTAATCCCGCTTTGAGCGGAATTTCTGATGAGGAGGTCGAAAGAACCCTATTACATGAACTGGCGCACCTGCTGGCCATGCACCGTCATGATCGACGCCGTTCACCCCGTCCACAGCCCCATGGAAGCGAATGGAAACAGGCTTGTAGGGATCTTGGTTTAGAAGGAGAAGCACGCACCCACCAGCTGCCATTTCAGCGTCGCACCATGAAACGCCGTTACCGCCTACGATGCCCGGTTTGCGGGGAAAGTCATGAACGGGTGAGAGCGCCAAGACGCCGTGTTGCCTGTCTCGCCTGCTGCCAACTCCATCATGGAGGCCGTTACCATGAGCGATTTCGGCTGGAGATTTTCAAAATTGAGGCCGGATAACGGTTCCAGAGCATTTTTTGATTCGGCTCGATACAACCTTGAACCTAAGGCAAACAAGGAGAGGTATTCTCACAGGAGTGCTGAGATCGCAGAGAGTAGGTCATCAAAGAGGGTCTCCCTTGAGTTCCATATTAAATCTCCTCTGATCTGATTGCTGTCCCGGCGGCGGCTTCGCATCCGTGACTGCGGAGAAATCACTTTGTGGAATCGGCTGTACGGTGATGAAAGTGCCCTATTCGATTTCACCAAAGTACTGCTTGCGCAGAGTTTCAGTGAAACCTGATTCCTGCTGCTTGAGAAGAGACTGGTTGATGTCGTGGCGGAGCGGGCTTTTGATGGGAACAGCAAAGCCATATCCCTTTTTCAAAAAGGTCGGACCCACCTCCGTAAGTGGTAGTTCTGGGTGTGCATTGTCATACCATTGAAGTGTCATGGCATCAAAGACGATGGCGTCGATTTCATGGCGGGTCAGCGCTTTCACTGCCTCGGGAAGATTCGAGTAGACAGTTGTGTTCAAGTTCTGATCTTCGCAGTATTTCTGGGAGAGAGTACCTCCGATCGCCCCGACATGATGGCCCGGCAGATCCTTAGGGCCATCAATGATTCCGTGCAACCGGTTGACCGTCATCACGCTCGTGAACGATGAGGTGATATAGGCAACCACGCCGACACCAAAGGCGAGCCAGATTCCCGCCAATATTTTTCCAAAGGGACCGGGCAATCCTTTGTGTGTGCTCTTTCCGGTCATGGCGATCGACATCACATGGTAGAATGACTCGGCCATTCCGTTCGGCCAGTCAGGGTGAAACTCCTTGTTCCAGCGCCGTTCACCGAAGGTCAGAAGCAGGGTTCCTATCAGAATCACGGCGATACCGATTCCAAATATTTTGAGGTGCCCGCTGTCGCGCAATCCGTTCCAAAGTCTCTGCCAGGAGGCAGCCCGCTTTTCATCCACCATGATCTGAAGACCGCCCTGAAGATAAGGTTGTGAGAAGTCAGCGATCTTCAAGCGGTCGCTGGTGATCGAGATGTTGCCAAGCGCCACATCAACTTTGTTTTGCCCGGCTGCATTCAGAACCTCTGAAACCGTGGCATAGGGGACGAACTCAAACTGGAGATTCAGATTGGCTGCGATCTCCTTCCAGAGATCGATGCAGAACCCTTGATACCCTTCCTTGTTTTGATAGGCGAACGGTTGATTAATGTAGACCCCCACGACGAGTTTCCTTTTCCCGGATAATGTTTTAAGAGGAAGCGCCGAAACAGGAGAGGGTTCTGCCCTTAGCTCAACACAGGTGCCAAGAGAGAGTAAGAGGATTGCGTGAATGAGTGAGAAAAAGGGCTTCATCATGGGATATCAGAAATCATCTCCAGCCTTATGCTGAATAAGCCTTAAGGCTCAAAGGAAAAATCATATCAGCGCAAGAAAGACGCTTCCACTTTTCGCTGTTTTCTGTTCAATCAGCAGACCTCCAAACTTGCCATGTCACAAAACAATACCGAAACAAACATCGAATCCCACCTCGTTGAAAACCGGGTATTCAAGCCCGCGGCGATTTTTTCCAAAAAAGCCCGCATAGGAAGCATGGCCGAGTACAGGAAGCTTCACGCCGAATCAATCTCGAAGCCCGACAAATTCTGGGCCCGTGAGGGAGGTGAGCTTCAATGGCAGAAAAAATGGAGTAAGGTTCTGGACTGGAAGCTGCCCTATGCCAAGTGGTTTGTCGGAGGGAAGATCAATGCGTCTGAGAACTGCCTGGATCGTCACCTTGCGACTCCTCGAGCCAATAAGGCTGCGATTATCTGGGAGGGCGAACCCGGAGAAAAGCGGGTTCTTACCTATCATCAGCTTCATCGTGAGGTTTGTAAATTTGCCAATGTTCTCAAACGAAATGATGTGAAGAAGGGTGATCGTGTCCTGATCTACATGCCGTTGATACCTGAGGCATCGATAGCGATGCTCGCCTGCGCCCGCATTGGGGCGGTTCATTCCGTCGTCTTTGGTGGTTTTAGCGCGGAGAGTATCAAGGATCGACTGGCTGATTGCGGGGCCAAGGTGGTGGTGACAGCGGACGGAGGATACCGTCGCGGTCAGTTCGTCACGCTCAAGCAAAATGTCGATCATGCGCTCAAGGACAGCGATGCCGTGCGACGGGTGATTGTGTTTCGCCGTGCCCATAGTGACATTCATATTGAGGAAGGGCGGGATGTCTGGTGGCACCGTGAGATGGAGTATGTCACCGCCGATTGCCCGCCCGAGCCTCTCGATAGCGAGCATCCACTCTTCATCCTCTACACCAGCGGATCAACGGGTAAGCCAAAGGGGATTCTGCATACCACGGGAGGATATCTTGTCGGTACCTACACAACGACCAAATATGTCTTCGATCTTCGTGAGGATGATGTCTATTGGTGCACGGCGGATGTCGGATGGATCACCGGCCATAGCTATCTTGTTTATGGCCCCTTGTCGAATGGAGCAACCTGCCTGATGTACGAAGGGGCCCCCAATTGGCCCGAACCCGATCGCTTTTGGAAATTGATCGCTGAATACGGCGTCACCATCTTTTACACCGCGCCCACGGCCATCCGGGCCTTCATGAAATGGGGGGATGAATATCCTGACGCGCATGATCTATCGTCACTCCGTCTTCTGGGCACAGTCGGTGAGCCTATCAATCCTGAGGCATGGATGTGGTTCTACAATCATATAGGACATGGTCGCTGCCCCATTGTGGACACATGGTGGCAGACTGAAACAGGGGCGCACATGATCACCCCTCTTCCCGGAGCCACGCCCTGCAAGCCCGGAACAGCGACGCTGCCATTCTTCGGGATCGATGCCGCCATCGTTGATGATCATGGAAATGAAGTTCCACATGGAGAAGGAGGCAAACTCGTCATCCGCAAGCCATGGCCTTCCATGCTGCGTGGTATTTACGGGGACAAGACCCGCTATAAGAAACAATACTGGGGCGAAATCAAGGGGGTGTATTTCACAGGAGATGGAGCCCGGCGGGACAAGCAGGGTAACTTCTGGATAGTCGGCCGTATCGACGATGTCCTCAATGTGGCCGGACATCGCCTTGGCACAGCCGAATTGGAAAGCGCCTTGGTCAGTCATCCGGCTGTTGCCGAAGCGGCCATTGTCGGTCGCCCTGATGAGATCAAGGGGCAGGGTATCGTGGCTTTTGTGACATTGCGTGCAGGTCATGCACCCGGTGGTGACCTCAAGGAAAAACTCCGCAAACATGTGGGAGAATTGATCGGCCCCATTGCCAAACCCGACGAGATCCGATTCACAGAAATGCTTCCCAAAACCCGCAGTGGCAAGATCATGCGCCGTCTTCTCAAGCAGGTCGCCGGTGGACATTCCCTGACGGGAGACACCTCTACGCTGGAGGATCTGAGCGTCCTGACAAAGCTCTCAAAAGGTGAGGAGTAAACACCCTGGTTCACCGGCATTATGGCAATCTCCTGAGAGCTCCGACTGTTTACGAATTAGCGATAAAAATCCGGATCGCCTTGGATGATTTTTACAGAAGCTAATTTTTAAAGCCCGGCCTTTTTCGTCGTTAGCTTCCGAGGAATCGGTCTGGTCTGTCAGCACTCGGGCAAAGCATTCGAAGTTCACACCCCGTACAGTCAGGATTGCGGGAGTTACAGCGACGACGTCCGTGCCAGATGATCCAGTGGCTTAAATCACACCACTGATTACGGGGGAAGAGGCGGATTAGGTCCTTTTCGATTTTCACCGGATCGGTATTGGTGGTGAGGCCGAAGCGTCGAGAGACTCGGCTCACATGTGTATCGACGACGATTCCTTCATTGAGATGAAAGGCATTCCCCAGAACAACATTGGCAGTCTTGCGCCCGACTCCGGGTAAGGCTGAAAGTTCCGACATGCTTTGAGGAACCTCGCCTGCGTGCTTTTCGATCAGAGCTGCTCCCATCGCCCGGATTGATCTGGCTTTGTTACGATAAAATCCGGTGGAATGGATGATCGATTCGAGTTCGGCCTGAGGGATGGATGCATAGTCTGCTGAATCACGGCAGCGGGCAAAGAGAACCGGAGTGACCATGTTGACGCGGACATCCGTGCACTGGGCTGAGAGTATGGTGGCGACCAGAAGTTCGAGAGGGTTTGCGAACTTCAGCTCACAGTGGGCAGTCGGATAGATTCGCGGGAGTTCCACCGATAATACCGTTGATCTTTCCTTGCGCGTCATCGTCGTCAATGTCCGGGGCGATAATTCACCCGTTCGGGCATGTAGTTCTTTCCGATATGAAGAACTACCGGACGATTGATGCCTGGCAGATCCAGCAGGCTCTGTTGGGAGTATTCGCGAAAGAGGACGCTGTAATCGGGTCCACTGTGAGGCCACTCGGCGGTCAGGCCTGTTTTTCCAGCCCATCCCTGATCATTGATCCAGGGAAACCGATAGCGCCCGAGATAAGGGAGCCACATCACGGGTTCCAGTTCCGGTGCGTAGAAAGAGATCACTCCCGCAAGCTGATAGCTTGAAAGACAGAGAAAGTCTGCGCCTGACTTTTTGAATTCCTCCGCCACGGTGCGAGCCACGGTCTGAGGACTGAGGAACTCCTCAAGGCGGGTTTGCAATTCACCGAAATTTTTCTGCGCCGAGACAGCAAGTTGTTCCGATTGCGGAATAGGACTGAGGCAGTTTTTCAGAAATTCCGTGTTGAAGGAAAGATTTTGAATCGCAATCGGCGAATCGTTTGGAAGACAGAGATATCCAACCCCAATTACAGCACCTCCATCGGCAACGAGCAGAAGGATCAATGCTGCATGACGCCATGCTTTTCCATAGCGTTCCCAATCAGCCGCTACAAGAATAAGTCCGGTGACAAATGCAGCCATCGGCCAGTTGGCCTCAATATGGGCTTTTGCGGCGGCAAAGGCGAAGAAGAGTACCACCGTCCAGTAAAAGATCGCCAGAAACCTATAGCGTTCATCCAGAAGACGGGTTGCTGCCGAGCGAAAGCAGAAAAGACCAAGAATCGGAGAGACAAGGATGACGAGAAAGGCGGTGTAGTCGGTGAGGTTCTGGAATTTAATAAGACTCCCGTGCTCATTGTAAAATCCATGCCGCATCTGATTCTGGAATGAGATCCAGTCATGTTGACTGTTCCACCACATCACGGGGAGGAAGAAGAGTAGCGACACGAGGGCCGCTGCGGAGATACCAAGAAAGAGGCGCCCCCGTCGTCCCGGTGTGCTCACCCAGAGCACCCCCAGGGCACAGTAGTAGAGTACCATGGTGTATTTGCTGAGCATCCCAAGACCCGCGGCGGCTCCGGCGGCCAACCACCAGGCAAAGGCCGAGCGTTCACGGCTCCCCTTCCAAGCGAAAAATACCGCAAGAGCCCAGGCTGGCATCAGAAAGGTGTCGGGTGTCATCAGCAGCGAGTTGCCAGCAAAAATCGGTGCGAGAAGCAGGAAGATGCCTGCACGATTTCCTGTCTCCGGCCCGAACATTTGAAAGGCCAGCAGTCGCCCGGTTAAAGCGAGCATCACACCTGCAACAATAGCCCAGAACCGCACTGCCAATGTGCTGTGTCCAAAGAGAGAACGACCGCAGGCGATGAGCCATCCTGTAAGCGGGGGATGATCGTAATAACCCGCCTGGGGATGCAGCGACCATTCCCAGTAATAGCATTCATCAAAAATGAGACCCATTTTCGAAGCCGCAAGAACCTTCCAAAGGGTGACTAGCAATAACAAAGCCCAAAACCACTCCGATTTATTGATCCAGGAGTAGCCTGCGTGATGATCCTGACGCACGGTCGAGAGATAGGTGAAGGATGAGGGCATTGCAGAAATGAACTGTGATCAGAAATGGACGAAGTCGGCACCATGAAGTCACCCGGCGGATAGGTCAAAACTTTTGAGTAAACAGGGATGGAGGTGATGGCCTTTCTACCCTTATTTCAGCTGAACTCCCTGATTTTCTACCCGCATCGGTGACTTTAGCGATCTGTTCATCAGAGACAGTCATCTGTCTTTAGTCTTGCCAACACATAGGAATGACCGCCTCATTTTTTTCGAACTTATCGATCAGATGTTATGATTCATAGTTCTTTCGGTTGACCATCTGCCTATCTGTGGGCATAATCACCAACCCCCGACACACTGTCCTGGAACACTTCCTGACCTGTGCGTCGGGAATTTCTACTTCCATGAACTCTGAATTTATCGCCATGCTCGACTACCTCGAGCGCGAAAAAGGTATTAAACGTGAAATCCTCATTGAGGCGATTTCCTCGTCACTCGTTGCCGCGTCAAAGAAGAGCTTTGCCTGTTCCCGTGAGGTTCGCATCGATATTAATCCCAAAAACGGCCAGATCCGTGCCTTTGCCAAACCGCTTGTGGTGGAAACAGTTGTCAATCCGCAGGAAGAGATCTCTCTCTCCAAGGCGCGCCTCATCAATCCAGAGGTCCGGATTGGTGAGGAGGTTGAGATTGAGGTCACTCCCCGTGATTTTGGCCGCATCGCTGCCCAGACTGCCCGTCAGGCTATTGCTCAACGCATCCGCCAGATCGAAAAAGAGATGATCTACGAGGAATTCAAGGATCGGGCCGGTGAGATCGTAAGCGGTACGGTCAGGAGGTTTGATCGCAGTGATGTCGTGCTTGATCTGGGAAAATTCGAGGGAATCATGCCATCGCGTGAGCGCGTGAGCACCGAGGAATACTCCATAGGAGATCGTATCCGAGCCTATGTCGTGGCTGTTGAAAACGGTCAGCGCGGCCCTGAAATCATTCTTTCCCGAAGCCATCCCAACTTTATCCGCCGCCTTTTTGAAATTGAGGTGAGTGAAATCGCAGACCATACCGTGGAATTGCGATCCATCGCACGTGAAGCGGGTTTTCGCACCAAGGTTGCCGTTCATAGCTCCAATGAAAAAGTTGATCCTGTCGGTGCCTGCGTCGGCATGCGCGGTGCCCGCGTGAAGAATATCGTCCGCGAGCTTAACAACGAGAAGGTCGACATCATTCGGTGGTATGAGGATCCTAAAGAGTTTGCCCGGGAGGCTCTCAAACCCGCCCGCATCCGCGGCATTGAGGTTGATGAGGCCACACACACTCTGCGAATTGCCGTGGACAAGGAAGACCTGGCCCTGGCCATTGGAAAACGCGGTCAGAATGCCCGCCTGACATCCAGACTCACCGGTTGGGAAATAGATATTGCCGAGGATCGCACTGCTGCGCAGGCATTCGAGCAACAGATGGGTGGTGCTGCCCATCAGCTCGCCTTGGCACTTGGCATTAGCGAAGAAGAGGCCAAGACTCTTGCCGCCGCAGGCATGAACGATATTGCAGCGATCCTTACGGCTCAGCCATCCGACATTGATGGATCGATCGGTTGCGGTCTCGAGAAGGCAGAGGCCATCTTGAGCGCCGCAAAAAAACAGGCAGGCGGAAACCGTACTGACCCGACACTAATCCAGCAGGAGGTTTCTGAGGCCTTGTAACGGTCCATTTCCCTTTGTGGGAAAGAAACCGCACACAATTCAAATTTCATAATGGCCACCAAACTCTCCCAATCCAAATCCTCATCCCACACCGGGCCGGGATCCAGGAACTCCACTTCCAAAACCGGAGTCCGATCTTCGTCTGCCCGATCTTCAGGATCAAGGGGGTCAGCCAAAGTTTCAGCTTCTTCCTCCAAGGAAGCCGCTGAAGTAAAGGGAAAATCGGATGGACTGGCTGACGAACCCCAGAAGCTCAAGACCGCGGAACTTCCCACGCTCTCTCTCATTGATGATCCTGCGCCAAAAAAGCGCGTTAGTTCGACCGGCAAGGCTCTGCCGCGAATCGGAGAGCGGAATGATGAGACACCTTTGACCCTGGGGGTCCCTGTCTCTGCTGAGAAGAGCGAGGAGGTCGCTGTTGATGCGGAGGCTCCCGTGATCATTGATCCGCGCAAGGTCATTCACATCAAGCCTCCGATTCAGATCAAGGAGCTTGCAACGCAACTGGAAGTCCCTCCCTTCAAGATTATTAAGGATCTGATGGGGATGCAGATTTTTGCCAATATCAACCAGTCCGTCGAACCGGAAATCGCCTCCAAGCTCTGCGAGACCTATGGTTTTGTCTTTGAGCGCGAAAAACGTGTTGCAGGAGGAGGGGTTCACAAGGAAGAGAAGGTTATTGTTGAACCTCCCAAGCCGATTGAAGAAAAACCAGAGGAGAAAAAACTTCGCGGACCGATCATTACATTCATGGGGCATGTTGATCATGGCAAAACCTCTCTTCTCGACGCGATCAGGCGCGCCAAGGTTGCTTCCGGGGAGGCCGGTGGCATCACTCAACGAATCGGAGCCTACAGCATCGACTGGAAGGGCAACCCCATTACTTTCATTGACACGCCGGGTCATGCCGCATTTTCCGCCATGCGTGCGCGTGGAGCGAATGTCACTGACATCGTGGTGCTTGTCGTGGCAGCCGATGATGGCCTGATGCCCCAGACTCTGGAGGCATTGAGTCATGCCCAGGCGGCAAAAGTCACCATTATGGTCGCCATCAACAAATGCGACCTCAAGACGGCAAACACGGATCGCGTGAAGCAGCAGCTTCAGGAAAAAGGACTCGTTCCCGAAGACTGGGGTGGTGAAACCGTCGTTTGCGAAGTCTCCGCCCACACTGGTGCCGGTATTGAGAATCTCCTTGAGATGATGTCCCTTCAGGCCGAAGTTCTGGAACTGAAGGCCAACCCTGATCAACCCGCCCGCGCAAGCGTGATTGAGGCACAGGTCGAGGCCGGTCGGGGTCCGACAGCCACCGTGATCGTGAATTCCGGCACACTATTCGTGGGTGATTCATTTATCTGCGGTTGCTACTGGGGCAAAGTGAAGCAACTTATCAACGAGGAGGGGCAACCCTTCAAATCGGCAGGCCCTGCGATGCCCGCCAAAGTGCTTGGACTGAGCGGTCTTCCCAACGCTGGCGACGAACTTGTGGTCATGGAGAATGAGCGCTCCGCTCGGCAACTCAGCGAGGAGAGGCTGGAAGCCCTCCGCAAAGAGAAGTTGGCAGCACCGAAGAGGGCGACCTTGGAGAATCTTTTTGCCAATCTTGAGGCCGATCAGAAAAAGATTCTTCAGATCATCATCAAGGCCGATATGCAGGGATCTCTCGAAGCGATCATAGGAACACTCAATGACATCCCTCAGGAGAAGATCGATCTCAAAGTGATTCATGCCGCCGTTGGACCGATCACCGAGAGTGATGTCCTGCTTGCCAGTGCCTCCGATGCGATCGTCATAGGCTTCGGTGTTAAGGTCGAGAACAGTGCCAACAGCGCGACCCGCAAGGAAGGTGTTCAGATCAAATTGTTCAGTATTATCTACGAACTTGTCGATCAGATGCGCGATGCGATGACAGGACTCCTGGATCCGGAACTTCGCGAAGCCATTATCGGCCATGCGGAGGTGAAGCAGATTTTCGATCTCACCAAGGGAGTGGTCGCAGGCAGCATGGTAACGGATGGCCGTATCTCGCGTACCGCCCGCGCCCGTGTTCTTCGCCGCCGTCAAGCTGTGTATGACGGGGGTCTTTCCACGCTTCGTCGTTTCACCGAGGATGTCAAAGAAGTGCGTGCCGGCCTTGAGTGCGGTATTCGACTCGGGGATTTTTCGGAATACGAGGTTGGTGACATCATCGAGTGTTACACGCTTGAGAAGGTCGCCCAGGCACTGTAACTCAATTTTTCACATTCCCCGGCTCTCTCCGGGGACATCTATCTCATTATGTCACTCCGGTTGCTACGAGTCTGTGAATTGATCAAGCGGGAACTTGGTGTTATCATCGGACGGGAAATCAAATTTGAAGCACCTCTCGTGTCGGTGCGCGCCGTGGATATCACGCCTGATCTCAAGAATGCCCATGTCTTCATCAGTGTGATTGGCACCAACTGGCAGAAGGATGAGGCACTCAAAGTGCTCAATGAGAAGCGCCAGCACCTTCAGCATGAACTTTCCAGAAGGGTCATCCTAAAGTATACGCCTCATCTGCATTTTCAGTTGGATGAATCGATCGAGAGGGGAACGCGTGTACTCAACCTTCTCGATGAAATTGAACAGACACTCCCTCCCGATGAGGCACCTGGCGATGAGCACAAGCAAGACCACCCCGGAGCACGATGAGGAATGCCTCGTTTGCAGAAATTCGTGATTCGTTGAGGGGATGCCGCCGCATTCTGATTGCGAGTCATCTGCGACCTGATGCAGATGCCTTGGGATCCACGATCGCCGCGGCAATATGGCTGCGTAACGAGGGGCACGAAGTCACTGCGTGGAATGAAGATGGCATGCCAGAGAAATTTACCTTTCTGCCATGCTCGGAATTGGTGACAAAGCCCAGTGATTCGACGGTATCTTTTGACGCTGTGCTGACCCTTGATACATCGATAAAAAAACGGCTTGGCACCGTGGCTTCTGCTGCCAGTGCCCCACTCTGGATTTGTATCGATCATCATAGGAGCAATGAGGGGTATGCAGATCTTAACCTTATTGATCCCGATCGTCCGGCCACGGGAGAAATACTGACCAAGGCGTTCCTCGAAGAGGATATTTCCATCACCCAGGAAATGGCGGTGAATCTTTTTGCAGCGATTTCCACCGATACCGGTTCCTTCCAATATCAGGGTACTGGAGCCGAAACCTTCGAGCTTGCCGCGGCCTTGATCCGTCATGGAGTCGATGTTGCTGAAATCTCCAGATTGCTCTACGAGAGTCAGCCGCGTCGCCGCCTAGAACTGCTTCGTCATGCCCTGATCAATGCGCGCTTCACCTGCGATGACCGCGTGGCAAGTTTTTGTCTTTCCTTGGCTGATATTGCCCGTCTTGGGATCGTTTCCGAAGATAACGAAGGAATCATCGATCACCTGCGCTCGGTAGAGGGAGTCAAGGCTGCGGCTTTTTTTGAGGAACTTCCAGATGGGAAGGTTCGCCTTAGCTTGCGCTCCAAGGATGCAGACTTTGATGCTTCCGCACTCTGTGGACTGTTCGGTGGTGGCGGTCACAGGATGGCCTCCGGAGCCAGAATCAAAGGGCAGTTGCACGAAGTCGAGGAACGGGTTCTTTGTGCCATTTGTGCGGCGATCAAAAAGACCGGGCATTAACAACCTTTATCCTCATGCGTACTGATTCAGTGATTGATGGCGTCCTGCCGATTGACAAGGCCTCGGGAATGACTTCCCACGATGTCGTGGCCATTGCCAGGAGAGTGCTTGGAACCAAGAAGATAGGTCATTGCGGGACACTTGACCCGTTGGCCACCGGACTGCTGCTACTGACGCTTGGGCGGGGCACCAAGATACAGGATCTTCTCATGAGTGAGGACAAGGAGTATGTCGGAACAATGAAACTGGGTGAAATTACCGACTCACAGGATGCTGATGGAGAGGTGGTCGGATCCCTTCTGGTACCGGAGATTTCGCTGGAGCAGCTCGAGTCCGCATTCGCAAAATACGATGGGGACTTCTATCAGCTTCCCCCCATGGTTTCTGCAATCAAGAAGGATGGCGTGGCCCTTTACAAACTTGCCCGTCAAGGCAAAACCGTTGAGAGGGAACCACGCTTTGTCCACATTTATGCCCATCAAATACTGGAAGCCAGGCTTCCTGAAATCGACTTTCGCGTGATCTGCAGCAAAGGATTCTATGTGCGTACCTACGCGCATGACATTGGAAATGACCTCGGTTGTGGCGCTCATCTCCGCGCCCTCCGCCGCACCAAATCGGGCCGCCTCGATGTCGATCAGGCCTTTCCTGCCTCGGAACTCAAGACTGCTTCCCGCGAGGAAATCCTAAGCAAACTGCTGACCCTGCCCCAGGTCTCACGCCTTCGTGGAGCCTGAAGGCGGAACCCGGAGTGAAAAAACATTCACAAGGATGGAGGGATAAGCAAGATCGAGACTTCTGCTTTTTTGCCATCCTGCTTATCTGGTGTGTTTTTTGCATCCATGAAAATTCTGCGATCCATCGCTGATCTCAAGAGTGTCTCCGGACCGCTGGTGTTGGTGGCAGGAACATTTGACGGACTTCACCTCGGTCATCAGGCACTGATCCGTTGTGCAATGGATAAAGCGGAGCGCATTGATGGAATTCCTGTGGTGATGACATTTGACCGTCATCCTGCCTGCGTCACGCGACCAGAGATTGCGCCCAGATTGCTGACAAGCAACAGAACAAAAATGCAACTGTTGGAACGGATGGGGGTGCCCGTTGTGCTGCTACTGGAATTCACTCCCGAGCTTTCTTCGGTTTCCGCTGAGGATTTTATACGAGGTTTTCCTGCATCCCTTCACGAAATTTGCGTTGGATCGCAATGGTCGTTTGGTCATCGGGGTGCAGGGAATATCACGCTGCTTAAACAACTGGGAGAAAAGCTTGGATTTGCTGTGGCAAGCATTCCCCCGGTGGAGGTCGAAGGGAAGCCGATCAGCAGCACGCGGATCAGGAGAGCCGTTGCCAATGGGGATTTTACAGAAGCTTCGGCCTGCCTTGGCAGAAGCTTTCTCTTGGTTGGCAGGGTTGTTAGCGGGGCGGGAATCGGAGCCACGATAGGTTTCCCTACGGCCAATATCGAAATCGAGGGGATGCAGATTCCCCCTGACGGGGTCTATGCGGTGAGGGTGCATCGCTGCGAAACCATCCTGAACGCCGTTGCGAACATCGGGCTTCGTCCCACAATCGACTCCCAAACTCCACATCGAACCTTGGAAGTCCACCTTTTTGATTTTTCTGAAGTCCTCACAGGCCAGGAACTTGGCATCGAGTTCATCGAGTACCTTCGTGGGGAAGAAAAATATCCCAACCTCGCTGCCCTGACAGAGCAGATAGCCAAGGATTGCGAACGGGCCAGATCGCTCCTGATTCCAACAAACTAAAGAATCTCCATTATCACCCGATCAAATGCTTCCCTGGGGTTTTGTGCGGCAGTGATGGGCCTGCCGATAACCAGCCAATCGGCCCCGGCATTGATTGCTTCCGTTGGTGTCATCACGCGCTTCTGATCTCCGGCGGCAGCCCAACTCGGACGCACCCCTGGCGTGACAAGACGGAGTCTTCCGGCATGGGCATCGCGCACGGCCGTGATCTCACGAGGGCTGCACACAATGCCTCCGATGCCCGTGGTCGCGGCAAGTCCCGCCAGGCGCAGAACCTGGGCTTCAGGTTCCACGGAGATGCCTGTCGCAGAAAGTTGTGGCATATCCATGCTGGTCAGTACCGTGACGGCCAGCAGCAGAAGATCAGCCCCGTCGGCAGCCTTGGCGGCAGCCTCGAGCATTACTGGTCCTCCGCACGCATGGAGCGTGGTCATGGCGACTCCAAGTCCGACTGCCGAACGCACGGCATGAGCCACTGTGTTGGGTATGTCGTGGAACTTGAGATCGAGGAAGACGGAACATCCGCGAGCCTGAACTGCCTTCACGACAGAAGGTCCTTCGGCTGTAAAAAGTTCGAGTCCAATCTTGCAGATGCCCGGAAATTGGCCATCTCCAGCGATGGAATCGAGCAAGCGGAGCGCACCGTCGGTGTCAGGAACATCGAGGGCAATAATGATTTTTTCTTGGGGGAGGGACGGTAGTTTCACACGATGAAGGTAGATGGACAGAATCACACTCGCCGCGCACGCCAAGATCAATCTTTCTCTCCGAATTCTCGGCAAGAGGGAGGATGGATTTCATGAACTGGAGACACTCATGACCCGCATTGATTTGCACGATGATGTGGAGATCATGCACGGGGCTGGGGATGGGATAAGTTTCACATGCAATGATCCCGATCTTCCCTCGGGTTCTGATAATCTTTGCGTCAAGGCGGCAAATGCCTTTCGCGACTCGACCGGATTGGATCACGGAATGGTGATCACGCTCATGAAGCGTATTCCCCATGGAGCAGGTCTCGGTGGTGGAAGCAGCGATGCCGCCGCCGTCTTGCTGGGCCTCAATGAACTTTTCGATTACCCCCTTATTTGCGAAGAACTTCATCGGATCGCAGCCTTGCTCGGTTCGGATGTTCCCTTTTTTCTCGGTGATGGGCCGTCATGGTGTAGGGGGAGGGGGGAGATTCTAGAACCTGCGGAGATCTTGCTAGATCGAGATATTTTGCTGATTAAACCTCCTTTTTCGGTGTCAACCGCATGGGCTTATCAACGGTACGCCGCAATGCAACCAGCAGGGCACAACCCATCACGGGACAACACCCAGTGGATGGGGAACATAAAGCTTGTGAATGATCTTGAAGCCCCTGTTTTTGAAAAATTCATTCTTCTTGCTGTGATGAAGAACTGGCTGCGGGGGCAGCCGGAGGTGGAGTCGGTATTAATGAGTGGCTCGGGTTCGACGATGGTGGTGATCCTCGTGCCTGAGGTCGGCTCGGATCGTGTGAGCGACCTTCGGGAGCGCATCACTGCCGACTTCGGTCCGGCTCTTTGGATGTGTGAATCACGGTTTCTGAGTGCCTGAAGCAAATAAAAAGAGTCGGTTCGAATTTTTATCCCTTTGAGAGTTCCTATCTCCTCAGTCCTTCGGGATCAATTTCGATCTTTCCAAATCCACTTGCCGAAAGGGCGGCAATCAAAGTGGTACTTAGGCTATCCAGTCGGTGCATTTCTTCCGGTGCGACCTGAACTTTTGCACCAGGTCGGGAGATTTCAGAACTATCAGGCGGCAGGTAGCGGACACGAAAGGTTTTGAAACCGAACTGTCGGACGATCGCTTCACCCCGTTCCACAAATCCAAGGGCTTCATGCGTTACCCGTGTTCCATGGGGAATGCGGGAACTGAGGCAGGGCTGCGCGGGTGCATCTGCCGTAGGCAATCCAAGACGGAGGGAGAGTGTCCGAACTTCGGTCTTTGTCAACCCGGCCTGCTTGAGAGGGGCGATGACGGAATATTCCTTTGCAGCCTGTGAACCGGGCCTCAGATGCGCGGGGTCATCCGCATTCTCCCCGTAGGCGATGGCGGGAAAATTTTTCATTCTGGCAACCTCTTCCATCCTGGCGAAAAGCTCAGCCTTGCAAAAATAGCACCGGTTGGGCGGATTCTCGGCATAGCGCTCGTCATTAAGCTCGCCCGTGGAGACAACCTCGACGGCGACGCCAAATTGTCCGGCCACTTGCAGTGCCGCTTCAAGGGAGGCTCTGGGAAGACTGGCGGAATCGGCGATGATTCCCATGCATTGATCTCCAAGAGTCTGATGGGCGATTAAGAGCAAAAGCGTGCTGTCAACACCTCCAGAGTAAGCGATGAGCAGCGGTGCATGATGATGCAGTATCCTCCGGAGGGCGGCCTCCTTGCTTTCAAGAGATACCTCGCCAAAGTTCTTTTCCGCGCTTCCCGGAAAAATTACGGAGAGTGAATTGCTCACGGGGAAAATATTGTCTGGTTTGTGAAAATTAGCAAAGCAGTGAAAAAACCGTTGCAATCGCGACAGGGCATTTTAATCTTCCAACCACTATGGCTGATGTATCCAACAAGTATCCAGAGAATGCCGCAGGTGCTTACTACTGCGACGACCAGTGCATTGACTGCGACCTGTGTCGCGAGACGGCACCCGCCAACTTCATGCGCAATGAAGATGGTGGCCACTCCTATGTCTTCAAACAACCTGAGACTCCTGAAGAGGTGGCTCTTTGCAAGGAAGCCATGGAAGGCTGCCCTGTTGAGGCGATTGGTAACGACGGCTAGAACCTTATCCGTTTTTTACTCTGACGGAAGAGTACATACCGTCGGTCAAGTCGGTCAGCCGTTTTCCAAAAAAGAAAACGGTTTCAGTCAGGTTACTGGAGGAATGGAGGGGGCTTTCCGATGAAGTTCGCCCCGATAGTGCTGTGAGCGTTGGTGAGGTGCTTGAAAAATTGCTTCCCAAGCTGGGCATAGCAACCCGAATCAGGGAAGCGGACATCAGCGCAGCATGGAAGGATATCGTCGGAGACTTCATTGCCCTGCACTCACAACCGGATCGTCTCGTCTCGGGTACGCTTCATATCCGGGTGATTCAGTCGAGCGTCCGCTATGAATTGGATCGGGTCTGGAAACACGAGATCATCCGCAAGCTAAGGGAGCGGTTCGGAGAGAAAACGATCCGGGAGATCAGATTTATCCTATGAACTTCGGAGAACGAATCATCTGCATCCACGGGTTGGAGGTGATGGCCCGGGTGGGTGTTCCCGACGAAGAGAGACGGGTATCTCAACGCCTGCTCCTCGATCTCCGTTTTGCCGCGATATTGCAACCCGATTCACTCGACGACGATCTTGCGCTCACTGTCGATTATGCTGCAGCTAGTCAACGGATCATAGAGATCGTATCGGAACGCCCACGCAGGTTGATTGAAACACTTGCCGATGAAATCTCCGAGAGATTGCTGAAAGAATTCTCCCTGTGCTGGATCGAGCTAAGCATCAAAAAGTTCATACTTCCCAATGTGGAATGGGTGGCCGTGAATGTGACAAAGAGGATTCAGAAATAGGAAATTAGAATTCAGTAAGAAAAAGGATGACGGAAGATCCATTCAAAATCATTTTTCCCTACTGGAACATCAGGACGATATAGGCAGCGAAGAGGAGTAGGTGGACGAACCCTTGCAGGATATTTGTCTGCCCTTGTCCGAAAGTGATCATGCAGGTGGCGAGCGTCACGGCCAGAAGGGTCATGGAGGAATTCGAGAGTCCAAGCTGGACAGGTTTGCCGTAGATTAGGCTGATCGTGAGTGCTGAGGGAACCGTCAGTCCGATGGTTGCCAGAACTGAACCAAGGAGGATGTTCACGGATCTCTGTACCTGATTGCGTGCGGCAGACTGGATCGCACTCATCCCCTCGGGGGCAAGTATCAGAATAGCAACAACCATTCCACCAAGTGCCTCCGGCAAACCTCCTCCTTTCACGCCATGATCAAGAAGGTGCGCGAGTTGCTTTGCAAGCAACACGACTGGGATCAGATGAAGGACAAGGAATAGGGCATTGAGAGATGCGGATTCGCTATGGGGAACCTCCTTCTCGGATTGGGGTTCCCAGTCAGCTTCATTAAAAAAATCTCGATGTCGACTCGTCTGCACAGCCAGAAACACAGCGTAGATGATCAGTGAGAGCAAAATCATGCTGACGGCATGAAACGGAGAATACATGCCGTCGCCTCCTGATGCGGTGAAGTTTGGCATCACCAGCGAGAGCACCGAGAGCGGAAGAATCAGTCCGATGAATGAATTCACCCCTTTGAGGTTGAACTGCTGCTCTCTGAAACGAAATCCTCCGGTTAACAGGGCCGTGCCGAGTAACCCACCCAGGACGATCATGACAACGGCAAACATCGTATCCCTTGCCAGCGCCGGGTTGTTTCCATTGAGCATCAGAACGGAAATCATCATCACCTCGATACTTGTCACGGCCAGAGTTAGAATCAGTGTTCCAAAAGGTTCCCGTAGTTGCTCTGCGAGATGATCGGCATGCCGCACGACTGCAAACGAAGCCAGTAGCATCACGACAAAGAGCCATATAAAGATAAAGGACCCGTAGAGCATCCCTGGATTGTGATCGAGCCAATCATGACCCTTCACAAGAAAGGCAGTCGTGGTGGCGTAGCTTGCTAGCAGCACCCATTCTCGTCGGAGAGTTTTTAGCATCGAATGAGGGAAGGGCGATCTGAGACTCATGATTCAGTCAATGCTTGGGAATCACGCTGATAGAACCGTCATTTTCGAGCATGACTGCTCGCACCTCAGCCAGATCAGAATATCCTTCACTTCTAATCGCCGCCATCAGCTCATGACGGGTCAATTGGGCATCAGCCAGTGTTTTTTCATAGACCTTGCCATCATGCATGAGAACTTGTGGAACCCCTTCGATAAAGCGCTCCGCCTTCTTGCTGGCAAAAGTAATCCTTCCGGTAAGCCAGTTCGTGGTGACCAACGTGATTGAAAGAATGATTCCTCCCGAAATGGAATTGTCGCCACCGTTCATGGAATTCTGGACACCGTTGCTGAGGACTAGCAAGAGAACCAGATCGAACGGACTCATCTGGCCAATCTGCCGCTTGCCTGTGGCCCGCAGGATCACAATCAGAAAAATATAGATGATAATCCCCCTCAGAACGAATTCCCACCAGGGCAGAGTCATATTCCACATCACTCCGAATTAGCCTAGAGGCGTGGTGCAAGCGACATCTTTCCCCAACTATCGCATCCTTGTTGGTGACTTGAATTTACAAAAAGCTGGATTGACAGGCGGAGTGGGTTCGACTATCACTTCTGCTGAGTTTATGCGGGCGTAACTCAGTTGGTAGAGTGCAACCTTGCCAAGGTTGATGTCGAGGGTTCGAATCCCTTCGCCCGCTCCACTCCGATAAACACTAGCTCTAGGGGTGGAATA
>JBAXTN010000002.1:0-137198 GCA_037130175.1 bacterium | reverse complement strand
AGTTTCAACCCATCAACCCATCAACCAATCAACCAACATTCCATTCATCGAGAATGGATTGTTGACTGCCTATACCGGGAGCTTCGGTGACATCTCCACTCAATCCTTTTATCCACCCCATCACATGACCATGGGAGAGGGAGGGGCGGTTAACATCGTCTCTCGTCCGCCGCTCAAAACCTATGCGGAAAGCTTCCGCGACTGGGGACGCGATTGCTGGTGCCCTTCGGGCAAGGATGACACCTGCGGCAAACGCTTTGGGTGGAACCTTGGGGAATTGCCTCCTGGCTATGACCATAAATATACTTACAGCCACCTCGGCTATAACATGAAACCCCTTGATCCCCAAGCCGCAATCGGTCGCCAACAGTTACGCAAGCTTCCTTCCTTTATCAAGGCTCGCCAACAAAATTGGGAGTATCTGCGGGAAGGACTTGCTGAACTTGAGGATGTCTTTGACTTCAGCCTTCCCACTCATGCGACGGCATGGAGTGCTCAAGTTTGCTTGCCTGGTGGTTGCTCCGCATCCGTTGCAGCAGGTTTCAAGTTTCAGGTTTCAAAATTTTCCTGGGACTCATCTGCTTGCTCCAGCGGATGCTCCTGGTTTGGTTTCATGCTTCGGGTAAAACCATCGGCTCCCTTCAACCACACTGAACTTGCCCGGTACCTTGATGGGAAAAAAATCGGTAACAGGATGTTCTTTGGGGGTAATCTCCTTCGCCAACCGGTCTTTGTGCAACTCCGCAAGGACCGCCCTGATTCCTTCCGGGTTGTTGGTCATGACACCTCAACTTCTCAACCGCTTAACTCATCAATCATCAGTTCCCTGTTTCCGGGTGCCGACGCTATCATGAATCAGGCCCTCTTTCTTGGTACCTACCCCGGACTGACCAAGGAAATGATGGATTACGAGATAGAGATCCTCCGGGAGTTTGTCAGGAGCCGGTAGGAAGTTCACCATGAAGTGTATGAAGCACATGAAGATCGGAGAAAAATATTCCCCTGTATTTCCTTCGTGACCTTCATGGTTTTTTCTTATTGATCCATATGACAGTTCCTCCACTTTCCATCGAAGACCTCGATCATGTCCTCACCCATACCCGACCGCTTTGGGAGCAGTTACGCGGAAAGCGGATATTTGTGACTGGTGCGACGGGATTCTTCGGTATCTGGCTCTTGGAAAGCTTTGCTTATGCCAATAACGAGCTGGGACTCGGAGCGGAGTTAGTAGGACTCTCGCGCAATCCAGAGGCTTTTTACTTAAAAGTTCCCCATTTGGCAGGAGTATCATCGATCGTTCTGCATCAGGGAGATGTGCGCACTTTTGAATTTCCCGACGGATACTTTTCCCATGTTATTCATGCAGGCACGACTTCCAGTGCTCCAGTGCCACCGATCGATATGCTCGACACGATCATTCAGGGGACTCGTCACACGCTCGATTTCGCTGTATCTACAGGAGCCAAGCGATTCCTCTTCATCAGTTCAGGTGCCGTTTACGGCCAGCAACCTCCGGACATGACCCACATTCCCGAGACCTATGCCGGTGCGCCAGACATCTCGCATCCGAACCCCGTTTCTATTTATGGAGAAGGAAAGCGAGTTGGAGAACTTCTTTGCTCCATCTATCATCAAGAAAACAGTCTGGAGACAACGATTGCCCGTTGTTTTACCTTTGTCGGGCCTCATCTTCCACTCGACGCCCATTTTGCTATTGGGAATTTCATCCGGGATGCCATGTCTGGAGAGACTATCGAGGTCAATGATGGCACCCCCTACCGCTCCTATCTTTATATGGCAGATCTGGCCATCTGGCTTTGGATCATCCTCTTCAAGGGAAAAGCTTGCTTCCCATACAATGTCGGCTCCGACCGGGAAATCACCATTGCCGAATTGGCCGAAACCGTTGCGTCAACGATAGATGAATCTACTCAAACCCAATCAATACCTGCTTCCAACTTAAAATCTCCGCCCTCCCGATATGTTCCCGATACGAGTCGTACCAAAAATGCATTGGGGGTGAAGTCATTGATTGGAATCCAAGAATCAATAAAGCGAACTTCGAATTGGCATTCAAATCGGTTATGAAGCCGACTCCCCCCCATCGGATACTCCTGACGGGTGCTTCGGGCACCTTGGGCAGAAATCTTTTGGAGTTACTTGGTAATAATCCTGATTACACAATTTTAGTCCTGTTACGAAAAGAAAGCCGTCCTTTGCTTGAATGGAAGTCCATGATGGAAACCCGACTTGATCTTCTAGATCAAAATGCAGTCACCAAAGTTGTTCATGACTTTCAGCCGCAAACGATTGTGCATGCCGCTGCCACGGGAATGGAATTTCCCAAAACGGAGTGGTTTGATCTGATTCGTTTTAATGTCGACTTCACGGTTAATCTATGTGAATCGGCCGCATGTAATCCTGAGGCTCATTTTATCTATATCAGCACCGGGTTGTGTTACAGGCCGCTGCCACGCTCTCTGAGAGAGGATGACGCACTGGATACGCTTCACCCGTATGGTGCTAGCAAGGCTGCCGCCGATCTGTTGATCCGTTCTGCAGCGGTTGAGTTTGGTTTGCCGTTGACCGTTCTGAGGCCTTTCTCTTTCACTGGGGTGGGGGATGATCGCAGCAGGCTTTTTCCAAGCATTCTCAGGGCGGCTCAGACGGGGATGCCTCTCGATCTTACGGATGGTCGTCAGGTACGGGATCACATTTCGGCTCGGGATGTTGCAGAAGGAATCCGCATGGCAATGGACAAGATTCCGAATGTTTCTCACGGACCTGAAATCTATAATCTCGGGGGGGGAAGCACGATGACCGTACGGGCCATGATCGAAAATGTCGTTGGATGTCTGGGGATTAAGGTGAAACTGAACTTCGGTTCGAAACCTCCTAGTTTGCACGATCCCAGATACTTGGTAGCAGATTTTGCGAAAGCTACACATTCGTTAGGCTGGCAACCGCGCCATGATCTCACCTGTGCTGTTTGGGAGCTTGCAAGAGACTCATTTCCCGATCTCAATCTCTCGAAGCCTTCCGACCTGCCATATTTGAATGAAAGACGAGCCTGATCCATTTCCGATACAGCTTTCCGTTATCCTGCCGGCCTATGAGGAGGCAGGGAATCTGGAGTGGCTGCTTCCCAGTCTCAAAGTCGTATTGGATGGGCTTGGTGTGCGAAATGATGTGATTGTCGTGGATACGCAGACGCCCAAGGACATCACGCCGGAGCTTTGCAGAAACAACGGAGTGATCTATCTGCCCCGCGAGGGCGGTGGCCTTTACAGCCATGCTGTCAAAACGGGTATCAAGGCGTCCGTAGGAAAATATGTTCTCTTTATGGATGCCGATGGTTCGCATCCTGTGAGTCTTGTCTCGACGCTATGGTCGCGAAGGAATGAGGCCGACCTCGTCATTGCATCCCGCTATGTGAAAGATGGGCATACGGAAAATCCAGCAGTTTTGATTTTTCTGAGTCTGATGGTGAATGTGGTCTTTAGGGTTGTTCTCGGATTACAGTGCAGGGATGTCTCCAATAGTTTCCGTCTTTATCAAGGGGATGCGCTTCGATCGTTGCAGTTGAACTGTGAGAACTTTGATATTGTTGAAGAAATTCTGATTAAACTCAGTCTCAGCAAAAAAGATTTTACCGTTCTTGAGGTTCCCTTCACGTTTGGTACACGCAAGGCAGGGAAAACAAAAAGAGATCTGGGTGCCTTCGCTCTCAGTTACTTGAGTACATTGTGGCGCCTGTATAGGCTAAAGTCTTCAGACAAACAGTCCAATACATGAAAAAATATCTGATTACCGGAGGGTGTGGATTTGTCGGGAGTAATATCGCGGCGCGACTTCTGAATCAGGGACAGAAAGTGGTGCTTTTTGACAATCTCTCACGCACTGGTTCGCAGGATAACCTCACATGGCTCCAGTCGTTCGGAGAGCCGTTTTTTTACCAGGGAGACACCTCTGATGATGTACACATCAGTCAGGTAATCAAAACGGAAAAACCCGAGGTGATTTTTCATCTGGCAGGTCAGGTTGCGATGACAACATCCGTTGCCAATCCAATGCGGGATTTCAAAACAAATGTTGAGGGTTCTGTTAATTTGTTGGAGGCTGTGCGGTTTCACAGTCCTGATACGGTTCTCCTCTACTCTTCTTCCAATAAGGTCTATGGGGCGCTTGCCGGAGTGCGACTTGTGGAGCGTGAGCTCCGCTATGAGGCACCTGATTTTCCTGAAGGTATTGCTGAAGATGCACCGCTTGATTTTAGAACCCCTTACGGATGCTCCAAGGGGGCAGCCGACCAATATTTTCTTGAGTATGCCAGAACTTACGGACTGAAGACGGCGGTCTTTCGTCATTCCACGATCTATGGTGGTCGTCAGCACTCAACCTATGATCAGGGGTGGGTAGGGTGGTTTTGCCGACAGGCACTCGATCAGCAGAAAAATCCGGCCACCTCCCCCTTCACCATATCGGGGGATGGCAAGCAGGTGAGGGATTTGCTCTATGTCGATGATGCGGTCGAGTGCTATCTGGCCGCAGCAGAAAAAATCGACAAGATTGCCGGACAACCTTTTAACATCGGAGGAGGAGCAGAGAACAGTTCCTCACTACTGGAGTTGTTTGATTTGTTGGAGCGTAAGCTAGGAATTCGTCTGAACTATGTTCGCCGCGAATGGCGCCATGAAGATCAGAGATTCTTCGTCGCTGACAATGCTAGGATGCGTTCCTCAACAGGATGGTCTCCGATAGTTTCACGGGAAGCGGGGGTAGCCAGGATCCTGGAATGGGTTAAAGGTCGCTGATGTCTTGAAAATGCATTCCGAAATCAGAAATTCCCTGTCAGGATGGTCGCCGGGCATTTTGCTGGCACTCCTGGCATTGAGTGTCTTTGGCATAGAACTTCCTCCCTCACCTCAGGGATATCTGTTGGTAGAGCTTTTTATTATCACAGCTTTTACGGCGGCAGGCATCTTGATATTCCGTAGTGCTTTCGTGGTGGAGGGAGTGCCGCCGCGATGGGAGGGAGCTGTGTTCTGGATTCCGTTCACTGCAATATTCGTGGCGATGGTGATTCTCAAACTGGGAATGATCCAGTTTGGCGGATTTGATCACAGTGCCTTGATTGACATGGGGTGGCGTTTGGTGAGCGGCCAACATCCGTATCTGGATTTTCCCTGCACGATGCCTCCTGTATTTTATCTGGGAGCCGGTTTGGCGTTCAGGTGTTTCGGTGCGAGTTGGTGGTCCCTAATTTTCATCACGGCAATTTTTGCCGCAATTACCTTTACATGGAGTTGGTTTCTTCTGAACAAGGCGCTAGGGAACGGCTTTTTGGCATGGTTGTTTGCACTCTTGCTGCAGGTTTCGACCACGATTCTCGTATCCTACTGGTGGTATAATCCCATCACGACGGTGGTCGCTTCGCTTTTCTTTCTCTCGGCATGGTGTTTGATTCAAGCTCCTGAAAGCAAATATGTTTGGATCTCCTACATATTGTCTTTATCGCTGCTGGCGCTTTCAAAACCCAATATTGCCGGATTGCTGATTATCGGGGGAGGGCTTGCGCTGCTTTTTTCTGAGGTTCGCTTGACCGCTGTCTGTCTCTCTCTTGCCGCCGGGGTTTTCACCATAGGGGTATTGTTTTTCTCGGACATCACACCGCTTGATCTCATTCAAGGATACATTGGTATTGCCGGGCGCGGATCAAGCCTGAATCAATTGTTCCAGGATCTCGATACATGGGAAAAAGTGCTTTCATCCGGCATCCTGATTGTTCTCCTGATTCCGTGGATTTGGATGCTTAGACATGCTGGTAAGACCCGCTATAATCCTTCTTTATGGTTAGCAATGGTGGGAGCGGTATCGGGTTTGTACGGTTTCCTAACCAATGGAGAACTAAAGCTGGTCGATGTATTCCTTGTTTTTATAGCCACCTTTCTTGGAGGCACAGTCGTTATCAAAGTTTATCAAGGCAGCAAGGTATCCTTGAAATTGAGTGATAGGCGATGGAATGACGCCTTTGGAATTTTTGCTATAATTCTCATGGGAATTGCCTGTACCCAGGCGATAACCAGACACCGGGTGCAAACAATTGGAGCAGGTAAGTTCTTTGAGTATAACCTGTCTGACCAATTCCAAGACACAGGATTCTTCGCACATCTAAAAACCGGACAGATTTTTCAAGAGGTGTATCGTGAGGTGCAATCCGTATTGAGTCAGAGGGGCACTGGAACAGTCTATTTCGGGCCGCGAATGCAGTGGGGGTATGCGGCTTTCGGTATTAGCCCGCCGTTGCATCAACCATCTTGGTGGCACCCGGGCGTTTCATTTCCCCGAAACAACGAGAGTGCATTAATGGCTGAATGGGCGTCTCATCATTTTGACCTCCTAGTTTTTCTAAAAAACGACCTTACCTATATGTCTGCGGAATTCATCGAGATGCTGCCCCGAAATTACTCTGTGGATCAAAGCTACCCGTTGCTGACTATTTTACATAGAATCAATTAATGAACATCCGTCTCGCCGATTATATCGTTCAGACGCTTGCCTCCCATGGTATTCGTCATGTCTTTATGGTAACGGGCGGTGCGGCGATGCATCTGAATGATGCCTTTGGACGAAATCATCAGATCAAGATTGTCTGCTGCCATCATGAGCAGTCGTGCGCCATGGCTGCCGAGAGTTATTTTCGGGTTTCTAATCGTATGGCTGCGGTCAATGTGACGGCGGGGCCGGGAGCCACCAATGCGATCACCGGTGTGTACGGTGCCTATGTGGATTCCATGGCAATGATTGTTATCTCTGGTCAATCCAAACGGGAAACCTTGGTGCGGAGTTCTGGATTGCCGCTGAGGCAACTTGGTGATCAGGAAATCGATATTGTGGAAATGGTGAAGGGTATTACCAAATACGCCGTCCTTATCGATGACCCTTTGTCCGTAAGGTATCACTTGGAAAGAGCTCTCCATCTTGCGACCCAAGGGAGGCCTGGTCCTGTCTGGCTGGATGTGCCGATTGATGTCCAGGCAGCAAAAATAGATCCGGAGGCATTACATGGCTATAACCCGGCAGAAGATACCATGGAGTTTGAAACTTCAGACCTGCCTGCTGAAGTCGTGGCAATCATCAAGCGTATGGCTGCGGCAAAGAGACCGGTGATCTATGCAGGAACGGGAATTCGACTTTCCGGACAATATGAACTTTTTTTGAAACTGGCTGATCGGCTTGGAATTCCTGTAGTGGGAGCGTGGAACTCCAATGATCTGCTGCCAAATGATCACCCCTCCTATACAGGTCGTCCTGGCTCACTCGGCGATCGGACTGGAAACTTCACCGTTCAGAACAGCGATTTTCTACTCATCCTCGGATGTCGTCTGAATATTCGTTTGATATCCTACAATTGGGAGAATTTTGCACCTCATGCCTATAAAGTAATGGTCGATGTTGATGCTGTCGAAATGCGGAAGCCGACGCTTCAGATCGACATGCCCATCCATGCAGATCTTAAGGATTTTCTTCCGCAGTTCGAGCGAGCGACTGCTGATTGGTCACCCCGTCATGCGACGTGGCTTGCCTGGTGCAAGGAGCGCGTGACCTGCTATCCGGTGGTTCTCCCTGAATACTGGAATCTGCCTGAAGGAGTGAATCCCTACTGCTTCATGGATCGGTTGTCAGAGCAGTTGGATGACGATGAGATTGTCGCCTGTGGAGATGGCACAGCTTGCGTAGCAGCTTTGCAGGCGATCAAGATGCGCTCTGGACAGCGCGTGTTTACCAATTCAGGTTGTGCCTCGATGGGATATGATCTGCCTGCTGCAATCGGTGCCGCCGAGGCCCTGCTCGAAAAGAAACGGATCATCTGCCTTGCGGGTGACGGGAGCATCATGATGAATCTACAGGAGCTCCAGATCATCGCCGGACTCAGATTGCCTGTGAAGATTTTCATTCTCAACAATTCGGGTTATCATTCGATCCGGCAGACCCAAAGTAATTTTTTCCCGGACAATATTGTCGGATGCGGCACTGATTCCGGTCTGAGTTTCCCTGATTTTGGCAAGGTTGCACACGCCTTCGGTCTGCCCTTTGAACGATGCCAGCGGCATGCGGAATTGGACGAAACCATTCGCAAGACTCTGCAACAGGAGGGACCAGCCGTCTGCGAGTTGATTCTTGATCTGGAGCAGGCGTTTGCGCCAAAGCTCTCCTCGCGCAAATTGGAAGATGGGCGTATGGTGACCGCCTCCCTAGAGGACATGTCCCCCTTTCTAAGCAGGGAGGAGCTTGCCGAGAACCTGATCCAGCCATAATTCTCAAAATTTTACATTCTATGAGCCATTCTAGAACTGTCTTCCTCACAGGCGGCGCGCGCGGCATCGGTGCCGCAATCTGCGAGGAGTTGATGGCCTCCGGTCACGATGTCATTTCTCCCTCAAGAAAAGAGCTCGACCTTTCTTCCGGGGAGTCTGTTGAGTCATATCTTGCATCCCTGCCGGATGTGGCCGTCGATGTTCTTATTAACAATGCGGGGGTGAATCATCCCCAATTGATTCAGGAAATCTCCTCAGAAAACTGGATGCAGACGATTGAGGTGAATCTGAGTTCCGCCTTGAGGCTCATCCAGTTCTTTGCTCCGGGAATGGCCGCTCGTGGTTACGGACATATTCTCAACACAAGCTCGATTCTTGGGTCGGTCACCAAGGAAGGAAGGGCCGCTTACTCCATGACCAAGGCCGCCCTGGATGCATTGACGCGCAGCGTAGCGGTGGAATTCGGCCCCAAGGGGGTTGTTGTTAACTCGTTGGCTCCGGGTTACGTGGACACTGAGTTGACCAGTCAAAACAATTCACCGGAGGCAATCGAAGCGATTGTGGCTTCGATTCCATTGCGACGCATGGCCAGAACGGAAGAGTTGGCCAAGGTAGCGGCATTCCTTGTTTCCGAAAATAACACCTATATTACCGGCCAGACGATCGTGGCGGATGGTGGGTTCACCTGCCTGTAATAACACCAGCTACCGTCCATGCTTACCATCAAGAGCCATTTCCATGATTACAGTGTAGAGGAGCATGCGTCGCTTAAGATAGCTCTGGAGAACATTGATGGCAGCAAGGGGACTTTTTTTCTGATCGATGGGGTAGTTGTCCGGAATTATGCGGAAGTCTTTGAGGGGTTGGTGCCCGAGGAGAAGCGTATCGTTATCGAGGCTTCCGAAGAGCAAAAGTCCTTCGAGCGGCTGACCCCTATTTTTCTCGAGTTGCTGGAGCGTGGGCTCAAGCGGGATGGTATCTTGGTCGTGATTGGCGGAGGAGTGCTTCAGGATATTGCTTGCTTCATTGCAACCGTGCTGTTTCGAGGAGTTCGCTGGGAACTGATCCCTACTACCTTGCTCGCTCAGGCCGATAGTTGCATTGGGAGTAAGAGCTCGATCAATATTGGTACTTACAAAAATCAGATTGGCACCTTCTATCCGCCGCATAGGGTACTCCTTGTCAACGATGTGCTCAGGAGCCTTCCATGGGATGAGATCCGTTCGGGTCTCGGAGAGGTAATCAAACTTCAGTTAATCGCGGGAGAATCAGGATTCAATGAGTTGATGGACGACCTTCAAGGCGTGACTCCCGGAGGTGACTTGGGAGTGATTTCCAAATGGGTGGGGCGATCGATGACTGTCAAAACACCCTATATAGAGGATGATGAAATGGATCGAGGCATCCGGAATATCCTCAACTACGGTCACACATTTGGTCACGCCTATGAATCGGCCACCAAGTATACCATCCCACACGGGATAGCTGTACTTTTGGGGATTTTGACCGCGACTCATCTTTCGGTTCGGCTGGGGTTGGTGCCTGCCTCGCATTATCAGGATCTCCAGGGGCGACTCTCGCCTTGGTACCATCCCTATGGGGATGCACTTTTGAAAGCAGACCGGGAGGCCATTTTCAATGCAATCAGGCACGATAAGAAGAATACCGGCGATGCCGTGAATTGCATCCTGACCAGAGGCGCAGGCCGCATGGAAAAGATGAAAGTCGAATTTTTAGACGATCTGGTGCCTGCCGTAGATGAGTTCATCCAACAGAAGGCTTTCTGAGCCCTAAACAAGTTCTTTATTTTCCTGATTTCCTGATTCATCTTTAAAAGCTGAACTCCCCAACACCGGTATGAAACGCGATATTTTTGAGAATTTATTCGTCCTTGAAATGACGAATAATCACCAAGGTAGTCTGGAGCGAGGGCTTCAAATCATCAGGGAGCACAGTCGTGTGGCGCGATTTAACAATGTGCGCACCGCCATCAAACTACAGTTCCGTGATGTCGATACCTTCATCCACAAGGATTTCCGTGATCGCCTTGATATCCGTTATGTAAAGCGGGTAATGGAGACTCGTCTTTCCAAGGAAGACTATGCGGTGATGATCAAGGCGATCATCAAAAACGGGTGCATCCCGATGTCAACGCCGTTTGATGAAAATTCGGTGGACTGGTGTGTCGAATTCGATCTTCCCATTATCAAGATCGCAAGTGCTGACTCCAATGACTGGATGCTCTTGGAGAAAATCGCGTGGACTAGGAAGCCGGCCATCATATCCTTCGGAGGGACGCCCCTGAAGGATATGGACGATGTCGTCACATTCTTTGAAAATCGGAACATCCCTCTTGCCATCAATCATTGTGTTGCGGCTTATCCCCATGAGGATAACGAAGCTGAACTGGATCAGATCGACTTTTTTAAGAAGCGCTATCCTGGACATACCATCGGCTATTCCTGTCATGAGTACCACGACTGGGTCATGTCGATTGGAATAGCGTATGGGAAGGGGGCCCGCACCTTTGAACGTCACATCGACATTAACAGCGATGGATTTGAGGTGGCGAAATACTCCTCACTCCCCGAGCAGATCGATGTGTGGTACCGCGCATTTCACAAGGCAGTCGAATTCTGTGGAACGGCAAGCGACAGCAGAAAACTTCCGATTACCAAAGAAACCGCCTATCTTGACACCTACATTCGGGGGGTTTATGCCAAGCGTGATCTCAAACCCGGCGATTTGCTTACCGAAGAGGATATCTACATGGCGATTCCGCTTCAGAAAGGACAGATTTCCTGCCGCGAATTAATGCTCGGTAAATACGGACATCGCATGGTGCAGGAATGCAAAAAAGACGCACGGCTTTCTATTGACCACATTGACGCTCCTTATTCGGAGGACTCGAGGCTCCGAGAAATAATCCATGAACGGGGTCTCTGATAATCGTGAAAAGAATCAGCATCGTTTCCGGTTGCTATAATGAGGTAGATAATGTGGAGGAGTTGGTGGCCAGAGTCGCCAAGGTGATGGAGTCCTTGCCCGGCTACGACTACGAGCAGATCATCATCGATAACGCCTCCACCGATGGGACTCAGGAGATTCTGCGGAAGCTGGCGGGTGGAAATCCCCGGCTGAAGATAATCCTGAATGCGCGCAATTTCGGACACATCCGCTCTCCCTATCATGGGATGATGCAGGGATCGGGAGATGCCGTGATCTATCTGGCATCCGATCTCCAGGAGCCTCCTGAACTTATCCCTGATTTCGTGAAGAAATGGGAGGAGGGAGCCAAGGCGGTGGTGGCGATCAAGGATTCCAGTGCTGAATCCCCCCTCTTCTTTGCTGTACGCCGTTTCTATTATCGATTGGTCGAGGGGTTGGCGGATACCCAAACGATCCAGAACTTCACCGGATTCGGTCTCTACGACCGTGTCATCATGGAGTATTGCCGAGGCTTGAATGATCCCTATCCCTATTTTCGGGGTTTGATTGCAGAAATAGGACTTCCGGTTGAGAGGGTTTCCTACCATCAGCCTCTACGAACCAGAGGATTCACGAAGAATAATCTCTACACACTCTATGATATGGCGATGCTGGGGATTACCAATTTCTCCAAAGTGCCGCTACGGCTGGCAGCAATGCTAGGTTTCATCTCTGCTCTGCTCTGCATGATTGTTGCGGTCTGTTATCTGATCTACAAGCTGCTCTTCTGGTACAGCCTTCCTATCGGAACGGCCCCCAT
Organism: bacterium; assembly: GCA_037130175.1. GTDB lineage: Bacteria > Verrucomicrobiota > Verrucomicrobiia > Chthoniobacterales > UBA6821 > UBA6821. Next base: position 125,132 of record JBAXTN010000002.1, on the reverse strand, counting down.
GGTGATCGGCATCTTCTTCTTCGCCTCGGTGCAGTTATTCTTTATTGGCATTCTTGGCGAATACATCGGGGCCATTCACACTCAAGTACTGAAGCGGCCCTTGGTTGTTGAAAAGGAAAGGATTAACTTCTAGAACTTTCTATTTCTTTATGGCGCACTCTGGTTCTGAAAAACAAGACACATCACGTCTTCCATGGCCCTTTTGGGCTGGAGGGTTATTTCTATTGATCATCGCGATCGGATGGATTTTTGAAGCCCCGAGCCGTGAGGAGCTCTTCGGAGATACCGGGAAACTATGGGATATTTCAAGGGGATCCATTACCGGGTGGACGCCCAATTTCCTAATGGGGGGTAGTTTGATCATTCATGCATCTACTGCGATGGCGACATTCCTCTCCAATGCGGTTAATTTTCTCTTTTCTTGGTTAGTGGGGGCCTTTGTTGCCCAGAAACTCCTAGTTTTGAGTTTCATTCCACTGAGTGCGCTCTCGATGTGGTTCTTCGTAAGGAGGATCGGCGGCAGTGTCTCGCTCTCTGGTTGGGTCGCCCTTCTCTATATCCTGCTTCCTTCAATTCATGTTGCTATCGGAATCTACGAACATTGGACGGTGGGTCTCTGCTTTGTCTTCACTCCACTGATTCTGCGAGGGATCGTCGCTGTGGCTGAGGATGGATCTCCGAGGGAAATCGTAGGATTGGGTCTCGCCGCAGGTGCCCTGGCCCTGAGTTACACAAAGATCGCGATCGTAATGTCGCCGATGCTCTTGCTCTGGACCGCAGAAACACTCCGTCAGAATCCCACGCATCTTAAACGGACTCTCATTGGCTACGGAGGAAGCATGGTGGTGGCGGTGCTCACCACGATCATATTCCTGCTGCCTGCATCGCGCGAATTTGGGTTTGCGGCCGGGTTCCTTTTTGACCCCTTGGATGCATGGAAGCATCACTATGCTTTCAAGACGCCTCTACTCTGGATCGATCTCTGGGGGAGTCTGACCAAGGGAGGCGATGGTAACCTCATCGGGGATGCAGCGATGTTCCAGATCGGGCTGATTCCTCTCGCCGCTCTCTCTATGGCGCTGGGACTCCCTTCGCTTGCAGAGTGGCGTGCCACAAAGCTCGGGCGATGGTTCCTTATACTGACAGCATGTTGGCTTGTCTCGACTTGGTTTGCCTCAGGCCCCGATGGTCTTCTGCTCGGACACATCAATGTACTCAAAACTGGTCAAGGTCTTCCCGATACGACGATCCCTCTTCTCTGGCTCTGCTCCATCTGGCTGGGATGGCTGATTTATCAGACAGCTTCACAGTTGTTGAATTCCAGATCTCAGGCACCCGATTCAGATGTTCAGCTTGATGGTGCTGAGACAGAGAGGGGAGGGCAGGATCTTCCTACAAAAATTATCGTTCCGGCTCTGATCACAATGGTTGTGCTTCTCTTGCCTGTTTTTCGTATCGCGGAGCTCTTCCCTCTCTTCAAAGACATTCGCGCCCCTGAGTCATTCTGGAGTGTGGGGGGATTCTGCTGTCTGGCAGCAGCTGTGGGGATGGCCTTCTGGATGCTCTTCACCGAAGTTGTTAATGAAGGCTGGCGCAAGCCACTTGCCATCATCATTGGAGTGCTGATGCTGATCGAGCTCTACCCGGTTCACTCTGCCTACTGGACTCGTGGCATGGATCGGAAGCTCTTCACGGACTATGATCAGGCGGCGGCATTTCTAAAAACAGCCCCGATCCCAGGCCGTGTGCATCCCTTGAGCGGTCGCTATTTCTACCTGACTCTACCTGAGAAAACTGGTCGGGCGGTTGATTCCGAGTCACTCCTGCGCCACTTCCAGCTCAAGTGGGTGCGTCATTTGGAAGCCGCAGGCAATGCCAGTGGAGAGAGTCTGAGAACATATCTGGATCTCGCCGGAGTGGCTTACATTTTACTTGATAAGACGGATCCGTTTTCGCCCAAGCAGATGCAGGATTTTTTCCGGTCGATCTATCCTGTGGCCTTTGAGAATAAATACTTCGCCGTACTGGAAAATCGGAATGCGCTCTATCCGGCTTTTCTGGCGCATGACTTCGTGGCACTTCCTTCGGAAAGCTATGCGATGGCACCAGCCGCCCTTCAACTCCTCCCTCAGAATATCGTGACGGTGGAGCAGGCAGCGGTAAATTCCGCAATACCCGGATTTGCAGGGATGGCAAAGGGGGCGAACCAGATCGAGCTCCTCCAGAGTTATCAGGGAAAAATGGGCCAACCGCTAGCCCGGGTTCCTCTTGTCGGCAACCGTATGGATGATTACCAGCGCATGGTCTATCAACTTCCTCCGACGGCTTCTGGATGGCTGATTGTTTCCGAGGCCTATCATCCGGACTGGACGGTCTCCATCGATGGCCAGCCTGCCGAAGTGCATCGTGCGGAGGCGGCGCTACTCTCTACCTATGTGCCTCCGGGATCTCATGAGGTAGTCTTTCAGTTCAAGGCTCCCTCTTGGTATGCCCTCTGCCTCACCCTCGGTACACTGAGCTGGATCATTGCGCTGACCGCCCTGATCTTCCTTCCTTCAAAATGGGCACCCGCCAAGTGGAGGGAGTGGTGGAAAGGGGAAGGGGTTTAAAGGTTGATGAATTGGCCTTTTTTCAGGCTTTAGAATCCGCTTCATGTTCCATGGCTAATCCTTTAGACTGACTATATGCCTCTCCGAGAGCTAAAGTACCCAAGCCAAATTGAAGAATGGCTGATTGATTGGGGTAACAGACTGACGGAGAAAGGCAGTATGATCTTGATCGGCTCAGGAGCATTATTGTGGCATGCAGCGCAAAAGAATCTGGATGTTTCACTTCCTGAAAATAGCATGGATGTCGATCCTGTGACAGACAGCGAGCAGGTGGCCTTGCTTGGCTATGAGGCAATGATCGGAAGTGAGTTTGAAAAACTACACGGTTGGCATGTGAATCTCATGCCTTCGGCTGTTCTTTCGGAAATGCCCTCTGATTGGACATCCCGGGCGCACAAGAAAACTTACCGGTTATTGGAGGTTGTTGTTCCTTCTGTCGATGATCTCTTAGTTCCAAAGCTCAAGAGAGGAGAGCCTCGGGACAGAATTCATGCTGAATGGGCCCAGATACTGAAATGAACGCTTTTGGAAAATACCCCAATTATCAGGATATCGCCCGGCTGGAATATGGGCGTCTGCTTTGGAAATCTGCTCCCCTTAAGCAGCGCCTTCTGGCGCACTGGGAGCATCCTGATCATCCCCACGCCGAACGCTTCCTTATCCAACGACCTTTGGTGGAGAGGGTATTGGAAGCGACTGAATCCGATCAAGAACTTGATGCCGTGCTCCGTGCTGAAGGTCACAGCCTCCGGAGTGTGATGCGTGAGATTCCACCTGTTTTTGGCACGATTTAATCACATTCATTTCTTGGCGTCCCTGCGTCTCTGCGCGAGAATTTCAGCTCATCACCATGAAAAATCGTAAAGGCATCATTCTTGCCGGTGGCACCGGTTCCCGACTCCATCCATTGACGATGGCCGTGAGCAAGCAGCTCATGCCTGTCTATGACAAACCGATGATCTACTATCCGATCTCGGTACTGATGCTGGCGGGCATCCGCGAAATTCTGATCATTTCGACCCCTCATGATCTGCCCGCTTTCCGGCAATTGCTTGGGCATGGCTCCCGCTTTGGGGTTAGCTTTGATTATGCCGAGCAACCCTCTCCCGATGGACTTGCTCAGGCCTTCCTGATAGGAGCCGAGTTTCTGGATGGCTCTCCAGCGGCTCTCGTCCTAGGGGACAATCTTTTCTATGGTCATGATTTTACCGAAACCTTGGGCCAGGCCGATCAGGATAGGGAGTGTGCGACAGTCTTTGGCTATGAGGTGGCCGATCCAACAGCTTATGGCGTGGTGGAATTTGATGAGGAGGGAAAGGCGATTTCCCTAGAAGAAAAACCGTCAGCTCCTCGAAGCAACTATGCGGTACCCGGTCTTTACTTCTACAGCAGTGATGTTGTGGAGATGGCGAGATCCCTCAAACCATCGGCTCGCGGAGAACTGGAAATTACTGATTTGAACCGCCTCTATCTGGAAGCAGGCCGCCTGCGCGTGCAAAAGCTCGGGCGTGGCATGGCATGGCTTGATACAGGCACGCATGAGTCCCTGCTGGAAGCGGCGGATTTTGTGAGAGCCATACAAAACCGCCAAGGTCTTCGTATTGCCTGCCTTGAGGAAATCGGGTTGCAGATGGGATTTCTCGACGAAGAGGCTTTTGAGCACTCCCTGGCATCCATGGGGAAATCCAGCTATGGAACCTACCTGCGCGAAGTGCTCAAACGGCGAAAAAAATGAAGCGATGGGGACCTAGTTGTGTTTGAAGAGTAGCAAAGGGAAATTTTTACCACAAAGGGGTATCCAAGGGGGGAAGGCTGAAGAAAGATGAAACTTGAAAGGTGAAAAAGGATCAGGATTCAGAACCAAGCCTGTGGGAACTGGCGCGGTAGAGCACGATGAAATCGTGGCCCGCAGGGAGCCACTGCTTTGCGGGAGAAAAGTGGCTTCAAATCAGAAGTCAGGGATGCAACCCTTCAGTGGGGCTTGAACCCAAAAAATGTATTAGAATTCAGAATACTGCCCCACCTTGGCAGATAACACTTACCAAGTGCAGGGATGCCGAATGAGGTAATATGGAACTCAGAATACCGAGCCTCGGGAGAGGCTGGGATAGACTACCGAAGGTAGCCTAAAGGGTGAGACGAGTGGGCACGAGCGAATCAAACGAAGAAACATTTTCTCCTGAGTTTGCTTGCCCGGCCGTTGCTTCGCATTTGAATTGATGATCGGATGCCCATCCGATCCCCTTTCGGGCTGCGCTTGAAGCGCAGTCTATGTCGTCCTGCACCCGCAAGACTCCATTCGGGCGTTCCCGCGCCGCTCGCCCCTCGCGGGGCTGCAACTCTGTCGCAGTCCTACCTCCTCCCCGGTCGGAGGTTTGTTACGGCTGAGTTCCATATTATTACTGATGCTTCTCGCTTCAGTCTCTTCACCAACTTGGTGCTCAAGAATTCTCTGCTTGAATGACTCTATTGCATAATCCGGGTTGGAGTGACATTGACATCAATTTTTAAGCGCTGTAATATCGACTCATGGTTCGTACTCAAATACAACTTCCCGATCAACTTTATAAAGAAGTTCAGAGAGTTGCAGAGACTCAGGAGTGGAGTATTGCCGAAGTTATCCGTAGGGGTGCCGAATCGATTACACGGGCTTATCCCCCCATTAAAGAGAGGCGGGCAGGTCTCTGGCGGCTACCACCACCGATTCGATCCAAAATGTTGGTTCATGACCCTGGACAACTAAGAGACTTAATACGGGACGACAGTGATCCATCCATTCCATGATTGGAATCGACACCAATATTCTTGCCTATGCCAGACTTAGCGCGTCTCCGTATCACAAGAAGGCATTGTCCTTTCTTGAGGCTTTGGGCGAGAGCACGGAGGTGGTCATTTCTGAGCTTGTCCTGATGGAATTCTATGTCCTGCTTCGGAACGAAAAAATCATCACTCCTCCCTTGAGTGCATCTGCTGCATGCAAGGAGTGTAATCTTTTAAGAACGCATCCGCATTGGCAGCTTATCGATTCCGCTGATGTCATGAAGGAAGTCTGGCCGATTGCAGCCCAGAAAGGATTTGCGCGCAGAAGAATTTTTGATGTGCGTCTGGCCAAGACTCTTCAGGCTCATGGAGTCACGGAGTTTGCCACGGCAAATACGAAAGATTTCGAGGGGTTGGGATTCCTCCGCATCTGGAACCCTTTGCGTTAAGGAAAAAGACATCGATTTGACATCTGATGCGTTTCTTGTAAGCATCGCTCATCATGAGGACAACGCTTGATCTTGAAGAACCGATACTTGAGGAGCTTAAGTTACTGCAGCGTGAAGAGGGTGTGTCGCTGGGCAAACTTGCTTCCCGATTGATTGCTGATGCATTGAGTTCAAGAAGGAAAAAAAAATCTAAAACAGAACGCCTTCACTGGACCTCTCATAGAATGAATGCACTGGTGGATATTTCTGATAAAGACGCACTATACAAAATTCTCGACCGAGAATGAGCTACTCCGTAGATACCAATATCCTGATCTATGCATCGGATGAATCATCTCCAAACCATGCATCCGCCAAGTCATTCTTGGAGGAGCGGCCTGAAGATCCGGATCTGTTTTGTTTAACTTGGCCTGTCCTGATGGGGTATCAACGAATCGCAACCCACCCCTCCATTTTCAGAGAACCCCTTTCTCCCCTTGAAGCATGGAAAAATATTGAGGCTCTTTTGCAGCTTCCAAGAGTGCGACTTGTCGGTGAATCTGAGGACTTTATCCATGATTATTATAAGGTAACAAGCCGCGTGTTAACCAGGGGCAACTTGGTTCCGGATGCCCATGTGGCAACGATTTTGAGGCAGCATGGAATAAAACTGATTTACACAGCGGACGCCGACTTCTTAAAGTTTGATTTCCTAAAAGCCGTTAACCCTCTTGGGTAACAATCTTGAAACTGCCGATGCAAGCAATCCCCACAAAAATCGAAGGAGCCTTCCGCCTTCTGCCCAAGGTCTTCGGCGATGAACGCGGCTTTTTTCTGGAATCATGGAATCGCAGGACATTTGCCGAAATGGGCATTGATGTGGAGTTTGTTCAGGATAATCACTCCCGATCACAGAAAAATGTTCTGAGAGGTCTTCACTACCAGATTGAGAACCCTCAGGGGAAACTCGTCTGGGTCACGCAGGGAAGCGTCTTTGATGTCTTTGTCGATCTGCGCAAGAGTTCACCCACCTTTGGAAAATGGGATGGACATATTCTGAGTGAAGAGAATAAGGAGCGCCTCTGGGTGCCTCCTGGATTGGCCCATGGATTCTTAGTGCTAAGCGACACAGCCGACTTCCAATACAAGTGTACAGAATACTACACTCCCGCAAAAGAAAGGACGATCCAGTGGGACGATCCTGAGATCGGCATTATCTGGCCGTTGTCGGAAGGAGAACTTCCGAAGCTCTCTGCAAAGGACCTTGTGGGAAAGCCATTCCGAGAAGCAGAACTATTCTAGGGGACTTTCGGCCTTCCGGGTGAGAGGATGCTGCCTGCCTTTTTCTTGCTGAGTCAAGAGAGCTCATTTCCTTCATTTTTTATTGAAGGAAATAGGATGATCGGTAGAATCTGTCTCCTTTACATCTGTTAACCCTAACCCAAGACTAACCCTTCATGCCCTCCGAAATTGCTGAGATTGAGCCGTCGCTCTCCGGGTTGGAGATCGAGGCAATAGACCTGTTTATCAGCTTTATGAAACTGGTGGGACTTCCCAAGTCGGTGGGTGAGATCTACGGGCTGCTTTTTGTCACGGATGCACCGCTGAATTCCGACCAGATTACCGATCAACTTAGGATCAGCGCTGGAGCCACAAGTCAAGGGCTCAAGATTCTACGATCCTTCAGGGCCGTCAGGGCTGTCTATATGCCGGGTGACAGGCGCGATCACTTCGTGGCCGATCTCGATCTGAGCACTTTTGCCACGGCTTTCCTGAATGATGAGCTCAAGCCCCGTCTTGACAGCGCGGCGGAGCGGATCCATCGCATGGAAAAATTAATTGAGGCAATGCCAACTCAAAAAAAAGCAGCCGCTTTCAAAAGAGTGGAACGACTCAAACATTGGGTGGATCGCGGGCGCAAGATAATGCCCTGGATCCAGAAATTCCTAGTGAGTTAGCTGTTTTCACATCCGCTTCCTCCCGGAAGTAAACCCCTGTGACGAACGGGAATACAGACCGATTAAAAGTATGGTCCGAAGGAAATCTCCTTCGACGGCCATGGGCGGCAGCATGATTTTCTATGATTCAAACTGATCAATCATCACTGACTCAATCGTGGACAGCAGTGATTTCCTCCAAGAAATCTCCGTTTCATCTGCCATTTCGCGAACTCTGGAAGTACCGTGACCTGATCATTCTTAGCGTTAGGAGAGACTTGGTTGCCATGCACAAGCAAACCATCATGGGGCCTCTTTGGTATTTCATTCAGCCTCTGATCAGCACGGTTGTTTATCAGATTGTTTTTGGGAATATAGCCAGAATATCAACCAACAACATCCCACCTTTTCTCTTCTTCATGTCTGGGATTGTGATCTGGTACTATTTTTCATCCTGCCTCAGCAGGACATCGAATATCTTCACGGCCAACGCAAACCTCTTCACCAAGGTTTATTTTCCCCGTCTCGCGATACCCATTGCTCAGGTTATCTCCAATGCATGGCAGTTTTTGATACAGTTGCTGATTTTTCTCGGATTCTATTGTTATTTCCTTTGGAAGGGGGCACCTATCCATTTCAGCTACAGAGTCATCATCATTCCTGCGCTTATTTTGCAGACGGCCTTGCTGGGGTTAGGATTCGGGTGTTGGATCGCCGCCGTCACCACGCGATTTCGTGATCTTCAGATGGCAGTTGCGCCCTTTATTCAGCTGTGGATGTATGGAAGCTGTATTTTCTACCCACTCTCAGCCGCCCCTCCCTATTTACAGAACATCCTGATTTTCAATCCCATAGTCCCGATTATCGAAAGTTTCCGTTTTGCCATGATGGGACAAGGTCAGATCGAGATCTGGCAATGGCTGATCAGTTTTGCCATCACGATTATCGTGCTCATCATCGGGCTCGTTGAGTTCAGTCGTGCCGAGAGGACGATGGCCGATACGATATAAAACAACACAAACAAAGGTCTTAATAAAATGTCGTTGGCCATTTCAGTCGAAAATGTTTCCAAAATCTATCGCTTAGGAGAGATTAATCGGAGCCAGTTTTTTGCTGATCTCGGGCGGTGGGCCAGGAGCAAATTCAATCCTGACCATGCCTTCGGGGATCCCGAGACCGAAGCCGAACAGGAGCCGACAGCTCCCGATTTGTTTTATGCACTACAGAATGTCTCATTCGATATTAAGCAGGGTGAGACAGTCGGGATTATCGGCGCTAATGGGGCCGGCAAGTCGACCTTATTGAAGCTGATCTCCCGTATTACTGCTCCCAGCTCTGGTTCTATTAAAATTAATGGTCGCATTGGCAGCCTGCTAGAAGTTGGAACCGGATTTCACCCTGACCTAACAGGTCGCGATAATGTTTATATGAACGGTGCCATTTTAGGCATGGGGCGTAGTGAGGTTGCAGCGAAGTTCGATGATATTGTTTCCTTTTCAGGGGTTGAGAAATTCATCGATACACCGGTAAAACGCTACTCTAGCGGAATGTTTGTCCGACTTGCATTCTCTGTAGCTGCCTTTCTCGAACCCGAAATTCTGATTGTGGATGAGGTGCTTTCCGTGGGGGACCTGCAGTTCCAGAACCGCTGCATCCAGCGCCTTCAAGATATTATCAAGGATGGTCGCACCGTACTTTTTGTTTCTCATGGTGCAGGGCAAGTCAGAAAACTCTGCACCAGAGCAATCTGCCTTAAAAATGGTGAGATTCTGTGTGACGGAGAGGCGAATGCATCCATAGAACAGTATCAGACAACCCTGAGGGAAGAGGGAATGGGGATTGTAAAGGGTCTTGAAAAAAAACAAGAAAATGGGGCAGAGATTATCTTTAACTCCAATGAGCGACCGGGGAATGAAGTAGCAAAAATTCATTCCTGTAGATTGGTTGATGAGTCGGGCAACCTCATCGAAGCGGGACTGACAAGTCAGGGATTCAGACTTCAGTTTGAATATGAAGTGCTGCAAGCGGGATTTCCTCTGCGTCCAGCATGCATTGTTAGTGATGAACTGGGGAATATTCTGTTTTGGACAGGAGACGCATCCCTTGATGCCAGAAACACTCCTGCGATTCCGGGCTGCTATTCTACTAAGATTGAATTTCCTGGGCACTATTTTTCACCAGGAAGGCTCTTATTTACTTTCGGAGTGGGAGAGGATACCGAATCTGGGCATTCCCACGCATTGGCCACTGATGCATTGAGCATTCGCTTGATGGACGATTGGAATGACAAATTGATTCGCGGAGCCTATCAAGGGGCTTTACCGGGTTTCATGCGTCCCTTGCTCAAATGGACAACATTATCATCTGAACTCGACAGAAAATAATTATGCAGAACTTACAAACATTAACACTTAGGGAAATTTTCAAGGCTCACCAAGGCAAGGTTTCCGACAAGTGGTCTTCGTATCTGGATGAATACGAACGCCTGTTTTGCGGACTTATAAATTCTCCGATTTCATTGTTGGAAATTGGCGTCCAAAATGGAGGATCTATGGAGATCTGGGGAAAATATTTTCCAAATGCGAAGTCGCTCACTGGTTGTGATATTAATGAAAAATGTCGTAATCTTACCTTTGAAGACCCTCGTATAGCTGTGATTGTGGGTGATGCTAATACAGATATAATACAGAGCGATATTATCAAGAGAAGTCAGCAGTTTGACATCATTATAGACGATGGGTCGCACCGCTCGGGCGATATTGTGAAATCATTTGCAAGATATTTCTCAACCCTTAAAAAAGGGGGGCTCTTCCTTGCAGAAGACTTACATTGCAGTTATTGGGAGGAGTTTGAGGGAGGTTTATTTGACCCCCTGTCCAGTATAACTTTTTTCAAGGATCTTTCGGACATTGTGAACCATGAGCACTGGGGTATTTCGGAGAATAGAGGCGCATTGCTGCAACCCTATTGCGATACTTACGGAATTGAATTCAAGGAATCAGATCTTGAGGAAATTCGATCTGTCGAATTTCTGAACTCAATTTGTGTTGTGAGAAAAAAGGAAGAAGGGGTTGATGGGCTGGGAGCGAGATGCCGCGCGGGCACTTCAGCCCAAGTTTTTTCACCGGCAGACCTTACAACTGGGAATCAGGCGCCAGATCAAACTGGCAATACATGGTCACAGACGGTTTTATTTCAGGGAAAATTGGAGGCAGCTCAAACAGCCAAGAAAATCAACGATCTGAACGCCTCAGTATCACAGCTGAGCCGAGAAAAAGATCAGAAACAAATTTTACTGGATCAGGCAATGTATGAGTTAAATCAGGCAGGCCGCCAAATCGAGAAGTTAAAACACACTCTGTTTCTGCGTGAAAACTCCGCTTCATGGAAGCTGACAGCCCCGTTGAGATCTCTTGTTGATCTTATTTCCGGCAAGTAATCTCAAGTCAGCATTGTGGCGATTAGGAATGTTCGCGAGTTGAATCCCGAAGCAAAATATATACAAAAGCTGGAGTATAAGATATGGGAGCTGAAAAGCTCCAAATCTTATCGCCTGACCTATCCGCTGAGAAAGGGGGAGGAGATTATTAACATACTGCTTCGTCTCCCCGGAGCAGTACGACATTTCTTCAAGCCAAAGTTTCAAGAGGAGTTTGATGCTCGCGCTTACATGGCTTCCTCGGATCGTCCTCGTGGGTGGTGGAGAAAATTTCCAGCTTTTCATTTTTGTCTCTTTAGTAGCTTGGCAGAAGAGGATGATGGCAAATACGAGTCCCTTGACCCAGCAAAGCCGACAGTCGTCATTGTGACCCATGCGGTGTGTCGAACGGGTGCTCCTATTTTGGTTCTGGATTTAGTCAATCGATTTGCAGTCACTCACAATGTCATTGTCTTTTCGATTGGTAGCGGGGCCTTAGAAAATACTTTCAAAGAAAAATCCACTGTATTTGTCGGTCCTATTCCAAGATCCACACTCGGATTTGTTCTCGATCAGGAACTCAAAAACCTGAAAAAAATATCACTTCCTGAGTTTGCCATTGTAAACTCCATTGAATCCACGGAAGTCCTTGAAGAACTCTGGAGACACGATGTGCCGGTCGTTCATCTTGTTCATGAATTTGCAGTCTATACACGACCACTCAAGCGCATGGAAATATCGGCAAATCGTTCCAGTGCGATGGTCTTTTCCGCTGAAATTGTCCGCGACAATGCTATCTCTGCATATCCCGGTATTGCTCAAATCAAAAAAATAATCCTTCCTCAGGGAACCTGTGCACTGCCGGAAAATACTTCAACCGATGAGGAGCAAGAAATGGAAGAGGCCTCCATCAGGAATGCTTTCAGACCGAAAGGATGGCCCCGCGACACAATCGTCGTTCTAGGAGCGGGAACTGTTCAACTGCGTAAAGGACTCGACCTCTTTATATCATGCGCAAAAAAGGTGGTCGAAATGAACCCACAGTTCCCGATTCGTTTCGTCTGGATTGGTTCCGGATATAACCCCGAAAATGACTTGAATTACTCCTGTTTTATCCAGGAGCAACTCAATACATCCGATATTGGTGATTCCTTTGTGCTATTGAACGAAGTTGAGCAACTTCAATGTGCTTACGATTCCGCCGACATCTTCTTTCTTAGCTCCAAGCTCGATCCACTTCCCCTGGTTGCGCAGGATGCTCTTCTTAACAAGCTGCCTTTAGTTTGTTTCGAGGGAGCGAGTGGCATTCCCGAACATATCAAGGAAGATAAAGATGCTTCGACGGGAGTAGTGCCTTATTTGGATGTTGATGCCGCAGCGCAAAAAATTCTTACTTTAGCTGCCGATGAGACGCTGAGAAGGAAAGTTGGCGATGCAGGTGAGCTATTAGCCACAAGGATTTTCAACCAAGAGTGCTATTTCGAGACGCTATTATCGATAGGAAGAAATGTTGCAGTGGAGAAAAATCAGGAAATCAAGGATCGCGAATTGATTTTTAAGTCGGGATGCTTTGATGTTGAATTTTCATATCCTTCACTTGCCCGAAATAATGAAGAGGAACTGGCGCTGAAATATTACACGACAGCCTGGTGCAGGGGGCTCCATCGCCGAAAACCATTTCCTGGGTTCCATCCGGGAATTTATGCAGATTATCACCCTGCAATCACTAGAGATCCTCTTGCTCACTTTATAGAATCAGGAAAACCGAAAGGACCATGGCTAACGGAAGTCATACAATCTGCAAACGGTATAATGGACAAGAGTCCAATTAGAAACATTCCTAACACGGCCCTTCACATACACATACACTATCCTGATATCGCTACGAAGATTTTTTCTCGCTTGAGAAATTCGACATTCCAACCTGATCTTTTTATCAGTGTCACTAGTGAAGAGGGCAAGCTTCACATCTTGGAGTCGATTGAGGAATATGGACTGATGGCAAAGATGATAAGGGTTGTTCCGAACCGAGGACGCGATATTTCACCGCTCTTCACTGGCTTTCCTGAGATCTTTGATTCTGGATATGAATTCATCGGACATATCCATGGGAAAAAATCAGTGCAACTTGGCGAGGATTTTGCGCAGCAGTGGGCAACCTTTCTCTACGAAAATCTTATTGGGGGAATAGCTCCCATGATGGAGATCATTCTCACTACAATGTACAGAGACAAAGGTATAGGGCTTGTTTTCCCCGATGATCCACATGTCGTTGGTTGGGAAGAAAACGGAAATATTGCGATGAAATTGGGAGAGCGAATGGGATTAGGAGAAATACTCCACAATAACAGTATTAATTTTCCAGTAGGAACGATGTTCTGGGCTCGATGCCAAGCATTGAAACCCTTGCTGGATTTAAACCTTCAGTGGGAGGATTATCCTGAGGAACCGCTACCCAATGATGGTTCAATGCTCCATGCCATCGAGAGGCTTCTCCCTAATATGTGCCTGCATCAGGGGTTTCGTACGGCCGTAACTCATTCGAAGGAAGTTTCTAGATGAAATCTGAGCATAAATATGAGATCATTTGTATTTGGATTATCACTTTGCAATAGACTGGTGGATTCTGGAATCGTGATTTGAAAAAAAGTAAAATATATGCCAAGATTCGATGTTAAACCGCTATTTGAGTCGCTTCAAAAGATTTATTTTTTATTAAACAAAAAAGAAAGGAAGTTAGCAGGTCGGTTGTTCATATTGCTGTTATTGGCAATGATATTAGAGACATTTAGCATTGGATTGGTGATTCCAGGGATTGCTTTGCTGACTCAGCAGGATTTGATACATAAATATCCACAAGTTACAAAAAATCTGGCTTGGGTTGGTAATCCTACACAGGGAGAAATAGTTGCCGCGGGTGCAATTTTTATCATTGGTGTCTATTTTATAAAAAATCTTTATCTAGGATGGGTTACCTGGTTTCAGGCATGTTTTTCCTTTCAATTCCAATCGGATCTTTCTTGTCGGCTATTTTCCATGTATTTGTATCAACCTTATACATTTCATTTACAGAAAAACTCAGCCCAACTAATCCGTAATATTTATGGCGAAGTCGAGGTTGTAACGGTCAACTGTATCTCTCCACTCATTCAACTAATTGCTGAGTTGTTGGTTCTAATTGGCATAGCGACTTTACTCTTCACTTTCGAGCCCTTGGGGGCGATGGCCGTGTTGACCATATCAACTGGAGCCGCCATAATATTTTATTATACAATCCAAAAAGCAACAACTCGTTGGGGTTACGATCGGCAGATCCACGCAACGAAGTGTTTGTTGCATTTAAAGCAAGCATTGGGTGGTGTGAAAGATGTAAAAATAGTTGGTCGTGAGAAAAACTTTATAGATCAATACAAGTATCACAACCGTGAAGCGACTCGCATTTCTAAGTTTCAGGCAGTTGCTCAGCAGGTTCCAAGGCTATGGTTGGAAGTTCTAGCAGTCTCTGGATTGGCCATTCTTGTATTGGTAATGCTTGCGCAGGGACATTCGATGAATGCCATCGTGGCAATACTTGGACTGTTCGGTGCAGCCGCATTCCGAATTCTTCCGTCGGTAAACCGTATTTTGTTAGCCGCCCAATCTCTACGCTATGGCTTTCCTGCTGTGGAAACAGTCACTGAAGAACTTTTATTGCGAACCGATGAATCTGATCCAATATTAATAAGTGATAAGATAAAATATGAAAAGGAAATCGAAGTACAAGATGTATCTTTTACATATCCTGGAACAAACAATAAAACTCTAGATAAGATTTCTCTGAATATACTTAAGCAATCCTCTGTGGGAATTATTGGTGAAAGCGGATCTGGGAAAAGCACTTTAATCGATATCATAATTGGACTTCATAGACCTTCCGAAGGAAGGGTTCTTATCGATGGGCAAGATATCCTGAAAAACCTTAGAGGTTGGCAGAATCGTATTGGATATGTGTCACAAAATATATTTCTGACTGATGATACATTGGCTGGAAATATTGCTTTCGGTGTGCCAGAAGATCAGATTAGTCAACATTCGGTAGCAGAAGCAGTTAGATTAGCTCAACTTGACGACCTCGTTAATTCCCTGCCGCATGGTATTAATACATATGTTGGGGAACATGGCGTCCGATTATCAGGAGGCCAAAGGCAAAGAATTGGTATAGCAAGAGCCCTTTACTATAATCCGGATGTCATCGTTCTTGATGAGGCTACCAGCTCTCTTGATGAGCAGACACAAAATGAAGTCATGATGGCGATCAACAACCTTAAAAAATTCAAAACCCTCATTGTTGTTGCCCATCGTTTTTCAACCATCAGGAACTGCGATGTGATTTACTGCCTTGAAAACGGGAAAGTAAAATCGTGGGGAGGGGTCGAGGAGATGCTTGTTTTACAGTAAATTGGCAACAAGCTGTTTTCCGCAAAATTATTTCTATAGAAATCCTTAAACTTTCATGATTGGCTCGACCTAGCCTATTTATATAAATTTATAGAGTCGGCTAATGAGTAAATCGACAACACTCAGGGCATTTATAAATCTAAAATATTCCATAGTGAAAACATCCCCTACATTTGAATCTGAAATCCGCGGAGAAGCAGCTTCCGAAATCGCTTGCCGGATGGAGGAGTACGACATCAACTGGTTAATAAATAAAATTCCAGAGTATCAGAAAGCGTCCTGTCCAGGGTGTGGTGCCGATAAAACACGGTACCGATTTTCAAAGCATAAACACAAATTCGACGAATGCATGGCATGCGGTACGGTTTTTTTAAATCCACGCCCTAGTCCAGACCTTCTGCAGGAATATTATAAAATTTCAAAAAGTTATGCTTACTGGAGTGATGTGGTTTATCCTGCCTCTGAAGCAGCCCGGCTTAAAAGAATAGTTATCCCACGGGTAGATCGGATTTTGGAAATAGCTAGAAGAAATAAATCCACAAAGCAGGGCATTCTTGACATAGGCGCTGGTTCCGGAACTTTCTGTGCAGAGATCAAAAAGAGGGCAGCATTCCAAAATGTCTATGCTTTGGAGCCGAGTCCATCACTTGCTGAGAGTTGCCGATCCAAGGGAATTCAAACAGTAGATAAACCAATTGAGTTCGCTGACCTTTCAGATATCCATATTGACATGGCTGTTGCTTTTGAAGTTATCGAACACCTGAACAATCCAATGGAAATGATAAAAGGTGCATCGCGTGTGTTGTCAGATGATGGCTTGCTTGTTTTAACATGTCCTAATGTTAAGGGCTTTGACATTTCGATGCTTCAGGAAAAATCATCTTCAGTTGATCCCAGACATCTGAATCTGTTTAATCCTGATTCACTGACGCATTTATTAGATCTGTGTGGATTTGATACTGTTGAGACATTGACACCGGGTATACTCGATGCGGAATTAGTTCGTAAGGGAGTGATTAATGGTGATATTCCAGAGCCGGAAACCCCCTTTTTAAAACAGGTGCTTATTGAGGATTGGGAGCGACTCGGGAAAGTATTTCAAGAATTTCTTTCAATCAATAATCTGAGTTCGCATCTTTGGATTGTTGCTAAAAAGAAGACAAAATTGCCTTCCTTTTAGAGAAGCTCAATTTTATGCGTGCACATGAGTAATGCATCTTACCTATTTTAATTATAACGATTAGCTTAACTCTGGTGATTTCGCATAAAATAATAGTTGTTCGTGGAACCGGTAGTATCGGGATGAGGCACGCCGAAGTTCTGCGTGGTGCGGGACATGAAGTGCTTCTTTTTCCCAAAAGAGAGGAGAGAATAAAGAGCCTGAGCAGTGAGGGCTGGGCGTGTGTTGATACTTGGTCAGAAGCTCAAGCCGCAGGAGCTACACATGCCATTATTGCTACTGATACGGTTTGTCATATTGAAGATACTATTGCAGCACTTGAAGTTGGACTAATTGTCCTTGTTGAGAAGCCTATAGCGTTATCCATGCAGGCAGCAGGGCCGTTATTGGCCTTAGACTCATCACAGAAGGAGAGAATCTTTTGCGGCTTAAGTATGCGCTATTCCCATGCGTTGCTCCACTTCAGAACTTCATTGGATAAAGTGGGTGATATTCATTCCGCATTCGTGGAATGCAGATCTTGGTTGCCGGATTGGAGGCCAAGTTCGAATTATCGCCAAAGTTATTCGTCTTCCCCAACGCAGGGAGGGGTACTACGGGATCTTATCCACGAGATCGATTACATTGGATGGATCTTGGGATGGCCTCACTCCGCGGGTGCAGATTTGGTGAATACTGGGCGACTCGGCATAGAAGCTGAGGAACAGGCGTTCCTACATCTGCTCGTGCCTGGTGATGTTCGGGTTCAAGTTGCGCTGGATTATCTAAGCCGTCCAGCACGACGAAATTTCTTCGTTTTTGGGGAGAAGGGCACTCTTCATTTGGATGCAATTTCCCAATCTGTTCATTTCAAAGGATTGGAAGAGGAAGAGAACTGGCATTTTCCACAATCCCGAAATGAAATGCTCAGGGACGAGCATGATGCATTTCTGAATCCATCCATTGGAACTGCCGTTGGATTGAATGAATCCCTGCATTCTCTTGTTGTCTGTGATGCAGCAAGAGATTCTGCAGTGAATCATGCACGCGTAGAGACTGTAGCACTAGATGCGATTGACGAATGAGAACGATCTGCTTCATTTTTGCGCGAGGAGGATCCAAGGGAATTCCACGAAAAAATCTTCAGGATCTGGGAGGGAAACCCCTCCTTGCCCATTCGATCATCTGCGGTCTCGCCCTTTCGGATGTTGAAAGGGTCGTCGTATCTACCGACGATGAGGAAATTGCCGAGGTTGCGCGCTGCTACGGTGCCGAGGTACCTTTCATTCGCCCCTTGGAGCTTGCTGGCGATACCTCATCCGAGTTTATGGCATGGAAGCATGCGGTCGGAGAGATGACCCAAAGAACAGGTTCCTTTGACTGGATGTTATCATTGCCGGCGACTTCCCCGTTGCGTTCCAGTGAAGATGTTCAAAAATGCCTGATCGAGATGGCAGCACATCCACTAGCCGATGCGGTGATCACGGTGCAAAAAGCCATTAGGAATCCCCATTTCAACATGGTAAAACGAGATCAGGATGGATTTTGTCGATTGGTGTGCGCGGGTCAAGGCGTGGCGCGAAGGCAGGATACCCCTGAGGTATTCGATGTCACGACGGTGGCTTATCTCGCGAAAACAAGTTTTGTGATAAATTCCGGCTTCTTGTTTGAGGGAAATCTTCGTTGCGTGGAAATTCCCAAAGAGCGAGCTGTCGATATTGATGATGCTCTTGACCTTGAGTGGGCAAGGTTTTTACTCAAACAACGAACAGTCCATGAGAAATCTTAAAGAGTTACAATCCCTAAAAGGACGCGTTGCCCTGATTACGGGTGGCGCCGGTCATCTCGGTCGGATGTTTGGTGAAGTGGTTGCTGAACTGGGGGGAACCGTAGTGCTTGTGGACTTCAACGAGGCGGTCCTTGATGCAGCATCGGAACTCTCTTCTCGATTCGGAACGCGGTGCGAAGGACGAGTACTTGATCTGGGTGACCATGCGGCGGTCAGTAAATTGCCCGCAGAAATAGAGTCATTCGTTGGAAGGTTTGACATTCTGGTCAATAATGCGGCCTTTACGGGGGCATCCAAACTCTCCGGTTGGGCGGTTCCGTTTTCCCAGCAGGGAGTCGAGGCTTGGTCTGCTGCCATGGATATCAATCTGTTTGTTCCCTTTTTACTAACGCAAAAAGCGGCGCCTCTTCTTGCAAAGGGAGGAGCCGGATCAGTTGTCAATATTGCTTCAATCTATGGAGTCGCGGCCCCGGACTTCCGTCTTTATGAAGGGACATCAATGGGCAATCCAGCCGCCTATAATGCCAGCAAGGGAGGATTGATCCAGCTAACACGCTATCTGGCAACTGCACTCGCTCCCGAGGTCAGAGTGAACTGTATCAGTCCCGGTGGTATCAGTAGAGGACAACCCGCATCATTTGTTCAGAAATATACAGAGAGGGTGCCGCTTGGAAGAATGGCTGCGGAAGAAGATTTCAAGGGAATCGCTCAACTCCTGATGTCTGATCTAGGAAACTACATCACGGGTCAGAATTTCGTGGTGGATGGTGGAATGACCGTTTGGTGATGAGAATAGATGAGCTCATTATAGGTTCGAGGCGGGTAGGACTCGGACAACCCTGTTACTTTATTGCCGAGGCTGGAGTGAATCACAACGGCAGCTTGGAACTGGCCCGTCAACTTGTAGATGCGGCAGTGGAAGCAGGGGCCGATGCGGTCAAGTTTCAGGCATTCGATGCGGAAAAACTGGTCACTAGTGATGCCCCCCAGGCCGAATACCAGAGCCGGAACATGGGGGCTAAAAAATCACAAAAAGAGATGCTGGATTCTCTTGCCCTTTCCGCAGGGCAGTTTCGTGATTTAAGGGACTATTGCAAAGAAAGGAAAATCGATTTTCTCTGCACTCCGTTTGACGAGGAGAATGCTCGTTTGATCGTCGATCTTGGCTGTAATGCGATCAAGATCGGTTCCGGCGATCTATCCAACCATCTTTTTCTTGTCCGACTCGCCCGTTTGGGGCTTCCTCTGATTCTTTCCACGGGAATGTCCGACGAGAATGAGGTGCGAGACGCTGTCGCTGCGATCCGAAGTGCTTGTAATGCAGGATTGATACTTTTGCAATGTGTTAGCAACTATCCGGCCTCCCCGGAAACGATGAACCTTCGTGCCATGCAGAGAATGGAGGATTCCTTCCATCTGCCAACCGGACTTTCGGACCATACGCTGGACGATGTGATTGCCTTGGCAGCCGTTGCATTGGGGGCATCCGTGTTAGAAAAACACCTCACCCTCAATAGGAATATGCCGGGGCCCGATCATGCCGCATCATTGGAACCCAGTGAGTTTGGAGCGATGATAAAAAAGGCAAAAATTGTGGAGGCCGCATTGGGTAATGGTCTCAAAATGCCTGCCCCAGGGGAGGATCAGGTAGCCATGGTGGCGAGAAGAAGTCTGGCAGCGGCAGTGGATATTCCTGCTGATACAGAGATTGCCGAGGATCATCTGACGGCCCTGCGTCCAGCCGGGGGAATTCCACCATCCGAGTGGAGGAAATTGTTGGGCAGACGCACGCTGACATTCATTCCCAAGGGCGTGCAGTTTCAACAGGGAATGCTATCGTGAAAAAGATTGCGGTCATTACCGTTGGAAGATCCGATTACGGGATCCTCAGACCACTGCTTCATAGCCTGCAGGATGCACAGGGGTGCGAACTACAGATCATTGCAGGTGGCATGCATTTTCACAGCCGTCAGGGATCTTCGCTGGATGAACTCACAGCCGATGGATTTTCCTTGGCCGCCAAAGTGGTGGTTCCCGTAAGATCGGATGATGCAGTCGGCATGACTGCCGCATTTTCAGAGGGAGTTATGGGAATGAGTGCTGCCTATGGGCGCTTGCAGCCCGATCTTATAGTGGTGCTGGGAGATCGGTTTGAAATGTTCGCTGCAGCTACCGCTGCCGTCTTCGCAAGGAAAGCAATCGCACATCTGCATGGTGGAGAACTGACCTTGGGTGCCGTTGATGATGTGATGCGGCATTCCATGACAAAAATGAGTCATCTTCACTTTGCATCCACAGCGTCCCATGCGGCACGAATTGTACAAATGGGTGAAGAGCCATGGAGAGTTCATGTGACAGGGGCTCTGGCACTCGATAATCTCAAAGCTCTGAAACTCCTCTCTCCATCGGAACTGCAAGAGCAATTGGGATTTGAGTTTGAAGCCAAGCCTCTGGTTGTGACATTCCATCCGCCCACACTGGAAAATATCAATTTGGAAGCTGTTGTGGAAGGGCTTCTCGATTCACTGGTCAGTACAAACCGGACAGTTGTGATCACGGCACCCAACGCCGACCCCGGAGGGGAACTCCTCCATCGCAAATACACAGAACAGGCCTCGGATAACCAAAAAATCCATTTCGTCGAGAATCTTGGCACTCTGAGATACTTCAGTCTCATGCGATGCTCGGCTGCCATGATAGGCAATTCCTCAAGTGGAATTCTTGAAGCAGCCAGCTTTGGTCTTCCTGTTGTGAACATTGGAAGCAGGCAGGAAGGCAGGATGCAGCCATCAAATGTCATCAACTGCGGAAACTCGCGGATGGAGATCGAGTCAGCAATTTCAAAGGCACTCTCCGAATCCTTTGGGAAATCACTTGAAAAACTCGTCAATCCCTACGGGGTGGGCAATGCGGCGGAGAGCATTGCCGGGGTTTTGCTTCAGACAAGTATTGACGAGCGTTTCATGCGCAAGAAATTTCACGATATCGAACAAGGACGGCACGCTTGATATCTTCTTATCCATGAATACTCCTATGAACTGCGTAATTATTGGCAATGAGAGGCATGATAGATCAGTCCTGAATGCTCGGCTGGCTTCTGGACCGCATGATACCGTTGCCAGTGTGCCGGCCAAAACGCCTCGTCAAAAAAATAAACCGTGAGACCTACTATTCAAAGCATGTGTGTTCCAATTGATGGGACATTGAGGGAAGCCTTGGTTGCATTAGATAGCGGAGGCGTTGGAATAGCCTTGGTTGTGGATTCAGACCTGAAACTCCAAGGTGCTATGACTGATGGAGATATCCGTCGGGCCCTCCTCAGTGGGGCCTCGCTTGGGGACGGGGTGATGGGGTTTTATAAAAAAGAGGTGTTCACTGTAGAGATTGGATCCTCACGCGCCGAGGCAATTGATCTCATGCAGGCAATGAGGATCGATCAAATACCCGTTCTCGATCCAGGAGGTCATGTTCATGGAGTGCACCTTCTGCATGAACTTCTCGGTGCGGTCGAGCGTCCCAACTGTGCCGTGATCATGGCCGGCGGAAAGGGAACCAGATTAGGGGAACTTACCAGAACAATCCCGAAACCGATGCTGAAGGTTGCCGGGCGTCCGATTCTTGAGAGACTAATCCTGCATTTTGTGGGATTTGGAATTCGGCGGATTTTTTTGGCGGTCAACCACCTCTACGAAGTGATCGAGGAATATTTCGAGGATGGAAGCAGATTTGGGTGTCAAATCGAATATCTGCACGAGGAAGAGCCCTTGGGAACAGGAGGGGCACTCAGTCTTCTCCCTACACTACCCTCCTGTCCGCTTTTTGTTTCCAACGGGGATCTTGTGACTCAAGCCAACCTTGAAGATATGCTCTCATTCCATGAAATCGGTGGCTATGGAATGACTGTTGGTGTTTATGATTACACCCATCAGATTCCCTATGGTTGTGTTGAACAGGAAAACGGCCAGATTCACTCGATTGTGGAGAAGCCAACGATTGTTCGGGCAATCAATGCGGGGATCTATGTGGTCAATCCCCCGCTTCTCAAGATGGTCCCAAAAAAATTCTTCCCGATCACCGAACTCATCAATTTATCACTTCTCAATACAGTGAAGATTGGGGCCTGGCAGGTTAATGATGAATGGATTGATGTGGGTCATAGGGAGGAACTGAAGCGAGCCCGTAATGGATGAATAAAAAACCACGAAAAATATGAAAGGGAAAAAAGTACTCGTCACCGGTGCCGCCGGTTTTATCGGAAGCCATCTTACGGAGGGTCTTGTCGAAGCAGGGGCCAATGTCCGCGCTTTTGTTCATTATAATTCCTCGGGTTCCCGAGGATGGCTTGACTCCTCGACTCATCGCGGCTCGATTGAGTTTGTGCACGGAGACCTCAGGGATCAGGGATCTGTGGAGAAGGCCATCGAGGGATGCGATACTGTCTTTCACCTAGGGGCGCTCATTGGGATTCCTTATTCCTACGAAGCACCAGAGGCCTATGTTCAGACGAATGTCGTGGGGACCCTCAATGTGCTCAAAGCCAGTCTTAGATCAGGAGTAAGGAGGCTGCTGAATACATCCACCAGCGAGGTTTACGGAACAGCAATATTTGCTCCGATCACCGAGGATCACCCCCTTCAAGGGCAGTCGCCTTACTCAGCTTCAAAAATCGGTGCAGACAAGTTGGTCGAATCTTTTCATAAATCGTTTGAACTCGATGCTGTGACAGTGCGTCCGTTCAATACTTTCGGCCCGCGCCAGTCCGCCCGCGCCGTGATTCCCACAATCATTAGTCAAATGCTGGCGGGAAAGCGCAGCATTCATCTCGGCAGCACCACTCCACGCCGTGATCTGAATTATGTCGCCAATACAGTGGATGCCTTCATCAAGGCGGCTACAGCAGAAGGAATCGCTGGTGAGACGATCCATTTCGGCTCGAACCGTGATGTATCCATCGGGGAATTGTTTGAAATCATCCGCGATCTGATCGATTGCGATGCCGAAATCGAAAGCGACCCTGCTCGTGTTCGTCCCGAAAAGAGTGAAGTAGGATTGTTATTGGCAGATAACAGCAAAGCCTTGCAACTGCTGGATTGGCATCCGAAGATCAGCTTAGAAGAGGGGCTTGCCAAAATGATCGAATGGGCTCGTAGTAACGGCCAATCGTATCGAGTGGATGAATATGCAGTCTGATCACAAGGGAAAAAGCCCACTTTGTGAACCCTTCTTAGGAAAGGCCTCTACTCCTGTCGATCACAACTTTTTCATCATATTATCTCATGCAACCCAATAACTTACGGCAGGTTATTCTCTCCAGGATCGGTCTCAACTGATTCAAACTAAAAAATCATCATGCCACAAAGCAAACAAACTTCAGTTTTCTGGTGTTCGAACTGTCTTAACATGTCGACCCGACCCAGAATCACATTTAATGATCGTGGTTGGTGCAACGCTTGCCAGTGGATGGAAGAGAAGAAGACGCTGGATTGGGAAATCCGTCAGCGAGAGTTGGTTGAGATTCTCGCTAAATACCGCTCCAGAAACGGGGGGTTTGACTGTATTGTGCCTGTCAGTGGAGGAAAGGACGGATCTTATGTTTCCCATCAACTGAAGCATGAGTATGGAATGCATCCATTGGCTGTGACCGTTACGCCAGCGCTATCATTGGAACTGGGGAACATGAATCTCCGAAATTATATTGAAAGCGGGTATAACCACATCCAGATCAATCCTGATGCCAGGGTCATGCAGATACTGAATCGTCAGGGGTTCATCGAGAAGGGATTTCCCTATTACGGCTGGCTTACCGCCATTCAGGCCGGAGTAGTAAGATTAGCCGTCAATTTGAATATCCCTCTTCTATTCTATGGCGAGGATGGTGAAGTGGAATATGGAGGATCGACCGAGTCCAAGAATCGTGCAATGTATGATATAGCTTATATGAAGCGGATCTATTTGGAGGGAGGGCACGAAAAGGTATTGCGATCTTCAGGGCTTTCCGATTCAGAACTCTACTTTTTCCTCTTTCCAAATGAGGCAGAACTCGCAGGGAAAGACCTTAAAATTACCCATTGGTCATATTTTGAATCATGGGATCCCTACAGAAACTATCTTGTTGCAAAAGAACACTGCGGGCTTCAGGAAGCAGACGCAAACAACTCGGGAACCTTTACAAATTTCTCGCAGAACGATCAGGCGCTTTATGCACTGCATACCTACATGATGTATATCAAGTTTGGATTTGGGCGTGCCACCCAGGATGCCGGAATTGAAATCCGACGAGGGGCCATGACTCGCGATCAGGCAGTAAACCTTGTTCGTCTCTATGACGGTCATTATCCGGAAGAATATATAGAAACATATCTTGAGTACTATAAGATGAATCAGGACGAATTTGATGTCGTAGTCGACCATTGGGTTAACAAAGAACTCTTCGAAAAAGTCGGGGGCCGATGGATTCCTAAATTTCAGGTTCACTGATGGGAATGCCTTCCGTCACAGTGATTGACTATGGAATGGGGAACCTTTGGTCAATTACGAGCGCCCTAGCTTTTCTGGGGTGTTCTGCAAAAGTAACCAGTAACCCGAACGAGGTTTCCCATGCGGATACCTTGATTCTTCCGGGTGTTGGTTCTTTTAGGCGTGCAGCAGAGAGACTCAAGGAGTCTGGGTTAGACGAAGCCATCCTTCACGCTGTGAAAGTCCGTGGCGTAGATCTCCTTGGAATTTGCCTTGGCATGCAACTACTGGGGTCGCAAGGAACCGAAGATGGTGATTCGAAGGGGCTTGGTCTTATTCCCAATTCTGTTGATAGATTTACGCCATTGGAACTTGATGGGAGAAAGATCCCTCATATCGGTTTTAATACTGTTTCTAGGGGAACTACCCAGAGACTTTTCAAGGGATTGCCGGAGGAGGCAGATTTTTATTTCGTCCATTCCTACCGGATGCTGCCCGGGATGATGGCGAGCGGTATAGCCACTTGCTGTCATGGAGTGGAGTTTGTTGCCGCATTCGAGTCTGATAACATCTTTGGAGTTCAGTTTCACCCTGAAAAAAGCCAGACAAACGGTCTCGTATTGCTGCAAAACTTTCTTCAGAAACACTCCTAATGCCAAAAAAAAGGATTATTTTTACCCTGCTTTATTGCGAAGGGTATTTCATGCTGAGCAGGAATTTTCGATTACAGAGGGTGGGAGATCTGAAATGGCTTAAAAAAAACTATAACTTTTCAAGAATAGCTTTTGCAATAGATGAATTAATTGTGCTTGATGTCACAAGAGGGGAGCGCAACATAGCGGCATTTAGTGAGTGTTTGAAATCTCTGACAGATGGGTGTTTTATCCCTGTAGCAGCTGGTGGAGGAATACACCGATTGGAAGATGCCTCTGCATTGCTGCGTGCTGGTGCTGATAAAGTGGTAGTGAATTCATCGCTATTCACGGACCAGGAATTCATCACAGAACTGGCCGGTGAATTTGGCCAGCAGTGTGTGGTCGGCTCAATAGACTGCAAGAGAAACGGGAATGAAACCTATCATATCCGCCATGGAAACGGAGAGTGCATTCTTGAGGAGGAGGCTAGTAAAATTATCCAGTCCATCGTCTCACTCCCAGTTGGGGAGCTCTACCTCAATTCAATGGATCGTGACGGAACTGGACAGGGGTATGATTTTCAAATGCTGGATATCCTACCGGAAAAGTTTCCTATGCCTCTGATTCTGGCCGGGGGAGCTGGCAATCATCATCATTTTGAGAGCGGACTTTCAGATCCACGGATTGATGCCGTTGCCACCGCTCATTTGTATAATTTTGTCGGCGATGGGCTAATGAAAACAAGAGAAAAGCTTATTGAGGGCCGATATCATCTTGCGTCATGGGTTCCTCTCGCAAATAACAATTAATTAATGTAAAACAGATGGCAAATAATTGAATATTTAAAATACATATGATAACTAAAAAAAAATCATTAGAGTCGGACTATCACCTTGCCGTGAGTGTATCACATAACTCATCTGCCGCAATAATGTGTGATGGTGAAATTATTGCTGCAGCCTGTGAAGAACGTTTCTGCAGGACAAAAAACTTTATCGGCTACCCCCGAAAGGCCATTGATTATTGCCTTAAAAAATCCGGAATTAGTCCCGACCAACTAAAGAGAGTCGCATATACGACAATTAAAAATCCTGGTATACTTGTAAAAGCTAAGACAAACACTGAGTTCTCGCTTCAGGATTATTGGGATTATTACGGCGATAAATACTATCAGAAAAAAATGCGAGGTGAAGATACATTAAATTATTTTATCTGGCTCAGAGATAACAAACAGTTCAACAAATATAAAGAAGAATTCGATTTCAGTTATATGACAGACAGTGTTCTTTGTGATCCAGAGGAAGATATCAGGATCTTTCGGATGAAAAGTGCACAGTGCCTTGCCTCACATCTTAATCGATCTGTTGATAGTATTGAGTTTCTGGATCATCATATGTGTCACGCATATTATGCATATTTTGGATCACCATATCGTAAGGAGGATTGCATTTGCGTCACTTTAGATGGCTGGGGAGACGGACGAAATCAAACAGTGTGGAAAATATCCAATGATAAATTTACTCTGATCGCTGAATCGGATCAAAACGATCTTGGGCGAATCTACAAGATGGCCACACTACTTTTGGGGATGCGACCAGATGAACATGAGTTCAAGGTGATGGGGTTGGCTCCTTATGCGAAAGAATCCTATGTCGAAAAAACAAGGAGTTTGATAGATGAATTGTGTGTGGTAGAGGAAATGCGGATAGTATCAAAGAATCGGCCTGCTGATCTTTTTGGCTATTTATGTGAAGTTTGGAAGACGCATCGCTTTGATAATATCGCGGGAGCGGTTCAATCATATGTCGAAAAAATTGCATGTGATTTATTTCGTGATGTGGCAAAGCAGACAGGGATATCACGGTTTGTTCTAGGTGGAGGAATTGCATTGAACGTCAAAATGAACAAGGCAATTGGAGAAATTCCAGAAATTGACGAGCTGTTTGTCTGTGGATCGAGCGGAGATGAAAGCCTTGCAATTGGAGGATGTTATTTACTTAACGCCGAGCATGCTACTAACAAGCCATTGATGCACCTATACCTTGGTTATGATATAGGAGATGAAATAAATGATTTTAATATACGAAATCATGAAGTTAAGTATAATATTAAAACCAATATTAAACTGAGTGAAGTTGCACATTTGCTAGAGAAAGGAGACATTGTTGCCGTCATCCGAGGGGCAGCAGAGTTCGGGGCTCGGGCTTTGGGAAATAGAAGTATTCTAGCACACCCTGGTATTCGCGATTCTGTTAAACGAATTAACGAAGCAATCAAAAATAGAGACTTCTGGATGCCGTTTGCTCTCTCAATTCTCGAGGAATATCATGAAGACTATTTGATTAATCCAAAAAAACTAATGTCACCATTTATGGCTATCAGTCTTGATTCAAAGAGTAATCGACGCAATGAGATTGTAGCCGGATCACATCAATACGATGGCTCGGTACGACCCCAATTTGTATCTCGAGATATAGCACCACAGTATCATTTATTAATTTCAGAATTCATGGCACTGACAGGAACACCTGCACTGCTGAATACTAGTTTTAATTTACACGGTGAACCAATTGTAAACAATATGGACGATGCAATTCGTACATTTGAACATTCAGGATTAGATCATTTATTGATTCATGATAGCATATTGCTATCGAAGCGGGTTTAGTATCAATGTTATTTAATTCTTTCGAGTTTATATTTGCATATTTACCTATAGTAATAGTTGCTTATTACTTAATCCGAAGAAAAAGCTATAGATTGTCGCTTCTATGGCTAGCCTTTGCGTCTATACTATTTTATGGATATTGGAATCCAAAATTTGTTATAGTTCTTCTTGGATCAATTTTAGTAAATTATAATGCCGGAAATTTAATAGCTACAGCAAAAATAGATCGAAAAAAAATATTACTAATTATATTCATAATATTTAATTTAAGTCTTTTGGGTGTATTTAAATATGCAAACTTTTTTATATCATCGGCAAATGCAATCGGATTTAAATATAATTACATTGATATAGTGCTACCGCTAGGAATTTCATTTTTTACATTTACTCAAATTGCGTACCTTGTTGATGTCTATCGAAAAATCTCGATAGAACGAAACTTCATACATTATTTACTATTTGTAACATGGTTTCCTCATCTTATTGCAGGGCCAGTGCTGCATCACAAGCAAATGATGCCTCAGTTTGCAAATAAGGAAACTAGCAAATTAATTTATCAATCGATAGCGGCTGGATTGACTTTGTTTTCATTCGGGTTATTTAAAAAGGTTATATTTGCAGAACAATACGCAAGATATTCCACTCCACTTTTCAATGCAAACATAACAGAATACCCTCCAATGTTTATTGGTGCATGGACTGCTGGTATATCCTTTGCATTACAAATATATTTTGATTTCTCTGGATACTCTGACATGGCACTTGGAATATCTAAAATGTTTGGTATAAAACTGCCACTAAATTTTAATTCTCCTTATAAGGCATCAAGTATTATTGATTTTTGGCGTCGTTGGCATATATCGTTATCAATTTTTCTTAAAAACTATTTATATATACCATTAGGTGGAAATAGAAAAGGTGTATCCATTCGTTACTATAATATATTAATTACAATGCTTCTTGGTGGATTGTGGCATGGTGCCGGATGGAATTTTGTTCTTTGGGGTGGCTTACACGGAACATATTTAATTATAAACCATTTCTGGAGTGATCTTAAGCATTTTAGATTGAAATATTATTTTCGATTTAACCATGCATTTTCTGTAGTTTTGACTTTTCTGTGTGTAGTTGTTGCATGGATACCTTTCAGGGCGACAAATATAAATTCTACATATGCCCTCTGGAGGGGAATGTTTGGTTTCAATGGAATATCATTTGCAGAGTCTCTTTCAGTTAAGTATAAATTCCTCAACATTAGTAGCTTGCAATTTAATGGATTTATACCTGGGTCATCAATCTCATTTCCAGAAACAGTAGCATGGTTATTTGTTGGTCTTATTGTTGTCTGGTTTTTCCCGAATACCCAGAGGCTACTTTCACACTATGATATAACATGTGATGAACTTCCTCAACCCCAATCGAATATATGGCCGCTAACACCCTTGTATGGAATTATCACTGGTTTAATATTATTTATTGCTATAATATCTATAAATAAGGTAAGTGAGTTTTTGTATTTTCAGTTTTAAGTTGCAATGAAATACATAATACATTTATCTATTACTGTAATTGCGCTTCTAATAATTACATGCATAACGACATTAGTTGTTGATCCATATGGATTGTATTATGCGAAAACTCACAGGGGGTTTAATCAACAAAAGGAAGGTGTGAGATCGAAAATTCGACTAATAAAAGCATTGCAACTACCAATTATTAAGCCTCAAACGATACTGCTTGGTTCTTCGCGTGTAATGGATGGAATTAACCCAGAAAATCCAATTTTGCAGGAATACCCTCCTGTTTACAATCTTGCTGTCGACATGAATAGGATTCATGAAACTAAAGTTTTAATTATTCATGCTATAAAAAATGCACCTATAAAACGCATCATTATTGGTCTCGACTTCTTTATGTTTAATTCTCGGGAACAAAAAAACATTGATTTTGATGAGAAACTAATTGGAAGAAAAATACACTTTTATGATTATTGTGGAGCAACATTAGTTTCTTCTACTGCATTATATGATTCATATAAAACTGTATCGACGAGTTTTCAACAGCCAGATAGATTAGAGTTTTATACAAATGGATTTCGACCAGAAGCATTTTATAATTTAAAAAACTACGAGTCTTGTCACTATTATACTAATTGGATCTTTTTAACTCCTAAGAAACAAGACACGAAATATTATTTTGATTTTACAATAAATGAATCGGTCTATGAAGAATTAAAGTCATTATTAATTATTTGTAAAAATCACAATATAGATGTTAAACTGTTTATTAATCCTTCTCATATGTATTTAGACGGTGAGGGAATCCATGCTGTTAAAAAGTGGGATGATTTTAAAAACTGGAAGAGAAGAATATGCACACTCGCTTCAGATTATAGTATACCACTTTATGATTTCTCAGGATATAACTCAGTGACTACAGAAAAAGTTAGAACTCCAATGTCTTTTTACTGGGACTCATCTCATTACAAAGAACGAGTTGGCAATTGGATTATATGTCGAATATTTAATAAGCCATCAGATGCCCCAACTGATTTTGGTATAAAAATCATGCCTTATAATATTGAGTTCCAATTAAATAAAATCGATGAGGATCGTAATAAATCACTTTCTAATGGAGATGTCTCTGCTGCTACAATATACGAATTGAATGATATTGTTCGTGGAGCCCCCTTAAATACTTTAAGACTAAATGGGATGTTCTAATATATTTCTAAATGGAGAACTTTAAATATTCATGAAAAATTGGATTCACGAACAAACTATTAAGGGATTGAGTCAGTTTGATCAATCGATGGAGAAACACTATCCCGAGTCTAAGGAATTCACAAGGGAGGCAGGAAAGTATCTTCAGACCATATGTGAGACCTGTAACTATTTTGACGCAATCAAAACTGTAAACTGGAAATCATATTTCATAAATGAGATGAGTATTCTGGATCTTGGTTGTGGTGGTGGGTGGTTGAGTGCGTATCTTTCGACCATTGATCAAGTTCAAAAAATCTATGCTCTGGATTCGAGTCACGCCTTTTTGACCAACCTT
Organism: bacterium; assembly: GCA_037130175.1. Classification (GTDB taxonomy): domain Bacteria; phylum Verrucomicrobiota; class Verrucomicrobiia; order Chthoniobacterales; family UBA6821; genus UBA6821. The sequence continues at coordinate 93,776 of JBAXTN010000002.1, read as the reverse complement.
CTTCCGGATGTTATTTCTAAAATGAATGGCAAGAACGAGAAGATTGAAGCTATAGAGGGGCTATTCAATCCGCTACTTTTCTCTGATGGGGAATTGGATGCCATCGTAGCCTCCTCGGTGATTCATCATTCCGAGAATCTGGAGACGCTGCTCCTGGAATGTCGGAGGGTACTGAAGGCTGGGGGGTATCTTTTCATTCTCAATGAAACTCCCTATTCTGGATTGCGCCATCTACTCTCCAGTACGAAGGGATTCTTGAACATCTTTTTAAATCTTTCCCTGAAGCGCTACCACTCTATGTCGCCTTCCATCTCATCGTCCGGATACTTTTATGATCCTGCTCTGGGCGATAGAGATTACCCCATCTGGTATTGGAAAGAAGCCATTAGGCGCTCAGGGTTTGAGATTGCAGAACTTCTTGATACAGGTATGTCCACATTGAAAGTAAAATCAGGCCGCACATTGAAGCATTTTATTTGCCGCGCTGTATAAGAACGCCATCGAAAGTCCAGAACTAATAGATGCCTCATAATAGGAATATGACTGAATCTGTGAAAGAAACCTTTTCGAAGTCTTCCTACAGAAATATTTATATTCTTCGATCAAGGAAGGAGTGGCCGGATGTAGAGACTAATTATTGCATGGCTAGTGATCTTGTGCTGACGACAGACTTTGGTTTACATCATTATCTGTCCGAACTTGGCGCGGAGGTTAAATATTTGGATCATCTCATTGACCGGGATACCATGGAGAAGAATAATTATATTGTTTATTCCTTCTTTCGGGATTGGTTCAAAAATAAGGAAGGGAACGATATTTTTCAGTATCACGGTATTGCATTTGGGTTCGCCTTTCGTATCAGCATATTAAGCGAACTCCTTGGATATGTTAGGTTGCGACTTAACCTTGAGGCTCTTCATGGTTTGCTATACGGCTCGATTATTATCTCAGAAGAATTTACAAATATCGACGAAATTACCGATATTCTAAAAAAAACTGACATTCAATATTCACTTCTTAATGTAACATGCATGCGGAATACGCCTATATATTCATTTCCTATCAAGGAATGGGTATCTGAGCGCCTGAATAAAAGTTCTTGGAAGCGGTGGCTTCGCAATGAGTTTGCACGAAGTCAGAATATTCTCTTGTCCGTGGTGGATATGTTTTTTGGATTTTATAAAAAACAGTCATCTATTTTTATCCAAAATTACTACCCCACCAGCGATCTGATTTCACGATTGCAGAGGACTTCTGGCATACAGATCATTCAGGAGCAGATTACACCAAGATGGAACCCGTTCCGACTTTTAAGGGAGCGAATGATTCCGACATATGGGAGTCCGGTGCGATTTCAGAGTCAGGCCGATATTTTAATGGATGCTTTTCGCGCAGACCGATGTCATCGGGTGATTCTTGCTGGGAATTGTGACATCACGGATGAGGTCTTTCAGGTGATTGAGAAGTGTCTCTCCCCCGTATTGGCCATAACGCTTCGCGACCTGAGTTGTGTGGTTTCCTACTTCGAGAGAAACGGACTTGATCTTGTAGTGCTTATCGCCAATCTAGGAAAGATCTCCGCGCTTATGGACTGTTATGCAAAAAGCAAGGAAATTCCTGTTTACCTCATTGCGAACGGAATATTTGCGAATAATTTTTTGGACGAGAGCAAGTATGCCACTGTGATCAATGGTTATTCCGAGAGTGTTAAGAATAACTATTTTCGTGGAATGGACAATGTGGTCTGCCTCGGAGATCCTCGAATGGATCAATATCCTTTGGTAAAATCTCGTTCTGTGAATCGTAAGAATCCAGTGATAACCGTAGGAGCATCAGGTTTTAATAATCTAGATCTCAACTCCTATCTGGCTGTCGAATTTGACTTCATGTTCGATGTTCTTTCCTCGATAAAAGATTTTAGCAACCGTATCGGTGGGGCTAGCGTTCGTATCAAAGTGCGTGCCAATGCGTATAAGTGGCAATACGAACAATTTGTCGAGGAATATTTTCCTTCTTTTATAAGTCGTGTTTTTCACATGGAGCCATTTCAGGAATTACTGGCTGATACCGATCTTTTCATTTCAATAAATTCACAGACAATATTTGAAGCTTCCTGTTCTGGAATTCCCTCTATCTATTACAAAAAAGACAACGAGTTTCTTAATCCTCCTTGGGATGGTAAATCCGAAGTAGTCATGACCTCTTCTCGAGAGGAACTTGATGTAGCACTGCAGGATTTCTACACTGGCAGTGAGCGCTTCACTCAATTTCTGAACCGTCAAACTATGGAACAATATGTAGGGCCGCTTGATGGAAAAAATCTTGAGCGGAATTATGATCAGGTTTTGAAGATGCTAGATAGGTCGAATTGAAAATATCTGTGCCTTTCTACACCAAGCCTGAAGTCTAAAGATTGTCCAATGATCACTGCCCTTAAAGATTGGTGGCGTCTCTCCCGTCTCCGCAGCAGCTACCCCACATGCAGGTTTTATGAACGGGTAGTGATTGACCGTCAATCCTCTCTCGGAGGATACAATGTATTTTTTGAAGGAACCAAGGTTGTGGAGTCCACGATTGGTCGTCATACCTATCTTCAGGAAAGAAGCATTGTCCTTCAGGCCGATGTAGGAAATTTCTGCTCACTTGCCATGGGATCCTTCATAGGGCTGCCTCAGCATTCCCTGCAGATGGTTTCCAGTCACCCTTCATTCTATCTAAAAAATACGCCGCTGGTAAAAACATTCTCAGCTGGTGATATCGCAACTTGTTCTTCACCAAGGACAACTATCGGGCACGATGTATGGATCGGACAGAATGCCTGTATTATGGCCGGACTGCGGATCGGCTGTGGGGCCGTGATTGGTGCGGGCGCCGTGGTGACCAAAGATGTTCCTGACTATGCTATCGTGGGAGGAGTTCCGGCAAAAATAATCCGATACCGATTCGATGAAGAGATCCGATCTTCCCTGTTAAAGTCCGTTTGGTGGGAGCGCCCCGATATTTGGATTCAGGAGCACATCTCAGACTTCCTGAGTGTAAAATCCTTTGCTGAAAAATATGGAACATCGCCCGACATCCAAAACTACGACACGGAAAAAATATCTTCATGAAGACCGATTCAATGAGCAATTCCAACGAGGTAAGTCTTCAGAAGTGGCATCAGGATGAGGAAAAATGGTGGAATAATCATGGAGAGTACATGACATTTCAGTGGCAGCTTACGCCGCTAATGAATCGCGTGATCCGCAGCAGGATGGAAGAAGACAGGAACTATTATCTGCTGAAAGCAGGTGAAAGGATGATTGACATTGGCTGCGGAAGTGGGTGGCTGTCTCATGTCTATGCAAAACAAGGAATGGAGGTTCTCGGTTTGGATATTTCTCAGGAGCAGATCTGTGCCGCCAACCGCCTAAAAGAGAAGGAATCGTCTGAAAAACTATCTTTCATTTGCTGTGATCTGCTATCTTGGGATTCATCAAATTACGCAGAATATTTTGATTGTGCATTTGTGAATGCCTTTCTTCATCATCTGCCGGAGAGCGAACTGCAGCTGACCCTCTATAAAATAGCTCGGATTCTCAAGCCGGGAGGAAGAGTCTATTTCTACGAGCCTCTCTCATCAAAGCAGGTCGAAAGAAACTGGTTCGTTCGTGTCGTGGACTTTTTTTGCAACGGAATTATTGTCGTCCTCCTTTCCATCATCCCCAAAAAATTCGGATTGTTTAGTAGTCGACATCAGGATGAGATCGCCCGCGGCTATACCATGTGCAGCCCACATGAGAGACCAGTTGAAATTGAAGTTTTATCCGAATACGCCAGCGCTTCATTTAATATCGAGTCCGTGAAACCATGGCATCTTTTTAGTATTGGGGTCTCAATGCAAATTATGTCACTCAAAAAGCAGTTCAGGGCGCCCTGGACTTTTTTAACGCTGTTTTATTATCTTGTTGATCGGTTTGTTTTCCGGCTCCAGCCTTGGCAGAATTTTTCCCTACCCGGCCGTTTTATTTTATGCTCGTTGAAAATGCGTAAAAAGCATAATGTATCACAGTAAGATAATAAAACATATTAACACTTTGCTTTCGAAGATAATCCGTATTTTTTGGAAGGTGCCTATTGATCGGCGGGTAATTGTTGGTGCTTATACCTATGGGATCACCCCGGAAACTGTGCTTCTTTTCAAGAAATCAGACCGTGTTACGATCGGAAAATATTGCAGTATTGCTTATGGGGTAAAAATCATTGCCAGCGGCGAACACTATTATGGGCGGGCTGCCAATTACCCATTTCGCGCCAGATGTCTCGGTGATGACGGTGAGTCCGAGACCTCGAGCAAGGGGGATTTGTGTATAGGCAATGATGTCTGGATGGGGGCTCGGGCGATTGTGCTCTCTGGAGTGACGATTGGTGATGGCGCTGTCATTGGAGCTGGAGCAGTTGTAACAAGTGATATTCCTCCCTATGCCATTGCTGCAGGGGTGCCTGCAAGGGTTCTGCGATACCGGTTTTCCAAGAGCCAGATTCAAGATCTCCTTCAGATTCAATGGTGGGATTGGGAACACTCCTGCATTCTCAGTCGGTTGAACTTGTTTGAAGGCAATATCGATGAGTTTATTGCTACAGCAGCCCAGTTAGGGGAAAATACCAAATAAATTGGCAGCTGACTTCAAAGGGATTATTTTTTCATCTACATGATCCGTCATATCCTCATCACTGGTGGCGCTGGATTCATCGGTTCCAATCTCTCTTTAGCACTGTTGGCTAAAGGGCATAAGGTTCGGGTCTTAGACAGTTTGGCCACTCAGATCCATGGGAAGAAGGAAATGACCTCCTCCCTCTATCAAAGCATTGCAGGAAAGGTTGATTTTATTCGTGGAGATGTGACATCCCGTCAGGATCTGTTTAATGCCATGAAGGGTGTTGATACCATAGTTCACCTAGCTGCGGAGACAGGAACCGGTCAGTCGATGTACGCGATCAGTCGATATGTCTCGGTGAATGTCGGCGGCACGGCGTTGATGCTTGATTTAATCGCAAATGAAAAACTTTCTATCCAAAGGATAGTTATTGCATCATCGCGCGCAATCTACGGTGAGGGCAAGTATCAATGCCAAGAGCACGGTGTTTGCTTTCCAACGGAACGAACTGAAGAGAGGATGTCGCGTGGAGAGTTTGAGCCCGTTTGTCCGCTTTGTTTCCGTACCGTTGAGATGCTTCTTACGGATGAGAACTCTGCCCTGCATCCAACTTCGGTTTATGGTGTAACCAAGCTTACCCAGGAGCAACTGGTGATGTCGGTGGGAAAGGCGATTGGGATCTCAACGATTGCCTGCCGGTATCAAAATGTTTATGGACCAGGGCAATCTTTATCAAATCCCTATACTGGAATTCTATCCATATTTTCAACACGCATCCGCAATGGTCGCGAGATCAATATTTTTGAGGACGGGCTGGAGAGCCGCGACTTTGTCTATATCAGTGATGTGGTTGAAGCAACGATTGCTGGCATTGAATGCCCCGACCCCATCACGGATTCCTTCAATGTTGGTTCAGGGAAAGGAACCGATGTGTTGACCGTTGCAAATTTATTGCTTTCCCATTTCGGTGGTGATTCGGAAATCAAAGTTTCAGGTCAATACAGAGCTGGAGATATCCGACATAATGTAGCAGACAATTCCAAAATATTGCGGATTCTGGGATATTCACCAAAAGTGACGATTGAGGAGGGTCTTCTTCACTTTGTAAAATGGGTGAAAGGCGAGTGTATCGAAGCAGATCTCTACGAGGAAAGCATCAAGGAAATGAGAAGACGGGGTCTATTTAAGTGAAAGATAACGCTGTCAATGGTCTGGTGAGTATCGTTGTCGCTAGCTATAATCACGCAGGATATTTGCAGCGGCGAATGGATAGTCTGCTAAAACAGACATATCAGAATATGGAGATTATTGTCATCGACGATTGCTCTACCGATTCCAGCTTGGAGGTTCTTAGAGGTTATGAAACGCATCCGAAAGTTCGCCTTATAGCCAGGGAAGAGAACGGAGGCTGGGTTGAGGTCAGCAATCAGGGATTAGCTCTTGCCATCGGAGAGTATGTTCTTTTTGGGAATTGTGATGACGAGTGTGAATCGACGATGATTGAGCAGCTTGTGAAAGGTATGAATTCACAACCCACCGCCGGGGTTGTATTCTGCAGAAGCCAGATGATTGATTCGCAGAGTCAGGTTCTCTCAGATGATTTCACGATAAGAGAAAAGGGGTTCAGAAGCCGATGCGCGATGGATACGCTGCTCTCTGGAAAGGAGGCAACCCGCTTTCTTTTGCATTCGTGTGTAATTCCCAACCTGAGCGCGGCACTTTTTCGTCGAGATTGCTTTAGTAGGGTAGGAAAATTTTCTCATGACTACCGGGTATGCTGTGATTGGGATTTATTCTTGAGGGTGGCGGTAGAATATGACATCGCCTACATCGCAAAACCTCTCAATCGATTCCGTCAGCATGAGAGCACTATCAGAAGTGCAACAAAAGACAGGGTTGTCTATGAGGAATACTTCCGCGTACTTCTAAGGCGAGTGGCTTGCACGGATATCTCATGGAGGCTTAAAATTAAAACCCGCTTTCATGTAATGTATCTTTGGTCTGTTCATCTTACGAAAAATGGCAGGAGTTGGATTAGCAATTTTCCCTATCATTTTCGCTCTATTCTGAATGAAGATCCCTGGGCTTTAGGCATGTTCATTCCTGGAATTCTTGCCAGAGGTTATGAGTGCTTTTATAAATCTTTACAAAGGTTCCCCTTGTGCAGGTAATGGAAAACAAGGGTTGAAGGAAGATAAAGGTATCTTTAGGAAAAAACAAGAGATGTTAAAACCATTAATATCCGTAGTTATTCCTACCTATAATAGAGCGAGCCTTTTAGTGCGTTGTTTGGAATCATTGACCCGGCAGACAACTCAAGATTTCGAAGTGATTGTTAGTGACGATGGATCTACAGATTCCACCAGAGAAGTTGTTGATTCCTTCAGATCAAGATTGTCACTATCTTACATAAGTGAAGGTAATTTTGGGGGGCCTGCAAGACCTAGGAATCGTGCAATTAAAATCGCATGTGCCGACTACATTGCTTTTCTAGATTCCGATGATTGGTGGGAGCCTATCAAATTGGAGGCATGCTTAAAAATACTACGGTCCGGTGCGGACTTTGTATATCATGACATGTGGATTATGACTTCTGAAAATGAAGCAAAAAAATATAAAATCCGATCTGGAAATCCTAAAGTGCCAATATTCGAGAATATTCTGTGTTCTGGTATCTCCATTCCAAACTCGAGTGTGGTAGTGCGTAAAAATCTTCTCCTTCAAGTTAGCGGATTTTCTGAGGATCCTATGCTGATAGCTGTCGAAGACATGGACTGCTGGTTAAACATTGCCACAGTGTCAAATCGCTTTGTGCGGATACCACGCCCTCTGGGTTGTTATTGGTCGGCGCCAAATAGTATTTCGAGTCCGTCGTCCCTCCAGATTTTGCGTCTAAAAACATTATATGGACGACATTTAGATCGCCTTTCTTCAAAAGAGAAGAATAAGGCAGAGGCGTTTTTTCACTACCGCTCCGCAAGAATCCATCATGCATGCAACAATACAATAGAAGCACTAGCAGAATACGATCTTGCTATGAATGGAGCACTTTCACTTAAGTTCATTGCTAAAAGCCTAATTTTTAAGACAACTCTTCAAACAAAGTGAAATCTGCATCACGACGGATATTAATTACAGGGGCAGCAGGTTGTGCCGGACGACATCTTATTGAACTTGCGATTGCCAACGGGACCGAAGTTCATGGAATTGTCCGCGGTAATATATCTATTAACGGGATAAAGATTCATATTGGGGATCTGACCATACCAAATTTTATTGATTCAGTAATTGATTCTGTTCAGCCAGAATGGATTTTTCATCTTGCTGCCAAAATTCCAGGAGGAACTCCTCCTCCCGGCCCAGAAGATTTCATAACATCAAATATATTGGGAACACAAAATCTGCTAGAAGCCGTACGCAAAAAAGCTCCATCTGCACGGATCCTCATTGCCGGATCCTCTGCAGTTTATGGCAGACCAAGTGTTCCAGATGACCCGCTATGTGAAACAGCTCCATTTCAACCTCAGTCTCTATATGCTGTTACAAAGGCTGCTCAGGATATGCTAGCTCAGCAGTTCTATACAGAACATGGTCTACTGACAGTCCGGGCGAGAACATTCAACCAAACGGGACCAGGAGAACCGGCGGGTCTTGTGGTGGCTACACTAGCGAAGCAGATTGTCAGGATCGAAGAAGAACTTCAGGAACCAGAACTTTATGCAGGAACATTACTTCCCAGTCGCGATTTTACCGATGTACGGGATATAGTGCGCGCATATTGGGATATTATTGAACTCGGTATTCCCGGTGATGCCTATAATGTTTGTTCTGGGTACCCGACATCCATCTGTGAAATTGCCAATACTCTTGTCGAGTTGAGTAGCGTGCCAAAAATCAAAATCATCGAGACGGGCCCACCACCTGGACCATTGGCAATCATGACGCAGAAGGGTGAAGGCTCAAAATTACATGCATTATCAGGGTGGTCTCCCAAGATACCGATCAAAAAAAGTTTACAGGACACACTTTTAATTCTTCGAAATATGTCACAGTAATATCATGACAGCTATTTCCGTAATCATTCCAACTAAGTCTCGAGGAAGCACGATTTTAGCTGCGGTTCAATCTATTGGCAACCAATCTGTTCGTATAGACGAAGTTGTTATTGTGGATGGATCTCAAGAAATGTCAGATCCTAGTATTTTTGAAGTAATTTTGCACGGTTGTCCGCATGCGCCCGGTATTCGTTACATTCATGCTCCAGAAGACCGGGGACTGACAGCAGCACGAAATCGTGGCGTTAAAGAATCAAAAGGTCAGGTTATTCAGTTCTTAGATGATGACGCCATTTTAGATCCGGACTATTTTTATTATCTTCTTAAAGCATTTAAGTCACCTATAGCAGGAGGGGTATCAGGTTTAGTAATCGAGCCAGATAGAAAAATATCAATTCTGAAAAAAATATTATTTAGAGTATTTTATATCGGGCCTTTTAGACAAAATAGAGAAGAGATCTTTTTTTCAAACAGAAAAAATATTATTCAGACAAATACCTTGCCCGGAGTAGGGGCGTATCGTCGCGAAGTATTTGACAATGAAAAATTCGATGAAAAGCTTACCGGTTCGTGCATCGGGGAGGATATTGATTTTTCGTATCGTGTTGGATTGCGAACCAAACTATTTATTCAGCCCCTATCAAAAATCTATCATTATCCTTCCCCTATAGAGAGACAAAGCATAAGGTGGATTTATTCAAGTAAAGTGGAATTTTACTATTATCATTACAAAAAAAACTTAAATACTATTCCGTTCGCTCAAGTTGCCTTTTTATGGCTCAATATCGGATTCTTTTTTCATGCATTATTACAATTTAATTATAGGGCAGTTCGTGGAGTTATCGATGGATGGTTCAGCATAGCGCAATCAATAGTATCTCGTAGTCTGAATAATGAATAAGCAGGAAATAAGTCGCTGTATATTATATTGGGCATGCGGATTTTTCTATTCCTGCTTGCTAGCACTTGTCTTGCAGAAAATTTTGTTGCCAATGATCCCCGGAATGCACGCTGGGCATGGATTGATGAAGAGTGATGCGATTATTTTTCATGATGCGGCTGAGAGCCTTGCTAAAAAAATCAATACTATCGGTTGGTCTGAATGGAAACTTATGCCCATCATTAATGGGCAACCATTCACAGCTAATGTCGGTGTTTTAGCAGCTCTATATGCTCTTATGGGACCTAATCCAGCGGCATTTATTCCTTTGAATGCTGCCGCCCACGCAACAGGAGCTCTGATGATCTATCTTATGGGCCCACTTTTATGCTCAGGCAAGATTGGACGAACTGGAGGTGCCATTGCAGGAATTGTATTTCTGATCTTCCCTTCCGCGTTGCTCTGGTATGGACAAAATCTAAAAGATGCATTTGCTATTGCCGGGATATTGACAATGTTATGCTGCTGGCTGTATTTGCAGCAGTCCAACAACTCGACTTTTAGTACTCTTCGGATTTTAACTGTTGCTGGCTTGGCTTCAGTTTTGCTCTCGGTGTTCAGGCCGCACTTTACTATAATTATTGCAGTCGCATTTTTAATTTCGTGGTTAGCTTTCTTTTGCTCCAATCTGTTTCAAAAAAATCCTAGGAAATGTTGGCAAAAGTATTTAGTCCTGCTTTTCTTTGTATCCATAGTTGGGACAGTTGGTTTTGTCGCGTCGAAATCGTCTAGTGCAAGCCTGATATATGGTGAGAGTGCCATAAGCCACGAATCGTCCAGTGCCATAAGCCATGAATCTGAACATTGGAAATGGAAAGAGACACCCTTTTTGCCTCCACGAATTGACGCTATTTTTAAGCGTGTGAGCGAGTTGCGCGTTCATTTTATCGCGTACTCCCAGTCGGTAAGTTCAGGATCGGGGGTGGATGAACATCTCATGCCGTCGGATACTCTCGGAGTATTATCCTATATGCCACGTGCCCTCTTCGTCGGGTTATTCGCTCCATTTCCAAACTCATGGAGTCAGCGTGTTACCCTTCCTCGGCTAATAGGGGCCATAGAAACTGCAATTTGGTATTTTTTCTTTTGTGGATTGATTGTACTCGTGTGGCGAAACCCAAGTTGTTCCCTAATTAGTGGAATCTTTTTTTGCGCCACACTCCTCATGGTGCTGGACTATACAAATCCAAATATTGGAACTATTTATCGTGAGAGATATGGTTTTTGGATGTTTTTTTTACTTAGTGGTGCCATTGGATGGGTAAGTATAACGAGAAGCTTTTTGTTGTACATAGAGCAATCTCATCAAAAGGGTGTTCCTATATTTGAGGCAATTAGTTTATCTCCCGTTGCTCAGCGTTGTTCCTCACTTGGTCTTATAGCACTCTTACGATCGAGTGGAATAACGATATTAATCACCTTCCTTGGCTATCTCGGATTCCTTTTAAGAGACCTGCTACTTATTCAAGCTAAAGGTCTAAATTCCAGTACGGATTCGCTATTCTCAGCTATGATGCTACCGATGGTTTTGGTCAACTGTTTGGCATTACCAATGTCGGATGCAGTTACAATGCCATTTTTGAAAATGTGGACCAATGGTGATCGCAGTAAAAGCCGCCAATTTATTCGCCAGATTATCTGTTGGGGTAGTCTTATGATGTTAGCAAGTTCGGCTGTCTGTTTTATTTTGGCTGTTCCAGCCATGCGCATTATACTCGGTAGCCATGGTGCCCGCCAAATCGCTGATGGGGCTTTACTGATGAGGCTTTTCGCCCCGATAGTGTTTCTAAGCGCCTGGACAATTATAGGAAATGCGGTGCTAAATTCTCTACACCGATTTCGTGATTCCTCTTTGGCATCACTTTCTGTTCCAATCTGTGCGGTTACCGCAATTCTCATTGCTCCATCAGACCAACTTGCAGTTTATGCCATTATCGGTATGGTTGTTGGCACACTCGTTAATGTGATAATCGTAGCGATCCTATGTCAAGTTGATGGGATTACCATTACACCATCGGCAGTAGTAAGTTCACAGTCTGTAAAATCAGTTTTCAGAACATACAGATGGCTTGTATTCGCTTCATTCTTTGCGGCGGTAGTATCTCCGATGAACTACTTTTTTGCAGGAACTGTCGGGGGTGGCACAGTTGCCGGATGGGCGTTTTCCAGCAAGATGGTTTTGTTATTTAATGGTCTTATCGTAGCATGTATTACGACCGTCCTTCTTCCTCATATGGCGAGAATAATTAATCTTTGTAGCGTCGCTCAACTCGGCAACTATTTTGTATTTCTTCTGTTCTGTGGCACATGGATTGGTGGTATTATAGTTCTTGCTGTAGTCGAGTTTGCGGAACCGATAGTCGCCATGCTGTTTAATGGTTCGCATGTCACGGAGCAACAGATTCAAACATTGTCTCATGTTATTAGGATCGGCGTCGTGCAGCTTCCCATAGTGATTGTAGGGACAATTATGATCAAGGCTTCTGCTCTTACAATGCGTTCATCCCAAACGGTTCTAGCATCAGCTCTATCGCTGGTCATAAGTGTTGCTCTGAGCTGGATTCTCGTTCCTAAAATTGGAATGCTTGGTATCGCCTATGCGTCACTTGGAGGTGCTCTCATAGGAACGCTTTACCTTGTCTTGGTAATGTTGAAGAAGTGTGCTATGAATATGTTCATGCCTTGCGTTCTGGTAATGACATGGAGTATATGGGCACTGATCTCATTTGCCGTATCCTCTGGGTGGAGCCTATCTATTATTAGTATTTTTTTTCTACTAGTGCTTATGGGGGCTGGACATTTTTTTGTTTGGCATGGGCGGCTTGCTGTTGTGAAAAACATAGTGGATTAACAACGATGATCTATCTGAGTAAAATAGTGCCCATATTGTTTTTACCTTTAGGGGTTGCTATAATCCTGATGTTTTTAGGACTGACGATTAGGAGACAGATGCTGATTGTAGGAGGGCTTGTTCTTCTTTATATTTGCAGTACTCCCCTTGTTGGGAAACAGGCGCTGAAACTCATCGAGGGTGATGCCGTACGATGCTTGCCGCAAGATGCCCCATCCGTAGATGCCATTGTGGTTCTCAGTAGTGGTAGGAATGTTGCTCCCGGAAAGGCAAAGATCAGTGAATGGGAAGATGCCAACCGCTTTTTTGGAGGTATTGAGCTATACTCCGCTAATAAGGCTCCACTCCTGATTTTCACTGGAGGAGCCGCTCCTTGGGAACCCGGTGCATTATCTGAGGGGGAAATACTCAAGCTCTACGCTCACTGGTTTGGCGTGCCATTAGAGTCGATAAAGACAACCGAAAAGGTCTTCAATACGGCCGCTGAGGCAGCAGCTGTGGCTCATCTAATGAATGTTCGCTCTCCCCATAATGTTAATGAAGCAGCAAACATCTCGAGAATATTGCTTGTCACATCAGCATTTCATATGCCCAGAGCGAAAGCTCAATTCGAAGCCCAAGGGTTCCATGTTTCGGAATATCCTGTTGGCTTTATCGTCTCTACGGAATCGCAGATAAGCATCTTGGATCTATGCCCTTCTGCCGTCGCTCTCAGTCAGACGGAGCTTGCACTGAGAGAGTTCTACGGACGGGGTTTTTACTCACTTCGGTATAGAGTTAGCGGTGATTAGATGTATGAAAACCAAGTTTTGTCTTGTCGTCTCCTCACCAATGACTGTAGTCGCATTCCTGCGTGATCAACTTCGGGAGATTGCGACTCAATATGAGCTTTCTGTGGTAGCCAATTCTACCAGAAGTACGTTCCTTGATGAGTTCGAAATAGCTGCGCATTTCAAGCATGTGCCAATTGAGCGAAAGATTCGCCCGTGGGAGGATCTGCAAGCCCTATTTTCTCTATTTTTATATTTTCGAAATGAACGGTTTCAAATTGTCCATTCGGTTACCCCTAAGGCTGGTCTTCTCTCCATGTCTGCTGCATTTTTTGCCGGAATTCCCATCAGGGTTCATACCTTTACGGGCCAGGTTTGGGCGACTAAGTCGGGAGTATACCGTTTTGCGCTTCGCTTGATGGACAAGATGATTGCCCATTTTGCCACGCATGTAATAGTGGATAGCTTTTCCCAGCAAAAGTTTTTAATCGAAAACGGGGTCGTCGCTACTAAAAAGTCTACTGTTTTAGGGCATGGGTCGATAAGTGGTGTCAATCTGCTTCGATTCCATCCGAATCCCACTGCCCGACATGCTCTACGAGAAAAAAATGGTATCTCTGCAGAAGATGTAGTTTTTCTCTATGTCGGTCGGCTGAATCGTGACAAGGGATTTCCTGAACTACTGCGAGCTTTTGAAGAGGTTACAGAGAGTCTGGCTAATATTTGGCTGCTTATTGTCGGGCCGGATGAGGAATCAATGGAACTCCTTATAGAGACTTCTCCGGCAAGGCATCGTATGGTGAGGGTGGGATATACGGACACCCCTGAGTTATACATGGCTGCAGGTGATATATTTGTCCTTCCGAGTCATCGGGAGGGATTCGGCTCCACTATTATCGAGGCAGCAGCAGTTGGCCTCCCGGCTATCGCCTCCCGGATCTATGGATTAACCGATGCGGTCGTTGATGGGCAAACAGGCATTCTTCACGCTTCTGGTAACGCCAAAGAGCTTTCAATGGCAATGACTCGTTTAGCAAGCGATCCTACGGAACGCTTGCATATGGGGAATGCCGCCAGAATGCGTGTGCAGACTCAGTTCAGTATGGCGATTGTGACGGCAAATACTTTGGGTTTTTACCAAACAATTTCAAGTGACATACAGAAATGAAGAGAATTTTTGATATATTGATCTCAATATTCTTACTCGTGATTCTCTCTCCGGTTTTTCTAGTCGTTAGTTTTGCGATCTTGTGCGCCATGGGAAGGCCGATATATTTTGTCCAGCCTCGCCCTGGAAAAAATGGAAGGGTGTTTTTTTTGCTGAAATTTCGAACCATGGTACAGACAACTCCTAGTCAAGGGGTATCACTTTGTCATAATCATCAGGTAACAGCATTGGGAAAATTGCTGCGAAGGATGAGTCTTGATGAGATTCCTCAGCTTTTGAATGTGCTCAGAGGGGATATGAGTCTGATTGGGCCGCGGCCATTGCTGGTTGAGTATCTTCCGCTTTATACTGCTGAGCAGAACCGTCGACATGAAGTGCGACCTGGTATCACCGGATGGGCTCAGGTTAACGGTAGAAATGCTATCTCTTGGGAGGATAAGTTCCGACTCGATGTATGGTATGTTGATAATAAAACTACTTTTTTGGATTTAAAAATTCTATTTTTGACGTTACTTAAAGTGCTTTATGGAAGCGGCGTAAATCAGTCAGACAATGTGAGTGCCGAGAAATTTAAAGGAACTAGAAATGAGAAGTAAACGGATTGTAATTATTGGAGCAGGCGGACATGGGAAGGTGGTAGCCGACCTTTGCGATTTGCTGGACAAATGGTGCGAGATCGTGTTTCTTGATGATCGCTATCCGGCATTAGAGATATGGGAGGAATGGCAGGTTATCGGACGGGTATCCGAATTAAGTCAACTTGCTGTTGGAGGATGTGATTTTGCTCTTGGGATAGGCTCCAATACAGCCAGAAAAGAGCTGATGGATGAGGTGGAGCGGTGTGGAGGGGCGTTGCCTTCTCTTATCCACCCTAGGGCGGTTGTGAGCAAAAGAAGTCTGGTTGGAAATGGAACAGTAATTTTTGCAAACGCAGCAGTAAATATCGGTACGGAAATAGGAAAAGGAGATATTATCAACACAGGTGCCTCGGTGGATCATGACTGCCGACTCGGTGCAGGAGTTCATATCTGTCCCGGTGTGCATCTTGCCGGATCAGTGTGTGTAGGAGACCTTGCCATGATAGGTGTGGGTAGCTCTGTTAAACAGGGCATCTCGATTGGAGCCGGAGCGATGGTCGGTGCCGGGGCGGCTGTAGTTTCAGATATTCCTCAAGGATGTGTCGTGACTGGAGTGCCCGCAAAGCCTATAAAGACAGCCGTTAGGTCAAGCAAATGAGTACCCGAGAAAGCACATTACTCTGGCCTGCTTGGCCCTCTTACACAGAGGAACAAATTGCGGCTGTGAGCAAAGTACTTCAATCCGGACAAGTCAATTACTGGACAGGAGAGGAGTGTCGCCTTTTTGAAAAGGAATTTGCGGAATTTTCAGGCACTGCTCACGCTGTCGCACTCAGCAATGGATCCGTCGCTATCGAGTTAGCGCTGAAATCTTTGGGTATTGGCCCTGGTGACGAGGTGATCGTTACTCCAAGAAGTTACTTTGCAACCGTCAGCTCAATTGTTCTGGTTGGAGCCGCTCCAATATTTGTTGATGTTGATCAATTTACGCAAAATATCACGGCACAGAGCATCTCTCAGCGAATTTCATCTCGGACAAAGGCCGTGATCTGTGTGCATCTTGCAGGTGCACCTTGTGACATGGATCCGATTCTGGAATTGACCAGAAAACACGGGATCAGGGTTATTGAAGACTGTGCTCAAGCCCACGGTGCATCTTATAAAGGAAAAATGGTTGGCAGTATAGGCGATGTGGGTACATGGTCATTTTGCCAAGATAAAATCATGACAACTGGAGGAGAGGGGGGGATGGTGACCACAAACGACCCTGATCTCTGGAAGGCTATGTGGTCTCACAAGGATCACGGGAAGAACTGGGAGACGGTTTACCATGGCAACCATGGGCCAGGTTTTCGATGGCTTCATGAAAGTTTTGGAACGAACTG
Source organism: bacterium (assembly GCA_037130175.1). GTDB lineage: Bacteria > Verrucomicrobiota > Verrucomicrobiia > Chthoniobacterales > UBA6821 > UBA6821. Next base: position 77,392 of record JBAXTN010000002.1, on the reverse strand, counting down.
GCGGATGACAGAAATACAGGGAGTGATGGGGCGTATCCAGTTAAAGAAGATGGAAGCGTGGACGCAGCAACGACTTAGTAATGCGCAATGCATCTGGAAAGCTGCTGATGAATTGCCTGGCCTACGATCTCCAAAGATTGTGGAGGGGGGGGGGCATGCTGCTTACAAGGCCTATGTTTTTGTTGTTAACACACTATTAAAAGATGAGTGGACCAGGGATCGAATTATGATGGAAATTCAAGAGGCAGGGGTTCCTTGCCTGACCGGATCATGTCCGGAAATATATCTTGAGAAAGCCTTTGAGGGAACAACTTGGAGGCCAGAAACAAGACTTCCAGTTGCCCGACAACTCGGCGAGACAAGTCTTATGTTCCAAGTTCATCCCACATTGCTTGAAAAACACATTGATAAAGTTACTGATGTACTCACGGAGATAATGAAGAGGGCAGTACGATGAGTACAGCAAGAGGCAAATATTGAATGAAAAAACTTTTATTTTCGTCACTTTTTCCCATGTATACTAGAAATATTATTCTGGCGATAGGATATGGGACAGTTGCCATCTTCTCGCTGTGGATGAGCTTACTTCTTCGTTTCGATTTTGCGGTTCCGAAAGAATATTGGCTAGGATTTAAAGTAACACTCCTCTGGATACTTCCCATAAAGCTGGCGACTCTACTAATCTTTGGTCAGTTTAGGAGTCTGCTCACATATTTTAGTCTTTCTGATGCCAAGCGTGTGATTCTGGCGATGGGAACAACGACGCTGATTGCGCTTTGCATCTGGTATGGAAGTAAGGGAAGTCATGTCGTCCCAAGGGGTGTAATTATGACTGACTTTCTCATCTCCGTAGGGACGCTTTATTCTTTGAGGACGCTCATGAGAATTTATCGTGAAGGCAAAGCCGATTCAGAAATCGCACATTTGCGCCGTAAGAAAGTAGCCATCATAGGGGCAGGGGAAGCGGGAGCCTCTCTTATGCACGAGATTCAATCAAAATCAGGATTGGGGATGGATGTTATCTGTTTTGTTGATGATGACCCCCAAAAAAAAGGAAGTGCAATCCATGGAAGAAAAATCATGGGTAACCGTGCTGACTTACCGGAGATTGTTAACAGTTTACAAATAACCCATGCTATAATAGCGATGCCAAGAGCATCTCCTGGTGTCGTGCGTGAAACTGTTGAGATTCTGAATAAGACAGGGGTTCAGCATGATATTCTTCCTTCGGTTACTCAGCTTCTACATCGTCATGTTACGGTAAGCCACCTGCGTCATGTGGAGTCCGAAGATTTACTTGGACGAGATCCAGTCAGACTTGATGACACAGCAATTGAATCACTGATTCGTGATAAGGTTGTCTTAGTCACTGGAGCTGGAGGAAGTATAGGAAGCGAACTTTGTCGTCAAATTGCAAGTAGAGGGCCTAAAAAAATAATCTTGTTGGAGAGGAGTGAGCCGGCTCTTTTTGCCATTGAACAGGAGCTTGTTCGTGATTGGAAATGGATTGATATTGAACCTGTTGCTGGAAGTATTTGCAATGAGGCTCGGGTAGAAGGCGTCTTTGAAAAAGAAAAGCCGGAACTGGTTTTCCATGCGGCGGCTCACAAGCATGTTCCACTCATGGAAAGACAGCCGGATGAGGCAATCCTTAACAACTCGATTGGAACGATGGTAATATCTCTAGCCGCTTCAAGACATGCCAGCAAAAAAATGATTCTTGTTTCAACAGATAAAGCAGTGAACCCAACCAATGTTATGGGAGCTACTAAGAGAGTTGCGGAACTCACTGTGGCAGCTGTACAACATGATCCAAAGAATAATACAATTTTGTCATCGGTCAGGTTCGGCAATGTTCTTGGGTCATCTGGAAGTGTCATTCCAACATTCCGCAAACAGATCGAATGGGGAGGACCTGTTACAGTAACCCATCCGGATGTAACCCGCTACTTCATGAGTATTCCTGAAGCTGTTGGGCTTATACTTCAAAGTGCAACACAGTCCAAGGGAGGTGAGGTCTTTGTGCTTGATATGGGGGATCCGATAAAAATTAATGATATAGCTCGACAGATGATCGAACTAAGTGGGTTTAGACCAGACGAAGATATTAAAATCGAATTTACTGGACTCCGTCCAGGTGAGAAACTCTACGAAGAGCCGATTCATGAGGGAGAAAACATTATACTTACAACTCACCCTAAAGTTAGATGTTTGATAAGAAATTCATTTAATAATTCGATTATTCATGAATTGAATCACATATCTTCTCAACTTCACTCTATGAGTAAAGATGAACTTAAAAAGTGGCTGAACAGAATAGTTCCTGAATATAAGATTTCTTGATAATCAGGTAAGCAGTAATAAACTCATATCTTAATTTAATATAATTAAAAACAAGATAATAGTTTAGATTATACCGTTTTAAAATAGTGAAAAAATCTATTGTAGCGACATGCTTTCTTTCACTTATTGGATTCTTAGTTCTATTTTATGAACTTAAGCAACCATGCCTGACAGTAAGACCTGAGGCATTTTTTTCAATTCCCTTAGAAAAAAAATCATTTCTAAATCAACCTATCATTATTGGCTTAAAATCATCGCGAATAAATAAATATTTATTTCGCCAAGAAGTGCAATTAAATGGCGATATAACACCAGGTTGTAGATATCCAGAAACCATTGGGTTATTGTTTGTATCAAATTGGAAAACTGGAAAAATTGTAGCTGGTGAATTAGTGGTATCAGACAGCATTTCCGGAAAAATATTAGCGAGATATTCAACAAAAAAAAGGGCGCTAATCAGGGAAAATAGGAAGTTAGAATTTTCAAAGCAGATTTCGGAAGATATAATCCCGTCCCAAACTGCTCATACCATTTCAGTGAATCTCCTTACTCAAGGGATAACCGATTTAGCTTTAGTTGGAGAATTTTCAGAAAACTATCCAATATCAACTTTGCTATGGACACATTGGACATCGAAAGAAGGGAAAAATGGATTTGTGAGTATCTATGGATGGATTGATGGGACAGTACATGGAAAACTCTGTACAAAAGCACAGCTTATTTCATATGTATGGGGATGGGGAAATGATGAAGGAATTATTTATGTTATATTAATAACATCTGGATTTATTTGGACTATAGCCTTAATTGCACTCATTATACACTCACATTCAAAGGAAGGGGGGTATGGTTGCTCCTTAGCAACAGGAATATCTTTGATGTTCATTAGTGTAGGATTAGTATACTGCATTCTCTTTCCTCCATTTCATGCACCAGATGAGCCAAATCACTTTTTAACATATTCGAAATTAACTAACCGAGATGATTTGTCTAAAGATGCCTTGATGCTAGCTAATCTAGGAAACTTCGAAAGAATAAAGTTTCATACAGATGAAAAAATATCAAGTGCTGATATGGGGCGAACTGAATCAGGCATCTGGGCTCACCACATAGGAATAACTCCGCTGAAAAGATCTTTAATGGGAACTGTTAGTTGGATTGCAATTTCTCATCTATTGTCTTCAAAGTCTTCATCAGTAATGCTATTTTCTCTGCGATTAATAAATATAATATTCATAAGTATTTGCATAATAATACCTATAATTGGAGTATTGTATTCTGGAATGAAAGTAAAATTTGGTTTGCTATTATCAGCTCCGATTTTGCTTTCACCATGCATCGCTTTTTTTTCAATGGGTGTATCAAACTACCCATTTTTAATTGGAGGATATGTGATCCAATCTATTGCACTTGGTATGATGTGGGCTTGTAATTGGAGAGATAATAATTTGAAGTTTGATATAATTATTGGGATTCTAATTGGATTCGGAATTTGTATATCTGCATATTCATCAGACAACGGTTTGGTCGGAATTACTTTCTGGGGAATACTACTTCCTTTGTACTGGTTTAAATTAGGACTAGAGCAAGTATTATCAATAAAATTAAATAAAATTAGATTTCTTCTTTTTAATAGTTTTTTTAATGGAACTATAATAATTTTATTTTTATTACTCGAATCTATTTCGGGAAATTCTCCCTTACTATCTGAAACTATTACACCGGCCTTCGATAAAATAAACAAAAAATTATTTCATGATTTATTATCTTCTAATTTAATAATTATATATTTTGGAATAATCGTAACATTGATTTCATTTTTATTTTATTTGTTTGGTTTTTTGATCCGTAAATATTACAACTCTAGTAGGAAGTTTACTCTATTTATGTTGATTAGTTTAATTCCTTTGCTACCTATTGTCTTTATATATTTTTATTTCACTGAAAAACCCTATGACAATTCAACCTGTCAGTATGTATTGCATGTTCTTTCATCTTTCTTTAGCGGATTCTATTCGAATGCCCCAGATTGTTGGGTAACTCTGTCTTTTTGGGGAAACTTTGGATGGTTGGATACACCGATGCCGCAATTATTCGTAGATTTTCAAAGGTATATGTGTTTGCTCGGTTTTACTTTTTTGATTATTTCTGTGGTCTTCAGAAAAGATAACAACAAGGAGTTTTTATTTATTATAATAAATATAATATCGATAGTTGTCTTGCTCATAAGTCTATCAATATGTTACAATAAGAACAATATTACATTAAATAGCCGCTATCTAGTAGGTCCATATCTGTTTTTATTGCCGGCTGTGTATGAAGGATATAGACGAGCCGGAATATATTTCTTCGATAATTCTACTCATAATAAAATCCTTTGTGTTTTATTATTTAGTATTCTTTGTATGGTGCTTCATTGCACTGCTTGGCTGTCTATTATTGATAGATATTTTTAACTATAATTTTCGTAACAGTCATCAAGGGGTAGTATGATCGCTATCTAAAAATAAAAGTCTTATGTTTATGATGGGTATCTGGCCTGCCCCCCTAAAATGGGACGTATTGAAAATGTAGTTTCGGCCTTATAGAAAGGATCGGAACGAATGAAGAAGAGCAGATTTAGAGAGGAGCAAATCGTTGGGCTATTGAGGGAACCGGCAGGAGGAACGACTGTCAAAGCTGTGTGTGCGAAGCACAACATCAGCGAGCAAACCCTTTATGACTAGAAGAGGAAATACGGAGGGATGGAAGAGGGTGAAGTGAGGCAGATGAGAGCGATGGCCGAAGAAAATGGCCGATTAAAGCGCATTATCGCGGACATGGCCGTACAGATCGACATCCTCAAATATGTGAACTCAAAAAAATGGTAAGCCCGTCGGCCAAGCGATTGGCTGTGAAACAAAGCATCGAGGAAGGCTTGCGCAGAGCTGCCCAAGCCTGCCGTGGCCGTTCATGTTGCCTGGAGCATACGAGCCGTTGATGTTATCACCGTCGTCGAGGCGGCCATGGAACGCTACGGCGTGCCCGAACACATCCGCAGACAACGGACCGGAGTTCATAGCCTACGCCATCGTGGATTGGCTCAAGGACAAAGGAGCAAAAACCCTCTACATCACTCCCGGCAGCCCATGGGAGAACGGCCTATCGAGAGCTTCCATGACAAGCTGCGGGATGAGTTCCTCAACCGGGAAATCTCGGCAGCCTTCTAGAAGCAAAAGTGCTGACAGAACAGCACCGCATCGAATACAACCAAGATCGCCCGCACAGTTCGCTCGGATATAAAACCCAGAACCAGGCGGCCGCATGCTGGAAGACTCCGTTACGGCCTTCGGCCTCCACTCCGTCTTCCAGCAACAACATATAACACATCAACCAAGAGCCATTACTACACTTTTGATATGTCCCATCTCTGGGGTCTGGTCAGTATTAAATCGTTATTTCTGAACAATTATATAAAAACATTTATAGTTAAAGATGTTAAGTGTTGTATAGACGGTCTTATTGAAATGAAAGAATTAAAAATCAGTGAATTTCTGTCTATAGCATAAAAAATAACAAAATGAAAAAAATAAAGAATATAATTAAATCCATTGTGTTTAATCTATTATATATCATTGTTTTCATTAGTACATTGCTAAATGTTAGATGGGTACTGCTATACAGACGAGGACTACCATTTGATATTGATTAAGCAGGATATTTTGGAATATCTCTGATGAATTATTACGGATCGCTGCAAGGTGGGATGGGTGGTTGGATTCGCTCTGTATTGAGTCCAAGCTTACAGGCACCCTTAACGACTGCGCTAGAATCTCTTGTTCTGATGATAACCGGCCCGACAGATGTCGCGGCTTTTGCAATCCCAATAATCATTGGTAGTGGATGTATTATCGTGACCTATTGGCTTGGTAATAGGATCGGCGGTCATACGGTGGGTACCATGTCAGCTCTACTAACCGCACTTTCACCAGAAATAATCAATTATAGTCGTAGTTTTCATTTTTCTATAACCGCAACATTAGTTCTTACATTTACCATTTTTTCTCTATTAAAAACAGAGCGATTCAAAAATCATGGGTGGATACTAGTTTATAGTATTTCATTAGGTATGTTGCCATTAGCAAGATCCATGACGCTTGCTTTTATCCCTGGCATTGTCTTTGCAACATTGATCTACATAGCTGTAGAGCAGCAAAACAGAGGGAAGAGGTTTATTCTGTTTCTACTAGCAATGCTCATCGCAGCATTGACAAGTAGCATTTGGTTGTGGTCGAGCGGCAAACTTGTTGCTGAATATCTCTTCAGCTTCGGTTATGGTCAAAGGGCAGTCGAATTTGGCACTGAGCAGTCAAAATTTGGAATAGATGCATGGCGATCGACCATAGTTGCATTTAGTGCAGAAGTTCTTTTTCCATACTTTGTTTTTTTTATCATTGGATTAATTGCATGGATCTTGTGGCTATGCAATTCTCTATATAAGCAAGGTATAAAAGTTTTTTCAAAAAAAATCCTAACTTCACAGTTGCTGCCCATTGCGATTATTTTAATCGAAATTTGGCTCGCCCTTGTCACAACACGCAACAAGGGGAGTGCTTTCTTCCTGCCGTTAGTTCCATTATTAATAATATTTTGTGTTTTAATTATTTATAAAATAACTACTAATCCGGCATGCAGGGCAATCATATTTTCATTATTAGCATTCATTGCCTTATTTTGCGCATATCCACTATTTGACTTGCACGGAATATTTTCCAAAGCTTACTTTGTTAACGCTCCATTAATTGGTTGTGTCAGAGTTATCGAACCTAGGGGTACTATACAACAATATGAGGCTAGCGGACAGTGCGGTTCTCCTATAGACGCAGAGCCTATCATTCCAAAAAACGCTTATCAATGGTGGAAACTGAATCAAGATACTGCAGAAATATTTAAAAGACTTAATTTAAATAATTCAGCAATTGGATTCGGATTTAGACATTATATTTATAATGTGAACACTGTTAATATGCACCAACTAATGAAAAATAGATGTGTAAACAATATATTTCAAGTGGAACCAGTGCTCACTGGAGAATCAGTTGACGGATATAAAAAATGGTTAGAAGATCTAAAAAAAATGAATAATCAGAACACTTATTTGTTAACTACTGACAAGCCCCATAGTGATATGGCCCCAGCTATTATAAGACCATTTATGATACAGGCAGCGCGTGACGCTAACTTTAAGCCTATAAAGGAATGGATGACACCAGATGATTTAAAAGTAACTCTTTGGGAATATAAAAAGAATTAGACACAGCGTATTGATAATATGTCTTTTAATGACTTAAAAACAGTAATTATAGGTGGAGGAGGTTTTATTGGTCGCAGGGTTACCAAGCTGCTTACTACGCAAAGAAGTCAAATTATTGTTCTTGGAAGGGCTGCTGTACCCATTTGTGAGCTGCCTCCAGAGTCCATTTATCTTTCTGGTGATTATGGTGACAGAAAAACTTTGCAAAGTGTGCTCGAACCTGGATGTGAAGTAATTGATCTCGCATATTCAACTGTTCCTAAAACTAGCTTTGAGAATCCTGTCTTTGATCTTGTCTCAAATCTTCCTTGTAGTGTTGGACTTCTCGAAGAGTGTTTAAGAGTTGGAGTAGGAAGACTCGTTCTTGTTTCTTCAGGTGGAACTGTTTATGGGTCGGTGGATTCTCTGCCAATTACGGAAGATCATCCAACTCGTCCAATAAGTCCATATGGCATTACAAAACTGGCCATTGATCGCTATGCGATGATGTTTCACCGCAATAATTCCCTGCCTGTCACTGTGGTTCGTCCTGGAAATGCCTACGGAGAAGATCAGAGATCGGGAACGGGGCAGGGATTTATCGCTGCTGCGATTGATGCTATTCTCTCAAGAAATGAGATAGAGATATTTGGTGTGCATGGAACTATCCGAGATTACATTCATGTAAATGATGTCGCCTCTGGAATTGTTGCAGCGTTAGAAAAAGGTGAAGATGGAGCTATCTACAATATCGGAACAGGAATTGGATCATCCAATGCTGATGTGATTAAGATGCTGGAGGTGCTTGCAGTCGATGAAGGGATTGATGTAAAGCAGATCACTCGTCCTGCAAGACGCTTTGATGTTGAAGCAAATATCCTAGATAGCACACGATTATGGCAAAGAAGTGGCTGGAAGGCTAAAGTGGACATTGAGCAAGGAATTAAAAAAATGTGGCAATCCAGGTTGTCATCTCGTGGTCATTGAAAACTTTAAGATGAGTGAGTTGTTGAAATCTCTGGTTGCGGTTATTATACCTGTTCATAGAATCCCCCTGACTGCAGATGAGTATGTTTCGCTCAGAGTTATTAGAAATATTCTTGCGGCCTATCCTCGAATTATTGTTTGCCCGGAATCACTTGAGATCCCAGTTGAATTTTTTGCTGGTGAAGAAGTAATCAGGTTGCCCGATATCTATTTCACATATCCTCACGGCTACAATCGCCTCATGTTGAGTAGGCGGTTTTATGAACAGTTTAAAAAATATACTTATATCCTAATTTATCAATTAGATTGCCTGGTTTTCAAAGACGAACTCTTGGAGTGGTGTCGTAAAGGATACGACTATATCGGATCTCCATGGAAAGACAGTTACCCTAGTGGTGATGTGACTTGGAAAGTCGGTAATGGAGGGTTTTCACTGAGAAAAGTATCGACAGCCCTAAATATTCTGAAAAAGCGAATTAAAAGGGGGCTTTATTACCCAATGCCACCCGCTGATCATATCGTCTCTTCGTTTACAAAATGGCTGGCTGAAAATATAGCTAATCGCATGAAGCAACATCTTAATTTTTGGACTATCGAAGACGAATTAGCCAACTATGTAGAAAATGAAGATCGTTTTTGGGCGATCGATGTCATGGCAATTAGTTCTGAGTATAAAAAACCTTCTGTAATTGAGGCAATGCACTTTGGTTTTGAAGTGGAACTAGAATATTGCCTTCAAATGACAGGGGGAAAGTTACCCTTCGGGTGCCATGCATGGGCTAAACATGACCGGAGTTTTTGGGAATCTGTGCTGGGTCAGTTGAAATCCGCTCCTCAAAAATAAATCACTCAATGAAGCCCCAGATTACTTTTCAATGGATCGATCCGTGCCCCAACCAGAGATTGGCAGGAGCGCAAGAATTATTAAAAAAGAGCATTAACCAGATGGGGTTGGAACCAAATATCTATCCTGCCGGGCCAAAGATGGTGAAATTCGTGGATATTCTGCGCTTTGCTAGGCAGAATGCCAAAGGCAACAGCTTTGTCTGGTGTAATTCGGATGTGACCTTGACCGGAAATCCTTACGAAGTTGACGATGGGAAAATTGTTCATGGTTTTCACAGGACAGAGCTACCATCCGGTGAAATATGCGGTGGGGTAGACATGTATCTAATACCATGTAAGGCATGGGACGAGTTTCTTGGGGTGGATCCTCCCGATCTCTGGTGTGGTGCGACCCATGTTGACTGGTGGTTGACACGTGCATCAGCATTACAGGGGTGCTATCAGTCCCACTTTGGATATATCGAACATCAGACACATCCAGAATCATCGGCTTCCAAGGGGGGGGATGATCTCTACAGACATAATATTAGGGAATACAACCGATGGGCCCGTCGCAGTCGTGCTGGAGTATTTGAAGAACTCCTTGATCTTCCGATAGTGGGGAGATCGATTTCGCCGATCAGTGATCTCATCGAGAGGTTCAGGAGTAGGGCAGTCAGTTCATAGATAATGATTCTAACGACAACTCTATTTTGTGTCTCGATTGGCATTGCAGGACTTGCATGTTGTGCTTTTCTGGCAGGACAATATAATCAAATTGTCCGTTTGCGCCGACAGATTGTCACAGAAGCCCTGCAACTGGACTTTGCGCTGAGGATAAATCTTCACAACTTAGAGAAATCCTGCGGCAACAATCCATTGACAGAAGTTGGTAGTGAATTGGCGAGGATCGAGTCATTGTCGCATCTTGGGGCAGTCGACCCAATTTCAAATGATGGTATAGCTTTGCTGCTGGCTGCAAAAAATCAGCTTGATCAGTTGAATCACAGCTTAATAAATCCATCTTGTGAGGAAGTGGAGAAGAGAGCGGAAGCGAGCTTGTTTCTTGTTAGAGAGTATAATAATCGATTAAACAATACTGCTATTAAATATGTTAGCATGCATTTTAAATTTAATCATATTAATATTAGTAGAAAATTATGAATGAATCATTTGTACTCAAGAAGATCGCAGAAAATATAGTTCAATCACATAATAATTTTATTGGGATATTACTTCAATTATTAAAGGTAAACTATAGATATGTTTTGTTAGCTATTGCCGCAATTGCGATATTATTTAAATTATGGCTTGTAAATTGCAATGGTATTGAGGCAAGAGGATTTGAGTATTATGATGATCAATTATTTATAAGTCATGCAACTGCCATATTAAAAGGTAGATGGCTAGGAGATTACTCCCAAGGGACTCTTATGAAAGGTCCGATGTATCCCTTGTTTATAGCAGGAAGTTATTATTTGGGGATTCCATTATTTACGGCACAACATATTCTTTATATTATAGCGTGTACAATCACTATACTGTCGCTGAAAAAAATAGTCGGATCAGAAGTGTGGCTGCTTGTCATTTATATCATACTTATTTATAATCCAATAACATATGATACAGCAAGTAATATGAGGGTACTGAGACAAAATCTTAATCCTTCATTATGTTTGATGATTGCCGCATCATTAATAGCTTTAAATCTAGTTGAAAATACATCAGTAAAAACGCGTATTATTTGGGGAATTACATTGGGGTTATCAACAGCTGCATTTTATTTAACACGAGAAGATACGGTGTGGCTTACGCCATTATTCTTCATACTTATCTCTTGGGGGCTTCTTAAAAATATTCATCTCCCAAATTTTAGATTTATAGTTTTGTTTAGCATTATTATTCCATTTGTCATAGCAGTTATTCCAATTTTAAAAATAAGTTACAAAAATCTTGAATGGTATGGCCTGTTTAGCACTTGTGAATTTCGTAGTGCTTCTTTCAAAAATGCCTATGGAGCAATCACTCGTGTAAAACCAGAAATCTGGTATCCGCTTATTCCATGTTCGCGAAGCACTAGGCTTAAAATCTATGGGATTAGCCCATCATTTAAACAATTAGAACCATTTCTTGAAGGTGATATTGGAAAGGGATGGGCGAATAATGGGCAGGAAAGACTTCCGCAAAGCGCGCAGGGTGAAATCGTCGGGGGGTGGTTCATGTGGGCATTGCGCGACGCGGTGCGAGAATCTGGCCATGCTAGAAATGCTCGAGAAGCAATGGATTTTTATCAGCAAGTAAGTGACGAAATTAATAGTGCTTGTGATCGCGGGCTTCTAGCAGCAGGACCTAGAAGATCTACTTTCACACCACAATTCAATAAAGAGTATATTCAACCATTTCTAAGTACACTAATAAATGTAATGCAGTTCCTGTTTAATTTTAAAGGGATAAATGCACAGGAACTAAAACCTAGTATTGGGACACAAGAGTCACTTATTTCTTTTGCTGATATAACAAACTGCAAGTTAAATCCAACACTTGACCGGATAAATAAAACAATTTTAGCAAGTAATAAGTTAGATAAGATGAAAATTAATATTCTAGCCAAAATTTCTACAGTTTATCTGATAACAGTTCCAGCACTGCTAAAAATAAGTTTTTTGATTGTAATATTAACATTTTTTATTAAAAAAATAAGATCAATTAATGGAATGGATATAATTGCATTATATATATCACTCCTTCTGTCTTGTTGTGTGTTAGTCGCAATTATATCATTAATCGAAGTTTCTTCTTTCCATGCGATGGGTACTGATTACCTCAGTGGCTGCTATGGACTTATTCTAATGGCAATATGCGTTTCTCCTTTCGCATTATTAATAAACAAAAAATATTTGAATATTAATAATAATCTTATATGAATTCAGAATCGGGGTATGATTTAATAAATCGTTCGCAATTAGTTCTGAGTATTATCATGCCTTGCTTAAATGAGGCGGAGACACTTGAGCGCTGTCTTGTCAAGGCTCACCATAGTTTAAGTAAACTTAAAATTAATGGTGAAATTATTGTTGGAGATAATGGATCCACTGACGGCTCACAAGAAATTGCGGTAAGATATGGAGCACGAGTAATCAATGTCCCAATGCGGGGATATGGTTCGGCACTCTATACTGCCTGTAGCGAAGCTCATGGAATCTACATTATTATGGGGGACTCTGATGATAGTTACGACTTCTCGGAGCTTGAGCCATTTTTATCTAAACTCAGTGAGGGATATGATCTGGTGATGGGAAACCGATTTTTAGGTGGTATTAAACCAGGGGCAATGCCTTGGAAAAATCGCTTTATCGGCAATCCCATTCTGACTGCAATAGGGCGATGTCTTTTTAGATCAACAGTGGGTGATTTTCACTTCGGGTTAAGGGGTGTCAGAAAAGATGCATTTGAACGAATGGATCTTAGAACGACTGGAATGGAATTTGCCTCTGAAATGGTGATCAAAGCCACTTTGTATAAAATGCGCATCTCAGAGGTCCCAACCATCCTCCACAAAGATGGTCGATCTAGACCGCCTCACTTACGCCCTTGGCGTGACGGATGGCGTCATTTGCGCTTTATGTTTTTGTTCCGACCAAAATGGCTTTTTATTGTTCCTGGGATGTTTTTATCCGTATTTAGTCTAATTATTTATATGGTGCTCCTGATGGGCCCGCTTCGTATTGGACGTTTTGTTTTCGATATACATACACTTCTCCTATCCATCATTGGGATTGTTGTCGGATGCATGGCTGTATGCTTTGGAGTCATTGTGCGTTTCATTGGAATGCATGAAGGACTTCTCCCTGAAAAACCAATTTTGCAGGAGATTAGAAAAAAACCTGTCGTTGAGGTGGGAGGCGTTGTTAGCTTGTTTTTTGTATTGAGTGGTTTGCTTATGGTGGGAAAGGCTTTCTATGTGTGGGAATCTGCTGATTTTGGTCCGATGAACCCTAATTTCTTAATTCGTCTAGTATCTGTCGGATCAGTGATGTGTCTTATTGGGAGTCTTACTTTTTTTACTTCTCTAGTGATTGGATTTATATCGCTACCTACTAGAGATGATCGTTTGAGGTGATTATTTTCGTATGCTCCCTCAGAAGAGATCGATGACATCTGGTTCTAGTTGCAGTTTTACAGCAGAGGCTCTTGTTAAGATTTAACCGATGTCTAATCTCAAATATCGCCCTGATATAGATGGCTTAAGGGCGGTAGCTGTGCTGGGTGTGGTTATCTTTCATGCCTACACTAAAATACTGCCAAGGGGCTTTATCGGTGTTGGCATCTTTTTTGTAATCTCGGGCTATCTGATCAGCGGGATTCTCTATAAGGGACATCATCATGCAGGATTCAGCTTTTCAGAGTTCTATGTCCGTCGTATTCGGAGGCTCTTTCCCTCACTGATCACCGTTTTAGTGCTCTGTCTTGTGTATTGATGGTTAGTATTACTCCCCGATGATTATGCACAACTTTGCAAACATGTTGCTGCGGGGACGATCTTTATTCAGAACATCATTTTCTGGCAGGAGATCGGCTACTTCGATACATCGGCAGCTCTGAAACCTCTTCTTCATCTTTGGTCCCTGGCAGTCGAGGAGCAATTCCACATTTTTCCCCCTCTTCTTCTGTTATTGATTTAGAAGAAACCGAAGTTGCTGGTGCCTTCGGTGCTGGTGCTTTTGCTTGCCTCCTTGATAGGAAACTTAGTGATGTCCTATCAGAATGGGGCATCAGATTTTTTCCTGACTCCCTACCGAGCCTGGGGGTTTCTAGGAGGTAGTCTCCTTGCCTGGGCATTTGGATTCAAACCGATCCGCACGGATGGAGATATTTAGTTTTTCAAAAGAAGCGCTCTCTTTTAGGCGTTTGCATCAAAGACCTCCAACCTCAATCAATGCCCTACTTCCTGTAGGGAGATTATTTATTTGCAACGGAATGATGCCTCATAAGAATAAACTTGGATTCATTATCTCATGAGAAGGGGAAATCTGTTGTTCGTGATCAGTGTGATTGCAGTTCTATGGTACTTGTTCTTGAACTGCTTCTTTCCGATGGCTGAGGGAAGGGACTCATGGACTTATTGGGCATACTTTCGGGATATCTTCAGGACGGATCCCCAATATTCGTTGCTCATGTTGTTCAGGACTCCTGCCACACCTCTATTCTATGGTCTTGCCTTTGGCTTGGGAGGAATTAAGGGAGCCATGGTTGCCGCCTGTGCCGGTTATGTAATCATCGTGCTGGTCGTATATGATCTGCTCACCACTTACCGGATTTGGGTCGGTCTCATGGGAGTGCTGCTTCTCTTTATCAATCTCCGTTTTTTTGAGCGTTATAACTCAGTGGGATCCGAAACGCTTCAATCCGTTTTGCTTGCGATATGGTTCTGGGTCACATTCAACTCGATGGAGCGCGGAGGGTGGAGACTAGGTTGCGCGTTGGGAATAGTGACTTATTTGTTGGTGATGAATCGCCCCGCAAACCAATTGCTTATTCCCATGTGCATCCTCCCGTTACTGGGAATGTGGATCGGGCCAGCATTTTCAAAAACTGTAAAAAACAAGGAGTTTATACGCTGTGCTGTTACGGGGCTTGTGGTCGCGATGGCATTTTCCCTACTTCACGCCTCTTCCAATTATCTAAGGTACGGACATTTCTGCATAGCAGGGATGGGTGGAGCTCATATCCCATTTTACAGACTGTTTCTACAGCAGCGTCTGATTGCTCCGGAAAATGGTCCCCGTAGCGCGGAACTGGCGGCTTTGGTTAAAAAGTATATTCTCTCGGAAAGTATGTGCCTTCAATACGGTATCGATGAAAATATTTTCTTTCATCATTCGACGCAGCGGATGTTTAACATGCTGGTTCGCAAGGCTTATGCTGAACGAGGTTGGGATCATGACTTCAAATTGTTAAAGGATGCCGGTTGGGAGGCGATCCGTGCTAACCCTATCGAAGGTTGGTTGGGGTATGTTGATGGAGTGCTTGGGTTTATTTCGATACCCGAAGGTCATCATCCATTTGTGTTGAGCAACATGACGCATAGTTTCGAAGAATTTAATGATTTTAGAACGCAACGATACAAGTTGTACAAGGAGAAGGGGATTCCCATTCCCGACAAGGGAGACTTGATTCCAGGAAATGGGTGGCTGCAGGAACAGGAGGGAGCGGTTCCTGTGGATTCAGTGCATTGGGATTATGCGCGGAGGGTGGCTCCTTCACCCAATCTTGAACGATGGATTGCTGCCAGCAATCTGTTTTCACCGACATGGATCACGCTTCTGATCGGCATCATAGGAAGCGTCTGTGCGTGCTTCAACCGATCCACTGATCTACGAATCCCCCTTATCCTATTGGCTGCCCTACCGAGTCTGCTTGTCACCTGGTTCGGGATTTTGCTCAAGGATTTTCGCTATCCCTTTGATCCCTTGTTCACGATCTTTATTTGCTGGGGAGTGTATTGCATCAGTCGCGTGGTGAATGACTTAAAGAAATCCCGACCCTTCGGGCACGAGCAAGGGAAGTTGTCTGGCTGCGTTCCCTCCTCGGTCAAAGCCCGCTGCGGGGATTCTCCCTCGTAGGTGCCTTACCATCCCTCCCTCCTTGCTCATGCGCGTCATTCCCCAGTTTTCAGAGAGTCTCTAATGTGCCAACCTGTGGTTCACCTAAAATATCGACCCGATATAGATGGCCTGCGTGCTGTCGCGGTTTTGGGAGTGATATTTTACCATGCCTTTCCGCATCTATTGCCGGGAGGTTTTATCGGGGTGGATATATTCTTTGTGATCTCAGGCTATCTGATCAGTGGGATTCTCTACAAAGGACACAGGGCTGGAAACTTCAGTTTCAAGGAGTTTTACGCCCGGCGTATCAGACGACTCTTCCCTGCGCTGATCACTGTTCTCTTGCTCACCATGGCATACGGATGGTTGATCTTGTTGCCGGATGAGTTTGTTCAACTTGGCAAGCATGTGGCCGCAGGCACGCTCTTCGTCCAGAATATCGTTTTCTGGCAGGAGAGCGGATACTTTGACACGCTGGCGATGCTTAAGCCGCTTCTCCACCTCTGGTCTTTGGCGGTGGAGGAACAGTTCTATATCTTCTTTCCACCCCTTCTTTTACTTGCCTGGAAGTGTAAGTGGCCTCTAGCACCCATCATGGGCGTGCTCCTGATTGCCTCCCTTGTCGGCAATTTCATCATGGCGTATCAGAATCAATCGAGTGATTTTTTCCTGACGCCATACCGTGCATGGGAATTTCTCGGAGGAAGTCTTCTTGCCTGGTGGCACTTTGACAAAGGACACGAAGAAGATGTGCCATTCTTCCGCAATCTGCTCTCGGTTGGTGGTACGGGTTTGCTGTTGTGTGCCATGACTCAAATCCAGAGAGCAGATCACTATCCGGGCTGGAGGGCGTTACTGCCCGTTACGGGGTCTCTGCTTGTCATTGAAGGGGGACAGGGAGCCTGGGTAAACAGGGCTATACTCTCTCAACGGGCCATCGTCTGGATCGGGCTGATCAGCTATCCTCTTTATCTCTTTCATTGGCCGGCCTTGTCCTTTCTCCATATTGTCGAGGGGGAGCGGCCAAGTGATGTACTCTTGGTGGGAGCATTGTTCTTTTCGCTAGGTTTGTCCGTGGTGACATATTTCTTAGTTGAAAGACCGATGAGGTTTTCGAAATCACAATGGGTACTCCCGTTTCTCGTGATCTCATTTATTATAACAGGTGTTGTGGGTTTGTGTGTCTGGAAGGGTGTGATCCAGAGGCCGCTGAGTCCTGAAATGGAAAAGGTGATACAATCGTTGGATGCCAAGAATAAGTTCTGGTGGGATGGTTTGGAGACTGTGTGGCGGCATGGAAACGCCATCTTGAACAAGGCCGGAGCGGATGCTCCCAGAACTCTCTATATCGGGGATAGCAATATGCAACAGTATGCTCCCCGCATTCTTGCATTAATTAAAGCCCAAGGGGTTCATTCCTCCCGGGGTGCTCTTTTCATGACCTGTGGAGGTGTTCCACCGATTCCGGGCATTTCATGCGGCACAATAAGCGAGTGCGACGAATATCTCTCCAAACTCGCAAAAATTACTCATACTGACAAAAGTGTTGATAGGGTCGTGATTGCGGCTCTCTGGAATGGATACTTTGCGAATGACTCTAAATACTCATATCGAGGAATTCCTCTTAGCAGTATGCAGGGGAGGATGGCAGCATTAAATGAGTTGGGTAGTTTGATCAGGGGATTTGTCTCATCTGGGAAAAAAGTGACCGTTTTACTTCCTGTACCAAACGGACCCGAACTGGATCCCCGATCTTTTTACAAGAGAAGTTTTTTTGGAGGATATATTCACTCATCCAAGGATCTTCCCTTAGAGCAGTTTCGGAACCGGGTGCAGGAGTTAACAGGCGAGATCACAAAGGTTGCCCTATCCAACGGAGCAAAGGTGATTGATCCTTCCCAGTATCTTTCCATCAATGGCGATTGCATCAGAGAGGAGGCCGCTGATGGTCCCATTCGTTACGACGGGTGCCATTTAAGACCTGATTATGTGAGGAATCACATCAATTATCTGGATGCCACGATGGCACCGTAGGAATAGTTCCCTTATGAAAATGACAATCAGCAGTCCTGATGGATTAGGGGATTTTATCCTCCGTATCCCGATGCTTCGTGCATTGCATGATCAGGGGCATGAATTGCAACTCTTCTTGCGCGAACCTGCCGCCAGCTTGGCAGCGGAGGTTTTCCCAGAATGCGAAATACATGTGATCTCTGCGGATCCCAACGATGAGTCAGTTAGGAAAAAAAAGAATCCATTCAGCAAGGAGCATGCGTTGATCCGGAGCTTCCAACCCGATCTTTATGTCGTGTGTCTCTTTAGCCTGAGTTTTTTTGATGAGGTGTGGATGGAGCGCGAAAATGCAGGGATTCCCATTGCCGGATTCACTACGGCAGATGTGTTCTGGCCATCAGGGACAAATGCCGATCCAAAGGAAGTCTCCGAGCGCTTCACAATCAAGGTCGAGGTACCGGTCTCACTTCCCGAACTCGAGAAGAACAGGCTGCTTGGTTCAAAAATCCTGGGTATCGACCTACCGAAGACCACCCCGGAACTGAGACCTAGTTCCGCTTCCCTCGATGCGGCACGAGAAATTCTCGAATCCCACGGTCTGAAGGAGCGGGAGTACTGGGTTGCGTGCATGGGAGGGCGCAGCGGTTTGAGGATGAAGGACTGGGGGGAAATGAATTGGAAGATTTTTTTAGAATCTGTCCTTCCTGCTGCTGATCTCCCCGTGCTTTTTCTTGGTAACCCAAAGGAGTGGGAGTCGATCGAACGGATCCGATCCGGAGGCATTCATTCCGTCAATCTCGCAGCGTCCCCTCCTTCGATTCCAGTATCCCAAGCGCTCGTTGCACTCTCCAGCGGATATCTCGGGAGGGATTCGGGAGTCATGCACATGGCAGCGGCATCCAGGCGTCCGGTACTGGCCGCCTACGGAGGAGGGCATTGGGGGCGCTTTCTTCCTTCATCCGGTCCCGCTCTCGCGGTGACTCAGTCGATGTCATGCCAAATGTGTCATTTCTACTGTCCATACGAGCAGCCACATTGCATTACCGGAATCACGATGGAATCAATGCTGTCTGCATGGGAGAAGCTTCAAAGTGTGCGGGGCGTAGAGATCATGGAGCAGTCCACCGATCCTGTCTTGGAGACGGTTCGAGGGGAAGAGGCTCTCGAATTTTCCATGAATCGCGATGCCGAGTTGAAGAGGAGTGCCTCTGTTGCGCGATCTTCAGGACTGTTACAGAGACTCTTTGGCAAGTAAGTGTTAACACACCTTTCAGCTCATTATCATGAAATTCAAAAAAACAGTCATCGACCGAGCACGGTTGGGCGTGGCATGGCGAAATTTTACGCTCAGCCTACGGCAGGATTTTGTGAACGATCTGCTGCGTTGCATTTTCCCGAAGGAGGCAAGAGATGCCATACGCAATCCTTCCCTGGCTACTGAGCGAGCCTCCAACCTAGATCCAAAGCCGGAAATTTATGTCTCCTATGCTACGGATGATTCACTAAAGGGAAGCCATCTCTATTGCGGTGGAGAGAAACTACTTAATAATCTCGTGCTCTTGCTGCGCCGGAAAGGATACGAGGCATTCATGGTGAGCCTCGATGGCAGGCACGCAGGATGGCTTGCCGAACATGCTCCCTTTCTTTCGCTCGATGAGTTCAAAGCGCGCAAGAAGGGTGTCGGGGAGGTGAGATGCGTCACTTCCTGGCTGAAAGCCCGTCCGTTCATCAACGAATGTTCGCGTTTCTATTTTTGGGATCAGGAGCTTTCAGCTTCTTCGAGAAGTCACTTTCCTGATTTGGCGGGATTGATCGCTCGCCAACGCATTATTCGCACAGCTGGCGTCAACAGGGCGGTGCAGGCTTTTCACAGGTGTGTCTTTGAGACTTCCTCTGTAGTGCTCAGACAACTGATCGACGAACAGCACTGGCAACCTGATCCTCTCCGTCGAATCGCGACACGCATCGGATATTTTGACGAGGGTGATCATGGTGCCCGCTATGTCCGGGAGATTGAAGAGAAGACAAAAAAGGCCGGATTGAATCTGGAGTTTGTGCAATTAGAGGGGAACGAAGCGGCGATCATTTCACAGATGCAGCAGTGCGCCATTTTTATGGCACTCAACATCGGAAAGAGTCCTTTGTGGGGCGAAGGAGGGCCGATGTCGCCACAAGAGGCCATGGCCTGCGGCACGGTCCCCGTTTGTTTCGACATTAACGGTCCATGGGAACTGATCCAACAGCATTACAACGGGGTTATTGTGAGGGAGTTGAGCGCAGAGGCGATGGCCAAAGAACTGATCTGGATTTATTCGGACCCCCATCGGTTACAGATCATGGGCAACAGAGCGCTGGAGATATTCCGAACAAGCCACAGCATGGAAGCGCGTTGGCCGGAGGTGGCCCGCTTTCTTGATCTTCTAGAGTGATCACAGGAAGAAGTTCAATGCGCCTCTATCTCTGCGATCACTTGTTGCGAGATGTCATCGGGCATCATCTCGGATATAATCTTGCCATTGCAGATGCGGCTTCCATGTCGCAGTTCGATCCAGTACTGGTGACTCATCGGGACTTTGACACATCCCTGGCTGGTGATTGGAAGACCTCACGGCTCTTTCACACGGATCACCGAGCCAACCCTCCATCATGGGTTGCGAGGCATCATCAGCTGTTATGGCTTTTGGAAAAATGGAGTGATTGGCGTTTTGGAATGGATCTGAAAAGGTTTTCGGGAGTGCAGCCTAACGATCTGGTTTTTGCGCAGATGGTAGCTCCCCGTCACTTCCTACAATGGCTTGCGTGGATGCGTTCCCTGGCAGCGCCACCAGCACTTTTTATCCATCTAGGTTACCGACCGGGTCGATTCGCTTCAGCCGAGATTACTCATGCCTTGAAGGGGCTTCCAGACTCTCATTCTCAAAGAATCAGGTTTGTCACCGATAGTGAGAAGCTCGTCGAACCTTTTAGCCGGGTCATCGGAAGGAGTGTCCATTATTTGCCCCATATTATTTCCTATGACATTCCGTTATTTGACAAAGCGGAAAATTCAGAAACTGTGACAATTTTTGTTCCTGGTAATGCGCGGCGTGAAAAAGGATTCGTGGAGGTTGTCCGTGCCGCAGAAAAAATTTCTTCTTCGTCTGTAGGCAAAGCCATCAGATTCGTCATTCAGTGCCACGAACCAGATCTTGTTTGTGCTGAGCTTTTGAGGTCAGGATTGCCTGATATTCATGGAGTGGAATGGATTGATCGGCCTCTTTCGAATGAGGAGTATCTACAGCGACTTACTGAGAGTGATCTTATCTTGCTCCCCTATCATCTTGATTGTTATGAGATGAGAACAAGTGGAGTTTTCACAGAGGCTCGAGTTGCTGGAAAACCCGTGATCTCAACAAATAGGAGTTGGGCCGGTGATCGTATTGCCCGCGAGGGAGGGGGGTGGCTTGTCGAAGAACGCGATGTGGATGCGTTGGTTGAGGTGTTACTGATGGCGCAATCCCAATTTGCACGGAAAAGAGCCGAGGCAATCGCCATTGCTGCACGGGCTAGGGAGGAGTTTCATCGGGATGCCTTTCTGCGTGAATTACTTCAGCTTCTGCCAAAGGAAAACCATGCGATTTATTAGGAAGGGAATGACAGTCCTGCAAAGAACGCTCGCGCGATGGAAGGCCGTCAGGGACTTGAGGTGCCTTTCATCCACAAGGAGGATCGAGAGTGGACCTGTTGTCTTCGCTGTCACGAGGAATGAAATGCTTCGCTTGCACGCATTCCTGCGTCATTATCGTCGGCTCGGGGTTGAGCAGTTTGTGATCGTGGATAACAATTCCACGGATGAAACGGGTGATTATTTGAAATCTCAGAAGGATGTTCTTCTCTATTCCACCGAAGCTCATTTCACGGGTAAGGAAGCGTGGCTGGATTACCTGTTTCACAAGCATGGATTGAACCTCTGGTGTCTCGCTGCCGATGCTGACGAGTTAATCGATTACCCTTCATCGGACTTGGTGACTCTTCCGGAGCTCTGTCGGTATCTGGATGAAACAGGGGCGAATGCCCTGCACTCCATCCTTCTGGATCTTTACCCCGAAGGATCTCTCTCCCAAGTCAAATATGCGGCTGGTGATGATTATTTTTCAAAAAAATGGTACTTTGACCCGATGGACTCCATGGTAATGACCCCTCGCCATTTTTATCGGGGAAGCGGGCTTGATTTTCGTTTCGAAGGTGGTGTCAGAAAGCGGCTTTTTGGAGTTTCCGCCTGTTGCTCCAAATTTCCGCTTTTTCGATTCACCGGGGAGATGTTTCTTTCTGATGGTCAACATTATCTTGAGGGAGGTCGTTTTTCCGAACTTCGTGCGGTGCTCTATCACATGAAATATCTCCAGGATTTTGAGGCCAGGGTGATGGAAGAGATGCAGCGAGAGCAGCATTGGAGGGGAGCTGTCGAATATAAAGCTTATGCCAAGTTGATCTCTTCCCACGAGCATGGGTTGGTCATCAAGGATGAAACATCGGTTCTCCTCCGCGGAACCAGGCAGCTTGAGGAGTTAGGATGTCTGGTCAGTCCTCCTACCTATGATGCTTTTGTCAAACGAGTCGAAGGGAGGGGAGTATGACGATCAGCGTCATCATACCCTGCTATAATTCCGCGTCATGGGTGGCCCGGGCGGTGGATAGTGTGCTTGCGCAGAGTCTTCCCGCAGATGAGATCATTGTGGTGGATGACGGGAGTCATGACGATCCGGGTCGGGTCCTCCTACCCTATGGGGGGAGAATCAAACTTGTACGGCGTGAGAACGGGGGGCTGGCCGCCGCGCGCAATACCGGATGTTCCGAAAGTTCGGGAGAGTGGCTTCTTTTTCTCGATGCGGATGATATTCTGCTACCAACTGCTCTCAGTGATCTTGCTGAAACAGCAAGGAGCAACGATGCGGGTGTTGTCTATGGATTTGTTCTCCAGCGCCAAGCAGATCCCACGGACGCAAAACTTCATGGCCGTCCCTACGCGATCGGCAATCCGCCTCTTCCTGCAAAGGCACACTTCTGGTGGACACCTATTCCAACGGCTGGAGCAGCACTGATCAGGAGTTCGGTGAATAAGGAAGTGGGTGGGTTTGATGAGAATTTTCGTCAGGTGGAGGATGCTGAATATTGGCTTCGATGCGGTGTCGTAACTTCCTTTGCCCACTGCGACAGCGTGGTGTTGGATAAAACCTACACGCCCACTTCACTCGGTCAGCAAACGGAGGGGAGTATCTGGTATCGTCTTCAGCTTCAGAGAAAATTTCTTCTTTGGTGTCAGAAAAAGGGAATCGACACCTGCTTTCTTGATGTCACCTCAGAGAAGATGATCGACCATGCGCTCATAAGGATCGAAAGAACCAGATCGTGGTCAATTCTAGAAATGGTGTTACAGACCGCCACTGAGTTGGGAGTAAGTTCGCCATGGTGCTGGCGATCAAAGATCAAGCTGTTCCTTTTGAAAGCCTTAGGTTGGCTGCCAGCAAACAATCCAAAATGCCGGGTGGTTTATAAGGGCTGGTTGAATCACGGAACACCATGAAAATCGGGATTCTAGTTCCAGTCTGGAGGGACTACCAACATATCGCGCCATTGAGCAAGCGATTGATCGAGAGATATTGGAAGGGGCATCCTGAAATCTGGTTCTGTGGTTTGGAAGTGGCTGACAACCCAGAACTCAATATTATCAGTATGGCCCCTGAGACAGAGCGAGGCAACTGGACTCAGGTGCTTTATGATGGTGTACAGGGCATGATCTCTCGTGGTTACGATCTTATCTATCTCATTGCCGAGGAGCATGTGCCCCTTGCGCCATGCCATACCGTTCATTTGAATGATACCATTCCGAGTTTGATGAAGCAGTTGTGTGCCCGATACATCAGTCTGATGGGGTGGGATAATAGGCGCTATGTTTCCAAGAGTCCCGTACTCTCGGATGAATTTTTTGGTTTGAAGCATTTATCTGGAGATCATGATGCCCGATTTCATCTGCATCCCGCATTGTGGGATGCAGAAGTACTGCTCACATGTTGCAAGGTAGCATTGGCCAGCTCCTCGGCCAACGGATCGGCTTGGAATTTCGAAAAAACCCTCGATAAACCGAATGCCTCTCTCTCGGAAGATTGGAAGAGTCAATGCTATCAGATCCGGGCTTCCGAAATGAGTGTTCATCGGCAGGGAATCACAGCTTCAATCCTAAGGTGGTTGGACTGTGTCGTTTATCACAAATTAATGGCGGTTATACCACTTCTTCCGGATCAGTGGGTCACTCCCTATGTCCGAACTATTCCCTTTGACGATGTCTATTGTGACGGGCCTTACCCGATGTTTTTCTCAGGAATCATGGCCAAAGGAGCAGTAAATCCCTATTTCAAAAAATTCCTGATGGGGCAAAATCCCTCGTTGTGGGAGGAAATTGCTACTGTGGTGACAAGCAAATGAAACTAATGCCCACGGCCCTACGCGGAAAAGTCATTGCATTTTGCCGTGATGTTTTAGCACGACAAGCGGTGAGTCGGCGTCGCATACTCCCACATCATGGAATGCCAGTTTCGCTACACATGGTGCTCTCTCATTCAGGATTGCTGATGGGACAGCTTACGCTCCGCAGTCTGGAATTTCACTCAAGTCTTTCATGGAATCCGGTTGTTCATGATGACGGCACGCTGAGTGACGATGATGTTGAAGAAATCAAAGAGAATTTTCCGGATGCCACAGTCATCAGAAGGGATGTGGCCGACAAGGCCCTTGATGAGGCACTCTCGGCGTTTCCTCTTTGCAGAGAGAATCGCAAAAAACATCCGTGGTTTTTGAAGGTTTTTGACACGCGCCATTATGCCCCCCATGACCGATATATCGTGATTGATAGCGATATTGTTTTTTTCAAGAGTCCCGCCTTTGTATTGGAATGGATGAGGGAGTATCCGGAGACTTTTTGGTTCATGGAAGATACCAGGGAAAAATACTCCTCCGACCGTTCCGGCATTGAGTCGGAAATGGGTTTTCCTATCTGGGAGAGGGTCAATAGCGGATTCGATCTGATGCTTCGCCCCGCAGTGGATCTTGCACTCGCGGAGAAATTTCTCGGATGTTGCGGCCCGAAAGCGAGGGAATTTTGCTTCCTAGAACAGACATTTTTTGCCGTCACGGGATCGGCCTGGGGAAAGGGAGGCAAGCTGCCTTCGGAATACGAAATCAGTTGGACAAATTTTCGTCGCAAGAAATCCGTCTGTCGTCACTATGTCGGGCCGTTCAAAAATGATGCGCTGTTTGTTGAAGGGGCATCGGTCTTTTGGTGGAGGTCGCTCATGTGGAGAAAGAGCCTGGATCAATGAATGAGTCGGCATCGGTGCAGGGTAGGGGAGGAGGTTCGAAAACAGCCCGCATTGTTGGGATTGTGCTGGTTCACAACGAGGATCTCAATGTCGAGCGTGCCGTCACGAATATCTCTGCGTTTTGTGATCGGCTGATCCTCTGCGATCACGAATCAACAGATGGTACACTTGCCATTCTTGAAAGACTTACAAGGGATTTAACCCATGCCGAACTTCACCGGATTAGCCATCCTTCGCAGTCACATGATCTACTCCAGGGATTTGCCGGAACCGACACCTGGATTTTTGCAGTGGATGGCGATGAAATTTACGATCCTGAGCGGTTGACATCCTTTAGGCAGCGCCTTCTTTCCGGAGAATTTGATTCCATCTGGAGAATGAAGGGTAATGCGATGCATTGCACCTCGATCAGCTCTGATCTCTCAACAGCTTCGGGCTATATGTCCCCTCCAAGCCGGAGCATGACAAAACTTTATAATTTTGGAGCCATTGATTCATGGGAAGGAAGAATCCTTGAACGACTCCATGGTGGAACCATCCGTTTTAAAGAAGGGTTCCATGATCTCATTAAAATGAACTTCCATGAATCATTCGGATGGAATGAAACCCCCCTTCGTTGTCTTCATCTTTGTTTCCTCCCTCGAAGCAGTCGTGAGGCGGAATTGCCTGAATCACAACGCGAGAATATTCAGGAGATCTATGGCGGAGGGATCGTCGGGAAAATACGCCGGTTAGCCAGCCGTATCCTGCGAGATCAGAAGCCTTCACTATGGAAGCAGGAATATTATCGGCGCGGCCCCATTGAAACAATCGATTGTCGTTGCTTTTTCCCATGAGTCCGCTCCGAATCGCTTGCTTGTGTAAACATTAGAGCCTTATCGGAAAAATATAAAAACTGCTCCCATGAAGAAAATCTGTCTGATTAATTTTTATGCAGGTAAATTCCCGAATTATTTCAATTTTTTCTTAGAATCCTGCAGGAAAAATCCAACGGTTAATTTTATTATTTTCAATGACCAGCTTAAAGAAGACCGGAAGATCGATAATGTTCTTTTAAAGAGGCTTTCCCTAAGGGAGTTTGAGGTGATTTTCACCAAGAAGACTGGAATTCAAATAAAGGTGGAGCGACCTTACAAGAAGACTGATTATAAACCCGTCTATGGATTGCTCTTTGAAGAACTGATCGAGGGTTTCGACTTCTGGGGCTATTGCGATCTGGATCAGATATTCGGAAATATACGGAAGTTTATAACCGATGAAGTCCTTGAAAATAACGATGTAATCACTACGGGAGAAAAATGGGTGGCGGGTCACTTCACTCTGTTTAAAAATAATGAGTTCTTCAAGAGGCTCTTTGAACTCAGTCCAAGTCACAGGTTGATTTTCCAGGACTCAAGGAATAGTTGGCATTTTGATGAAACCTGCAAGAGATGGAAGGGGGAGTTTTACACAATAGAATACCTCGTGGATAATAAGATGCTGGTTAGCACATACGATGTGATCAGGAACCTGGAAAAATCCGGAAAGCTTAAGGCGCACTTCAAGGATGTCATCCGCGAGCATTCAATCCGGCGCAAGGTGGATTACTTGTATAGGGATGGAAAGCTTGTCGATCTGAACAACGGAGAGGAATTCATGTATCATCACCTCATTGCCATCAAATACTTCTGGTGGTTTTACATCCCATCATGGAAACGGATTCCGGACAGCTACCACATCACCTCCCGGGGAATCCATTCTTTCTCAGAGAAAAGTGGAGTGGGGGCTATACTTTGGAAAGCACAGTGGGGAATTTATTTTTTGAAAGGGGTTTTCAGGAGTCTCATCAGATGGATGAAGGACTGGTTTTGATTGGAAAAACCCAGCTTAACCCATTTCTTCCTGTGGTTTGTATTAATAGCCTCCTTTTAACCTGTCATAAGCCACGGTGATCCTCTGGTTCCAGCTCTCAATCTTCCGAATGATCTTGGGTTTTAACAGGTACGAAGGTGCTTTTGTACTGACTGTGGAGTGAAGAAGATTTTTCCATTTTTCGGCGATAGCCCCGGGAGTGAACCTTCGTGATGAAATCATCCCCTCTTCCACCATTCTACACCGAAAATCCAGATTGTTTTTCAACTGCTCCAGTGCACATACCACATCATCAACGGAGGTGCATTTGAGGTAATCGATGCCGGGTCTCCCGTCTGCATAAAACGCCGAATCCCCGCCACCGATGAAAGGAACACCCGCAATCCAGGAGTTGTAGAGTTTAGTCGCTGGTTTTCTGAGGAAGCGAGCATGTCGGAATGTACGGACGGCCAACACGCAGTCGGCCTGGGAGTAGTCGTGCCAGCAGTCCGAACCCGCGATTACAAGATCCATTCCAAGGCGGTTTTTGAGAAGCCTGGCAAATGAGGGATCTCTCAATTCCGGGGCTAGGTTAGGATGATCACCGTAGAAATAAATGTTCTCAAATGTGTTTGTGCGGTACGGATCGCGTGGTACCAGGCCGGGCTGTGGCCAAAGAGGAATGTACGCTGAGTTCGGCAATCTCCGTGCATGGATGCCATTCTGCAGGATGTGAAAATGGCAGGCAGGGTGAGGGGTTCCGTCGGCTACAACACCGACGAGAAAAACCCCTTCCGATGGGCGGAAGTTCGGCAGGAGATTTCCGGTAAGAGCCACAACAACTCCCTCTTCCGGAATCTGGTGGCAGATATTAACTTCAAACCCTTCATTTGAAAGGCGCAAAAAAGTCAGGTATATCCAGCATTGAACACAGGCGGCTTTGCCGGATTGCATGAGATGGGAGGGCTCACCGGAGAGCCAACCCGCCCGTTCCTCGAGAGGAGGGAGGCAGTTTTCCGGCATGTAAAAGTGGATTCGCATGCGCAGAGTAGTTAAAGATAGCTGTTTTTCTTGTAAACTCTCAACAAAATAGCCCCCCCTTATTCCGGATCCGACTGATGTCATCGCCAAAATGAAATTCCCATTTTTCGGAACCAAACCGCCTGTCACCGTCGCCTTCAACATGAAATGGCGCCGGGGGCCTTATGGGGGAGGGAACCAATGGTTGGGCCAGATTGCCCCCTACCTTGACCGCTGCGGATACAGGACTGTTTCTAGCATTCAGGAGAGTGTGGATTGTGTCATGGGTACCCATGCGGGATTCGGTGCCGATGGGCTGGCTTTTGGTTATGACTCCGTGTTGCGGGCCAAGGAGAAGAATCCTCGCCTGCGTTGCATTCAGCGGATCAATGACAATGACATTCGCAAAGGGACAACGACGATGGATGCCCATCTTGCCGAATGCAACCGGGCGTCAGATCATACGGTGTTTGTTTCGGAGTGGCTCCGGGATTATCATGCCGAGCGCTGGTTCGACCGTTCCAAACCGCACAGTGTGATTTACAACGGAGCGGATCCCTCCATCTTTCATCCATTTGGCGGCCGTGTTTGGAAGCCAGGCGAGCCGTTGAGGTTGGTGACTCATCACTGGTCTGATAATCCCGCCAAGGGGTTTCCTGTTTACGAGGCTCTCGATGCCGCAATTGCCGAAGGGCGTCTCCCCGGCGTTGAGCTATGGGTCATCGGACGCTGGCCTTTTAATATCCGCTGGCGATCCGCACAAACTTTTTCCGCATGTTCGGGGCATGCCCTTGCCTCGGTGCTCAGGCAATGCCATGTCGCTGTGACGGCTTCGCGATTTGAGCCGGGTGCCATGCATCCTGTCGAGGCAATGCAGTGCGGTCTGCCTCTTCTCTATACTGCTGATACCGGAGGAACGGTGGAGCTCGGGCGGCGGTTTGGGATCTTGCTGGAGGATGATTTCAGGGGAGCTTTGGACCAGCTGCGGCAAGACTATGCAAACCTCAGAAAAGAAGTGATGAGTCGATCGCCGTCCGGCGATGACATGTGCGCCAGTTATCGGCGTCTTCTCCAGCAGCTCATCTGCACGGAATGAAACCGACAGTTCATTTCTTTGGGGGACAGAACATCGGATGGGCACTGGATGAAGATTTGGCGCGAGCGAGGCAGGCTGTTGCAGGACGAATCATCGCGTATTCCTTTATCCAATCCACAATCATTCATTCCGCCTGGTGGCCCCCCCTGCTTCAGGTCGGATCAAGGGCTTTGAACGAAAAAAAAGTGGTCTGTTTCGCCGATAATCCACCGGCCTTTTATCTGACCCGTCCAGGGTTTGAACATGCAGCTGCACGGGTTGATCTCTGGATTGCACGCTCACAGGAAGCTGTCCGGCAGTTCTCGGAACTTGGCCTGCCTGTTACCTTTGCTCCCTACACGGTCGATCCCAAAATATTCCATCCCCTAGACACTGAAATTCGACGGAAAATCCGTGCAGATCTGGGATTGAGCGAAGGGGATTTTGTGGTGGGTAACTTTCACCGTGACTCACTTGAGAGGGATCTTTCCCTCCCGAAGGCTCAGAAGGGGCCGGATCTTTTTGTGGATCTTGTCGAAAACGCAATGAGAACCATTCCCTCGCTGAAGGTTCTTCTTGCCGGGCCGCGCAGACATTGGCTTCGCGGGGAGCTTACCCGCCGTGGAATCCCGTTTCTGTTTGTGGGAGAAGTCATCGAGGGGGATGATTTCTCGCTGAATGTTTTGCCAAGGGAAAAACTCAATGCTCTTTATGCTGCGCTGGATTGTGTGGTGATTTCGTCGCGATGGGAAGGGGGGCCGTATGCAGCGCTGGAAGCACTCTTTGCCGGCCGGCCCGCGATCAGCACCCGTGTGGGTATGTCATCCGACCTTCTTCAGGGGTTTCTTTATTCCACGCCGGACGAGGGGGCGGCATTGCTCACGCAAATCGCCACGAAAGGGGGTGATGTCACCTTGTTACGGAAAGCGGCGCTTGATTCTCATTCATCGGAAGCACTGGGAGAGTCGCTCATTTCGGCCTATACGAGCTTTGTCATGAAACCAGTTTCAGCTTTGCATTCGATCAAGGCGATGTCGGCACTTGGATTAAGTAGAATACATCAGGTCTTCAGAAAGCCTTTTGATCAGCATCAGGGAGTGGCAGAGATCATGAAGGATGTCCGTCAAAATAAAACCGGGAAACTTCCCGTAATCGAAGCATCCATCGCCATTGCCGGGGCGGAAGTAGCGGTCAGGAAACCATGACCATGAGCCTCCGTATTGTAGAACCTGTCAGTCCAGCGAGTCTGGGGTTTTATGCCCTGCGTGAAGCAGGATCACGGCTTCGCCACAGCTATGCTCAAAGCAAAGCTGCAAGGCACGCCCGATCCCTGCGTCTTGTCACGAGAAATGAAGTGGTTCTGAATTACGGATGGATGGAAGAAAGATCATCTTCAAGCCTTCCCATTGGAGGAGAGATCAAACTTATTCCCTTGAAGCAGAGGTATCCCGAGCACTTAAACGACTTCAATCTTATCTATCTGGTCAGCAGCGCCCTTCCTCCCCATGTGGAGGAGATTGTGACACTGGCCAAAAAACAGGGAGCACTGTTTGTGTGGAACCAGAACGGGGTTGCCTATCCGGGGTGTTACGGGGATTTCTATCCATGGTTCAATCTTCGGATGGCCGCCCTTCGCTCACAGGCTGATTTCATTGTTAATCAGAGTGAATTTTCCCGGATCAGTGCGGATCGTTATCTCGGGGATTCCGTGAAGCCCTCGGAGATCTGTTTTAATCCCGTAAATACGATGCTCTTTTCACCTTGCGGGAACCAAACTGATCGGGAGCCACTACAGATCCTTGCAGCAGGAACGAGTCTTGCATTCTACCGGACGAAATCCGCGATCGACACTCTGCGTGTTCTACTTGAGCGGGGTAGGAAAGTGCATCTTACCATTGCGGGTCAGTTCCGTTGGCCGGGTGGAGATGCTCAGGTTGCCGCCGCTCTCCACGGAATCGAGGACTATGTGACGATTCTCCCCCCGTTCCGTCAGGATGATGCCCCTGAGATCTATCAAAGGGCACATCTGCTGCTGCACACGAAATTTAATGATCCCTGTCCCACTGTTCCCATTGAGGCCATGTCATGCGGTCTGCCAATTGTCGGCACCCATAGCGGTGGGATGCCCGAACTTGTTCCGAAGGAATGCGGTGTCTTGGTGCCGGTTAAGAATGGGTGGGAACGGGATGTTCCCGGCGACCCTGTCGATCTGGCTGATGCGGTGGAATGCGTGATGGGCGATCATGCCGCAATGGCCACGGCTTCACGCAGACATGCGCTTCGATCCTTTGATCTACGGAACTGGCTTGAGCGGCATGACGAAATCTTCCGACGATTGCTCGACTCCCGATGAGCATACCGTTTTTTACCATCCTTCTTCCGGCGTACAATGCGGTCAGGCACATTGGCAATGCCCTGAACGACCTGCTGATTCAATCTTGCGGTGATTATGAAATCATTGTGGTCGATGACGGTTCATCCGATGGGACGGGTGATCTGGTCATGGCGGTCAAAGATCCCCGTCTCCGCCTGATCACCCTTCCATCCAATACCGGCCTCGTAGGTGCGCTCAACGCCGGATTATCAGAAGCTCGAGGGTATTGGATTGCTCGTCAGGATGCGGATGACCGCTGCAGACAGGATAGGTTGGAGATGCAGCGCGACCTGATTCTGCAAAACCCGTCCGCTGTGCTTTTCTATTCGCGGGCAAATCTTATTGATCAGCGTGGATGGCCGAGAGGAAAGATGAGGCCCCCACTCACGGATCATGATTTGCGCTGGGATCTTTGTTTTCACAATTCAGTTCCACATACTTCGGCGGTCTTTCCGACAACTTTGGTACGTGATGAACTCAAAGGATATGCAGGAGATAATGTGACAGCCGATTATGATCTCTGGTCACGCCTCCTGCGTAAGGGAAGTGCCGTGGGCGATGGAACCTGTCTGGTGTCGTATCGTAATCACGCTGAATCCATCATGGGGCGCGAGCATGTTACTACCTCAAAACGAAGTGATCCCGGACTTGCTACTATCATCCGAAACAATCTCAGGGAATGGATGGGAGCAAGCGATCGGGAGGCTGATCTAATCGTTACTGTATGGCTTGATCCGGTTAACGCACAATGGGAGGAATATTTTTTAATCAGAGAAAAACTCGTTTCCTGTGAACTTAATCCCACATCATCCGTAGTGGCGGAGGAGGATTATACGCTCATGCACAGGGCCAGCTGTATCTCCAAGGAATGCGTTTCAGCGATGCTCCGAAGCATGAAGTTGGCAGTGCCGGATCGTTATCGAAGTCTGCCGGCTTTACGCACTTTGTTGGCAAGAACAAGGGGAGGTTTTTGAATGAAATTTCTCTTTCTTTCCAGCCACGCCCACTACGCGTTGGATCCGAGCGCGGTTCGAGTATCCGGAGGTGCGGAGTTGCAGGTTGCCCTCCTGGCGAGAGAACTTGCACTCCGCGGAAACGATGTGACGATTGTTGGCGGTGATACCGGACAGCAGGATCGGCATCTGCTTGATGGAGTGCATCTCCGGATAGGGGGAAAATACCACACGGGAGGACTGCTTGATACAGCACTTGCCCTGCCTCGTATTTTCTGCCTTCTCGCGGAACACCGTTCGGAGTTCGTAGCCGTGCTGGGATGGACAGCGTGGCTCTATATCCTGGCTTTGTTGCGTCCCTTCTTTGGATACAAATTGGTATTCATTTGCGGTCTCGATACAGAGATTGACGGGAGTTTCGGGGGGAGTCACGGTTGGAAGGGAAGATTATTTGAATGTGGTGTACGCCTATCCGACATTCGTTTTGCGATGTCGGAGTATCAACGGAAACTCTTTGGTCGGTTGGGTCTGACATGTGGCTTCTATCGGAATCTGATTCTTCCAAGGCAGTCCCCCCTGACTGATAAAAAGGATATTGATCTGCTGTGGGTGGGGCGCTGTCAGCACATCAAACATCCTCATCTTTTCCTCGATTTGGTCGAACGATTACCCGGTGCGCGGTGCGAGATGATCTGTCCCAAGGAAGATGTGGGCCTCTGGAACGGAGTGGCGGCACGCGCCATGAAACTGCCACATCTTACTTTTCATGAGAAAGTTCCCTATCATCAGGTGCAGCAGCATTATGATCGAGCCAGATTCCTTGTGAGCACCTCCGAGGCCGAGGGATTCCCCAATGTGATGATTCAGGCGGCACAGGGGGGCGCCGGCATTCTCTCTCTCTCTCTTGATCCCGACGGATTGATTGAAACCTTTAATGCCGGTTTCTGTGCCCGTGGTGACTTTTCTGCTCTTGTTTCAAGGACGGCTGAATTGCTGCAGGATTCCATGGAGACTGGACGAATGGGATGCGGTGCCGCAAAGATGATTAATAGGTGGCTCAACAATCAAAGAAATACCGACGCCTTTTTGGAGGGATTGAAGTGATTGCACCTCGGAAAGTCCTGCATGTCATCGACAGCTTCGATCTTGGCGGTGCTCAGACCTTTCTTCTCGATTTTCTCAGGTATCTTGACCCGTCACATTTTGTTGCTGAGGTCGCGGCAATGCATGGCCACGGTGTGTTTGAATCCTCATTCAGGGAGGCTGGTATTGTGACCCATTCGCTTTCCCCCGCCAAATGGCCCCCGTATTATATTCCGAATTTTATCCGCCTGATGAAGCGGGGAAAATTTGATATCCTGCATTTCCACCTTTTCGGGGCAAATCTATGCGCCAAGCCGCTTGCAATCGCCGCCGGCCACCGTGCGATCGTCGTTCATGACCAGTGCAATGATGCCTCACGCGATAAGAGTCCTTTCCTGCTTGCCGCAGACGCCCTGGCTAACAGAGGTGTCTCTCGTATCATCGCCGTCGCCGAGAGTGTGCGTCTCTACCTTCTGAATCATGAGGATCTTCCCGACGCAACAGTGGCAATGATTCCCAACGGGATTGATGCCGGCGTGTTTGTGCCGGCTTCATCGGATCAGAAACGCAAAACCCGCGAGGCAATGGGGTTGTCCGCAGATGCCTTTGTCATCGGTGGTGTGGGGCGTCTTGTTCAACAGAAAAACTTCAAGGCCTTCCTTGAGGCAGCTTCAAAACTCAGGCTGAAATATCCTGAAGTAACATTTATTATTGCCGGGAGTGGCCCATTGGAAAATGAACTCCGCAGTCATGCGGCGGCTCTGGGGCTCGCCGAGTCAGTGCGATTTCTGGGGCATGTGTCGGATCGGGTGGGACTCTATCACTGCATGGATGCGTTGCTCATGCCCTCGGATTTTGAAGGGACGCCGATGACCCTGCTCGAAGCCATGGCAAGTGCTCTTCCTGTTATCGCTTCGGGTGTGGATGGAATCGCCGAGGTATGCACGGATCGTCATGACGCATTGCTTGTCTCCCCTGGTGATACAGAGGGGTATATTGAAGCTCTCGGACAAATTATTATTAATAAAGACCTGCGTTCGATGATCGGTACGAATGCGCGCCGTACAATCCTCGACCGTTATGAGATCCGCAGTCTTGTCAGGAGAATAGAGTCCATCTATGACGAGATCCTGGAAAACGCCTGAATACCCCCCACATGCCGCAACTTCTCTCCATTGTCAGATTACTCTTCCTGCTGCTCGTCTCTCTCCTTCCTGCGTGCAGTTCCATTGAGTATCCGTCCGATCAGTCCCCCCGCATGCAGACCATCGGTGAAACCCCGTTCTATCTGCACGGCCCGGCACAAGCGAGCGGTGCGGATCGTAATCTTCCTGCCGGCTATGCTCTCAATGTTCTCAGGAAAGATTTCGGATACAGTCTTGTGGAACTTGCAGACGGTCAGAAGGGATATGTCGCCAACGATTTTCTTGAGGCCGCCCTCCCGCTGCCAAGCCCGCGGGAAAGGCGTGAGGAGAAATATTCAACGGGATCCCGCGACGATTTCTCTCCTCCATTGGAGAAGCCGAGTTTCCGCTATTAATGTATTTCCTATCGCTCTGGTCCGCCAGTGAGTGATTCGTCGAGAGAGACCATGGTTTTCCAGCGTTCCTTGAATCCCCTGTCATAACGCTGATCCTGCCATTCGTTCATCATCCTGCGATGGGAGACGATGCGTTCCATCAAGGGAGAGAGATCGGCCGAAACTTCCCGCAGGAAGCGGAGCGCTGCGGGATCCCGGTCCCATAGAGTGGCATAGGACTGGATAAAATCCTGAGCATATCCAAATTCAGAGCGGTCGTTGGGATGCCAGATTTCGGCAGGGGGAAGGGGTAGATCGAGGAGAAGGGGGGCAATGTAGATATTCTTGAGCATCGCCGTGCGATAGGCTTCGTGAGCCTGCCGCTCCATTCCCATGCGCCATTGGACGAGGCCCTTGCCAAAGAGCAAGGCCGGTTCACAATAATCTTCGGGATAATTCGATTCGTAATCCTCCAGGCTTTTAAGAGCCTCGGTGTCGTTGTCCTCAAGCAGGTGCACGAGTGGAATGAGGAAACGAACCCCCTGATTGTCGGTTGTATTAAGGGTCAGGATTCTCTGTAAGTCAGACGCAGCTTGCGTAAAGTGCCCCTGCTGCCATTCGGTCATGGCATGCCCGTAAAGTGCGCGAAGGTAGGGACGCGTTTCGTGATCACTCCACCATTCGGGGGATTCTCCCCGCCAGCGTCGCTCCTCCCGTTCGATGAGCTCTTGATATCCTCTGTGGCATTCATGCCATCGTCCCTGTTGATAATCACAATCGGCCAACTCGATCCTGGCAATAGAACAGTCAGCATCCTGTTCCAGTGCCTTGCGAAGGCAGGCCGTTTTTTTTCCCGTCGAACGAAGCCTGCTTGCCGTGGCAACAAGTCCTCGGGCGACGGCCGAGGGGGTATGAAATTCCGCCCCCTGGAGTCGCTGGGCAATCGTGCGTGCGATCTGACTAAGTTCCCCAGGTTTGCCTGAAGGAAAGGTGCCGAAGGAGATCTCAAGACGACAATCGACCCCAAAGCTTCGCCACGCCTCCGTATCCCAATCCCCACTTTCAGCAATTGTGAGTCGATCGGGCGTGCCATGTTCTTCGAAAAGGCGTCCGAGCAGTAGTTCTGTGCGAGGCTGGTCGAGTTCCTCCAAAATTTCCGGAGGGCAGATTGGTTTGCCCGACGAGGTGGTGACCAGCATGCATGTTGGGAGATAATATTCCAGCTCCCTGTCGGGTTCTGCGCTTCGGATGCTTTCTGAAAATGAAGGCGGTTGGCGGGGCACAGGCTCATCGAGATCGAACCAAAGCAGCCTCCAGCTGTTACGCGCGGTGTCGAGGGGTTGGATCATAGGACCACCTTCAAAGTCTGCTTCCGTCCGAATCGATCCATGTATCGCAGTTCACCATGCTGTATGGCATATTCATGAACCATTTTCGTGACCTTCACATCGAAGCAACAGTACTCGGCGATCTCCATGATTTTCCCCTCCCGCCACCATCTAATGGCATCCAGGCCGTCACCGGTTTTGCCGACACCGAGAGTGGCTTGGGCGATGGTGTCCAGAGAGAGCCGGTGACCGGCGGCTTTTTCCACGACCTCCAACAGGTCGAGGGTGGGAAGGTGGTGAGGAAGGTCGAGAATGGTGTATCCCATCAGTACTTCATAGTCAAAGCGACGACTGTTATATCCCACTACCAAGTCCGCCCGGGTCAGTAGTTCCACAAGATCAGAGACACGCTTCTCGGAAAAAATTTCGTAGCGATTGCTCCCTGTGCTGTAAGTCACGCCAAGTGAGATGCCCATGGAGCTTTTTTTGTCCCATCCGCCAACATCATTGGCAGTGCGCTGGGTCTCCAGGTCGAAGTAAACGATATTGCTTGGTTGGGCCATCCGATCGAGAAGCCTACCTTAAGGAGAGGTTCCGGGATAGTCCAAGTTACATAGCAAGCGATAAAATATTCCGAAAATCGATATTTCTTGGGAAGAAATGTCGATTTTTCTTGGCAGATACTGATGTTTTCTTTACTAACCTTGCCCTTTATGGCTAAAGAAGAAGCAATTACTACGGAAGGTGTTGTCGTCGAGGTTCTACCCGGTACGATGTTTCGGGTGGAACTTGGCAATGGCCATGTTGTGCTTGCTCATATATCAGGAAAAATGAGGAAACATTTTATCAGAATCGTTCCGGGCGACAAGGTCACGGTGGAGATGTCTCCGTACGATCTCACCAAGGCACGCATCACCTTCCGCACGGCATAATCCTCAAATAACACCATCAAATAACTCCAACTACATCCACTATGTCCATACCCGATTCCCTAACCTTGCGTAAGGCCACTAAGATCGCCACTAAGATCGAGCGACTTCAGGAAAAACTCCATGCACTGCTTGGTGACACACTAGAACTTCCACCCGCCACAATCGTCATGACGGGACAGCTTCTTGAGGCAGCCAAGACACCCCGTCGTCGTGGTCGTCCTCCCGGATCCGGGCGCAAACTGGGTGAGGATGGGACTCGCGGACCTTCGAAGCTTGCCGGTCGTCCCCGCCCTGCATCACCTTCCGGTCCTCTGGCTCCAGCTGTTGTTAAGGTTCTCAAGCGCTATGGTCGCGCCATGAAGGCCAATGAGATTCTTATCGGGCTGGAACATGATAATTATTTCTGGACCGCAAAAAATCCACGGCAGACCCTTTATGTGCGCATTGGTAAACTCGCAGGCGTGAGCAAGGTGGGTGAAGGTCTCTACATTGCCTCCGAGCTTCTGGATGGAAACGCAGTTCCTGTCGGGATCGCTCAGGAACCCGTTGTCTCTGAACCCGAAGGATTTGCACCGGTATTCCAAGAACCTCCAACCCAGCAAGAGGGCTTCCCCTCATCTCCCGAGCAGCCCTCTTGGTAGCTCGCACCAACTGGCCTCGTTAGTTTCCCTATGATCGGTCGGATTTCCGAACCGAACCTCGCCCGCCTCTTTGCAGTGGCCGGTGAGTGCTGGAATACCCATCCTGCCTTTGCTTCACGCAGGCAGGATGGATCCTTTCAAGCCGTCACTTACAGGCAGTGGCATGAGCGTTCGTTGGCGCTTGCCACCGCCCTGATCGAGTTGGGGGTTCGTGCGAGGGATCATGTGGCCATCCTTTCAAACAATCGTTTCGAATGGATCCTGGCGGATGCGGCCATCCAATTTTGCGGAGCCGCTGATGTGCCCCGCGCCGCAGATGTCACCAAACAGGAGATAGCTTACATCCTCCATCATGCTGATGTGGAGGTGGCATTTGTCGAGACGGTGGCTGTTCTTAACAAAATAGCTGCTGTCCGTGAAAAACTCCCAAGGCTTCGCCTGCTCATTCTTTTTGAGAACGATGACGATGACGGGAAGCATTTACCCAAAGGAGTCGTCAGACTCAGGGATCTCGAAATACGAGGCGAAACCCTGCGGCTTGAGGGGAATCGCGAAGCGGAGGGCCGCATCGCGTCGATAAAACCGGATGATCTCTTCACGATCATCTACACCTCGGGAACAACGGGCATTCCCAAAGGTGTACAACTGACTCACTCCGCGATAGCCTCGCAGATTCGCAATCTTCCCATCGCGTTGTCCCCCACCGATCGCGCCCTTTCGATACTTCCGATCTGGCACAGCTACGAGAGGATCTTCAAAATTATTTCGATCTCCTGCGGTCTCTGCACCTACTACACTTCCCTGCGCCATCTCGCAGATGATCTTTTGAGCGTGCGTCCCACCATTATGGTGTCTGCGCCACGTCTCTGGGAGGGACTTTACAAGAAGATTCTCTCGCGCGTGGTTTCCTGTTCGCTGCCAGCGCAACTCCTTTTCCACATGGCCCGATTTTCCGCTCATTCCGTACGGCGTGCGCAGGCGTTCTTTTCCGGGCAGGAGATTGATCTGAAGGGCCGTGGTTTGCTTGTTTCAGGGATCCTGGGACTTCGTCATGCGCTTGCATGGATTCTGATGATCGGGCCCTTCATGATTCTTGACCGGATCGTTCTTACAAAACTCCGTGCCGTGGTGGGAGGATGTTTTCGCGGCACGATATCCGGTGGCGGTGCACTGCCTCCTCATGTGGATGAATTTTTCAATGACATCGGCATACCTGTTCTGGAGGGTTACGGACTCACGGAAAGTTGCCCCGTGCTTGCAGCGAGAACCTGGAAGCGTCTGGTTATAGGAACCGTCGGCCCTCCCTTCCCTGAGACCGAAATCCGCATTGTCGATCCCGTGAGCGGCATCATTCGCTTTCCAGACTCCAAGCGATCGGATCTGGGACGGGGACGAAAAGGGGAAATTCATGCGAAGGGGCCTCAGATTATGAAAGGGTATTACAAAGATCCCGAAGGAACTGCAAAAGTGTTGCTGGATGGTTGGCTTGCCACCGGAGATCTCGGAATGATGACCTTCAATGACTGCCTGAAAATCGTGGGTCGCTGCAAGGAGACCATTGTTCTGCTGGGTGGTGAGAATGTGGAACCGTTGCCCATCGAATCGGTTCTTCTGGAATCACAACTCATCGATCAGTGTATGGTCGTCGGGCAGGACAAGAAACAACTTGGTTTGCTTGTGGTTCCCTCATTGGTTGGTTTTGCCTCATGCGGGATCGCTTCACCAGATCTCGCCGCGTTGAATAACCGGCCTGAATGTCGGGAACTGCTACGACTGGAGATCCAACGACTCGTGGGACCTTCCGGTGGTTTCAAGACATTTGAGCGTATCGGGGCGTTCGAACTCCTCGAGTCCCCCTTTGAAGTGGGAGATGAATTGACAATGACCTTTAAACTCAAGCGTCACATCATTGCCGAAAAATATGACGCACTCATTCGGCGAATGTATGCAGAATGAGCCTGTAGTCACTTGTCAGGAGGGAATTCACACATCATAGTGGGATGTTGATTATGCAGATTTACATCGATGGCAGTTTTTATCCGGAGTCCGAGGCTAAAATCTCGGTGTTTGACCATGGACTGCTCTATGGAGACGGGGTTTTTGAGGGCATTCGGTTTTATAACGGCAAGGTTTTCCGATGGGAGCAACACCGGGAGCGACTCTACAAGTCTGCCGCAGCAATCTCCCTGACGATCCCCATGGATCCTGAAAGTCTCACCGAGGCGCTACTGGAGACAATCCGCCGTAATGAACTTACCGACGGTTATGTCCGTCTGGTGGTGAGTCGTGGCAGGGGTGATCTGGGGCTCAGCCCATGGAACTGTCCGAAACCCACCGTCATCATCATTGCAGCCAAGATCACTCTCTATCCTGAGGAGAGCTATGAAAAGGGACTCAAGGTGGTGACCTGCTCAACCCGCCGCATCGCGCACGGGGCGCTCAGCCCCATGGTGAAGTCGCTGAACTATCTCAACAATATCATGGCAAAAATCGAGGCTTCCCACGCCGGTGCCGGTGAGGGATTGATGCTCAATGAACAGGGATTAGTGGCGGAATGCACCGGCGATAATATCTTTCTCGTCAGCGGTGGACGCATCACGACTCCACCGATTTCCTCAGGTGCTCTGGCCGGAGTGACTAGGGCTGTTGCGATCGAAATTGCCAGCGAGTTTGGGATGGGGGTCACGGAACCGCAGATCACCCGCTATGATGTATACACAGCCGACGAATGCTTTCTGACGGGCACCGCCGCGGAGATTATTCCCGCCGTCGAATTAGACAGCCGTCCTATCGGCAATGGCAAGCCAGGCCCCGTCACGCGCCGTCTTATCACACGATTCCGCGAAGTAACCCGGACGGAAGGAACCACTGTTTGACCAATGTTCTGCGATGTTTGCAAAACCAAGGAGGCCACTGTTTTCCTGACGCAGATCGTCGAGGGTAAAATGCAGAAGGTGAATCTCTGCGAAAGTTGCTCCAAGGAGAAAGGGGTCAACGATCCGACCGGGTTTGCATTGGCGGATCTGCTGCTTGGGCTTGGCGCAGCCCAGGAGATTGACAAGAACCCAGCAGGGGGGCGTTGCCCTGTGTGCGGATTCTCTCAGGTTGATTTCAAAAAAACCGGTCGTTTGGGCTGTAGTGCCTGCTACGATGCTTTTGCCGAGGGGCTTACCGGAATGTTGAAGAACATGCACCGCGGACTCGTCCACGCGGGAAAGGTGCCTGCCAAGCTGGCTGTTGAGCGTCGGCGAACCCAGGAGCTGGTACGACTGGAGGAAGGGCTTGCCCGTGCAATAGCCGACGAGCATTTTGAGGAGGCAGCCGGATTGAGGGATAAGATCCGTCATCTCACGACTGAGAAAGCAGTGCCAGACGA
This sequence comes from bacterium, assembly GCA_037130175.1. Lineage (GTDB taxonomy): Bacteria > Verrucomicrobiota > Verrucomicrobiia > Chthoniobacterales > UBA6821 > UBA6821. The sequence continues at coordinate 35,861 of JBAXTN010000002.1, read as the reverse complement.
AGTGAACAGGATGGCCGCAATCTCTGACAAGATGGAGGCATCGGCATCACCCGCATCGAAGGCCGGAAAAAAATCATGAAGCTCTCCCGCATCATTGCCAATACAGGTGAGTGGCTCAGTGGTTCAGGTCCCCACGATCAAATCGTTGTCAGCAGCCGTGTGAGGCTCGCAAGAAATCTCAAGGGCAAGCCGTTTCCCGGTTGGGCCAAGAAATCGGAACGGGTGGCCGTGCTGGAAGAAATCCGGGGTGCCGTGGAGCAACTCCCGGAAATGGAGGAATCTTTTTCCGAAAAACTTGAGGATCTCTCGCCTTTGGAGAAGCAGGTGCTGGTGGAGCGGCACCTGATCAGTCGCGAACATGCCGCCAAAAGTGCGGGCAGTGCGGTGGTCATGAACACGGCTCAGACCCTCAGTTTCATGATCAATGAGGAGGACCATCTGAGGATGCAGGCCATCCGAGCCGGTTTGCAGCTCGACGAGGTGTTTGCGATGATCAATCAGGCTGACAGCGAGTTGGAGGAATCGCTCGATTTTGCCTTTCACGACGACCTTGGTTACCTCACGGCCTGCCCCACGAATGTCGGCACAGGAATGCGTGCTAGCGCGATGCTCCACCTGCCGGGGCTTGTCATGTCGGAGCAGGTCAACAAAATTATCAATTCGGTGAACAAGATTGGACTTGCCGTGCGTGGACTTCACGGAGAGGGAACCGAAGCAATGGGCAATCTGTTTCAGGTTTCCAACCAGACGACTCTTGGTGAGGCGGAGGAGGAAATCATTGGACGGCTCAACAAGGTCATTTCGCAGATTCTGGAACATGAGCAGAATGCCCGGCAGATTCTCCTTCAGAGGCGTGCGGAGACACTTCTCGATCAGATCGGTCGGGCCTATGGCATCCTCTGCCACGCCCATTCTGTGACTTCCAAGGAGGCGTTAAACCTTCTCTCCTTTATCAAGATGGGAGTCGATCTCGGGCTTTTCCCCGCAAAAAACCGGCTCCAGGTTGACGAACTCTTTATCGAAACGCAGCCCGCCCACCTGCAAAAAGGGCTTCAGACAACAAAACTTGGGGCGGAAGAACGCGATTCCTTGCGTGCCGCGTTAATCCGCGCAAAATTAAAGCAGATGCCTGAGCCCGAAATCGGGAAAATCCCGACAGGTTCGGCAACAACACTACCAAGCGAGGAATCATGATGAATAACTTCACGCCACGCGCACAGCAGGTACTTGCCCTTGCCCGCAAGGAAGCCGATCGGTTCAATCATAACTATGTCGGCACGGAGCATTTGCTTCTGGGACTGATCAAGCTGGGACAGGGGGTCGCGGTTAATGTTCTGCAGAAAATGGGGCTGGATTTGGAGACTGTTCGGCATGAGGTGGAGAAGTTGGTGGGATCCGGGCCGGAGAATCAGATGACAGGTAACATCCCCTACACTCCACGGGTGAAGAAGGTTCTCGCACTTGCCGGCAAGGAGGCCAAAGCGCTTCAGCATTCCTATGTCGGCACGGAGCATATTCTGCTGGGTTTGCTGCGAGAAGGGGAAGGGGTAGCCGCACAGGTACTCAAGAAACTGGAAATCGACCTTGATCGTACCCGCAACGAAGTGCTCAAGGAACTTGATCCGAACTTCAATCCCGAAGAGATGGATGAAGAGGGATCCGATGCCGAGGAAGTGACCTCCGGTGGAGCTTCCCGTAAGGAGGCCAAGACTCCGGCACTCAAGGCGTTTGGCCGTGATCTCACCGAGCTTGCCCAAAAGGGGGAACTTGATCCGGTAATCGGCCGTGCTGAGGAGATCGAGCGTGTCATTCAGATTCTCTGCCGCCGCAGCAAGAATAACCCCGTTCTCATCGGAGAGGCCGGTGTTGGCAAGACAGCCATCGCCGAGGGACTGGCCCAGGAGATCGTCTCGGGAAATGTCCCGGAACTTCTGGTGGACAAGAAGGTGATCACTCTCGATCTCGCGCTCATGGTCGCCGGAACAAAATACAGGGGACAGTTTGAGGAACGCATCAAGGCTGTCATGGATGAGATCCGCAAAAACAAGAACATCATCCTGTTCATCGACGAGTTGCACACGATCGTCGGCGCGGGCTCCGCGGAGGGGGCCATGGACGCTTCCAATATCATTAAACCGGCACTCAGCCGTGGTGAGCTTCAGTGTATTGGTGCCACAACGCTTAACGAATACCGCAAATACATCGAAAAGGACTCCGCGCTCGAGCGCCGTTTCCAATCGGTTAAGGTCGAGGCTCCCTCGGTGACTGATACGGTTCTTATCCTCAAGGGACTCCGTCCCAAGTATGAGGCTCATCACAAGGCGGTCATCACCGACGCTGCCCTCGAGGCGGCAGCCAAGCTTTCCGACCGTTATCTTACGGGGCGCTTTCTTCCCGACAAGGCGATCGATATCATGGATGAGGCAGGTTCCCGCGCCCGTATTGGGGCCATGACCCGACCTCCGGCCACCAAGGATCTGGAGGCTGAGATCGACCGTATTCGTGGTGACAAGGAGGCTGCGATCAAGGCCCAAGACTTTGAAAAAGCCGCCGCTCTGCGCGATTCAGAAAAGAAGGCAAAGGAGGATCTGGAAACGGCACTCACCAACTGGAGAAAAGACCGCGACGAACGCGAAGTCGTCGTCGGGGAAGAGGAGATCATGCATGTCCTCTCCAAGTGGACTGGTGTTCCGTTGAATAGGATGGAACAGAAGGAGACCCAGAAACTTCTGGCGATGGATGACGAACTCAAAGCGCGTGTCATTGGCCAGGACGAGGCAGTGACGGCCATCAGCAAGGCACTCCGGCGCTCGCGTGCCGATCTCAAGGATCCCCGCCGACCGATTGGTTCCTTTATTTTCCTTGGGCCAACAGGCGTCGGAAAAACCTTCCTGGCTCGCTCTCTGGCGGAATTCATGTTTGGGGATCCCAACGCCATCATTCAGATTGATATGTCTGAATACATGGAGAAGTTCACCTCATCCCGCCTGATAGGTTCTCCTCCTGGCTATGTCGGCCATGAGGAAGGAGGTCAGCTTTCAGAAGCGGTTCGCAGGAGGCCATATTCCGTGGTGCTTTTTGACGAAATCGAAAAAGCCCATCCGGATGTCATGCATCTGCTACTCCAAATACTGGAAGAAGGGACAGTGACCGACAGTCTCGGACGCAAGATTGATTTCCGTAACACGATCATCATCATGACCTCCAATGTTGGTGCCGAGTTGATCAAGAAGCAGACAACACTCGGCTTCGGTGCCCCGACGCTCGATGGCAGTCATGACACGATGCGTGATAAAATTCTTGAAGAGAGCAAGCGTGTTTTTAAACCCGAATTTTTAAACCGTCTGGACGATATCATCGTCTTCCGTTCCCTCACTAAGGAGATGCTCACGCGCATTGTCGATCTCGAGGTTTCCAAAGTCGCTGCACGGATCAAGGACAAGGAGATCATTGTGACGCTTGATGCATCCGCTCACGAACTGCTCATTGAAAAAGGGTACGACCCTACCTATGGAGCGAGGCCGATGCGTCGTGCCGTGGAGCGTTACCTTGAAGATCCGATGGCGGAAGATGTGCTGCGTGGCGTGATCAAGGGAGGGGATCTGGTCGCGGTGACGCGTGACGGGGAGAAACTTTCTTTCAAGATCACCGGAGTCACTCCTCCCTCCAAAACATTGGAAGAGGCAGCCAAGGAATAGGATAGCGAGGATCGTCAATCCCCCCGGTTTCTGGCGTATGTCCCTCCCGTCATCGTCCGGATCAGATGCACCGAAAGGGCATATGAATCGGCCGATCTATGAATTTCTGCGACCGGGGCCTCCTCCTCTACGGCTCGACCAAACAGTCGGCCATGCGTTGGAAGCGATCAGGGCGACCGGCTTGGAAGAGCGCATCTTCTATTTCTATGTCGTCGATACCGAGGGAAGATTGTCGGGTGTGGTTCCGGCTCGGAAGCTCCTGACCGAGCCGCTGGAAAGCCTGATCGGCGAAGTGATGATGAAAAGAGTGCTTTCCTTGCCCGAGAGTGCGACACTGATGGAGGCGTGCGAATGCTTTATTCTCCATAAGTTTTTGGCAATTCCGGTGGTCGATTCCGGAAAGCGGCTTCGTGGCATCATCGATGTGGGTCTCTTCACCGACGAAGTGATGGAACTTGGGGAGGGTAATTCGACCGACCAGCTTTTCCAGTCGATCGGCATCCATGTGCAGGAGGTGTTGCATGCCTCGCCATGGAAGGCCTTTGGCATAAGGTTTCCATGGCTTGCTGCCACGGTTTCAGGCGGTGTGCTTTGCGCTTTGATGGCCGGTGCCTTTGCTACAACACTTCAGCAGCGTGTCGTGTTGGCGGTCTTTATGGCTCTTGTGCTTGGTTTGGGTGAAGCTGTGGCAGCGCAGTCGCTGGCTCTCACGGTGCAGTCTCTCCCCCAATCGCGTATCCGGTGGAAATGGCTGCGGGTGAAGTTGCGTCGCGAGGGGGTCACCACTGTGCTCCTCGGATTGCTTGCAGGAACTTCCGTAGCCCTGATGGTTGCGCTCTTTTGGCGCGATCTACTCTCCGCACTCGTCATTGGAGGTAGTGTCCTGATTTCCGTTTGCATGGCAGGACTTATCGGAGTGCTGGTTCCCACGCTGTTAAGACTTGTGCATTGGGATCCCAAGATTGCCGCAGGACCGATCACGCTCGCAGCAGCCGACCTCTTCACGGTGAGTTGTTATCTTGTTACGGCGAAACTGGTATTGGGATAGGATGGTTTTTTCTCGTGGGAGGTGAACTTTCCCATGCATGATTAACCCTTATGCCTGTTCGAGCTCTTCTCTTTGATTTGGATGACACCCTTGCAGTCGACGAGGCGGTCTCACACGAAACTTTTGCTCATGTGGCCGCTGTGGCATCGTCCAGGTTCGGGGTTGCGCCTGCCCCATTTGCACGCGATGCCATGCAGATTGCTCGGGATCTTTGGAGCGAGGGGCCCTGCCGTCCTTATTGCCGCTCGATCGGTATCAGCGCCTTTGAATGTCTATGGGGTGGATTCACGGGTGAGGCCCCAGAACTCACCGCGTTGCGACTTTGGGCTCTGGAGTATCGCCGGGAGGTTTTTGCAAGGGGGCTTGCAATGCAACTGAACTCTTATCCTGCCGAGGCCCCTGAGTTCCTTGCCGGCGAGTTTTCTTCGACGCGTCGTGCGAGGCAGCGATTATTACCCGGAGCCCGTGAGATGGTGGCCCAGCTTTCCACCGACTACAAAATCGCTCTACTGACCAACGGTGCTCCCGATCTGCAGCGCGAGAAGATAGAGGCCACCGGGCTTGGCGAGTTTTTCAAAGCCATTGCTGTCTCCGGCGAATATGGAGTCGGTAAACCAAAACCCGAGATTTTTGAGCGTCTGCTTGCAGAACTGGAAGTGACCTCGGACGAGGCTGTCATGGTAGGCAATAGTTTGGAGCGGGATATTGCGGGGGCAAGGAATGCCGGCATCCGTTCCATATGGATCCGTGTGCCAGGTTCTGAAGAGCATGCAGAGGTGGTTCCTGACTTCACCATCGTCGCCCTCCATGAAATTCCGACGCTGTTGGAACAGCTTGGAGGTCCTGCGGGGAAATAGCGACTTGACCCCCGCCTTCCTCTCAACTCATCTAGTCGGGAGCGTTTTTTAATCCTGCCTTGAACCTTTTCGATATTTTCTCACCAGCCTCATGACCAGCATCCGTGTTCCAGCCATAGTTCAGCTTCTTCTGGTTGTGTGTTTCATCCTTGGTTCCAGCGTCCGGATTTATGCGCAGACCACTCAGCAGCCTCCTTCAACGGCACCGACCATCCAGCAGATTGATGTGCAGTTCGTAGGGCCGACGACACTCAGCAAGCAAAGGGTTCTCGATAATCTGGCGACAAAAGTGGGGCTTCCCTACAATGACCGGCTTGTCGAAGAGGATATCAAGTCGCTCTACGCCACGGGCAATGTGTCCAATGCCAGAATTTTTGCGGAGCCGATCACCGGAGGACTGAAAGTCACGGTGCTTCTTCAGGGGCGCTCAACGGTGGGTGAGGTTCTGATCGAGGGAAATGATGTGATTCCCTCGGCAAAAATCAGAAAGGAGATCTCCACCAAGCCGGGTGACCCAATGAGTGAGGAACGACTCTCGGAGGATCGGCAGAAGATCATCAAACTTTATGAGGATCGTAATTATACCGATGTCAAGGTCGATACCAAAACGATTGAGATGCAGGACAAGCACATGCGTGTGACTTATTTAATCAACGAAGGCCCCAAGCTGGTCATCCGTCAGATATCGTTCACGGGAAATGATTCGGTCCTGCCCAAGGAGCTGATCAAGGTGATGAAGACCAAGAAGGCCAACATTCTTTCATTCCTGACCAAAGCCGGACGCCTTGTTCCTTCGCAAATGGATGAAGACAAGGAGGCAATCCGTACTCTCTATCAGAACAAGGGGTTCGCGGATGTCCGCGTCACCGATGTGCAAACCCAACCCGTGCCGAGTGGTAACGGGGTTGATCTGGTGATTTCCATTTCAGAAGGGATTCAATACCGAGTCAATAAACTCTCCATCGAAGGGGCTTCCATCATTCCTGCGGCAGATCTCGAAAGGCAGCTGAAAATGAAGACAGGATCGCTTTACACACCCGATGGAATGGGGGGCGATCTTAAGAAGTTGCGCGATTTCTACGGATCACGTGGTTATGTCGATATGGTCGCACAGCCACAGATCACTCCTGCTGGAGACGGCCAGATCGATCTGATTTACCGCGTTGATGAGGGAGTCCAATCTTATGTTAACCTGATTAATGTTCAGGGCAATACCAAGACAAAGGATAAGGTGATCCGTCGTGAGTTGGCGGTGCAACCGGGAGGCGTCTTCGACACCACTCTGGTCGATGTCAGCAAATCCCGTCTGATGAATCTGAACTACTTTTCCAAGGTCGATATGGCTCCTCAAGATACGTTGGTACCTGGCCGTAAGGATCTTGATGTCATCGTGGAGGAAAAAAAGACCGGTTCATTCAATTTTGGTGCCGGGTTTAGTTCCATCGACAGCCTGGTGGGATTTGCCGAAATCCAGCAGTCCAACTTCGATCTATTCAACTGGCCTAACTTTACGGGTGCGGGGCAGAGGTTCCGCACGCGACTGCAGTATGGTATCCAGAGACAGGATTTCGTGATTTCGCTCACCGAGCCATGGTTCATGGGTTACAAAGTCTCCGTGGGAGGCGAGCTTTATTATCACGCCGCCTCATTCCTGAGTTCCGTTTACAATCAGTCGAATCTTGGAGGTGCTCTTCAGGCTCGTAAAGCATTGACTCCGTTCACCGCACTTCGAGGAGAGTACCGTGCGGAGCAGATCCAGATTTACAATCTCTCCGGAAGCTATGGCAGCGTAATCCAAAATGCCGCAAATAACTCTCCCTATAACAAGAGTTCCCTGCTCGCTGCCCTGGATTTTGATAATCGTGACAGCCTCTTTCTGACCCGTAAGGGCCAGGCTGTCAGTCTCAGTGCATTTGTTGCGGGTGGTGGTCTGGGTGGAAATGTGCAGGACTACGGAATTTCCCTGGATGCAAAGAAATATTTTGCCCTTCCGTGGGATATGATCTTCCTGACCAAGGGGGCTATATCCATTGTCGCACCTTGGGGTGGAGGGAGTAATCCCCCGCCTATCTTTGACGAACTCTATCTTGGCGGAGCCAATGACATGAGGGGGTTTGCCTATCGTCAGGTGGGTCCCAAGGATCAGTATGGAAACCCCGTTGGGGGAAATACCTCTGTTTATGGAACTGCCGAGATTACCTTTCCGATCATTCCCCGACTACGGGGAGCTCTCTTTACCGATTGGGGTTATGTGAATGCGGGTACTCTGGCTTTTCAACCTCAACAGGCCCTTTATGGGTCGGGAGGACTTAATGGTGATATTGGCATCGGTGCCCGGATCGAACTCCCAATCGGTCCGATTCGCATCGACTGGGGTGTTCCCGTCATGAGTGATTCCTACAACAAAACCAGTGGCCAGTTTAACTTTAATGTTGGCTATACCTTCTAAGTGGGGGTATAGAAGCACTCCACAAATATCCTTTTTATGAAATCGATCATCCGCACCACGCTTATCGCAGCCCTGTTAACGCTGGGAGGGGCCGGTTTGGCCAATGCCCAAGTCAAGTTCGGTACTGTCGATATGAATCGTGTCTTCAGCGAGTACTACAAAACAAAGGACGCGCAGACCAAGTATGCCGATGCGGAGGCTGCTGCAAACAAAGATCTCAATGACCGTGTCGATGTGCTCAAAAAGAGCATGCAGGATATCAGTCAAATCAATACCGATCTTGAAAAACCCGAGCTCACCAAGGAAGCCAAGGATGCTAAGCTCAAGGAGCGCGAGAACAAGGTAGCTGCGGCCCGCAGTCTGGATCGCGAAATCACGGAATACCGCAGTGCCAAGCAGAAAACGCTTCAGGATCAGTTCCTTCGGATGCGCAAAGACATTGTGGATGATATCATGAAGACGGTGAACGACCTTGTTAAGGCGAAGGCATACGACATTGTTTTTGATAAGTCTGGCCTGAGTGCCGGTGCTGTTCCCGTTGTCCTCTACTCTCGTGACGATCTGGATTTCAGCCAGGATGTCATTACCGCATTGAACAAGAACGCTCCTGCGGCTGCTGCTAAAAAGTAAAATTCCAGCTGTAAGTTCCACGCTATTTCAGCCGGGAGATTGACTACAAGAGGCTCCATGAGACTGCGTGAGTTGGCGGAACTTGTCGGGGCATCAATCGGAGAAGAGGATCAGGATCTTGATATTACCGGAGTGGCTTCGCTGCAGGAGGCCCGCCTTGGCGATATAACCTTTTTTGGTAACCCGCGATATCTCGCCCAACTTCGTGGTAGCGTCGCTTCCGCAGCGATCGTTCCTATCGATTGTGCGGAACAGGTGGTGCCGATTCTCTTACGCGTGCCAAATCCATCCGCTGCCTTTGCCGCCGTGGTGGCAGCCTTTGCCCCATCTGAAATCATCCGGGAGCCGGGCATTCATCCTACCGCCGTCGTCTCTCCCGAGGCTCAGATTGGAGAGAAAGTATCCATCGGAGCGCTTGTCGTGGTGGAACCGGGGGCGGTCATTGGAGAGGGATGCGTGATTGAAGCCGGCAGTTGTATCGGACAGGAAGTCCGTATGGGAGATTCCTGTCACCTTTATCCTAATGTGACTATCCGTGAGCGTTGCATCCTTGGCAATCGGGTGATTCTGCAGTCCGGTGCGGTCATAGGATCTTGCGGATTCGGCTATGAACTTCAGGAGGGACGCCATCAGAAAATTCCCCAGACAGGGATTGTTGAAATAGCAGATGATGTGGAGGTCGGGGCGAATACGACCATCGACAGGGCCCGTTTCGGACGAACAGTGATCGGCGAGGGATCCAAAATCGATAATCTTGTCCAGATAGCGCATAATGTTCAGATCGGGATGCATTCCATCGTGTGTGCTCAAGTGGGGATTGCTGGCAGTACCCGGGTCGGCTCCTATGTGACTCTGGCAGGTCAGGTGGGGTTAGCCGGTCACATTGAAATCGGGGACAAGGCAGTCATTGGTGCCCAGTCGGGCCTGTCCAAAAATGTGCCCTCTGGCAGCATGGTGATTGGTGCCCCAGCCAAGCCGATCAAGGAGTGGAAACAAAATAATTTTTATATTTCCCAACTCGGGAAGTTGTACGACCGGGTCAAGGAGTTGGAGAAATTGGTGGAAAGGTAAAAAGTCGGAAAGTGGGAATGTACCCCCACCAAAATCAACCTGCTATAAGTTGGGTGGCAACTGGGTGCAACACTAACCACGGATACTTTAATAAGCAGTGTATTGAGAACCTAGAACTTTCCCACTTTCGTACTTTCCCACCTCTGCCCTTCCCTCTATGATGTGGTCAATCAACCCCTAATCGCTTCCAAAGCCCAATCCCTTGTATAATCAGAACGAAAAAGTAGAGCCCATTGATGTCGCCGAAGAGATCTCAAGATCATTTCTCGATTACTCGATGTCGGTCATTATTTCCCGCGCGCTCCCCGACGCCCGTGACGGATTAAAGCCTTCACAACGCCGAATCCTCTTCGCCATGAGCGAGTTGGGCGTGATGCCGACACGCAAGCATCTCAAGTGCGCCAAGATTGTCGGTGAGACGATGGGCAACTACCACCCGCACGGCGATCAAGCCATCTACCCGACCCTTGTCCACATGGCTCAGACATGGGCGATGCGTGAGACATTGATTGAGGGTCAGGGAAATTTTGGTTCCGTGGAGGGTGATCCTCCGGCCTCGATGCGATACACGGAGGCACGTCTTCGTCCCCTCGGTGCCATCCTCATGGAGGACATGGATCACGACACGGTGAACTTCGTGCCGAATTACGATGACACGCGTGAGGAGCCCACGGTTTTCCCTGCAGCGATTCCGAATCTCCTTGTCAATGGTGGCACTGGTATCGCCGTTGGTATGGCCACCAATATCCCGCCGCACAATCTGGGTGAGACGATTGATGCGGTCTGTGCCCAGGTTGACAATCCAGACATCTCCCTTGATGAGCTGATGTTGCATATCAAGGGACCTGATTTCCCAACCGGTTGCCAACTCTGCGGCATCGGCGGCATCCGCCAATATTTCGAAACAGGGCGTGGATCTGTAAAAGTCCGTGGCCGTGCCGGAGTCGAGGAGATCAAGGGGGGGCGCGAGCAGATCGTCATCACCGAGATTCCCTATAATGTGAATCGGGCCACGCTGGTAGAGCGTATTGCCGGGCTGGTGAACGAGAAGATCATCACCGACATCAGTGCGATCCGTGATGAATCCGATGAGAATACCCGCGTAGTTATTGAGCTGAAACGCGACGCCATTCCCAAGGTCGTCATCAACAATCTCTATAAGCACACAGCCCTGGAGTCTTCGTTTGCGGTCTCGATGCTCGCCATTGATCGTGGGCGTCCCAAGTTGCTCTCACTCAAGGAGGCCATAGCCTGCTTCATTGAGCATCGCCGCGAAGTGATCCTCCGCCGCACCCGTTTCCTTCTGCGTGAGGCGGAGGCCCGTGCTGAAAAGCTTGAGGGCTACCTGATTGCCTTGGCCAACATGGATGAATTCATCCGTATCATCCGTGATTCCCAGAATCGTGATGAAGCCCGCGTCCGCTTGCTTGCATTGGAATTTACCAGAGATCAGATAGCCAAATTCGGAGTCCTTCTGCGCAGCGAATCCCGTCTGGGTGAAAAAGGAACATACTGTTTCAGTGAGCCGCAAGCGGACTCGATTCTGGAATTGCGCCTCTACCAACTTACCGGACTCGAAAGGGATAAAATCACGGCTGAATACGCTGCCCTGATCAAGACGATCGCCGACCTTGTCGATATTCTCGGCAGCGAGGAGCGCGTCATGACGATCATCAAGGCCGAACTCAAGGCAATCCGGGACAAACATGCCGGGCCTCGCCTGACAGAACTGATTCCAGAGGAAGGAGAGATTTCCATCGAGGATCTCATTGCCAATGAGGGCTGTATCATCACGGTCACGCACAAGGGCTTTATCAAGCGGACTGCCGTGAGTGCCTATCGTTCGCAGCGACGTGGTGGCAAGGGAGTCATCGGCATGACAACCCGTGAAGCTCAGAATGAGACTGAGGAAGGGGATTTCGTTGAGCACCTCTTCACTGCCAGCACGCACGATTATCTCGTTTTCTTCACGAAGACTGGTCGATGCTATGTCGAACGCGTCCATGAGATTCCGGAAATGAGTCGTACGGCCAAGGGCCGTTCCATCGCCAATATCCTGAACTTCCAGACGGGAGAACAGGTTGCCGCCACACTTCGGATCGAGGCCTCGTCAAGCGGGGGTGCGGGGGGAGTGGATACGACATGGAATCCTGAAAAACATATTCTCTTTGCCACTCGGAGCGGTATCGTCAAGAAATCGAACCTCGGTGACTTTGCCAATATTCGCAAGGGGGGCATTATCGCCATCAATATCGAGGAAGGGGATGTGCTGATCTCTGCATCGCTCACGGATGGACAAGATGAAGTTGTTCTTGTCACCAAAGATGGCATGAGCATCCGTTTCAGTGAGGAAGAACTTCGTGACCAAGGCCGGAACACGGTAGGCGTTTGGGGTATCCGTCCCGAGAAGGGAGACGAGGTTGTTTCGGTCAGTCTTGTCCGCAATGACTGCACGCTACTGGTTGCCGGAGAGAACGGTATAGGGAAGAGAACTCCTTTCGAGGATTATCGCAAGCAGTCACGGGGTGGAAAAGGAGTCATCACGATGAAAACCGGTGATAAAACAGGATCTGTGGTCGGTGCTCTCTCCGTAACCGATTTGGACGAAATCATGCTGATCACCACAGGAGGTCAGATGGTGCGTACTCCGGTCGCTCAGATCCGGGAGGCTGGGCGCAACACCATGGGAGTGAAACTCATCAACCTTCCCGATGGTGAAAAACTGCAGGGAATTGCGCCGGTAGTGTCCCAAAAGGAAGACGAAGTTACAGAGTAATTCTGTGGCAAGGCTCTTGCTAAACAAGGTCGACATTTCATATCAAAAAAAAATGAAATATTATTATTGACCTTGATGCGTTCGCGGAATAGTGTTTCATAAAACAATGAAAACACAAATTCTTCCATCAACTGCATTGAGTTTCTTGGCCGCTGCTGCATGGGCGGTTTTTTCCCCTGCACTTCATGCGGAAACCAGGACACTTCTGGACGAAACCTTTGCAAATGGTAGTTACGGCACCGGCAACGCAGGGGCAACCGTCTGGCAGGATAAAACAGTAGGCTCTTCAGGATACGGTTCTGTTTGGACATGGTCGGCGGTCAACGGACTTTCAGGAAATGCTCCAACAGATCAGGAAACATACAATGGCACTTCCGCCAACATGTCGGCTCGCGGCATGTCGGTACTGCCGGGTGGCGCCGGTGGGTTTGAAGTCATCTCGGATCCCAATCCTATTGGTGCCAATGGAAAGGGACCGGGAACCTGGATGGTTGATACCAAAGTGCAGGTGCCGTCCTATTTTGTTAGTCTCCAATCAGCTGCAATCAGCTTTGATTATGGATATCGAGGGAGTGTCAATACTGGCACATTTTCCCTTTATGATGTGACCAGCGGTTCGTACCTGATCAATCCGACGGATCTGACATCGACTCATACTGGTATCTGGAGTACGGCCAGTTTCCTTTTGTCCGGCAGTGAACTACCTCGTCCCAATGAGGTGGTTGATCTTCAATGGCGCTCCACCACATCAAGCTCAGCCAATAGTCTCGAAATTGGTGGGCCGGTTACTTTTTCAATCACCACGGCTCCAGGTGCACCGGCCCCTCCAATGACAGCCTGTCTTGCCTTTGCCGGGGTACTCCTCTTACAGGCCGTTCGCAGTCGCAGGTCTGCTTGATACGCAAATTTCTAAAAATCAAACCCCTGATTTTCCAGCAATGGAGATCCGGGGTTTTTATTTTCTCAAGCGCCCGATGGCCCCAAGGACATCATCGATCGTCACTTCGTTACTGACGAAGGCGGAGCCGAGCTTCTCGGTAAGCACAAATCGAATGGCTCCTTGATCGAATTTTTTATCTCTTCTGAGGGTGGTAAGCAGGGACTCTGTCGGCAGTTCAGCGGCAATCGAAGTAGGGAGCCCGCAGGCACGGATTGTTTTCAGGACGCGATGGAATGATTCTTCGGGAAGCCCGGCAAGTCTCACAGAGAGATCAAGGGCTGCGGTCATTCCAATGGCCACAGCCTCGCCATGAGAGAAGGTACCATATCCTGCGACTGACTCAACGGCATGGCCGATGGTGTGTCCGAAGTTAAGGAGGGCGCGGGTGCCAGTAGTTTCAAATTCATCTCGTGAGACGATTGCCGCTTTGATGGCGACATTACGGGCGATGAGCGCACAGAGATCTTTGGATCCTTTGATGGCAGGCAGCAGATCAAGCATCGAGGCATCCGCGATCACGGCATGCTTGATGACTTCGGCAAGGCCTTCGTTAAACAGGTGATCGGGAAGGGTGTCCAGCGTCGCGGGATCAGTGATCACAAGTTTCGGTTGGTGGAAGGAACCGATGAGATTCTTGCCAAGGAGGCTGTTGACCCCGGTTTTACCGCCGATGGAGCTGTCAACCTGGGCAACCACCGTCGTCGGAATATGGATGATGGGAATGCCCCTGAAATAGATGGAGGCCACAAATCCTGCAAGGTCCCCGATGACACCCCCACCAAGGGCAAAAATTGCGCTCTTGCGATCAAGACCTGAATCGATCAAGCGATCGCAGAGAGTCGATGCCTGTGTCATCGATTTAGTGGACTCTCCAGCGGGCAGCGTGAGGAGAAGGGGTGAGTAACCCGCCTCTTCCAATGACCTGATGAGTGTTTGGGCGTAAAGAGGGGAGACCACCTCATCTGAAATAATAGCACACCGACAAGGCCTGATATGGGATTTGGCGATGCCTCCGATATTTGGGAGAATCCCCGAGGCGATCAGGATCTCATAGGGAGCCTCCTTGAGGGTGATAGAAACAGTCTGAGGCTTATCAATCATTCTCTCCGATCTTTTTTTGCTTCTGCCTCGTGGCCTAATCAGTGTTTCACCGTTAGCCTCGGATGGCACATGATCATGGCTTGACCGTAACGGGTGTGCCTTTTGGGGTATTAAGGAAGAAAATGTGGGCCATTCTATCCGGTAGACGGATGCATCCATGGGAATCCGGCACACCAGGAAGGAACCCGGTGTGCATCCCTACACCCGGTGCGAATCCCATAAACCACGGCATGGATGAGCCTTGGAAGTGTGCGCCAGGAGGTGGAATGTCCTTTTTGTATTCTACATTTTTCACCACCACCACATTGTTCGCATCGACAAAATCCCCATAGAGGTTGGAGGCATGCTTTTCGTCCTTGATTTGGACTTTAAAATTACCGACCGGGGAAGCATGCCCCTCCCTGCCAGTTGAACAGGCTGAAACCCCCACGAGCTTACCGCTCTTATAGTAGTAGACTTTCTGTTCACCGATGTTAATGACGATGGAGGGAGATCCACTGGATGAATCCCCTTCCCAATAGGACTCCCTGTCGGTTACAGACGCAGTGGAGTTCCTTGTAACGATTGAGCCGTTGGTGCCGAGGTATTGGGTTGCCGTTGAGTTCAGGCGACTGTCATAGGATGCACACGCTGAAAGCATCAGGACAACGGTCAAGACCGGCAAAAATCTGAAAAAACTCGCGTATTTATTGCTGGGGAGATTCGTGGGAATGGCGGTCATAAAATCTATACTTATTGATTGGGCATCATGTCAGTCAAGAGGGAGATTTTTAATCGATCCTGACGGGTGTCGGTATCGGATGTGGCGTGGGTGAATGCTTGATTACTGAGGGGGTGGACTTGGGGGAGGGGGCCGGAGAAGCCTTCGGCCGATTCTTGGTTGTCTCAGGAGCGGTACTTGGTAGAGGTAACGCTGGCGGACGATCCGAGAGCTTTGGAATCACTGTCGGAGTCGGAGTGGCATGGGGATCGTAGAGAATTCCACCCAAGACCGCCACGCTCCCATCGGGACCACGATTGAGCCGCGGGTGGTCCTTGGGAGCCTGCAATGATGTCCGTTCAAGAATTTTCCCGTCGAGCCCTACCTTGGAATATACAAATTCGCGGGGTGCGGAGTTCTGAAGCACATGAATCGTATTCTGCGAATCCAGAACGATATCCGGCTTTCCATTGGCAATGAAATCCCCCAAGCGATGCGTGCAATAAACGATACCCGATGTTCTGTCGGCAATACGCAGATAGAGATCTGTTCGTTCCGGTAATCGATGACTGAGAAGAGTGATCGTTCTGGAGGAGACCTCCCTCTCTCCTGGAACCCCGACAGTCTGCTCCCACAGGAGACGCCCCTCCGTGATTTCCACAGTAAGAGGAGGACTGCTGAAATATCCGCTTAACTCGGCGGCATAAACGCTGGCTCTGATCCGATAGCTGCCAAAGTCACTCAGGGGGTAGAGTTGGGTAAGATTGACCGTTCTGGAAATGGACTCGCCGGATCCGAGCTGAAGGGGGGGGATTTCATAGTCGGGATCTATTGGCGGAATGGGCCTTCCATCAAGAGTCTCGATATGAAAACCAAACCATTTCTTTCCCTCGACATCAGCCATCAATAACCGATTGCCGGACAGATTTGTGATACGGACGGTCGCCAGCAATGGTTCGTAGGCAATGTAGAGATTGCGCTTGATGGAGAGATCCACCAGAACCTGTGCGTTTACGGAAGTTGCAATGAAGAGAAGTAGAAACGCTCCAAGGAAGAGGGTGCAATGCCTCAGGGGTGATGGTATTGACATCCTATCGATCATTTCTACTCGTCAGTACCGATGAAGTATTTCAGCGGAAACTGCTTAGTGAGTCGCGAGGGATCCGCGCGGTAATCCTGCAAATCCCCCTTGTAATAAACGGCGACGACATATCCAGCGAATTTGATTTCTGAGTCGGCAGAATCAGGCAGATAGCGCACCTCAAGAAGCTCCGGTTCTCCATCCTTCCAATCAACGGGGGGACTTGTCCATATGGAGGTCACCTGTGCCTTGCTGGGGATGATTTCGCCTCCATCGTTATCATAAAAATAAACCTGCACTTTGACCTGGGGAACATCGATCGGGATCTTTGGGTTTGCTTTGATTGTAATCAAAAGCTTGCGGGATCCTCCTTCGACTCCATCGAGTTTTGCACTCACGATACCAAGCGCGGTCGTGCCTTGCAGTGCGGATTCCTGGGTGGCGGGCTGGAAAGGCACCTCGGAAGGAACCCTGTCGGGATTTGTGATTTCCTTGATCGGAGATCTTTCAAGTGGTCTCGCAACAGGCATCTGGATGGACTGCGTGATGGATGAGGCTTGGGGAGTATCCGCTGGCATCGCCGGTGTTCCTTGCGGAATCGCACCTTGATTTCCATTTCGTAGCGCCGTGAGGATGCGGGGAGCGTACGCAATGCTTGCGAACATGAGTTCTAGGAAGGCGATAACAACGAGTATCCAGATCGCGACAATTACTGTCGTGTTAAGGCGTTGTCGTTGGAAAGATGGAGGGTGTTCTACCATGCAGATGCTGGAATGTAGTCTTAGTGGATTCCTATCGCAAGCGTCTCTCGTGCCGGAAGGTCAGGGAGAAGGAAGATGTAACATTCTAGTTCGCCGGTTCTTCCTCCATGACGACGCTCAGTTCAAGTGTTTTTCCATCACGGAGAATGGAAAACTTTGCCGGTGTGCCCACCTCTGCCTCCGCGACACGGTTGCGCAGATCCTTTCCATCGCGGATGGAATGACCATTAAATGTAAGGATCAAATCCCCCCTTTGAAGTCCGCTACGCTCCGCAGGGGAATTTTCAAGCGTCGCGGCAACGAGTGCTCCCTGAGTGTGGGAAAGTCCCAATTGCCTTGCGAGAGTAGGAGTTAGGGGTTGCCAAACCATCCCAAACCAAGGGTGAATCACGCGTCCGCGCTGGACGATATCCTCATAAACCCGTCTTGCCACATTTGATGGGATTGCAAAACCGATGCCTTCCGATCCACCGCTACGGCTCAGGATGAAGTTATTGATGCCGATCACCTTGCCATGGATGTCGATAAGAGGTCCTCCCGAATTGCCGGGGTTGATTGTTGTGCTCGTTTGAAAAAATTCGTTCGCGGCTTCGCTTGCTGTGCGCCGTCCCTTGGCACTGATAATCCCTTGCGTGACTGTTTCCTGTAGGCCGAAGGGGTTCCCCACGGCAAAGACCATCTGTCCCACGCGGACATGTTCGGAATCTCCGAAGGCGATCGGGATCAACCCTTCGGCATCAACCTTCAGAACGGCAATATCGGAGCGCCGGTCCACTCCGGCAACTCTTGCCGGGAGGGTTCTTCCGTCGCTGAGTTGGACGGACACCTCGGAAGAGCCATTCACCACATGCCAGTTGGTGACAATGTGACCCTGAGGAGAGACGATCATGCCGGAACCCATCTTGCTTGCTTGGGTGACTCCTCCTCCCCCAAAGCCAAAAAACTGACGCACCAAGGCCTCCCGATCAGGAGCGGCAGTGGTCGTGATGCTGACGACTGATGGGATCACCCGTTCCACGAGGGTTGTGAATTCCGAATCAATGTTCTCAAGAGAACGGAGGGAGGAGTTGGTTGTCAGATCCAAAGGAGGAGAGGACATGATTCCCCGCGTCACCACGGTGAGGGGAGGGGAGATCTGGGGGCGCATCAACTGCCAGAAGAATAGTGCTCCGACAGCAAGGCAAAGCAGGAGAAGGAAGAATAAAAATCCAGGCAGATTTCCTCTTCGCTTATACGGGCGCATCATAAAAATTGAGCCGGCCTACTGAGCGGGATCTAGTTTGATGCCCGCAAGGATCTGCTCCCTGAGTTCATGCAACTTTGAGGCTTCCTCCTTGGAGGATTGCCAGAGAATCACGGCGAGGGTGCCGGTTTTGTCATTGGCGCGGAGGACTTCGGTGACAGACAGCGGTTGTTCGCCGATCACCGGAAAATCAAATCGTACCTCATGGAATTCGCCGGACTGGGATTCCTTGATTGGGGATGCCTCATCCCCTGCCTTCTCATGGGCTTCCCGGGCAAGCCCCAAGGCGTAGATACTTGCTTTCTGTCCGGAGTCCTTGGCTCCGTTGCGGTCGATCGTCATGCTCAGTCCGGTCGTCCAGGGATCAGAGTCGGTGGTGATTTTTTCACGGGTTGCCAGCAGGACATCTCCCTGAAGAAGTTTGCCGGGAAGCAGCGTCCAGTCCTTTGGAAGGAGGATTGAGGCGTGAATTTCAGGCAGTTGCTGAACAACCAGTTGGGGGGTGGTCGGTAAAACGGATGGGTTTGACGAAGTCACCGCAGGAGGTGCAGAGGGCGACGGTGGTGTAACGGCAGGCAAAGTCGGTCTGGAGACAGGTGATCCAGAAGGAAGATGGTTGGTACTGACAGAATTGGAACCGGTCGGAGTTTGGATTTCAGTTGCCCGCGCGATGCCTGAGAGCAGCAAAAACAGGTGGAGAATATTCGGTCGGTAGGATTTCATCTTCAACGCAGGGTATCCTTTGGTTTCGGTGGTATTGGAGTGTTGGGAAAACGCTTCTGTAATTCAGTAATGGTTTTTTCAGCTTCTGCAACATTTCCGGCATGCCTGTAGGCATCGATTGCCCTGAGGAGAGCCTTGGGAGCCTGCACCGGATCATCAGAAAGTACGGCAACAGTGACATAGGCTTTTGACGCCCCTGTATAATCCTGTCGAGAAAACATGAGGTCTCCACTCATAATCCGGGCCTGGGCATTGATAGGGCCCTCGGGTTGCAGCAGCATGGCCTCATCTGTCAGTGAGGAGGCTTCCTGAAGGTTTTTCATTGCGCGCTGGATCGAGGCTGAGACAAGAAGGGCCTGTGCACGGGAGGCAGGATCGCGTGAGAGCTTGAGGCATGCTGTTGCCGGAGTCTGCGCTTCCTTGAATTTTCCCTGTGCAATCAGTGAGGAGGCAAGAGTTCCCTGAATCTCCGCATCAGTGGCACCGGGCAGCCCGTCCTTGACAAGCGGAGCAAGAAACTTTTCCGCCTTTGATGCATTTCCAGATTCCATCGACTTGACACCCAGCCAGCGGCCTACTTCGGGTGGAATCAGTGCGGGAGGGAGTGCCAGGGCCTCCCGCGTCGCTTCGGCGGGCTGATTAAGATAATAATCCGCAAGCAGGATGCGGACTCCCGCCCGCTCGCCAAATTGCTTGGGATCACAGACCCTTGCCAGCGAAAGTTCCGTCACGGCATTTGTATAATCCTTTTGCTCCATGGCGACCCACCCGATCCAGTAGTGGGCCTGCGGTGCCGCAGAACTTTTCGGATAGTCGTGCAGAAGCATCGTGAAGGTATCAACCATCCCCTTGTTATCCTGCTGCTGACCCAACAGAAGTGCCTTTTGCTGAAGGGCTAGCTCCCTTTCTGAGGATTTGGGATATTGCTGGTCGAGCTGGGTAAAATCGGCAAGTGCCCCGCCAAGATCCGTTTTTTGCTGCTTGAGAATAGCGCGTTGAGCCAGAGCCGTCGCCGCCCGTTCATCCTGGGGATATGCTGCCAGGAATCGGGTCAGAGACTCAATGGCACCATCCCTGTCTCCTGATTGCGTCGTGGCCCATGCCTCTTTGTAAAGAATATCCGGTTTTGAAGAGGGAGGAAGCGAGCTTGAATCGATTTGGTGATAGGCGGCGGCGGCATCCTTATACTGCCCCCGTCGCAGCGTATCTTCAGCCTTCAGGAGCTGAGCCCTTGCCCGGTCGGCAGGATCGGATGCCGTGAGCAGATACTGATCGATTTCCGTGGACAATGATTCGGACCGGCTGGCATGGAGAGTCAGTAGGCGCTGGAATGGAGCAAGTGAGGCAGCCTTGCTTCCCGGATATTCCCTGATGATGGTGTCGTAGGTTTCAAGAGCCTTGCTGTTTTTTCCGAGCTTGCGAAAGGCATTGGCCTGAAGCAGAAGAATTTCAGGTTTGTTGTCGGAGTCTCCGGCGAGAGCGGTTCCTGCAACCTTGAGCACGGCTGTTGCATCCCCGGATTGGGAGGCGAGTCGCAGTGTTCCAAGTGCGGCCACGGACTGCCACTGTCCGGCATCCTTGGAAGTGGAGACTCTTTCAAAGAATTTTTTGGCCTCATCCGTTTTTCCAAGATCGATATTTATCATGGCGGATTTAACAGCAGCCTCGGCGGCGATTTCAGCGGAAGGTTTTGAGGAAAGAACCTCTCCATACCAAGACAACGCTTGTTCCTTGTTGCCCAATTCAAGGGCTGCCGCTGCTAGATGGAGTTGGGATGGAATCCGGTAGGAGTTTGTTCCGCCATTCTTGCCGTCACTCCTCGCTATCGTTTCAAACAATGCCCGGGCTTCATCCTTACGGCCTGATTTTTCCCGACAGAGCGCCTCCTGGAATTTCGCCGCCTGCACGATGGAGGCATCCTGAGCCCCGCCTGCTGCCTTGGAAAAAAATTCTGCGGCTGAAATCAGATTTCCCGATGCTTCATTGATTTCACCAAGTCGGAACTCGGCAGCGGCCTTGTATTGCCCTGAAGGATTTTCGTCGATCACGCGATGGAATGTCGTCTCCGAAACGGGAGTGCTCCCCATGAGTCGTTGTGATTCCGCCAGATGGTAGAGTGCCTTCTCCCTGCCGGGAGAATTCCTGGAACTCATAATAAGAAATTTCTCGTATTCCGGCACAGCGGCTTCCGGTTGCTTGCGCGCATAGAATCCCTCAGCCAACTCGAGCTGTGCCGCAGCCAGTGCGGCGGGATCGCGGACGCTGGACGGGGCAAACCGTATGGTCCCCTCGGGATCGCTAGATTGGTACGGGGCAAAAGGGGTTGAAGTTGCCGTGGGGCTTGGGACGGGAAGTACAACTAACGGACGGACGGGTGCCTGCTCCGCTACCGGAGTCATGACAGGCAGCGCCTTCATGACGGTCGGTGTCTGATCGGGAGAGGCGGTTGTCACCGGCAGCGCACGGCGGATCTCAGGTTCGGCTGCCATCGTCGCGGGCGACTGTGCGTGAAGCGGAAAGAGGCCACCGAAAATCAGGAGGGCACACAGGAAAAATGTATGTGCTGTAAGGTGCTGACCTCTCACTGAGAAGTTTGGGTTGAGGGAATGTTTGCCGTGGCGAAGGCGACATTCCAGATGTTTGCCCTGCGGCAGAGATCGAGGGTCTGCACGATATGTCCGTAATCGACCCGCTGATCTCCGCGTAAAACAACAGCCTGGTCCGGGTAGAGCTGAGCCACGCGGGTCAGGGCATCCAGGAGTTCATCGGGACTCATTATCCGGCGATTCATGACGAGTGATCCATCCGCCTTCACATTCACAATGACCTCGCCGACGGAACGGCGTTGCTCTTTGGCCTCGCCGGCTGACGGCATCTGCACATCCAGTTCCCGTTCCTGCCTGGAGAAACTCCAGGTCAGCATGAAGAACCCCAGCAGAACAAGCAGGATGTCCACCATCGGGGCGATGAGAAATCCCCTCGGCTCCGGTTGGGTGCTCGTGCGAAAATTCACAAGGTGAGCATGCTAGAATCGGGAGTTCTCTTTGCGGGCGATCAGAAGCTTCGCGAGAAGCAGGGTGGTTGCTCCCTCCATCTCGGAAATCATGGCCTGTACCCGCCCCCGGAAATAGGCGTAAGCCGCCATGGCCGGTATACCGACCACCAGTCCCGCTGCCGTGGCCACAAGAGCTTCGGCCACCCCCTCGGCCAGCAGCATCGGACGCGATGCTGCGACATCGTTGGCCATGACACTGAAGGAACGAATCATGCCGAAGACAGTGCCGAGAAGTCCCAGCATTGGGGCAATCGTGGCTATGTCAGCCAGCCAGGCCACCCGTTGATTCAGAATGGCTGCTTCACGACCTCCCTCCGTCTGGGCGATTTCGCGGATCTGCTCATCGGTTGCCCGGGGATTGCGTGCCAGAAATTCCAGCGTGCGTGAGATGATCACGGCAACAGTGTCGCGGTGTCTGTTGGCGATGGCCAGCGCTCCCATGAGATCGCTTTTCCCCAGAAGGGTCTCCGCAGTGGTCATAAAGTGGGCGCCTGCCACTGCCCCGCGGCGGAGGGAGAATAAATAAATAAGGATCATGGCCAGTGTGATCACCGAGAGAAAGAGAAGCGGAATCATCACCACTCCACCGGCGGTGAGCAGCCTGGCTAGAGTTTCAGGCTGCGAACTCTTGCTGCCAAGCAAGGAGGCTGAATTTGTGGTAGCCGGTACGGAGATTGACGGGGTCGGCAATGCAGGGACCCCCTGAGCCCGAAGGGGGATCGGGAAGGACATTGCCGCAAGAAGAATCAGACTTGGAACTGAAAGCAGGCGTATTACTGGCATGAGTAGTAAGAGAATATCCCAATTATTCCCCCACGCAAGAAAGCCTCTGCATCCCTTCATGATTTTCGGCAACTGCTGATTAAATCGCAGAATCGACTGTACAGATGTTGAACCGGCGAAAAAACGCATGGATTCCTCAATCCATTCATCAGTCAATCGTTGAAGACCGATCTCATACAGGCTGTAGTCCTCGCTCTTCCAATTTTTGTACGCTCGATCCCTGAGGCAGGGTGATTCCTGAGAGATCCGTCGTGGAGAGAAAGGCTTGAGATCCCAACGGAATTCCCTTCAGTAGGGCATCGCGTCGTTCCAAATCGAGTTCCCCGAAGATGTCATCGAGCAGCAGGAGAGGCGGTATTCCATTCTCCAGATGCAGGAGTGCGGCAACGGCAAGTTTCAGCGAGATGGCCACTGTGCGGCGTTGTCCTTCTGAGGCGAAGGCCCCAGCCGGGATGCCGTTGAGTTGTATGGCCACATCATCCCGCTGGGGACCCACCCTCGTCTGACGAAGCCGAATTTCCTCATCCCTGCTTGCTGATAGGGCTTCCAGCATCGGCAAGGCTGCCCCGGCCTGATAGCTCAGGCTTAATTCTTCCCCGGAAATGCGATGACACGCGGAGGCTGCAAGAGGGGAGAGGGCTTCCAGGAGCGCTCTCCGGGCCGCAATCAGGCGATCTCCAGAATGGGCAAGAGGAATGTTGTAAGCTTCGATTTCGCGGCGTGGTTTTCCTTCCCTCAACAGGAGGTTGCGGGAGCGCAAGGCGCGATCGTACTGCTTCAGCTCAAGAGCATAGTCGCTGGCAAGCAGTCGGTCATTCTCACCGAGTTGAAGTCCTGCGCTGTCGAGAAGTTTGCGTCGGTATTCAGCGGGGCCATTGATCAAACGCAGATCCTCACTACCGAACCAAACGATTTTTCCCATCGAGAGATACTCCCTTGAATTACCTTGTGCGACACCATCGAGTTTGAGCAGGCGTGCGGGCGGGGTGCAGGTAAGTGAAAGGCGCGTCGAACGGATGATCCCCTCCAGGGCAAAGGCGTTGCCGCCAAAACGAATCATTTCAACAGGATTGCTCGTTCGGGGGGATCGCAGGCGCAGAAGGACGCAGGCAGCTTCTAGAACGGAAGTCTTGCCCTGGGCATTGGCTCCGGTGATGAAGTTCAGACCTGGTTCGGGATGATACTCCAGATTTTCGAAGCGGCGGAATCCGCGTAAAACCAGCAGGTCAATGGTGCTCAAGATTTCCAAACCGGGAGGAATCCCCGATTGTCAGGGTTGCTTAATCAGCGCTTCCTTAACGCAGTGCTGCAAGCACGGGGGCCGGATAGATGCCGAGAGCCAGAATTCCCGCTCCAAGCACCGCGATGAGCAGCTTGACGGTCATCGAAACCGGTATCTGCTTTGTTTCCGTCGGTTGCTGCCAATACATCGCCCGCACCACCTTGAAGTAGTAGTAGAACCCAGCCGCTACCGTCACACAGCCGAGCGTTACGAGTCCGTAATGACCCTGTTTGAGAGCCACTTCAAAGATCATCAGTTTCCCGATGAATCCTGCGGTGAAAGGGATGCCTGCAAGGGAGGCCATGGAAAGCAACATCGCCCCTGCAAGGAGAGGAGAGCGCTGGGAGAGACCGTTGAATCGCGAGATGTCGTCGCCACCCGTATTCTCCGCAACAACGAGCAGAACCAAGAAAGAGAGCAGAGTCATGGCAAGATAACCGGCAAAGTAGAACCCGATTGCGGGGATTGACAATGCCGAGGCAAGGCTGGCGACACCCATGAGGAGATAGCCTGCATGGGCGATGCTGGAGTATCCTAGGAGTCGTTTCAGATTGGTCTGTGGAATGGCCGAGAAGTTACCAAAGATGAGCGTCAGGGCGGCCAGGAGGATGATGACGGCCTCGATTTTCTGTGCAAGGACGGGAATCTGTTCCAGCGCAAAGAGCAGGCGGATCAGGACAACAAATCCGGCAGCCTTCGAGGCGACGGAGAGATAGGCTGTGACAGGGGTAGGAGCACCCTGATAGACATCGGGAACCCAGAACTGGAAAGGGAAGGTAGCGATCTTAAAACTCAAGGCAACAAGGACCAGGGCGATTCCGAAGAGCAGGGGCGTGAGTGCGTCTTCAGAAAGAGAGGCGATGGCATAGGGGAGCGTGGTCAGATTGGTGGTACCGGTGACTCCGAAGATCCAGGTGATGCCATAGACCAGAAAACCCGTGGAGAGAGCACCGAGGATGAGATACTTGGTGCCGGCCTCCAGAGATGCCTGATTCTGTCGCAGGTAGGTGACAAGAATATAGAGGGTGATGGTGGCCAGTTCGAGAGCCACAAAGATCATGATGAAATCGACCGCCTGCACCATCCACATCAGTCCCGCACAGGAGAAAATTGGCAGGATTGAGAACTCACCGATCCCTCCCCCTTTACGTTCGGAGGGTACATAGCGTTCCAGCACCGGAAGGAAGGAAGGGGCCATCAGAACAACGACGATTGTGGTCACCAACAGGAAGCGGATGAAGAAGACGGAGAGGACATCAGCCGTCACAAAAGCGGCGGAAGGACTTCCCGGATCGGGACTGTTCTGGTGAACAAAACTCAGGAGGAGCACTCCTCCCAGTCCCAGGGCACCGAGGTAGGAGAGAAAGCTTTTGTCGGAACGGTCACTGAATGCGTCGATAAGAAGGAGTACGATCCCAAGGGCGACGACTGCAATTTCAAGAAGAAGGGTATTCACGGGTTGGAGATTATCGAGGTGTCGTCAGGATCATCATCGGGGAAGGGCTGATGTCACCATGTTCAGGATGAACTGCGGATAGAAACCCGCGATCATGAGCGGAATGAGAAGCAGGATAACGCTGCATCGGGCAGTCAGACTGATGTCGGTCAGTGTTTCCCATCGTGCGGCAATCGGTCCCCAGAAGATATTGCGGTAGGCCCTTAGCATGTAGATGGCCGATATGACCACGCCCCAGACGCCGATCACGATGGCAACGATCATGAGATTGCCAAAAGTGGGAATTGAATAAGTGGCACCGAAGAAGACGAGGATTTCACCCGCGAAATTAGCAAACCCCGGCAGGCCGACCGAGGCCATCGAGACAAATCCAAAGAGAAGACCAAGTACGGGCAGTGACTTGGCAAGTCCTCCCAATTCCGCGTAATCGAGCGTGCCAGTACGCTGACGGATCTCTCCGCAGAGAGCGAAGGCGGCGGCGACCGAGAGGCCATGTGCGAACATCAGCATCGCCGCGCCGTTAAAACTGATGAGATTCATCGCCGCAAGACCAAGGAAGATATATCCCATGTGCATCACGCTTGAGTATCCTACCGTCCAGTCGAGGCGTTTTTGTGCCACCGTGACATATCCGATGTAGCCGATATTGCCAATCAGCAGCAGGATAAGAAGTCCGTTCATATCATGCATCGCTCCCGGAAAGAGAGGCAGTGCGATGCGAATCAGGCCGTAGAGGCCGAATTTTTTGAGCACTCCGGCATGAAGCATCGCTGCGGGAGCGGGGGCCGAGGCATAGGCTGCGGGAGCCCACGAGTGGAAGGGGAAAATCGAGACAAGCGTGCCGAATCCCACGAGAAGGATGAGATAGATCCAAGGGGCGGGGGTGAAAGCACCAGAGGCCGCAAGCTGCTTGAGTACGCGAAGATCAAATGTCCTGATTTCGGCAGGCATACTGATATAAAGAGCCAGAAGCCCGATCAGAAGGACGAAGCTGGCAGCACCGAGATAGATGGTCGCTTTCCATGCGGCAGCCTGTCGGTCGCCGGAACCCCAGATGCCGATTAGAAGGAATGTGGGGATCAGGGCAAGCTCGTGGAAGGAATAGAGGAAGAGGATATCCAGCGAGGAAAACGCTCCGATCACGCCCGCCGAGATGAAGAGCAGGGCGATATAATAAAGGCCCTCCTGTTTCTCAATCTTCGGAGCCACCCAGAGGGCGGAGAAGGTCACAAGAGTGGAAAGAAGCAGCATGGTCAGGGTCAGCCCATCGGCACCGAGTATCAGGTTGATTCCAAGACGGGGAACCACATGCCATTCGGAAACAAACTGCCATCCCCCCGCATGGAGATCATAGAAGGCGAACAAAACGATCGAGAGAACAAGATTCAGGAATGCCGCACCGAGGGCTGTGCGACGGGGGTTTGACCCGGCGGCAATAAAGAGCGAGGCAACTAGCGGGAGAAGAATCAGCAGAAGAAGTGGGCTCATGAACGGATGAAGGTTAACGCACGGTGAGGAGCACATAGATCAGGCCGATCACCCCGGCTCCAAAAAAGAAAGCATAAGCCTGCAGATTCCCAACCTGAAGAAAACGGAGACAAAATCCAAGGAACCAGACAGCGGTCGCGCTGCCCTGAACGAGAACCCCGTTGATGAACCAGCGATCGATAAAGGAGCACAGGCGGGCAAATCCCCCCTGGATATTTGTCACGGCCCAGTCGTAGATTGCATCGATATAAAATCGGTGTGAGAGAAGGGGAATGCGAAGAGGGTCGCTAGCCCGGTTCCGGTAGAGCAGAAACGCAAGGCCAAGGCCTGCCACAAAGGCGATGAGGAAGATAAACTCCACAATGTGGGGCAGATGCTCGGGCTCTTCGAGCGGTCCGACTCCGGCGAAGAAATGGCGCTGGAAGAACCCATATCCTGAGATCACGGATGGAATTGCCAGAAGAAAGAGGGGTGCGATCATCACCATGGGTGATTCATGGGCATGTCTGGCGGCATCGGAACGGGGAGCACCGAAGAAAACAACCGATGCCTGACGCGTCATATAGAAAGGAGTCAGACCTGCCGCAATGACAAGGAACCAGAAGATTGCCTGATGATGCTCCCATGCGCTGGCCATGATCAGATCCTTACTGAAAGCACCGCTAAACCCCGGACATCCCGACAGGGCGAGCATGCCAGCCATGTAGGCGATGAAGGTAAGAGGCATCTTGTTCTTCAGACCGCCCATCTTCCAGATATTCTGCTCGTGGTGCATACCAAGAATGACGGATCCGGCACACAGGAAGAGAAGGCACTTGAAGAAAGCGTGCGTGAAGAGATGAAACATCGGCAGTGCCGCCGAGATGGCAAGCCCCGCTCCAGCCACCATGTAGCCGAGTTGGGAGATCGTGGAGTAGGCAAGAATGCCTTTGATGTCATCCTGACCGACGGCCAGTATGCCCCCGCCAAGCGCCGTGATGGCTCCGATCCAGGCGATGATTTCTGCGGCATCGGGAGAGCCGGCGATCAGCGGGAAAATGCGGGCAAGGAGATAGACGCCAGCTGCCACCATCGTTGCGGCATGGAGGAGTGAGGAGACAGGCGTGGGGCCTTCCATGGAATTAGGAAGCCAGACATGCAGGGGAAACTGCGCTGATTTGCCTACTGTTCCACAGAAAATCAGGACAACGGCAAGGGCAAGAATGGCGGGAGGAAGAGTTCCAATGGCGGCATTGATTCCGGTAAAAGTGGTGGTGCCTGTCGTAATCCAGAAGAGCAGGATGCCAAGCATGAACCCAAAATCCCCGATGCGATTGACGAGAAACGCCTGCTTGGCGGCATCCGCCGCAGAGTCCTTGCGAAAGTAGTGACCGATAAGGATGTAGGAACTGACACCCACGAGTTCCCAGAAGATGAACATCATGACCAGATTGTCGGCCATGACAATGCCCAGCATGGAAAACAGGAAAAGGGCCAGACCAGCAAAGTAGCGCCAGTAGCCCTCTTCTTCCTTCATGTATCCTAGGGAATAGATGAAAACCAGCGGGGCAATCGAACCCACGATCACCAGCATCGTGCGGCTCAGGGAGTCGATCGAGAGACCGATCGGAATGGTGAATCCTTTACCTAGATCAATCCAGTTGAAGCCAAAAAAGTCACCGGTCACTCCCGAACCGAAAAGTATCCAGGCACCCACAAAGGCAATGAGCGAAGAGAGGATGGCCAGCCCAGCAGCAAGAGGCTTGCTGGTACGGGTGACCAGCACGATCAGGGCTGCGGCGAGAAGGGGAGCCGCAAGAATGATCCAGGCAATGATGCTGATGTTCATGATGGAATAATTCAGAATTTCAGAGTGTCGAGATCCTCGACATGGGTTGTCTGACGCGCACGGTAGAGCGAGACGATGATGGCCAGTCCTACGGCCACTTCCGCCGCAGCGACCGTGATGATGAAGAACACCAGCACCTGGGCGTTATAATTCTGATGACCGGAAACCAGTCCGTAACGGGAAAAGGCAACCAGTGACAGGTTTGCCGCACTGAGCATCATTTCCAGACTCATGAAGATGATGATGATGCTACGGCGGAGCATCACCCCGCCGAGTCCGATGGCAAAGAGGATCCCGCTGGCGAGAAGATAATTGGCAAGTGTCGGCATGGGAAAGTTAACGCAGGGATTTTCGACTGAGGACGATTACCCCGACGGTGGCCACCAGGAGTAAAACACCAACGACTTCAAAGGGGAGGCCGAAGTAGCGAAAAAGGGTCATGCCGACGAGCTTCACATCGCTTTCCTGGGGGCCGACGAGAGCTGGAAGAGTCTGTGAAAAAACGGGGGAGGAGGAGACGACCCTGATCAACAGGGAGATGAAGATGCCGACGACGAGTACGCCTCCGATAGTGGCTCCGAAATTCAGCCGCCTGCTTTCCTCGCTGCGGAGATCCAGCAGCATGATGATGAAGAGAAAGAGAACCATCACCGCTCCGGCATAGACCAGCACCTGAATGATGCCGATGAAGCAGGCATCGAGTGTCACAAAGAGGGCTGCCAGGCAGATAAAGGACATCACCAGACTCATGGCACAGGAGACTGGATTACGCAGAAGCACGACACCCAGACCGAAGGTGGTCATCAGCGTGGCAAAGAACCAGAAGGCGGCGGAGAGCATGTTGCGGCGAGTAGGATTAGGGATTCAGGATGCAGTATTCAGAAGTTCAGCTTTTGGAGGGCAACTATTTCAGTTCGTTCCATTTGAAGACGAGACCTGTGCGGACGCCGCCGAGTTTGTAGAGAGTCTCCTTGTCGTGCACCATTGCAGCTCGGTTCAGACCGGTAATCGAATAATCCTTGCGGAGGTAGATCGCCTGCTCGGGACAGACTTCCTCACAGAGACCGCAGTAGATGCAGCGGGTCATATCGATATCAAACTCCTCGGGTCGCTTCTCGACTTTCTTCCACTTGTCATCGCTTGGGATCTCCATCGGTTTGATCGTGATGGCGCGCGGAGGGCAGATGAACTCACAAAGTTGGCAGGCCACGCAGCGATCCTTTCCGTGTTCATCGCTCACGAGCGTCGGTGCCCCGCGATACCAGTCGGGAAGGTTTGTATCCCATTTCTGCTCAGGATACTGCATCGTCACGATCCCCTTGTTGAAGATCGCCCGTTTGAGGTGATTCCAGGTGATGACCAGACCAGCGAGCAAAGCTGGCAGATAGAATTTCTCGGCCAGTGAGAGTTTGGGGCGCTTAACGACGAGTGCCATGGGATTAGTGAACAAACATGTTCATGATTAGTGTTTGATATACGCGAGAATCAGGGCGGTGACGAAGATATTGGCCAAGGCGATCGGAAAGAAGCCGAGCCATCCCAGCTTCATCAGCTGATCATAGCGGAAACGGGGAATCGTCCAGCGAACCCAGATCATAAAGAGCAGCAGCGCACAGATCTTTGCAAAGAAGACACCGATGTTGACAAGACCCCAGAGGATGCCATGCGAACCGTCCGGGATCATCGGAAAGCTCCATCCGCCAAGGAACAGGGAGACCACGGCACCCGATCCGGCGATCATGGCTGCATATTCACCGAGGAAAAAGAGGGCAAAGTTCATCGACCCATATTCCGTATGATAACCACCGACCAACTCTTGCTCTGCCTCGGGAAGATCGAAGGGGAGACGGTTCGTCTCGGCAAAGATCGAGACGAAAAAAATGACGAAGGAGATCAGGAGAGGAATCCAGAGTGCCAACCGCTGCCAGCTTAACCCTGCGACAAAGGCGTGGAGAAGTTGGTCGGGATGGAACAGTGATGAGATCGAGAATCCCTGTGGCCAGAAGGGAGCTACCAGCCAGCCATTCTTCACCTGCCAATCAACGATGTCATTGAGATTGATCGAACCGCAGATCATGAGCACCGGCACGACGGAAAGTCCCAGGGAAAGCTCGTAGGAAATCATCTGAGAGGAGGAGCGGATGCCTCCGAGGAAGGGGAACTTCGAGTTGGAGGCCCAGCCAGCCAGCGTGATGCCATAGACGCTCAGCGAGGAGATTGCGAAGATATAGAGCACGCCGATATTCACATCGGCTATGGTCATCTGCACCCCTAGAATCGAACTTCCGAAGGGAAGCACTGCAAGCACCAGAATGGGTGGAATCATCACCAGTTTTGGTGCAAGCCAGTAGTAGAATCCGTTGACCGAGGCAGGCTGGAAGTTTTCCTTGAGAAGAAGCTTCAGGGGATCCGCGATCATCTGGCCGAGACCCCAGAGGAAGATATCCTTCTTGCCTCCAAGGAGGGTCATCGGGATGCCGACGCGGTTTGGCCCGACACGATCCTGAATCAAGGCACTGACGCGGCGTTCGGCATAGACCGTAAGAGAGACAAGCCCCAGAACGATGCTGAGTAGTACGGAGGCCTTGACGATGGTCGTCCAGATAAGGAACACCCACGGGGTCGTTAGAAAATTGAGGATCAGGGCGGTGTCCATGAATCGGAATCGAAGCATGGATATTTATCTTCCGGCGATTCTACTGTCCAGACACAAGAGAGAAAAATCTCAGGAAACCCTTTCCTCCTTGCAGTTCTTTCATTCCTTGCGCCACGGTGGGAGTGTCATGAAGACGCATCTGCTCGGTAAGAACGGTCCAGAGGTTTCCGAAGTTGGCTTCGGAGCCATGGGTATTTCTGACATCTACGCCACGAGCGCCCGCAAGGATGATGCCGAGGGGGAAGCGACGATCAGGGAGGCCCTTGATGCCGGAATCAACCTGATCAATACGGGGGATTTCTATGGAATGGGTCACAACGAGATGCTCGTCGGTCGTGCCATCGCAGGTCGTCGCGATCAGGTCGTCCTGAGCGTGAAATTCGGAGCGCTCCGTGATCCTAAGGGACTTTGGCTTGGTCATGACTGCCGGCCTGCCGCGGTCAAAAATTTCTGTGCCTACTCCCTCCAGCGACTTGGAGTCGATCATATCGACCTCTATCAGCCCGCCCGCCTCGATCATGATGTACCGATCGAGGAGACAGTGGGTGCCATCGCCCAGCTTATCAGGGAGGGAAAGGTGAAATACCTCGGACTCTCCGAAGTGACTCCCGGCATCCTGCGCCGTGCCCATGCCGTGCATCCCGTGACAGCGCTGGAGATCGAGTATTCGCTCTCCACCCGCTTCATCGAAGGGGAAATCCTCTCAGTTGCCCGCGAACTCGGAGTCGGTATCGTGGCTTATGGTGCCCTTTCCCGTGGGCTGCTCTCCGGCACATTTGCCACCAGTCTTCCCCGTGGCGACTTCCGCGCCTTCACCCCCCGCTACTCGGGCCAGCATTTACAGGCCAATCTTGCCCTTGTTGAGACACTTGCCGAGATTGCTGAGTCCAAGGGTTGCACTCCGGCCCAGCTTGCCATCGCCTGGGTGCTGGCTCAGGGGGATGACATCGTGCCGTTGATCGGCACCAGCAGGAGGGATCGGCTGATTGAAAATCTCGGAGCACTCGATGTCCGACTGAGTTCGGCCGACTTGGCACTGCTCGATACCGCTTTCCCTGAAGGAACCTTCCATGGCGACCGCTATCCGACGGCAGGGATGAAATTCGTGGCGGGGTAGGGGAGTGGGTAAGATAGGGAAGGGGCGAAGGGGATATAGAAATCAGAGATCAGAGGAGTCAGAAGTCAGTAGTCAGAGGTCCTTCCGAGTCTGGCTCGGAGTTTTCCTCAATGTCATGAAGGCTCTTGGGTCGAAGCACCTTCACATCGGGCATCCGAGAGAGGATTCTATTGGAAGAGTTCTTCACTTTCCCGGCATGAGGAGGGGAATGGTCTCGCGCTGATGTCGGCGATAAATGCGGAAGTCGCCGTCGATCGTGATGACTGGATGATGGGGAAAGCGTTCGCTGACACAGATCAGGCAGAGATCCGCGAGATCCGGAGAGCGATCCTCATAGCGCTTCGCCAGAAGGGCCAGTCGCCGCCGGTTCGTCTCAATCTCAAAGTCTAACTTGAGAAGTCCGCTTTCAAGAAGTTCCAGAACATAAGTTACAGATCCCAGATGAAAGGCCGCCTCAGCCAGCACGGCCTCGCAGGTGATGAGAGGTTCATCGACTTCCGAGGCAACCTTTACGGCCCAACGATGATGGATGTCACGTCGGTTGAGAAACGCCACGATGAATCCCGTGTCAGCAATGCCTGTCACGATTTTGAAAACCCCTTTCTGGTGGACAGATCAGCCGGGCCGCTCACTTTGCCGGCCAAATACATAAAGGGCTTTTCTTCCTTGATGCGGATGATTTCCAGCGCCTCTTTGACCAAGCTTCCCTTCGACCTGCCAGAGACCAGTGCTTTATGCTCAACCCATCGGGCCAATTCCTCCGGGAGACGGATGCTTAGTGTCGTGCTCATCTGGCAAAAATGCACGACAAATGGTGCGATGTCAACGACGATCCCTTCACTGGTTACGAGAGTAAGTTGATCTTTTCAGTCGGCTGAACACCTCCGGTGTGAGGGAGTGATGCAAAGATCGAGGCGTGGAAATGAGTTTTTTGCGGGAGAAGTGGAAAGAAGCCCTCTAGATATTTCTCGGAGTCTGTCCGATAGTGGGAGAAGCAGCAGGGAAACTGGGTAGGAGTTGGAGAAGAGAAAGTAGATAGAATAACCAAGTTTCTCAGCCTCTTTTGTGCTGATTTGAAGCCACTTTGCTTTGACTCTCCGTCTCCCGACGGCCTCGCCTTTCAGGCTGCTGAGCAGTCTTCACCGTGACTCCCGTCACTCGGTGTTCACAAGGCTGTGGCTCCCTGCGGGCTACGATTTCATCGTCGTCTGCCGCCCCGGTTCTGACTTCTGACCGCTGATCTCTTCAGTAAGTCTTTTTCAGCACTCAATCCCCACGGCCCTGAGCCTCGACTCCACATGGGTGAAGTGGCGCTCAGGTGAACAGATTTTCTCAAGTTCTCCGGCGGGGATGTGGGCGATGACTTCTGCTTCTTCGCTGAGGGTTTTTAAGAGTGGAACTTTCTCTGCCCAAGTACGCATGGCGGCGCGCTGGACGGCCTCATAGGCGTTCTTGCGTGCCATGCCCCGGTCGGTGAGCTCGAGGAGAACCGCCTGGCTGCCGTAGAGGCCGAGGGTGATCTCCATATTCCGCTTCATGTGCTCCGGATAGACGGTGAGGTCGCGCACTAGACGGGTCAGGAGGACGAGCATGTAGTCGAGCAGGGTGCAGGAGTCGGGGAGGATGATCCGTTCGGCACTGCTGTGGCTGATGTCGCGTTCATGCCAGAGGGCGACATTTTCCATGGCGGTCTGGGTGTTGCCGCGCAGGACGCGGGCCAGTCCGCAGAGGCGTTCACCGGTGATGGGATTGCGCTTGTGTGGCATGGCAGAGCTCCCTTTCTGCCCCTTGGCAAAAGCCTCCTCGACTTCCAGTACCTCGGTGCGCTGAAGATGGCGGAACTCGGTGGCCCAGCAGTCGATGCTGCACCCGATGAGGGCGAGTGTGGACATGAATTCCGCATGACGGTCGCGCTGAATGATCTGGGTCGAGATGGCGGCTGGCTTGAGGCCGAGCTTTTCGCAGACGAAGGCTTCCACCTTGGGGTCAAGGTGTGCATTGGTTCCGACGGCTCCGCTGAGCATCCCGTAGGCAATGCGTTCACGAGTCTGCTTAAGCCGTTCAATCGCGCGGCCAAACTCGTCATACATGACACCGAGTTTCAGTCCGAAGGTGACGGGTTCGGCATGGATGCCATGGCTGCGACCGATCATCGGGGTGAACTTGTGCTCGATGGCCCGCGCGGCGATGGCCTTGCGAAGCTCCTCCAGATCGGCCAGCAGGATGTCCGTCGATTCGACCATCTGCACGGCGAGTGTGGTGTCGAGAAGATCGGAGGAAGTCAGACCACGATGAATCCACCGTGCCGGTTCACCGACATGGTTGGCAACCTCTTCCAGAAAGGCGATGACATCGTGATTGGTGCGCTTTTCAATCTCACGGACATTTTCGATCTTGAAGGTTCCCTTGTTGCGGATGATCGCGGCATCTTCCTTGCGAACAATGCCCAGTTCCGCCATTCCCTCGCAGGCGAGGGTCTCGATCTCAAGCCAGATCTCAAGTTTCCGTTGCTCCGTCCAAATGGAGCGCATCTTTGGCAGGCTGTAGCGTTCAATCATCTGCCAACCCTACCGAATAGAATTTCCCGAGGGGAGAAGATTTACAGGGACGAAGGAGATAAAGGGGTAAGCAGGTTTTGCTCGAGGGTACGAATCCCTTCGCCCGCTCCACTCCTTATAATCAGGAACTTAGGGAGATTGGAGGCTGGAAAAGGGGAAAGTCATAACGGTAAGTCATAATTGGTCTTCCCATTTCTCCGGTTGTTCCGGGATGTCTTTTGGCCGATTTTTCCCGTTTTTTATCAATCGCCAGAAACGAGGAATCCCTCCACCATTTCCACTACCAGCTTTCCCACTCTTCATGAGACTCCCCTCCCTGCACCAAACCAGCAAAACATTTTCACGCCTCCTTTTTCAATGCTGCATGGTCGCCCTGTGCCTTGCCGCGAATGTCAACGCCAAGTCTCCCATTGCATCAGCCAACATGAAACGCGAAGGGGATGGAAAGTTCATCCCACTAAATCTCGCAGGTCTTCCTGTCGGCACGGATGCCGACCTTTTCCAAGGATTGATTAGCGGTTCGGCCTTCAATGTTTACGTAAAAGAAATCCCTGCTCAGA
>JBAXTN010000019.1:0-42989 GCA_037130175.1 bacterium | reverse complement strand
AGCTGAAGTATTTTGTTCCTTAACTACAATTCGGCGAAAGATGTTTCATCTATTTCCATCAATAGCAGAGTGTCGTTCTCCATAAGGAGCTGATTTCTGTTCTCTAACTTCTGATGGCCTCTTCACTGTTCATCCGTCTTCCCTCACCCGCTCCTGATCTCCCTTAGGCAGGATAATCTTAGCGGGGATTGCCGGTCTATCTCGGCCTGGACAAAAGTACGGCCGATTGGGGAAAGAGCCTTGACCGGGCTAGACAGGACAAAATGCTCGTGATCGTGGTGTTGGCGCTCTTTGTCACGGGACTCATCTTCATCAATTATCTTTCAGGTGAATCAAGGATCAAGCAGGCCGCCTCCGAAGATCGGCTGCGTCTTTCACTTCAGGGAGCCAACCTTGTTTCCTGGGAGATGGATGTTCACTCGCAGATCATGACGATTGATCAGACGGGAATGAAGGAATGGGATGTTCTCGAACTTCCCCCCCGGTTAACGGCCCAGGAATTTCTCACGCTTGTTCACCCCGATGACTGGGATGTGGTGAGGAAGGTTTTCACCGGGTTTTTCCAAGGGACAAAGAAGGCGCTTGAGGCGGAGTTTCGCCTCAGGCAAACCGACGGTCGCTTTCTTTGGGTGATCAGCAGGGGCCAGATCACACGAGAAGATAATCTGGATAAGGGGCTTCGGGCAGCTGGGATGATCCTGGATATTTCGGAGCGTAAAAAAACCGAGTTGGAGCTGGTTCGACAACGCACAGAAGCAAGACGGCTTGCACTGGTCGCGGAGAGTGCGGCAAGTGCCGTGATTATTACCTCGTTGGATGGTCGGATCGAGTGGGCCAATGCCGGATTCGCGGAAATTACGGGCTATTCGTTGGATGATGTTAAGGGAAAAAAGCCGGGTGAACTTCTTCAGGGAAAAAACACAGATCCCAAGGTCGTGGAAAAAATCCGGCTTGCCTTGGCTGGAAGGCGTGGTTTTCAGGAGACGATCCTGAACTATCATAAGAACGGCACTCCCTACTGGGTCGCGATCGAGTGCCAGCCTCTTCTTGATGAAGAGGGAGAGGTGAGTGGATTCATGGCCATTGAAACCGATGTGACTCGGCGATCGGAGGCAGAGAAGGCTCTTGAGGATCAGCGGCAGCGGCTCCAGCAGATCAACATCACTCTCTTGGGGCTTGGTGAGAGCTACGAGGAGAATCTCAACTTGCTGACGGATTTGGCCGCTCGGGTGCTCCATGCTTCACGTGCCTTCTATGCGCGCATTGAACAAGAGCAGCTGGTGATTTTAGCAAAGTCGGGCCTTCCCGAGCATCACCCTCTCAGCTTGCCGGTGGCCAAGAGCCTCTATGCGGAAGTGATCCGGGGGGATGTGCATTTTCTCACCATCCATGACCCATCTGTCCGCGGTACTTTGGATCCCGATTTGACCGATTTTCAAACATACATCGGGGAGGGGGTTCATCTCGCCGGGCAAGTGACAGGTTCACTCAGCCTCCTTTATCAGCGCCGTTTCGAGATGACGGAGGATCTGCACGACTGCCTGCTGATCATCTCTCAGGCAATTGGCAAAGAGGAGATGCTCCATCTCAACCGGCACAAGCTGGAAGCGCTCACTGCCATGGAGGCCACAGAGAGAAGCCGCTTCGCCACACTGCTCAAGAATATCGATGATGCGGTGCTGGTCGAGAACACTCAGCGTCAGATCACCTACGCCAATCCGGCCTTTGAAACCTTGTTCAGGGCTTCCTTCCCGATGATTCAAGGTCTTTCCTGCGGGGAGTTGCTTAGGGAAGCAGCAAAAGATTTTCTGTGCGGGGAGGAATTTATCTCCATCATCGATGAGACGATCTCGCTCGGGAAGACCTCGCTCAATAAAATCAATCAAACGCTCGACGGTCGCTATATCACGCAAGATTTTTTCCCCATACAAAACGATGGGACTCGCTACGGGTTCATGTGGCGTTTTCGCGACATCACCCGGTTAAGGAGGCATCAGCTGTTGCTGGAAGCCGTCGGTGACGTCGGCCAGCTTCTGCTCAACACACCGTTAAGCTCTTCCAATGCCTGGCTTGCGCTTGTCACGATGCTTGGCAAAAAAATCGGTATTGATCGAGTGCGCATCAGCCGGTACCAATTTGCCCTGGATGGCTCGTTCAAGGAGTCGCAGGTCTTTGCCGAGTGGGACAAGAAAGCTGGCCAGTCTTATTATCGCGACATCAACGAGATTGGCAAATACATCAACACTGCTCAGGAGCAGCCTGCGTACTGGTTGGATCAGTTCCTCAATGGCCGCTTTGTTTATGAGACAGGAGACGGGATTAGCTCTCATTTGCTCAAGAAGTTGGGCACCCGCTCCTTTCTGAGCGTTCCCATTGCTGTTGAGGGGAGGCTCTGGGGTACCATGGGATTTCATTATGGCATGGATTCGTATCCATGGGAGGATGAGGAAATTACCCTACTGGAGACAGTAGCCAGCCTAATCAGCTCCCGCCTAGATCTTCAGCATTCGGAAAAGGCCCTTGTTGCGGCAGTGAATGCCGCCGATGCAGCCAGTCGGGCCAAGAGCACTTTCCTGGCCACCATGAGTCATGAAATCAGAACCCCTTTGAATGCCGTCATCGGAGTTTCTTCCCTGCTTCTGGAAACCAAGCTGGATCAGCAGCAGCGTGACTACGCAGCGACAGTGGCCAGTTCCGGTGAGATCCTGCTCGAACTCATCAACGATATTCTCGACTATTCCAAGATTGAGGCAGGCAAGATAGACATCGAGCAACGCCCCTTCTCCATTTCCGATGTTTTCATCGAGTCTTTGGAGATCCTGGCCAGACCGGCAGCAGAGAAGAAGATAGAACTAAGCTATTCCAGCGATCCCTCCCTGCCGCAGCTGGTGGTGGGCGATCGCACGAGAATCAAACAGGTGCTTTTGAACTTGGTATCTAATGCCGTGAAGTTTACACAATCCGGTTCGGTCGCCTTGCGGGCGGAACCCGCAGGCGGTTCCCTCATCCGACTCACGGTGCGCGACACCGGTATCGGTATGGACGAAGAGGTTCAATCACGCCTTTTTGTCCCCTTCATGCAGGCGGATTCCTCCGTGACGAGGAAATATGGGGGCACCGGACTGGGGCTCGCCATCAGCAAGCGGCTCGTCGAGCTTATGGGAGGGACCATATCGCTCCACAGCAAGCCGGGTGAAGGAACCACTTTCACCATTGATCTGCCGCTTCCAGTGGGACAAGCCGATCTGAAAAACGCCCCCGCTCCCGATCTGTTCCTGATCGGCAAGAGCGTCCTGATCGTCGATGACAACCCGGTGAACCGTCAATTCCTGCGCGATCAGTTGCACATCTGGGGGATGAACACCATGGAAGCTGAGGGTGGCGAAGCGGCTCTTGCTCTGCTGACGCCGCATCATCACTTCGCGCTTGTTTTGCTGGATTATCAAATGCCCGACATCGATGGGCTGACTCTGGCTCGAACCATCAAGTCGCTTCCTCAAGGAAAGAGACTCCCGTTGATCC
The DNA here is from genome assembly GCA_037130175.1 of bacterium. Taxonomy (GTDB): domain Bacteria; phylum Verrucomicrobiota; class Verrucomicrobiia; order Chthoniobacterales; family UBA6821; genus UBA6821. The sequence continues at coordinate 39,467 of JBAXTN010000019.1, read as the reverse complement.
TTTTGAGCTCGGTGATCGAACGGGTGCCGAGTGAAGACGAGGGACTTTTTATCGCCGCCCTTACCAAGCCATTGCGAACTACGCAGTTACTTGAGGTGATCTCCGCCGCGCTGAGTTCTGGAAAGGGAAAACCAAGGGGCCCTGCTGATCCTATCCAGTCAAACAAACTTCGTGTCCTGGTGGCGGAAGACAACCAGACAAACCAGAAAGTGATCTCGATGATGCTTTCCCGGTTCGGGGTCACCCCCGTCATGGTGGAAAACGGGCTTCAGGCTCTTGATGCTGTCAAAGGCAATACCTTTGACCTTGTGCTGATAGATATTCAAATGCCTGTAATGGACGGATTGCAGGCATCCATCGAGATGCGCAAATATTTTGCTGACGGTCCGAGACCGGAGATCGTTGCTCTGACTGCCAATGCCTTTAAAGAGGATCGTGAGGCCTGTCTTGCCGCTGGAATGGATGGCTACCTGGTCAAGCCGATCACGCTTGACCGCCTGCGGTCGATCGTGGAAAAAGCGAGTGGGCACTCAACGATGGGGGAAGGAATCTAAGAATAAAGAGTCCTCGAGATGTCCCCTATAAACCCAAAAGGATTTTTTAATCCCCCCCCCCCCATTATTAAATCCCTGTATCCTGTCTACAACACCGGACAAGGTGTTGCCTACACCTGCATCTCGCTCTGCGAGTATCTGGGAGATGAGGATCTGCCAGTGGAGGCTTGGTTTCCCTCCTCGGACAAGGCGATCTGCCTTCCTTTTGTGCGGGATGCTTTTCCTCGTTGGGCAATGCCTTTGATCTATCGTCTGCCAAATCCTGAAAAGCGCTTGGCAAAGGGGGTGGAGAGGGCGTTTGTCAGGGCGTTGCGTCCCGGAGACATCGCCTATCTTTGGCCGGGTGTTTCGCTCGAGACCTATGAGCGGATTAGGGAGCGCGGGAACACGATCGTGACTGAGCGGATCAATTGCCATACCATGTACGCAAAGCGACTTCTGGATGAGGAATATGCCCGCATCGGATGGAAAGGATCGCACGGGATCAGCGAGAGCGATGTCGAGCGTGAATGCAGGGAGATGGAGCTTGCGGATCTTGTTTATGCACCAAATCCATTTGTTGTGCGCTCCTTGCAGGAAGCGGGTGTGGCCCCAGAGAAGATTCTGCCGGTCAGTTACGGATGGGATCCGCGGCGGATGCGAGGTTCGACCTGCTTCCGCGAGAAAGAGGAGGGGCTCACAGCGCTGTTCGTGGGCCGACTTTGCGTCCGCAAGGGTATCCACCTTCTGCTGGAGGCATGGAAACGAGCGAATATCAAAGGTAATCTCCTGCTTGCTGGTGCCGTGCCCCAGGATACGGCGCAGCAGTTGGCAGGCCCACTCGCCTATCCGGGCGTCGTGCTCCTGGGTCACTCGCTTGATATCGGGTCGATTTATCGGTCTGCAGATGTCTTCACCTTTGGAAGCCTCGAGGAAGGGGGCCCGATGGTCACTTACGAAGCAATGGGGTGTGGTTTGCCGGTGATCGTTTCTCCGGTGGGATCAAGTGACGCGCGCGATGGAATCGACGGCTTTGTGATCGATCCACACGATATCGACGGATGGGCTGCGGCACTGAGGAGGTTGGCAGAGGACAAAGCCTTGCGTGATCAGATGGGACATTCAGCCCGCGAGCGGGCACGGGAATTTACCTGGGAGAAGGTGGCGCATCGGCGCCGCGCAGTCCTCATCAATGCCTTGCAGCAGAACGGACTTTAAAACACGACTGGCTCTTCCTTGTTCCGAAACAGCTTTTCTAACACCCCTCGGACGATTCAGAATCAAGCGATGGATTCCCTAGAGCGTGCGCGCCGTGTTCTTTCAATCGAGATCAACGAACTCGAGTGCCTTTCCCTGCGTCTGAATGAGAGCTTCACCGCAGCCGTAAAATTTCTGCGTGATTGCATCGAGCGGCGGGGTAAGATCGTCGTTCTCGGTGTCGGAAAATCGGGACATATCGGCGAGAAAATCGCCGCCACACTCACCAGCACGGGAGCTCCCGCGGTGGTGCTCAACTCCCTCAATGCCCTTCACGGGGATCTCGGAGTGGTTTCCTCTGGAGATGTGATTCTGACCCTGAGTTACAGTGGGGAGACCGAGGAACTGATCCGTATTCTGCCCGCACTCGCCCGAATCGATGTGGGCAGGATCGCGATGACGGGCAATACATCCTCTACCCTGGCCTTGGCGAGTGAAGTGGTCCTTGATGTTTCCGTTACCCAGGAGGCGTGCCCTCATAATCTGGCACCGACTTCCAGCACAACCGTGATGCTGGCATTGGGAGACGCTCTGGCGATGGTGCTGCTGGAGGAACGAGGTTTTACCCGCGAGGATTTCGCCCGCTTTCATCCAGCCGGACAGCTTGGTCGTTCACTGCTGCTACGGGTGAGCGACATCATGCGAAGCGGCGACCAGGCTGCAATCGTTGGGAGGACAACGCCTGTGGTCGAGGTACTCAAAGAACTCACCGCCCGTCGAGCCGGTGCAGCACTCGTGGTCGATGAGTCGGAGAGGTTGCTCGGGATTTTTACCCATGGCGATTTCGCGCGGCGCTTTCCCTCCGATCCGCGGATAGGAACGAGGGAGGTCGGCGAGGTGATGACGGCCAATCCTGTGACAATCCGAGCTGACAAACTTGCCGCGGAGGTTCTCATGGTGCTAGAACATCATCGTATCGATGATCTCGTGGTGACGGACGCTGGTGGAAAGCCGCTCGGCGTGGTTGACTCTCAGGATCTCTCCCGATTCAAAATATTGTAATTCACCCCACCCCTTCGCCCGCCTTCTAAGCTCTATCTTCCAACTACTACCATGGCTCTCGCAAACGATCTCCGCAAAGGAATGGCAATCAAGTATAACGGCAACGCAGCCATCGTCCTCGAAGTCACCCATCGTACCCCCGGCAATCTCCGGGCTTTTGTGCAGCTGATCGTCCGTTATATAGGAACGGGCAAATCCGCAGACATCCGGTTTTCCTCAACGGAAAAGGTGGATCTGGTCGATGTGCAGCGCATGACGCTCGATTACAGCTATGCCGATCAGGAGAGCTACAATTTCATGGATCCTGAGAGTTTTGAAACAATCACCCTGCAAGGCGATCTGATCGGTGACGCCAAGGATTTTCTGGTTGAGAATATGCAGGTCGAAGTTCTCTATGTCGAAGGTCGTGCGGTTTCCGTCGAATTGCCCGCTTCCGCCAATCTCAAGGTGACGGAATCGCCCGAAGGGCTAAAGGGTGATTCGAGCGGCAATGTGATGAAGCCTGCCGTGCTGGAAACCGGCAAGCACATCCAAGTTCCACTCTTCATCAAGGAGGGGGAAATCATCAAGGTCGATACCCGTACCGGGGCCTACATGGGCAGGGCCTAACAGGAATCCGCTCCATTCCGCGTGGCAACCAATTCCTCATCCAAGAGAGGTTTGAAGCCAAGCGGAACCAGGCGTGTCCGTGCGGCGGCGGAGCTTACATCGGGTGAACTTTTTCCCAAGGAATCCCCATCCGGGGAAGTTGATACCCGCGGACAAGGCGATCAACACCATGGGCCTGCATATCGTCAGGGAGTTCCCAAATCGTTGGTCAAATTCGTCGTGGGCCTCTTTCTGCTTCCCTTGGCCTGGGTTCTCACGAAAACATTCCTGCAAGCTTTCACCACATCGCTCCATCACGGGCTGCTAGCCACCCAATCGTTCGGTTGTTTTGCGGCGGGAGCCATGCTCTTTGGAATCCTCTATTTCATCATCCCGCAGAAGGCACTCATGATCCCGTATGTGCTGGGGCATGAAGTCACTCATGCCCTCTGGGTCTGGATCTTCGGGGGCAAGGTGGCCGATCACTTTCATGTGAGTCTCGAGGGAGGGCATGTGCTGACCGACAGGGTGAACACCTGGATCATTCTGGCCCCCTATTTCTTCCCGATTTACAGCGTTCTCGTCGTGACCCTTTATGGAGCTGCATCGCTTGCTGCCGACCTCAGCTCTTTTCGCTGGCTGCTCTTTCTCCTCATCGGTGTCACGCTGGCTTTTCATCTAGTGTTTACCTGCCTTCTCATTCTCAAGGGGCAGCCTGATTTGCATTACGGAGGAAGCTTCTTTTCGTTGATGGTGATCTATCTGATCAATCTGCTGGTCATCATCGGACTCCTCCTGGTGACCAGCCGCAGCGTCTCGTTGCAGTACTTCGGGCGACTCCTCGTCGTCAATGCTGCTGATTTTGTGGAAACAACCCGAGCCATTGTTGAGGCCGCAATCTCATGGGGGACGGATCTTTACACCGAAGTTGCGGGAAAATAGCTACTCACCGATAGCACTGCTGAGAGCGGCCGCAATGGAATCAGCCGCTTCCGAGATCATTACCCCATCGGGGCCTTCGATGAGGAGACGGATTTTTGGTTCGGTTCCGGAATAGCGGAGTAACACCCGCCCCTTTCCGGCAAGGGATCTTTCGGTTGCTTCAATAAGCCGGGCGACTTCGGCCAGCACCGCTGCATCTAGTGGGGGTTTTTGCTTCACACGCAGGTTGCGCTGTGTCTGCGGATACTTTTTAAGGACACGGCGCAGCGCGCTCAGCGGTCGCCCGCTCTCGGTCATGATGCGGAGCACCTGAAGCGCGGCGAGAAGGCCGTCGCCGGTCGTGCCATGGTCGCGAAAAATCAGATGGCCGCTCTGTTCGCCCCCGATGGAATAGTTGCCTTTTCTCATGGCCTCGACCACATAGCGGTCTCCGACAGCCGTTCTCAGCACACGGCCTCCGGCAGTCGCCAGGCATTCATCAAGACCGAAATTACTCATGACGGTGGCCACAAGTGTGTTGCCCGCAAGTTCTCCCCGTTGCAAGGCATCCAGCGCAGTCATGGCGAGAATCTCGTCCCCATCCACGATTTCGCCCAGTTCATCGCAGAGCACGAGCCGATCGGCATCCCCGTCGTGGGAGATCCCGATCTGCGCTCCGGTTTCACGCACGAGTCGGCTGATTTCCACGGGGTGCGTGCTTCCGCAGCATTCGTTGATGTTGCTCCCATTGGGCGCTGCATGAAAGAGGGAGACCTCGGCACCAAGAGATCTCAGGACACCAGGTGTGGTTTCAGACGAAGCACCATTGGCACAATCAAGAGCGATATGGAGGCCATGAAGCATCATGCCGGGAACGCTTTCCTTGGCCATACGCGCATAGCGGGGTGCGGCATCGTCGAGCATGGAAACAGTACCGAGCTGATCGCCTGTGGGCCGATAGCCATCGATTTCCTCAGTTAGCATCAGCTGCTCAAGCCGCTTTTCCAGAGAGTCTTCGAGTTTGTACCCGTCGCCACCAAAAAGTTTCAGACCGTTATCCTCCGCGGGATTGTGAGAGGCTGAGATGACAACTCCTCCATCCCCTCCCAGATCCCGGACGAGGCAGGCAACGGCCGGTGTCGGGATGACGCCGGCAAGCAGTGCATCTGCGCCCACGGAGTTCAGGCCTGCCACGAGTGCCGCCTCCAGCATCGGGCCGGAAAGCCGGGTGTCACGACCGATGACAAAACGCGGACGGACTGAATTTTCGGTGTGTTTATGCCGAAGCAGGAATCCCGTCGCACGACCCATGCGCAGGGCTATCTCGGGTGTTACCGGGTAAGCATTGGCCTTGCCTCGAATGCCATCGGTGCCAAAGAGAGTGCGGGCAACCATTTACTTGTGCTGGGAAGGGATCTTGTGCGTGGTGGTGATGATCGTCGTCTCAGTCTTTTCCGCGCGTCCCAACTGGGATGACGGAGCCAGATTTTGGTGGATGAGATACCAGAGTGCTGCGCCCAGCAACAGGCAGACCAACTTCTCCTTCCAGTTGTGCAGTAGGATCTTTTGCATGATTTTCTTCGCGGAGCAGAAGTTGTGAGAGCCGTTTTCTGAACCGTTCAAACGGAAGGTTGCGCTCAATGACACCCGCGTGACAAATCGAAACTTGGCCGCTTTCCTCGGAGACCACCAGGGCAATGGTGTCCGACTCCTCCGAGAGTCCGAGCCCGGCCCGGTGTCTCAGGCCTAGCGTGCGGTCAAGATCATCGCGTTGAGTCAGGGGGAAAATGCAACCGGCAGCGACGATCCTGTCACCGCTGACGATCACACCGCCATCATGGAGAACCGTCTTTGGGTGAAAAATAGTGAGAAGAAGCTCCTTGGAAAAATCAGCATCCAGGTTGACCCCGCTCTCCGCCACGGGATCAAGACTGATATCCCGTTCAAGGGCGATGAGTGCTCCATAACCTTTGCTTGCCAGATCGAAGACCACATCCGCGAGTTCTTCGATCGCCTCGCGGCGTTGCATCACTGTGGTGAAAAAATGGTGACTGCCGAGCTCGTTGAGTGCTCGGCGCAGCTCGGGCTGGAACAGCACGACGAGGGCGATCGCTAGGAAGACAGAAAAGCTGCGCAACAGCCAGCTCAAGACAGCAAGATCGAGAAGCTGGGAGATGAGGGTCAGCGTGAGAAAGACAAGTGCAAGCCCGATGAGAATGCGTGCTCCATGAGTGCCCCGCAGATAGAGGTATAGGTTATAGATGATCGCGGAGAGGATCAGGATCTCCAGACCAAAGGGCCACGAACTATGGAGAAAGCCAAGAAGCTGGGAGAAGGAGGCGATCAAAGGAGGGCCTCCGTCGAGCGCAGGGCATCGCGGTGGGACGCTGCTTCATGCACCCTGAAAAGCCTCGCTCCTGCTGTCCGTGCCAGAGCTGTGACAGCAAGGCCGGCGGCAAGCCGTTTGCCCGGATCATCTTGCCCGTTGAGGGCCCCGAGAAACGATTTTCGGGAATGTCCGATCATGATCGGTGATCCCAGCGCAGCGAGCGTTGGAATACCCCGGATCAATGCAAGATTATGGGACGCGGTTTTACCGAAGCCCAGACCTGGATCGAGAATGATGGAAGAAGGAGCCACGCCAGAGCCTATGGCCGCTTCGCGCTTTTCTAAAAGAAATTTTGACACAGTACCCAAGACATCATCGTCGTGATAACAGATATCGTCCTGCATGGTGGCCGGTGTTCCCTGCATATGCATCAGGATCAGACCCGCCCGATGCGAGGCCACCAGCTCTGCCATGAGCGGATCTCGCAGGGATGACACATCATTGATGATATCTGCACCTACACCGAGAGCCGCTGCGGCCACGACTGCCTTGGAGGTGTCGATGGAGAGAAGCGCATTTGTTCTGGCGCGCAGCATACGGATGACCGGAAGGAGTCGCTCCAACTCCTCTTCCGAGGAGACCGGGATCGAAGCGGGTCGGGTTGATTCTGCGCCAAGATCGAGCAGGTCGGCACCTTCGTCGAGCAGATGCAATCCATGAATGCACGCAGCTTCGGGATCATAAAACGCTCCTCCGTCAGAAAAAGAATCCGGTGTGACATTCACGATACCGACGATCAAACCCCTCGCGGAGAGGTCGAATTGATGTCGCGGCAATCGCCAGATCATTGAGGAAGAAAGGAGTTTGGGCTTAAGACTGTTAGACTGTTAGGTCAGAAGGAGCTATCGAGCCGGAATTTATAACGAATAGGAGTCCAAAGCCGATAAGCTCCTGTCCTGTATAGCATCTTTTGTACAGGGGTTTGGTTTAAGACCGATGATCCGAGTCGGAATAACCGAGATGATTTTAGTCTTCATCCCCATGAGTCTAACCGCCTTCAGTCTATTTACCCACCCTCAGCGAAACCGAACGACCGTGTGCATCAAGGCCTTCGATTTCGCAGAAAGTCTCAATGATCGGGCGCGATTTTTTGAGTGAAGACGCATCATAGCGGACAATGCTGGTGCGGCGTTGAAATTGCTCCGCTGTGAGTCCTGCAAAAGCCTTGGCAGCACCGCCGGTTGGGAGTTCATGACTCGGCCCCGCAACGAAATCACCTGCGGCCACCGGAGAAAGGTCTCCCAGATAAATGGCTCCTGCCGATGTCAGCTTGGGGGCAAGTAATTCGGGTTTGCGCACGGCGAGGGAGACATGCTCGGCGGCAAAACCGTTGGCAATCTCGATGGCTTGGGTGAGGTCACGCACGAGGATCAGCGCGGCATTGTTCATCGCCTTGCCAAGGTGTTCCGGACGCGAGGAGAGCTTGAACTGGCGGTCGATTTCGGATTGAACTTTTACGAGTAGATTCTCCGAATCGCTCAGCAAAATGACCACGCTGCTGGCACCGTGTTCCGACTGCGCAAGCAAGTCTGCCGCGACCCAGACAGGATTGGCCTTTGCGTCGGCAATGACCAGCACCTCGCTTGGGCCTGGCAGGAGATCGACACCGACCCGACCAAAGACCTGTCGTTTGGCCTCCACGACGAAGGCATTACCCGGGCCGTAGATTTTGGTGACTGCAGGGATGCTCTTGGTTCCGTAAGCAAGAGCGGCGATCGCCTGAGCTCCGCCGACTCTGTAGATTTCCGTGGCTCCACAGAGATCGAGGGCAGCAAGGAGTGCAGGAGCAACGGTGCCGTCCGCACCGGCGGGTGTGACCGCGACGATTTCAGGAACACCGGCTGCCTTCGCAAATCCACAGGTCATGATGGCGCTGGAGACGAGCGGTGCCGTCCCTCCGGGGACGTAGAGACCGACACGCGGCAGGGGATCGAAGCGTTCGCCAACAAGAGCACCCTCGTTGTTGATCATTGACCAGTTCTGGCGAAGGCTTTTTTTGGCAAAGGCCGTGACATTTTTTCGTGAGGCAGCAAGGGCCTTTTTAACGGCAGGAGTGAGCGATGCCACGGCCTTTTCGATTTCGGTTGCTGAAACCCTGATCTTGGCAGGGGTCAGCTTGGGACCGCCGAATTTCTGTGTGTATTCCAGCAGCGAGGCGTCCCCGTTTTTGCGGATGGCAGCGATGATTTCTGTCACGGTCTGGCGAACCTCGTCGCTAGGTTCGGCCTGACGGTTGAAGGCGGCAATGGAGCGGGCAAATCCGCGATCCGTAAATTTTAGCAAACGCATCCGATCACCCTAACCTGAGATCGCTTTCGGGTCAAAACTCGCGCGTGCAATATTCTTGAGATGCGGGTGCTTGATGGTTCACGGATTTTTCCAGACAGGGCGACCAAGCCAGAAGGGGTTGGCAACACCTTCCTGATAGGCCTTGAGCGAGCCGCGCGAGGAATTTACCCGCAGGTTGCTGTAGGAGCCGTCGTCATTGGCCCAGCGCTCATGCCAGAAAACCGCCGCCTTGAGCCGGGGATAGCGGGTGCTCATCTGGGCAAAGGCGGAAGCGATCCAAGCCCCCTTGTCTTCTCCGGGGATATGAGATTCAGTAACGCCCCATTCGGCCAACATGATTGGCTTGTTGGGATCAATCCTTGTCATCTCGACATAGGGCCACTCCAGCAGCTTGTCAAAGCCACACCATTTGTCGTCCTCGCTGTTCATCGTCTGCTTCCCATAGACACTCAGCCCCAGCCAATCGACATATTCGGGGCCGGGGTAGTAGGCAGCGGGTTGGTTCCACGAAATGTAACCCGGCGGATCGGAATAGTTATTAGGCTGAAAGACCCACAGAATATTTGTCGCTCCCCGGGCACGCACCCTGTTCACGACATACCGCCAGGTCTTCTTGAATGTTTCCGGCCCCTCCCATGTGGCGGGATTTTTAATGGCGCCTTTTCCAAACCAATTTTCATCAGGGTGCAGAATGTCCTCCTTGGTGGCCTGAGAAAGTTCTTGGGTGGTCAACTTCTTGTCAGGATGGGGGTCGGGAGGTCCCTTACCATAAAACCAACCCGACCATGGAAACCAGGTGCCGTTCATTTCGCAGGCAAAGGAGACAAAGAACTGCGACGGCAACTTTGCCGCAGCATCAGCCCAGGCATCGATGTAGGCATCCCACTTCCCGGCTAGGATCTCGGTCAGGGCGAACTTGTCGGGGCCTCGTTTTTCATCGAAGGGAGAACCCCATGGTGACCAGAAGAGAAGAGGAACCGCTCCATAAGCCCGCACCAACTCGACTTGTTCCGTCGGAAATAACTGACGCCCCCAGAAGGATCCGAAGGCAACGATCGCCATCGGCTTGCCGGTCAGACCCTCAAACTTTTCGAGAGCCTCAAGAGTTACATGATCCTCACCATCGCCAAAATCGACATAGGCTCCCGTGTAGGCTCCCTGCTCGGGAATCTGAAGTTGCTGGAACGAGTTGGTCGACACGGCAGTGCCGGCAGTAGCTGGCAAAAGCAGGCGTGCCATCAGGAAGCAGCGGATAAGTGCAGCCTTTAGAGTCATATTTTAAGGGGACTTGGCAGAGGATGTCTTCTGCTCTTTTTGTTGAATGGCTCCCGCTGTGCGGTCAAGCTTGGCCCAGTGAACCAGGCTTCCTGCGGTGGCTTTGAGGAGGCATTTCCAGACGACATATCCGAGAAGAGGCCGGTAGAGCAACCTCATGGGAATCGCTCTCCAAGCGGTTGGCCAAGCTCGTTTGGCAAGCAGCAGGGCGATGATCGCCAAGATGACATCCAGTAGCAGTGAGGCCACAAAGTAGGGCCAGATGGCAGCTCCGCGTCCCAGCCAGAGAGACCAGAGAACCAGAATATCAAGCACCGGGGTGACAGCCACCACGGCGATCTGAAAGACCCAGACCGATGGCAGTGCAAACCAGCCGAGCCATCCCGAACCGGGGGCGAAAAGCATATCACCATGTTTCCAGAGACATTGCAGCGTTCCAAATGCCCAGCGGAATCGCTGAGAGATGAGGGCCTTCACATGCTCAGGAGCCTCCGTGTCCGCGTATGCCCGCGGGGCAAAGACCACCTTCCAACCAAGTCGATGAAGTTGCAGGGTCAGATCAGTGTCTTCAGCAAGGGTATCGGTGTTCAGGGAACCCGCCTGCTCAACGGCCTCCCTGCGGAAGGCACTCAAGGCACCTGGCGCAACGAGGATACAACCAAGGAAGTCCTGGGCTCTGCGGTCAATTTCGAAGGCGGCGACATATTCCAGATCCTGAAACCGGCCAAGCCACGGACGGGTGTTGCCAACACGGATGGTTCCAGAGACAGCACCCACGGCGGGATTGCTAAGTGGTGCAACTAGTCTTCGCAGGCCATCCGGCGCCACCATCGTATCGGCATCAATCATGACCAGTATCTGATGGGAGGACTCAGTGATGGCACGGTTCAGTGCGGTTGATTTTCCCCCATTTGTCTGGCATATCAGTTTGACCCGGCTTTCCTGATGGGCGATACCGGCAACAACTGCAGCAGTCTGATCCTTGGAACCATCATCCACCACGACGATTTCGATCGGGGCCGGATAATCAGAGTCGAGCAGATGGCAAATTGTGGAAGCAATCACGCGTTCCTCGTTGTAGGCGGCGAGCAGAATGCTCAGTGAAGGGAAAGAGACTGGGTCAATGTCAGGAAGGATGACTTCCGCGTGACGATGCCGAAATGCACAGATGCCGAGAAAAGTGACACGCAGTAGGGCCAGTAGTGTGACGATGGCAAGGAGGGTCCAGGCGGCATTTTCCAGAAACCTAATAATGGCGAAACCCTTATAGACATAACGGGCGGAGAGCGGTTGATCCTTCTCCCGCAGCGGAGGCATTACGGTATCGCGTGGCAGCCCGATGATCTCCGAAAGGGGAACAATCTGATCTCCCCGACTACGCAGATAATCAATGATACGGGGGAGGGCAGAGACTGTCTGGGAGCGATCTCCTCCCGCATCATGCAGCAAGATGATGGAGCCATTCGGACGCTGATTCTTGACCCGCAGAACCAGCGCGTCCGCTCCCGGGCGCTCCCAGTCATCAGGGTCGATCGATTGCGTCACCGTCAGGTAGCCAAGGTCGCGTGCCACCCGCAAGGCTCTCATCTCGCCGGGCTGGCTTGGCGTGCCGTCGCTATTGTAAGGGGGCCGGAAATATGCGGTAGAGTGGCCTGTCACCGCTTCGATCAGGCGGGTTGTGGCATTGAGTTCCAGATCGATCTGCTCGTCTCCGGAGAGCGTGAGGTTGTGGTGGGTGTAAGTGTGGTTTCCGATTTCATGACCATCCGCAGCGATGCGCTCCAGCAGATCGGGATACTGCTGAACTTGTGATCCGAGCACAAAGAATGCCGCAGGCGCATTTTTTTCCTTAAGTATCCGCAAAATCTTGGGAGTCCAAGTGGGGTCGGGACCGTCATCGAAGGTCAGGGCCACCTTGTGCGGACCCGGGTCGCCCTGCCGCGTGATGCTCTCCGGTACTGGAAACTTCATGTAGCGCTCAAAGAAATCCCCCGCGGAAGTGAATTCCACATGCCGTTCACCCGGCGTTGGGTCTTCACCGACGGTGATAAAATCACCATTTCCCGTGGAGGCGATCTGCTCGTCGAGAGAGAGTCTGGAAAGTTCACCAAGTTCCTTGGCATCGGGTGGCCTGGCGATATTGGCGCGGAGCACATCCCATGCGGCAGGATCTTCTTCGCCCAGTCGATAGAGACCGATTCCTCCTGGATGGTAGGGGTCGATCTTGCGTCGCTGATTGGCAAGCGTGATGGCATCCAGAAACCAGACTTCATGTTCCTGATTCTGTTCAGTTCCCTGAACGTAGTTGAAGTGAGGGGAGTCGGAGGAGGAGTCAACGAGCTTGGGATCAACGCCGGCCTGCGCAGCGCGTGCCATGACATCGGTAAATCCCAGTGGCGTCACGGAGTGATTATCCTTCCGCCAGTCGTAGGCATAATTGCCAAGAGTGATCACCCATTGCTCGGGATCCCCATAGACCATCATCGTCTTGAGCCACCCCTCAAACCAGTCATTGCCAGCCAGTGGGCCGGGATCATCGGCCTCCGAGTTCTGATCATAGAGTGCAGCCACAAGCCGATCAGCCGCATCGGAAATGATCTCCAGATCGAAGGAGTCAAAATCATTTCCCGTAGGCACAGTGAACCAGAGTTCCTTTCCCGCTGCATGAAAATGATCCGCAAACTCCTTGATCAGCTGTGAAGTCTCCTGCTTGTAAGTCGGATCCAGTGTGCTCCACTCGATCAGCAATCCCACGGCACCCGGCGGTAAGCGGCCGATCAGATGATCGATGAATTGCGAGCGTTCCTGCGGCGAAGAGCGTGCGAGGGCTTCGACTGCTTCGGGTTGCCAATCATCTCCCTCAAGATTTCGCAGAATGGGGAGAAAGCCGATGCCTTTGCGCACACACAAAAGACGTACCTGATCGCAAGGATCCTCGACGAGTTTGCTTTCCACGCCCGTGAGGCTGAACCAATCGGCAGCGACATGAGTGAGTTGGTCGCTGTGGTGCTCCAGCGAGAGAAGCGAGGCGGGATCCCAGCCAGCCACATAACCCATGACCACGCCTGCGGGCTTTGGTTTGGCGGGATGGGGTGTGGGGGATTTTACAGCATTTTGAATGCGCCGCCAGTTGTCCTTCGCATCCAGAGGAGGGAATTTTGCAGGGGGAATAGCCCGGAGTTGGGAGCGGTATTCGCGGACGATGGAGGGCAGCGTCAGCTGTGGTCTGATCAGCAATCCCCAGATGAAAGCCCCCGTTGCCCCCAGAAGCAACAATGCGCCAAGAAAGACAACAGCCTGAACGGTACGACGGCGTACCCCGCGAGGGTCGGCGAAGATGGATTTTTCCTGTTCAGGCTTCACGGGTGTACTGGCAAAAAGCTAGGCGTTAAGACGCCAAGATGCACTGGGATAAAAGGGATGATGGTAATAGTGAGAAGAGACAAAAAGTTTACGCATCCCCCGATGCATTCATCCATTTCTTCCATCCTCTATATCCCTGGGAGTTTTTCAAGGGCCTCAATCTCATTAAGGTATGTTTCAATGGCTGTGATGACCTGTGCCACGGGAAGTCCAATGACATTGTCGAGAGAACCCTCGATGCGATCAATCAGTCGTCCGTAATCCTCCTGTGCCGCATAAGAACCGGCCTTATCAAGCGGGTTAATCTCGTTCAGATACCGATCGATCAAGTCTTTATCCAGAGGTTTAAAGTAAACACGACTTGATTCGACAAAGCGGCACCGGGTTGCGGTGCCCGCCTTAGTAAGGCAGACGCCGGTAAGGACTTCGTGCATCCGGCCAGCCAACCGACCCAGCATTTCGGCGGCATGGGAGAGATTCCGTGGCTTTCCGAGAATCTCCCCATCCAGGACAACAATGGTATCGGCTCCCAGCACCAGATCCCCGTTGAGGGAGGAGGCTACTTCAAGGGCCTTCAGTTCGGCATTTGCCAGCACCAGATTTCTTGGCGCGAGCCCCTCTGAAAGCTCCTCGACCTCGGCAGGTCGACAGAGAATTTCAAATCCCGAAGATTCAAGCAACTCGCGACGGCGGGGTGATGCCGAAGCTAGGACCAACCGGCGTGGAGAGAGGACTGCTTTCAGGGTCGGGTCGAAAACTAGATCAGATCTTCTGTGTCAGGGAATCCCACATCCTCGCGGATGGATTCCAGATGCCGCCGTGCACGACTGGAGGAATGAGGGCGATTCCTTACCCTCGTGATCACGCTCGCAATCACGGGAGCCAATGCCAGTGCACCGGCCACCAGTAGGACGCTTCCCGTGCGACGGCGTACTTTGCCGGAGAGCTTATCGGCGATCAGCAGGCCCAGACCGATTCCTGCAGCAGCCTGCGAGAGCCCGATCGTCCCGCTAACGGGGAGATTTTCAGAAAATTTATTGAGGGAAAGCTGTGACATACTACAAAAGTGCTACTCCTCTCCCGGCCTTCGCGCAACTCTTGAACGCTCAAAACGGGCCTCGAAAGATAAAATAGTCCCGCAATTCTAACTGATGTGCTGCAATGGTCTGAAGCGCAAAAGGCATGTGCACCCCGATCCGAGGGTAGAAATCTCTGCGACACATCTATTCAGTCTCAGCCTTGCACCCAAGATGCCCTTACGATGGTATGAGGCCATGCAATCCGACATCCGCATCAGGGCCCTCGGAATCGATCCGGGATCGGCGCGGATTGGCGTGGCCATGAGCGATGACATCGGTTTCATGGCTCATCCCCTGCTCACGGTGAAAACGGTGAAGGACAGCCCTGCGAAGATCGCTGCGATAGCCGAGGAAAAAGGCTCGCAAGTCATCGTCATCGGGCTTCCTCGCAATATGAATGGCAGCTATGGCCCCGCCGCCGAAAAAAGTCGTGAGTTTGCCACTGCCATCATCCCGCTGACGACTGCGCACGTGATCCTCTGGGATGAACGCCTCACAACCGCGATGGCGACGAAGCAACTCCATCTGGCAGGTCGTAATAGCAAAGAGCAACGCAAAGTGATCGACCAGGCGGCAGCGGTGCAGATTTTGCAGGATTGGCTCGATGCAAATCCGGGGGCATAGGGGCTTGCGACATTTGCGAACAACTACGGCTTACGCTTGTCCTCCCAGCACTCCGTTAAATATTGTGGAGTGGCAAAAGATGATGATGGGAAATATAACTATCCCTGCTGGGGGGGATTTTGTGAATACCAAGACGATGAAGAGGGTGGGGGATAAGCCGCACTCCCGATTATGAAGCTCCGTCTTGTGATTGCCTATGATGGCACGGCGTTTCAGGGATTTCAGAGTCAAAGTCACGGGTTGACGGTGCAGGATGCGCTCGAAGGGGCGCTCGCCCGAATCGTCGGGGAGAAGGTGATCATTCACGGTTCCGGGCGCACGGATGCCGGAGTTCATGCTCTGGGGCAAGTGATTCACTTCGAGCTTACCCGAGAGCAGGTTCATCAAGTGGCCCTGAGAGATTCTGAACGCTGGAGATTGGCACTGAATGCCTGGCTTCCCCCGACCCTGCGGGTAATGCGAGTAACCCGTGCAGGGAAAGGCTTTCATGCCCGATTTTCTGCCTCGGGCAAAATCTATCGCTATGAAATCTGGCACGACACGGTGCTTCCTCCGCATCTTCACAAGCGAGCCTGGCATCTCTATGGAAAGCTTGATCTGGAATCCATCCGTCACCTTTGCAGGCTGATTGAGGGTGCGCATGATTTCCGGGGATTCTGCGCAAACTCCGGCAGCCTGCCTGAAAGTACGATTCGCACTTTATATCGCGTGGGGTTACAAAAGCGTGGCCCGGCTCTTTCGATCACGCTGGAGGGCGATGGATTTCTCTACAGAATGGTGCGGATGCTGGTGGGAGCGATGGTGCAAGTGGCTCAGGAAAAGAAAAACATCGAGGAGTTTCGGGCCCGACTGGCAGCAGGAAAGCCCTGGCCCACGCCTGCCATGGCCCCTGCCGATGGGCTCTATCTTGTGAAAGCCCTTTATGGAAAGAGGGGAAATACGCCCCTAGTGATTCCCTCGCTTGATTGAAGTGCTGGCACTGGTAGCCTGCGTTCCGTGAGATCGTTCAACTTTATTTCAAGATGGCTGATCCTGCTCCTCCTTGCGGGGTGGGGATGCTGGCCGCTGCTCCATGCAGAGCTGACGGATGAACAGAAGAAGGAACTCTTCCGCAAAAGTCATGCCGCCGCCCCCTCACCAACCCCTCGTCACACCCCTCACAAGTCCTCCACCACGCACGGGGCGACGCATCATTCCGCTACAGGATCATCCGCATCCCATTCAGGAAAAAAGAAAACGCACCACGCGGCAGCGCATCCCGGGAGTACGCCGCCCCCTCATCATGAATCTTCTGCAATCTCGGAGCCATCTCCTGTGCATACAACGCCCAGAGTTGTCGTGCCTGCCGAACCCGCGTCGCACCCTACGGCCCAATCCATAAGTCGTGCTGCCGGTGTCATCGCCTCTCCGGCATCCCCGGCAGCATCTGAAGCGATCTCGCTGCCTCACGGAGCGACGCCGTCGGCCCCGATCACGATTGAGAAATCGGGGGTTGAGCAGGCGCAGGGATTGGAACCTGCCCCAGCATCATCAGGTCTCTTCGGCTGGCTTTTTGGAGGGGGAGGCTCCCACCGGTCATATAACTACCTGAGTGCTTCCACCCGCGCCGCCATTGATCATGCTCCGGTGCGCCGAGGTCGCTGGAAGTATATCATTGTTCATAATAGCGGCACGCGTGAGGGAAATGCCCGTGTCTTCGACATCTATCATTTCAGGGTGCGCCACATGGTGAACGGGCTTGCGTATCATTTTGTGATCGGTGACGGGCATGGCTCCGGTGACGGGCAAATCGAGATCGGGCATCGCTGGACGGCGCAGCTGAACGGGGGGCATGTAGCGAGTGACTATCTCAATGACATTTCGCTGGGGATTTGCCTCGTGGGGGATTTCAACCGTGATGTTCCCACCAAGGCTCAGATCGGAGCTCTGGAGGAGCTGATCTCTTACCTACGCGACCGGGTTGGCAAGACCCAGGGACGCCGTGCCATCATCTACGCCCATAAGGAGATCAATCCGCGTCCTACGGACTGCCCAGGAGAGCGCTTTCCCTACAGCTGGCTTCATGCCAAATTCCGCTGAGTGAACATGACAACCGGAACCTTCGCACCGTGAAAACTGCTATCATCCTCCTGCTGGCCATCGTGGCCGAAGTGATCGCCACCTCGGCATTGAAAGCTGCTGACGGATTCACGAGGCTCATTCCGTCCCTGATCGTGGTGATTGGGTACGTCGTGGCCTTCACCTGTCTCTCCCTGACGCTCAGGACAATTCCCGTGGGTGTCGCCTATGCCCTGTGGTCGGGTGTTGGCACGGTGTTGGTGACGCTTGTCGCCTGGCTGTTCTACAAACAACAGCTTGATGCTCCGGCTATTCTGGGGATTGTGCTGATCCTGGCTGGCAGTGTGATCATGAATCTCTTTTCCAAAGCCTCGGCACACTGACTCACTCCTGTCACTGCCTCAGCCTAAACACTTTTTCTATGATCATTGGCATCACGGGTGGTACGGGATTTATCGGTGAAGTGGCAGCCCGGCAACTGCGTGAGCGCGGAGACGAGGTGATTCTGTTCAGCCGCAGGGAACTAATGGGGATGAGGAGATACTCCCTTTCCAAGCCGTTGGATATTTCAGGATGCGAGGGGATTGTGCACCTTGCCGGGGAATCCATTGTGGGACTTTGGACACAGGAGAAGCGTCGTAAGATTCTGGAGAGTCGCGTGGAAGGGACGCGCCGTCTGGTCGAGGGAATTGCCGAGGCTTCCGTCAAACCGCGCGTGCTCGTCAGTGCTTCCGCGATTGGCTTCTATGGAAATACGGGTGATAGAATCACCGATGAGGCGTCTCCTGCCGGAACAGGATTTCTTTCAGGAGTGGCACAGGCATGGGAGGAGGAGGCCCTTAAAGCCGAAGCCTTCGGAGTCCGAGTCGTGCGGATACGAATCGGGTTTGTCCTTGGGCGAGGGGGTGCGATGCGACTGATCGGGCCGGTTTTTCGTGCGGGATTGGGGGGAAGGCTTGGTTCTGGCAGGCAGTGGATGTCCTGTATCGCCGTGGAGGATCTCGCCTCAATGATCGGTGAATCGCTGCACAATGAAACCATTAACGGCCCGATGAATGCGGTGATGCCGTCGCCCGTGACCAATGCCGAATTCACGCAAATACTCGCCCGCGTAGTCCATCGCCCGGCAATGCTACCTGTTCCCGCCTGGAGCTCACGACTGCTCCTTGGAGACCTCTCCTCCCTCCTGCTTGACAGCCAGCGGATCGTGCCGGCCCGTTTTACAAAACTCGGATACGCCTATCAATCTCCCACTGTTCAAGACGCTTTGGAACGAGTTTTTCGCCTCCCTGGGTGAATCGGTACAATGTCTTTATATCCATTATATTCCTCATCTATTCTTGCGATAATTTCGGAGTGATGTAGGGTGGAAGCTTGTCTACAAACACCGCCTCCTTCAAAACGAAGATCGTTCTCCAGCTCCTTGTCTGGGTGCCTCTCTTTGCCACGGTTTATGCCATCTTTACCCTCTGGGGCAGGATGATCACACTCACCGATCTCACTCTTCTTCTGGTCGGCTATGTTCTCTGTGCAATGGGAATTACGATCGGGTATCATCGGATGCTCACTCACAAGGGATTTGAAGCACCTGATTGGATTCGGGCCATCTTCCTTATTCTGGGGTCAATGGCTCTTCAGGGTCCTGCGCTCAACTGGGCCGCAACTCACATCCAGCATCATGCCAACTCTGATGAGGATGATGATCCTCATAGCCCACTTAAGAGCTTTTTCCATGCTCATGTCGGTTGGATTCTCGACGATTTTCGTCCTGATCTGCAGCGCTATGCGGGGCCACTTCTCAAGGACAAGCTCGTGGTCTTTATCAGCAACACCTTCTTCCTCTGGTTTGCGATCAGTCTCTTGATCCCCTTTTTGATCGCCGGATGGGTCGGTCAGGGAGGTCACTTCAATCTCTCGGCAGCAGGGTATGGTCTTCTCTGGGGCGGAGCAGTTCGATTATTTCTTAACCATCATGTCACTTGGGCGGTGAATTCCGTCTGCCACACCTACGGTGGTCGCGAGTTCGTCACCACCGATGCCAGTCGGAATAACCTTCTGATCGGCCTGCTCGCCATGGGTGAAGGCTGGCACAACAACCACCACGCCTTTCCCCGTTCAGCCAACCATGGAATGCACTGGTGGCAGATCGATCCCTCGGCCTATGTCATCGGGACTCTTGAAAAACTGGGTCTCATCAAAAGCGTCGTACGAATCGCGCCTGAACGCCTCGCGGTTCGTCGTATCCGAGCTGATCTGGAGGAAGAGCGCGATGTGCTTCCCGGACTCCATCTCCCCACGGTGCACCTTCCGGGGGTTGTGATGGAACATGGCACTGCCATGGCAGCCGCTGCATCCACGATGGCCGAGGTGGTTTCCAAGGCTTCTGTGCATCAGTCGCCGCTCTAGGGTCTTTTAGTCTTAAGAGGCCCTTGGTTTCGCGCACTCAGGTGCCATTAAATCAGTGGTCCCATAGACAGGGTTGAAACAACATGGCATTGCGATCTTGGGTTTCGGGCAGGGCGCGCAAGCAAAACGCGCTCCAATCAGGTTGCGGACAAGCTTCAATGCAACCCGAAGAAGGGAGTGCAAGTTATTGGGAGATTTATGGCATCATGTTCCGCAACTCTCTGATCCGGGAGATGAGTTTCAAGCTCAACTTCCTCCTCTGGATGCTGGTGGAAGTGCTCTGGTTCATGGGGCAGATAGTCTTTATCGAAGTGGTTTTCTCTTATGTGGGAAATATCGGTGACTGGACAAAATGGGAGGTCGTACTTCTGATAGGGACGCACCAGTTGATAGGGCAGCTTTTCCAGGCTTTCTTTTACATGAATCTGGCAAACCTGCCCGAGCTTGTGCGCACGGGACGGATGGACTTCATGTTACTCCTGCCTGTCGATACGCAGTTTATTGTCTCATTGAAACAATTTGGCATGGACAATGTCGTCAACGCTCTTGTCGGTGCCGGATTTGTCTCCTTCGCGCTCTGGAAACTCGCCATCGTGCCAACCGCATGGCAGCTTCTGCTTTATGCCTTGGCTGTCTGCTGCGGCATCCTGATTCATTATTGCATCATGCTGATTTTTTCCGCTGCGAGTTTCTGGATGGTGCGTTCCCAAGGGTTGATTCATGGATACTACAGCCTTTTTAATATAGGCCGCTATCCAGACACGGTGTTTCGCGGCCTCTTCAAGCTGGTTTTCAGCTGGCTGATACCGGTGATTATCGTCGCCAACATCCCGTCGCGATTTCTCATCCACGCGGCAGAGAACCCCCTGCCCTCGCTGCTCCAACTTGCGATGGCAACAGTGCTTATGGTCGGCGGAACGAGGCTGCTCTGGAGATCAGCACTGCTTCATTATTCGAGTGCTAGCTCCTGATGCCCTTTGGTTCTCAAGGGATTTAGACTGTAGACTGTTAGGCTATTAGGTAACAATCCACGGACACAATGAACGCCCGCGCTACCACGCACCGCCATGCGCTGATCTTTGGCTGGATTGGACTCCTACTTGCCATTGCTGTCTATTGCCTTGGTATTGGCAGTGACCACTTAGCGACCAATGGCGACGAACTGCTCTATGCCCAGATTTCGCGACTGACCGCTGAGACCGGCCAGTTGCTGCCATTGCAATCACTCGACGAGAAGGCGCGCAACACCAAACCTCCTCTTCTCTTCTGGCAGGGGATCGCGGCCACTGACTGGGGACATCATTGGTCGCTGGTACGACTCCGTGCACCGAATGTGATCTACACATTGCTTACAGCCGGAATGCTTCTGGCCGTGGGTTGGAGACGCACACGAAGTCCTGTGCTCGGAATCAATGCCGCCCTGCTCTTTCTCTGTTTCTTCAGCACCTATCGCTATGGGCGCGTTTTTCTGACAAGTGCGCCGGAGACATTTTGGCTTTTCCTCCCCTTTGCCCTGCTGCTCATGCACCGGGAACCGCGGCTGCCTGAGGGCATCTTCTGGCCCTGGCTCTGGGGCGGTATGATCGGCGTTGGACTGCTCTACAAATCCTTTGCTCTCGCGATACCTGTGGTTCTGGCGATTGCCCTCTGGCAGCTCAGGGCGAGGAACTGGGCGTGGCGTGAATTTTTCCGCAGAGATGCGTGGCGCATCGTCATGACACTACTCGGTGCGCTGATACTCTTTTCGCTTTGGTTTTGGCTCGATCCTGATCCGATGCAGGTGATCAGGGATTTTGTGCTGAAAGAGAACGCGGGAAAATTCAATACCGGTGGCGAAAATTATCTCCTCAACCTGGTCTGGGGACAATCCAGTATCTGGCGCATCGTTGTTTCTTATCCGCTCAATGCGGGGCTGCTTGCCCTTGCGGTCGGCGCGCTTGGCATCGATGCCTGGAAGCGGCGTCTCCATTTGAGTGATGTCGAGGTGCTGCTATGGCTCTGGATGCTCGTCCTGGCAGCCTTTTTCTGTTTGCCCAACCAGCGCGACGAGCGGTATCTGCTCCCGGCAATGCCTGCCCTGGCGATGCTTTTGGCACTCCGATTGGGGCATTTGCCTCGGTGGGTCATTTCCGTCACCGTGGCGGCGGCGGCCATTATCATGATGGGTCTGATAGGGCTTGCCCTCCTGCTCCAACACGCCGCAGCCATAGGCATTCTCTACCCGTTCTGGGCCCTCTTGATTCCCCTCTGCGGGATCGGCCTTGTGGGAACGGTACTCGTGCGACCCGAGTGGACACGTCCCCTTTTGGCTCCATCGATACTCTTTATCTATCTCTCCTACACAGCCTTTTTAATACCGTTGGATCAGGGGCCGGGCATTTTTGCCGGAGAGGGGGTTGAGTCTGTGGCTGATAGTGAAGTCTCCGTCCCGGCAAATTTCAATGCCAGGGAGGAAAGTTATGGATTTCTTCTGCCTGGTGCCGTGATGAAGCGGTATGATCATTGGCGCAAGCCGCCCCCTTCACCATTTGTCGTGATCAGCATCCCTCTTGATCAGCCAGCTCCTGCCGGGGTGATCCTTGGGAAGCGTCTGAACATGATCGACCGGTTCAGTGCCTCCGAGACGCGTGACATTCTGATGGGGAATGTTACCCATCACCTCTTCCACTGGGACTGGCTGGTGCAACAAAATTGAGCGGTGTTCTGAACACGAGCAGGGCCGTGATGATCAGCGAGAAAAATGCATAGAATGGATCAATCACGGCATCCCATGAGTTCTGCGATTCCATGGGGGGAAAGAGCATTCCGATCAGGCAGAGCAGCAGCACGATCCCGAAGCGGTTACCGCCGAGCAGAAACATCACGGCAAGCGCCGTCGTCGCAACCGGAAGCCCCGGCCCCCAGCCCCACGCATAAGGATCGAGAGAGGTCAGGCCCAGTCCCATTGGAAAGAGAATCAGCGCGGCAATACTCCCTGCGATCCATGCCGCCCGCCAATCCTGCGGCCTGAAAAATCGGCGACCTCCTCCCCGTGCTATCAGAGCGATGGCAAGCAGCGCAGTCAGCGTGATGCTCGGATTTGGCTCCAACATAGCGATCCACCTACAGATGGGAAACTTGCCTAGCGGAATCAACAGAATCAGCAGTCCAAGGGAGGCTGACAGGAGAATACGCCGGATGGAGGGACGGGGATTTCTGCCTGTCAGCAAAAGGGAGAGGGCAAGCCAGGGAGCGAGCAGGGTATAGAGGGTGTGGACGAGATCCTTCATGGAGTGCTCCCCTTCCCTGCTACTAACTCCTGCTCGCGGATCCACGATTCGTTGAATGATGCCATTTTGATCTGCTGGCCTTTGTATGTGTAGGCCATCTGGATCAGTCCATCGGCAGTTTTTAGAAGAAAGGGGTAGGAGAAAGAAGCGTTGGGCTCCTTCTCCAGTACGGCGATTCTTTTCCAAGAGAGACCTCCATCGTGACTCAGTGCCAGAGAGAGATTGGAGCGGTCGATGGTGGAATCATTGTAAGCAACGAGCAGATTGCCATCGGAAAGCCTCAGGCCCGAGATGCCTGCATCGGGATTTGGAAGATCGGTAGGCATGGGTTTTGTCCAAGAGAGACCACCGTCATCCGTGCGACTCAGAAAGATGCGGCGCATGTCCGTGAAATCGCGCATCAGGGCGATCGCATGGTTTGTATCCAACGGAATGAGCGATGGTTGGAAGCTGGTGCATCCTCCTGCAATCCGTGTTTTCTGATAGGCGATTTTTCCACGAACTTCCCTGAACCAAAGCAGCTCGGGAAATTTACCCAGAAATTCCTGATAGACCGGCACGCACCAGCCGCCATCAACAGTTTCCACCGGGCGATTACGCACAAGCTCGCTGAAGTTAAAAAAAGGGCTGATGGTCAGCCTCTTTGCTGGAGAGTGGAGGCCGTCAGGTTTGAATAAAGTGCAGAGGTTGAGCTGACTACCAGACCATTTTCCCATGGCTATAGTAACAAAAAGAAGGCGCAGGGTATTGTGTGGACCGTAGAGCAGCACGACATTGCCAAGGCTCTTCACGGGACGCATGAGGTCGCGTTGAGCCTGCTCACGAGTCATGACGGAATACGACTGCGACCATGCGGCCTGCGGCGCACCACGCATCGCGCTATAAATCTGCACATCGGGGGCGCACTCTGCGCTTCCGCCATACCAGCAAGCCGTCAGGATCCCGTCACCGCAATCCACAAGTGAGGCGACATGCACCATGGGAAGGTGTTGCGAGGGATTGATGATTTCTTCCTTGTAGAACGTTTTCTCGGTTTCGATGGAAGGCTTTGAAGGAGGAACAAAAAATCCGCCTGCGGCAGGTTTCCCATCCCAGAGGAGCAATGCAATCATTATGCATGCCACAACAAGTAGAATCCAAGTCAGGGGGCGAAACATGGCGGAGCTGAACCTTGCTTAGGAAACCTTCTCCTCCACTTTCACAAAAAAGCCCTCACTGTGAAGTCGTGTCTTCCCGTGGTAGAGATAAGCGCCACCGAGTTCCTCCGGGCTAAGCAGGGAGAGGAACTTGCGTCCTTCGCGACCATCAGATGCAGGAGCTTCATAGAGATAGTAGTCCTGATTCAAGCGCACCTGGGTATTGATCTGGAACTCCTCCACAAACTGATTCCAGCGTTGAAGAGCCACCAACTCATTGTATTCCCTTTCCAGATCCTTGAGGCGGCTCATGATCGTGTTAGAGAGACTGTGATTGCGGGCTGTCTCAAACTTCAGCAGATCGGGAACCTCGATTTTCGGTCCGGCGATTTCCATTAGAAAGCTCTGCTCATTGCGACTCATGATCTCCTTTATCGCGTCAGAAGCATCGGAAGACAAGCGTTGCCGAAAGGGGTGTTGACGACCCTTTTCCTAACGGCTCAAGGTATCTGTATGAAATGCCCTACACTCACTGGATTCTTCGGCGTTGCCCTGCTCTTGTGCTTTGGAGTGATACGACTACAGGCTGATCCGGTGGCTGATTTTCAGCTGGCACTTGCCTCCACAGCCTCCGTGCAGGGACCTGCAAGAGGCAGTAAAGCAGAGAAGGAAGCCATAGTCCGTTTCGAGAACTTCCTCGCCCGACTTGATGAAAAAGTCGCCCAGGAGCAAACGGAGAAAGTCTATGCACCCCGGGCCTTTCTCAACGACACTCTGAAGACCATCCATGGAGCCCCTGCCATCCGAGATTACTTCATCAAGACAGCGCAGGGGCTCGATGCGATGACGGTCAGATTTGATGATGTGGCAATTTCTGGAAATAACTATTATTTCCGATGGACCATGGAGACGCGAATGAAGCACCTCGCACGCGGCAAAACCATCCGCACAATCGGCGTGACGATGGTCAGGTTTGACCCTGAGGGGCGCGTGCTGATTCATCAGGATTTTTGGGATTCTGCGCAGGGAGTCTGGGATCATGTGCCGGTGTTGGGATCGGTGATCCGTTGGATACAATCAACCTTATGAAAAAAGTCGTACTTGCCCTGCTCCTCACGGCCACGCCCTCACAGGCCGCGCCATCAACCGCTGATCTGCTAAGGCAGGCCCGCCAGGCTGATATCTCGCTGCACAATCAGGAATCGCTCAATCTCCTTCTCCGGGCAGAACCTCTTGATCCCAAGAATACTGAAATCCTCTGCCTGATCGCCAAACAGTACTCGCAGCTTGCCGCCGATGCCAGGGATGCCGGCAAGTCAGCCGAGGAAAAAAGACTCTCTGACTGCTCCCTTGGCTACGGCATCCGGGCTGTAAACTCCGATCCTCGCAGCGCTCTGGCTCATGCGACACTTGCCGTCTGTTATGCGCGCAGCTCATTGCTGGAGGGGGCAAAAAAGAAAATCGAGTATTCCAAGCTCGTACGTTCCGAGGCCGAACGGGCAGTCGCGCTTGATCCGGGCCAGGATGTGGCTCTGCATGTGCTCGGCGCTTGGAATTACAACATGGTCACTCTCAACCCATTTCTTAAAAAAATCGTCGAACTTATCTACGGGAAATTTCCCGAAGCATCGCTTGCTGCTTCCGCCGATTATTTCCAGCGTGCCTCTGTTGTCTCCCCCACACGCCTGATGCATCAGGCGGCTTTGGCTAAAACCTATGCCGCCATGGGGGAGAAGGAAAAAGCGCGCAAAGCCCTCGCTGCCGCCGAGGCGCTCCGGATAAAGGAAAAAGAGGATTCCTACCTGCTCAATCAGGCGCGGCAGGCCCTTGCCAAGATGTCTCCCTCTGCCATGTGATTCCAAGACTTGCGGTCTGAACAGGATCATGAGAGGGTTTTGATCCTTGTCACGCCGGCTTAGCTCAGTTGGTAGAGCACCTGATTTGTAATCAGGCGGTCGTCGGTTCGAATCCGACAGCCGGCTCCAGTATTTATGACCCTCTACGGGTTTTTAGGTAAAGTGAGTCGAGATGGTTGTGCCAAATAAGTGCCACCAAAATTTCAATTCCTTCTCTGTATCAAGTCCTCTGTGACCTTCTCGAACACCCCCAATAGCTAAAAAAAGGGGTAGTCGCACATGACCCCCCCCTTTTCCGCCACACCCAAAGGTGTGACTTGCAGCCCCAGAATGCCGGACTGCTTCGCCCAAGGCTACGGCTTGATCGTGGATCCCTTAGCCGGATGCCTTCGGATCAACTCACTGGCCTGATTCCGCAGGTTGTTCTCCAGCCACTCCAAGGCCTCCTCGCTCACGCGGGACAGTCTGTGGTGTGGTCGGATAACTTGGGCGCGATCCAACAGGTAGCGCTTGATGGCCGCACGGTTTAGGAGACTGCTCATACGCTAGTTCCTCCCCAGACCTCCGGTCTCGGCATCAAAGAGGCCGTAGAGGGCTTCTCCCCTGCGTAGCGCCGTGTGGGGATTGACCTGCTTGTGCGCCTCGGTAAAGGCGTTGAACAGGCTCCAGGCCGTCCTTGGCTCAAAAGCGTCGTGGCTCGGCACTCTCCATTCCCTCAAGACGTCTGGCACTTGGGTGGTAGTGACTACCCCGGCATCCAAGGACCGGATCACGATGTCATGGGCACGGGCATCGCCAACCTCATCCTCCTTGTAGCGCTCGATCCGCTGATCCAGCTGGAGGAGCCTATCACCAAGCTGACCCACCGCACGGGCGGTCAACTGATGCAGATCCCTCATTGCCCAACGGGTGTGTTTCCTGCTTATGACGATTCCCTCGGCGCTCGAAAATGCCAAGTTGTCGCAGACAAAAACCCTCGTGCCGGCAACCAGCCCGGCGGGGAAGCTCTTATCATGTGAATTCCTGACACCGACCACCCAGGAGAAGTCAGTGATGGATCTCCCGGGAATAGTGATGTTGATGACTCCGAAGTAGCGGCAACCGTCATGGGTGAGGCTGTGCGCTGATTCGGTGATAGTGAACCCGCAACTTTCCAGTTGTTCTTCGACTTCTGAGACAACGGCACTATGAGCCAGTGGATACCAACTCCTTGTTCTGTCTGGAGTAGGAACTGTCCATAGTTCACCGCGACTGACTAATTCCGCTCCACAGTGCAGAAGCATACCTTTTGGTTGTGCTGCCGTTCTGGGCGGTTCATTGATGATAATGTTCATTTGAGTTTAGTGGTTTACGACAAAGGGCCGGAGGCGTTATTGCCCCCGGCCCTTCACTTTGTTTTGTTTCTAGTCTCGCAGGTAATCATCCACGTCGTCCTGGCAGTTAGCGCACCGCCAGATGCTCCGGTGAAGATCATCGAGATTCTTCCTGACGATGTAGACATAGGCCCCATCGATTACTTCCTGCCCCGTAGTGATCTCTCCGCAGTCACTGCAGACGAACTCCATACCGGGAGTTACTCCACTCTTAGAAAGAATGGTGCTCATGCGGCTTGGAGCTCTTGCTCCCGTTTGAACTGCAGTTGATCCCTTGTGCAGTCCTTCAGCTCAATGTCATCTCTTACACCGAGGTAGACGGGCTGGAATAGGGCACCAGACTCAGGGAATGCGTAGAGGTATCTGACCTCCACGATGTCACCGATTCCTGGAATATCCTTATCCATGGGGATAGTGACATTGCCGGCTGGAACCACAGAGTCACCCTCCACGATTCCAATCTGGATGCTGCGACGGGTATTCACGTTAGTCACGACCACCGATGCGGTTGCCACGAATTTGAACTTCCGTTGATCGCCGCCACTGGCAGGTCGTCCAGGAATGTAGGGAGCATCCCAACGTTTCAGGACAACTCCCTCACACCCGGATTCCCTACAGTTTTCCACAAACCGGCGCTTCATTGCCTTGCCCGTAATGGGAGACACAAAGCGGATCCATGGAGCCTGACCACTGGCTAGCAGGTTCAGCAGTACCACTAGGCGCTCCTCAAGAGGATGGCGGCGATAACTGCCCTCGTATTCGAGGAGATCAAAGGCGTGATAGACCGTGCCGACGAGTTCGCCATCAAGGAGCCAGTCACCCGCAAGGGCTAGGGCATCCATGACAATGTTCTCGGGCAGTCCACACGCTAGACCTCGGCGATTAATGCCCGTAACGGTTTGTCCCTCCTTGCGGAGGAGCAGTCGTTTGCCATCCAGCTTTTCCTGAACGATCCAGTTTGGGGCATCCAGTAGGGTTTTCAGTTCCTCCTCCGTTGTCGGAGTTAGAAGCTGGGGCAGGATACCCGTGGATTCACTACTGGCCACTGTGTGCCCCTCCACGGCATCACCCTCCCGATAGCCCTTGGCCATCTTTTCCGCCACAAGGCGGTCGAAGATGGTTTCGGCCACATGGAATGCGACAGGATGACTTGTTTTGGTTCCACTAGTGAGAGCCGATCCCCTGCGCCCATAGGCGAAGTTGACGACAAAGCCCCCACTCGACAGACCACTTTCGACGAGCTCCACCCGGTACACTTTATCCGAGCGATCGTCACGATAACTGAGGCTGACTGATTTCATACGATTGATGTGGATACGAAGAAGGGCCGGTAGTGCGTTTGCACTAACCGACCCTCTCTTCTTGTTTGTTGTTACGGACGCTTGTTACCGACGCCTGAGCCACACCCATGCGGCCAAGGCAATGACTGCGCTGATGCCCACGGGGAGCAGTGCCGAACTCAGGGCCGTGATTGCCGTAGCAACCGCGAGCACGAGGATCAGTACCGCGATAACAGGCAGAACCCAGCGAAGGATTTCCTGAAGGTCGTCGTTCACTTGCCACCTCCTCGGAAGAGGGTGATCACAACCGCCCCGACCACGATTCCTAGTCCTATGACCGATAGACCAGCACCTACAGGCCCCATATCGGGACCTGCGTAGTATGAGCAACCAGGCATGGCTAGGCAGAGGAGAGGGATGATTTTCATAGTCCTCCTCCCCGGCATTCGCCAAAGAACTCGCAACTCATGCACTGAAGTCCCGGACTCGGAACCCAGTCCTCCCGCTGCACTCCATCCACGAAGGATTCGATGCTACGGAAGAGCCGACTCTTCTGCTTTTCAGTAACTGGTTTGTACCGTGTTACGACAAGCTTTGGAGCTTTAGTCTTAACTAGATGATGAAGCTCGAATCCCGACTCCTTGCTGCCCGTCGCCTCCCTGTAGAGAAGACCATAGGCAGTGAGTTGAGTTTCGTTACGGTGGAGCACCTGATCCTCATTGGGAGTCACTGCCGTCGTTTTGTAATCAACGATACGTCCACCTGGACGGATCAAGTCGATGAATCCCCTGAGTGTTGGTAGCCCGTGACGGGAGAGATCGGATTCAACTCCGACCTCCACTGCTTCAGGCCTCTCATCTGGAGGAATTGGGGTTTCACGGAGATACATCTCCACGAGGCCCCAGGACTTATCCTTCTGAGCCACTTCCTCCTTCATGTCTTCCCATACCACAGGCTCTTGCTCCTGACTGGTCGTCCAGTTCAGATCGAAGCCCGTACGGATATCCTCTGCCGAGTAGGGTTGGCCCTTCCATCTCCGGTTACTCCATTCTTGGAGTGCGTGATGGACAGCCTTGCCTACAAAGAGGGCTGAACCCACCGGTTTGGTCAGCTTCTGGATGTAGCGGAAGTAGAACTTCAGCCGGCAGCCATGAAAGCAGTTGATCCTGCTGGCACTGACCGGTTCATCCAAAACGCTGGGCTGTACCTCACTTGGAGGCTCAACCAGCGCGATCATTTACCCCTCCATCCCGCAGGAGTTGTCCCGCGACGGGTTTTACCTCCGTGGTCCTCGATCAAGCGATCAATGAGACCGCTGGCCTGAAGCTTATTGAGGGTATGAAGCTCACTTGTGCCAAACATTTCAAAGCTCAGGCTCTCGATGTCCCCACGTTCCAGCCTGTGATCGGCTGTGAGCTTACCGATGAGTGCCTTTTGTTTCTCCGAGCAACGCCAGACAGGTGATCCGCCGGTGGTGTCGTTCTGTGTAGTATTGCGCTGGAGCCTCGGCCACTCGGCACGTTTCTCCTCCTTCTGCTCTCCGTATCCTTCTCCGGGAACGAACCCAGTTGATTGGATTTCGGAATCCACGCTCTCCTGAAGTGTGGTATACAAACGTGAGGCTTCTGCCTGCACGTCGTCGGTGTTGTTGAGTTCGGCTTCAACGCTGATGCTGAACTGATGACTGCTGTAGCCCGGAAGACCCAGGCGCTTACTATAGTTGGCGATCAATTTGATCATTGGTGTTGGTGTTTGTGTCCGGGCACGAAAAAAGCCCCTCTGGTGAGGGGCCTGTTCATGACCTGACTGGTTGTTGTTTCTAACTCTGCGGATCTGGCAGGGAGCTGACCGGGGCAATGCGATCAAGGGCCTCCTCCACGATCTGGCCCAAAAGCCTGGTCATGGGAATACGGAGATCCTTGGCTGCAAAATAGAGCCTTCGGACGAGCGACCTGTTCAGAGCCGGAGAATAGACCCTTGGGGTCTTACTCATGGTGCTAGGTGCTGATGGTTACGTTGGGATCCCACACGGCAACCCTGCCGGGGGAACAGAGGGATCCGCTGACAGCGAACCTTCTCCAATATATTATGGGTCAATTCTGGCCAGGACTAAACTGCTTGGAACGAATCACTTACCGAAGACCTCTGAAATAGAGACCTTTAGCTTATCCAACACCCTCTCCAGTGTATCCAGGGTCAGATTCTGCTCCGCTTGCTCCAAACGTTGAAGGGTGCTGCTACTCAGGCCCGCTTTTCTAGCAAAGTCACGAAGCGTCATATCTCCCCTACGCTCTCTGAGGAACTTGCCGAACTGATGACGTAAGGACTTTTGCACAAGTCATCGTCTGCGTTTTATTGTCCAATATGTGGGATTTCCGCCTTGATTATCACGTGCCCATGACGGAGAAATAAAGACCAATTCACCCCATGAACATGAAACAAAGCGATACCCACCCTCAGTCACTTGCAGCTCGAGTGCTGTCCCTTAGCATCGCATTGCTGATGCTTCCTCTCTCAGCCCGAGGCTATGCTCAGACAACCATCACTCAGAGCATTCCAACCGGAGTGCCACTGACAGATTCAAGAAGTGGTATAATTGAAGTGAAACCTTCGGAGCCTATCCGACCGATTACGACCGCAAGTGCCCAAGCTACGATATCCACCCCATTCAGGTCCGGGCCCCCACTGGGGGATTCAAACACAATAGTCGATGTACCACTGGCAATTGCTTTGTCTGAGGCTGATTCAAAACTGGCAACTGCATCACCTGATTCGATTTCCACACCATCACCAACGCCCAGAACCCAGTTTCTCCCGGACCAACAGTGGCCTGATAACAACGGCGTTCATATCAACGCACACGGTGGCGGCGTGATGTTCCATGAGGGTATTTATTATTGGTTCGGAGAACACAAAATCAGCGGCGATGAGGCGGAGGTGGGAGTCCATGTGTATTCCTCCACCGATCTATACAATTGGAAGGAGGAGGGAATCGCGATGGCTGTTTCGGACGATCCGCAAAGCGAGATTGCACGCGGTTGCATCATTGAGCGCCCCAAGGTCATCTATAACGCAAAAACGAAGAAATTCGTCATGTGGTTTCATCTTGAGCGCAAGGGCAAGGGGCGAAAGGACGGTGTGAGCGGTGTGGCGGTGGCCGACTCCCCAATCGGGCCCTATACTTTTCAGCGGGCCGTTCGACCGGACGCCGGTATATGGCCGATCAACGTCACGGAGCATCAAAAGGCAGGTCTGGAGGAGGCTCAACAACTCATCGGCACGGCATTCTGGGGTAGTCCTCACCCTGACCGCGCCAAGATGAACTTCCTGGGTCGGGATTTTTACGGTGGCCAGATGGCCAAGGACATGACCCTTTTCGTTGATGATGACGGGAAGGCATACCATGTCTTTTCCTCGGAGGAAAATTCCGCGCTGCACATCTCGCAGTTGAGCGATGACTACCTGTCGCACTCCGGCAAGTGGGTGCGCATCTTTGAATGCCTCTGGCACGAGGCCCCCGCTATCTTCAAGCATGAGGGGCGCTACTGGATGCTCTCCTCCCATTGCACGGGGTGGAACCCCAATGCCGCTCGCTCCGCGGTGGCGGACAGCATCTGGGGGCCGTGGATGGAACTCGGTAATCCGTGCGTGGGTCCCACCCCTCACGAAAGACTGGGGCCCGATCTCACCTTCGGCGGCCAAAGCACCCACGTCCTTCCCGTTCAGGGGCGTCCCGGTGCGTTCATCGCCATGTTCGATGTCTGGCGGCCAGAAAACCATATCGCCGGTGGATATGTGTGGCTTCCCGTGAAATTTGAGAAAGATCGCTTCACGATTAGCTGGCGTGATGCTTGGGATCTGTCGGTTTTCTGACCGAGCGACCTCGAGGAGCTCTTCCACCAGGTCTCCTTGCCACTGTAATCTTGGGCTCCGTCGTAGGGCACACCCTTGCGGGTCCCCTCCAGATCGCTCAGAAAAGCCGGCTGATACCACCAGAGGGAGTAGTCGCCGTGGAAGGCGATCCCAAACTTCATCCCCTCCTTCCGCGCGGCTTTTTCCCATTCGCCGACAATGTCACGACGGGGGCCGATCCGGACTGAGTTCCAGGGCTGATACTTGGAGTCCCAGAGGTCGAAGTTGTCGTGATGCATCCCCTGAGCGATCACATAGCGTGCCCCGGCACGGTGATAGAGGGCCATGAGCTTGTCTGGATCCCATTTCTCGGCTTTCCAGAGCGGAAGAATGTCCTTGTACCCGAACTCGCTGGGGTGGCCGAAGCGTTCCAGATGATTCTGGTAGACCTTAGAAAATCTTTCCCCGGCATACTTCGGCATGTAGATCCACTTGGCGTACCAATCTCCGTCCTCGCCGAACGACTGGGGACCCCAGTGAAGCCACATGCCGATCTTAGCCTTGTTCCACCATACAGGGGTCTTGAAATGATCGCCGAGTGACTTCCAGGTCGGTTCGCATGGGCCATGGGCGATCGGAACCTTGATCTCCTCCATCGGGAGCGGTGCTGTGGCCGCCTGAAGGGGGCAGTTCCAGATCGATATGAATGCTACAATGCACGGGATAACACGTATGGTTTTCATGGAATGAGGAAAGCTAGAAGGTTGATTGGGTAGCGGTCGTAAATCAGTAAGTAATCGCGTGTTTTCCCGAACTGATCGGGACGCAGAGGCGGTTACCCTTGATCTCTCCACTCACTTCTTTCCCGTCTATCAGGAGGCTTTGCAAACCATCCGTCAGCGGCAGAGCCAGCGTGGTGGAGGGGCCATCGGGAAGGATGATTTCTGTATGTAATTTCCCGGCATCCCTGCTCCATGAAACCGTGACGGTGCCGAATTCCGTGACGACGGTGCCTTGCGCCTGGTTCAGGTTCCCGAGATGCGGCTCGATGAGGAGTTGACGCTCTGCCACCGGGGCATCGCGACGGACACCCAGCACATAGGCGCTTAGGAAATATCCGGGATACATGCCGTATATATGGGCTTTGGATCCGCCTCCGTAGCCCTCCCAGGAACACTGCATGGGGGAGTCCACCATCCCCGGAAATCTTTTCCGCATCAGATCGAGCACCAGCAAGTCCTGCTCAGGTTGATCGAGTGCATAGAGCTGCTTGAACAGGTAATAGGCGGTCATGATTCCTCCTCCGACGTTTCTCCTCTCCTTGACATCGGCAAGCACCGCGTCGATCACCCTTTTCCTTCGCTCCTCGGGAACGATACCCCGGTCGAGAGCGAACACGTTCGCCTCAAGAGTGGGCGCGAAGTAGCCGTCCTTCAATCGGCTTTCCAGAGGATCCTTGGACTTGAAGGCGATCTTTGAGGTCTTGTTTTCCGAGATCTCGCGGGCGTCGAAGTATCCACCGAAGTAGGAACCGCTGCGCTCATCCCATAGTTCACGATTGATGGCACCCTTGAGTTCAGTTGAAGCCGTTGCATAGCGTTCCGACGCCCGATCATCCCCGGCTATTTTGGCGAGGCGGGAAGCATCGGCCAAAGCACGGCAGATAAAGCAGTTGAGCGGCGTTGCCTGCCCGATAAGGTATCCCGTGGGGTTCTTCCAGACCACCCAGTCTCGCGCGGAGACCAGTCCCTTCGCGGTGCGCCTGACCAGAAAATAATCCATTTGTGCCTTCACTGCCGGCCAGATCTCACGGACCAGACCCGCGTCCCCGGTGGCTTCGTGATAGAGCCGAATTCCCTCCACCCAGTCGCAGGCGCGATCCTCCATTTTTGCATGAATGTCATAGCGGTCGGAGCAGGTGTGTGCCTTGACCCAGCCCTCGGGTTGCAGCGTGAGCGCCGTGCGGCGGATCAGTTCTCCCAGGAGCCTAGGATCGCCATATATCTTCTTTCCATCAGGCCCGGCGGGCCCGGCCATGGCAGTGCGGGTGATGTCGTATCCGGGCGGTGTGTCATCCATCCACTCGACGCGTTCCCTGTCTGCGCAGTCGACGTAGGAATCCTCGCTCAGCACTTCGCAGGATCGGGCGCACATCACCCAGAGGCGGTTCAGAAAAGGATCGTCAGATTGGAAGGATGCCAGCCGCTCGTAGGGATAGAGCCGCTCGAGCAACTTCAGGCCGGTGATGGTGGCCATCCCCTTGGTGACGGCGACTGACACGTTCGTGATGCCGCGAGTGTCGATGGTGAAGTGGGTTTGGGGACCATCCTTGGCAATGTAATGAACTCCGTAAGGTTCGATGATGAGTTCGGTTCCAACGTCCGCGGTGAACGCGATCACCGGGTAAGCCTGGACGATCCTCGAAGTGGTGACTTCCAGTTTTTCACCATCCTTCAAGGTAACGGGCAGGGCCTTTCCTTCCGAAAGAGTGAAGGGTATCTCCTGCTCCCTGAGCATCGGGATCCGGCGGGCAGTGAGCGGCCCCCACTCCGCTCCGGAGATCGGAAGAACGCTTTGCCAACCCTCATCCTTGTATTCCGCCATCGTCCAGTCGCCGTCCTCCACCCTGGCATCAACATCGGCTTCCCAGAGATTGGGCCAACTTGCCTTGATGAGGCGGAAGCGCGTGCGGTCGCTCCACCGCCACCCGGCGTCTGTGCCCCAGAGGGCTTTACCGTCCACCTCAAGTGAAGCGGTCAATCCCGGCCGATGACGCATCACCTTGCCGCCGGAAATATTGCCCGCCACGAGCAACGCCACGACGTTCTTTCCCGGTTTGAGGAATCGGGTGATGTCGATCGTGTCATATTCGGGCCCGTTGGGCTGAAAACGCGCAGGCCCGCGATCGACATAGGTACCGTTCACCCAGAGGATGTAACGGGCATCAGCGAAGAGATGGAACCCCGCGAAGTCAGGCTTTGCGGCCAAGTCGAACGTCTTTCTGAAGCCTAAAGCCACCCCCTGCTGATCGGCGGGAAGATCGGCCCAAACAAACGTCGACTGGAGGGTTATGCCGATCGGATCCTGCACGATCTTCAGACACTGCGTCAGCTGCGGTGCCACTTGCGGGAGGGGTCCGGCAATTGCGGATGCGGGCCGGTTTGTCGTGCTTTTCAGGAAACTCTCCGCTCCCTCGGCACAGCAGGTAGCAAGGGCCATCAGGGCAAGGAGCGTGGCGAGGGGTGGTATCTTCATGGGGGTTCTTTTGTGGAGAAAGGGCGTGGCATCAGCAGACCTTCTGCATCTCGATCCCGAGCAATTGGCTGATCTTCTCAATCTTGCCGCCAAGATGGCCCACGCCGACCGCGCAATGATGGGCGGGTCCCTGGGCATTCCAGTCGTTCATGAACCGGCGGGCGCCGATCGGGAACCGGTACCGGCTGTTGGTGTTGCCAATTTCGAGAATCGGACCGGGAACGGATTCCCCTTCCGCGACGAGAAGCTTGATCCTGCTGTCGGCCGTCTCGACGACGCTGAGTAGGGTGACGGGGCCATGTTTAACCGACATCTCCACGGAGAGGCCGCTGCCGACCTTACCGTGAAAGACCTCGAGGGGGCGGACGCGGGTCTTGCCCTGCGCGATGGCGATATGCCCCGGGCCGTCGTGGCCCATCAGCACCACGTCGTCGTTCCAGTCGACGGCGTAA
Organism: bacterium; assembly: GCA_037130175.1. Lineage (GTDB taxonomy): Bacteria > Verrucomicrobiota > Verrucomicrobiia > Chthoniobacterales > UBA6821 > UBA6821. Next base: position 3,210 of record JBAXTN010000019.1, on the reverse strand, counting down.
TACTCGGTGAAGGATCCGCCCGCACCCAGCAGATCCATGATTTTCATGGCCTGGACATTCTTGATCTCGAGTTCCCCAGCAACGGGAACCCCGCGTGCGGTGAGGAGGGAGTTGCCAAGGATAATGGAACTGATCGCATCCTCATTCTCAGGGATGCCAGTTCCCATGTGGTAGTAGGCGAGCGAACCGAGTCGCTTTTCCCGGAGCAGGCGATCGAGGGCCACGGAGGTTCGCGCGGCGCGCAGCAACTCCTTTTCGGAGCAATCCTCCCGGACGTCGAACTCGCGGCGAAACTCCGCCACGCGATCCGCCACCTCAGCGTCGGTCACGCCCCGTCTCAGGGCGCTGAGTTCCTCAACTTCTAGGATCTCTAGGTGCGTACCGAAGACGGCGCTCTGGAGCGTGAGATCGGAATAAATGTCGAGCATCCCGTTGTAGTAGTGCCCCATGACACCGAGCCTGTTGTGCTCCATTCCGTACACCACGCGGGCCGCATCGATCCACTCACCGATTTCATCCCAGCACTCGGGGTCATCCTCGAGGCGACCTGTAACCTGATGGAACGGAATGCGTGCTCTCGTCAAGACATTGGCGATCTCGGGAACGGGACACGACCCGCAGTGGGACAACCACTCGCCGGTCATCTTGGTGCGATCACCCATGGCGTTGAAGGAGGCATAGTCGAGCGCCGCCTCTGGCGAGAGATTCAGGATCAGAACGGGCACCTTGGCCCGGCGCACCATCGGCAGCACCGTAGAAGAGAGTGCGTAGGTGGCGGCATGGATGAGCAGAAGATCGACATCGGCGCGGCGCAACTCGTGACCGGCCTCCAAGGCACACTCTGGTGAGTCGACCAGACCCATATTCACAATCTGCACCTTTCCATGCACCAAATCGGCGATTCTTTTTTCGATGCGGGTCAAGTAGCACTCCAGGCGTTCTTTTAGTCCCGGAAACTGGGCCCAATATGTATCAAGACCTATGCCGGCAAGTCCTATGCGGACTTCAGGGGGGTATTTCATTCAGTAAAAGTACCAACTGGCATGCTTTTTGGAATGGAGTTTATGATCATTTTCATACAGAAAATGATCACTAAGATGAGAGACTATGCCCGCTACTATCCTGATGCCACTTCCTTGGAAAAATGGGGGTTATGGGTCACGGCCTCAGGAATCGCGACTCTTCAACCCGGGCATCCCTATCCCCCGGGAGGACACCCCCCTGATCATCACTTTGACTGGAAAAAGGGGCGCATCCTGGATGCCCTTCAGATCGTTCTGATTACTGCCGGTAAAGGATGGCTGGAAACCAAAGAATCCGGAAAGAGGATGGTCGGGGCGGGCATGACCTTCCTTCTGCTGCCGGGCACATGGCACCGCTATCGTCCCGATCCCTCGACGGGTTGGCAGGAAAGCTGGGTCGAGATCCGCGGGCCGCTGGCAGATGGTCTGATCACGGATGAATTGTTTCTTTCTCAAAAAATCATCCGCGTCCCGGCGGAGATCCCGGGCCTCGAAGATGCCATGAACCGCATTCATTCCTTGGCAGATGATTCCGAGAGCACCAGGCCAGAACTCGCAGCGGAAGCCCTCCGTTGCCTCGCCCTGATGGCCAAGGGGAAGCATGAGAAACCCTCCAAGGAATCCCAGAGCCGTATCATTCTACGGGCGGAACGCTATCTTGCTGAACATCATACCGAAGCGCTCGACATGCAGGAGGTAGCCCGCAAGCTTGGCGTTTCCTATTCCAGCTTCCGCAGATCCTTCCGCAAACAGACGGGACTTTCCCCGTGGCAGTATGTTCTGCAGATGAGGCTGCAAAGGGCACGCCGACTGCTTGCCGCCGGTAATGAAAAGCTTGAGGAAATCGCCTCACGAATCGGCTTCAGCTCCGCCTTTCATCTCTCCTCCGCCTTCAAGAAGGCTTACAACCAATCCCCTTCGAACTGGAGGAGGAACCAACCTCCCCTTACGTGAGAACCAATCGCGACGGTTACTGATTCCAGATAATTCCCAGCAACATCCCAAGGAATTGAGTCAGGTGCTTGGGCTTGTTCGTGCGCTGCGTGAACTCAGAAAGGAATTAATTCACACAGAACTCCATAATGCGCATGGTATGGCCGGTCTTGCTGGTTTTGTCTGATATCCGCAGGACCACCCGATGCTTGCCCGGCTTCAAGTCGGTTCCCAGCATGACGGTCCACGGATACTGATACCCACCGCTGTAGGAACCGAATAGATTGATGGGACGGGCGGGCTCTCCATCCACACTCACTTCGACGATGCCGGCGTCAGGTCCAGCCAGGACGAACGCGCCGATGGCGGTTCCTTCAAAGTCCACGGTGAGTTCGGCTCCCGGTTCGGCGGCAGAAAGCATCGGAACGGATTTCCACCGCGGCGACATCTTGCCAGGAAGGGTGTTGAAATCGGGGATTCCATACGTCCATTCTTTGCTGGCTTTCGCTTGTTGCACATCCAGGAAATGACCGGAAAAATAGCTCGATGGATCGAGGGGTTTTTCAGGCATCACCTGCGCGACGGTGTGGGCGGTCGCCGGCAGCGGCGCGGTCCAGACGCGGCTGAAGAGTTCATCCATCATCCGGGCGATCAGCGCCTGACCAACCGGGCCGGGATGGACGCCGCCATATTGTTCAAAGGTCATGGTTCCGGCGGCGATCTCGGCCGTCATTTCCTTGGCCACGTTGATGGTCGGCACCTGGTAATGCTTGGCGACCTCATCGTGGGCGGCGATGGAGACCGGCTGCTCCCCTTTTTGAAGCATACTGATGATGTGTCCATTCACCATGAACGTCATGACGATATCCATGTTGGGATTTTGCAGCCGGGCATGACGGATGACGCCCTCCATCCCGCGGATGGCATCAGTCCGACTGAGGTGTCCATCCTGATCATCATTGACGGCGAACTCCACGAACAGCAAATCGAGGATCCCATGCTGCAGGACATCCCGCTCAAGACGGAACGCGCCGGTATGGGAACAGGTGGAACCGATGCCGGCGTTGGTGAAGGTGAAAGCGGTGTTGGGGAAACGCTTTTTGAGGATCGCCTCAACCATCGGCCGATAGCCGGCCGCCTCGGTGATCGACCCGCCGAGGAAGGCGACGTTGCCGGTTTTTTTCTGCTCAAACTGAAGGCGGGAGTTGTTCAGATTGCCACGTACCTGGATGTTGTCGCCGAAGGGGGGGCTGCT